>JANYLJ010000067.1 GCA_025357945.1 Gemmatimonadota bacterium
GACGTCGTCGACGTGAGTAGATTTAACGTCTCTCGTCTCTCGTCTCTCGTCTCTCGTCTCTCGTCTCTCGTCTCTCGTCTCTCGTCTCTCGTCTCTCGTCTCTCGTCTCTCGGTTCTTAGGGCGCCACCTCAAGAAACTCCAGTCCGTCGGCGGCTTTTTCGAGGCTGTGCCGCAGCGCCCACTCATCTTCGAAGAGCAGGATCGAGCTGCCCTTCGCATCGAACAGGCGCAGCCGCGAGCGCCCTTCCACCAGCGCATCGATCGCCGCTTCGCTGCCGCGCACCCAGCGCGCCAGCTTGAACGGCAGCGCCTCGAGCCTGGCCGGGACGCGATACTCGTTGTCGAGCCGGAACAGCAGCACATCGAACTGCAGCAGGCCAACGGCGCCGACAATCGGTACCGGTCCCGCACTCGATTCCTGGTAGAACACCTGCACGGCTCCCTCTTCGGCGAGCTGCCGGAGGCCGGTATCGAGGTGCTTGCGGCGGAGCGGATCCGAGAGGATCACGCGGGCGAAGTATTGCGGCGCGAATCGCGGAATGCCGCTGAACACCACGTCACCGCGGAGCGAGAGTGAGTCGGACACGCGCAGCGTCCCGCGGTCGTGAATGCCGATCACGTCGCCGGGCCACGCCTCGTCCACTTCGACCCGCTCGCGCGCCAGGAACTGCTGCGGCTGCGCCAGCCGCAGCGTTTTGCCGGTACGCGCCAGTGTCACGGTCATCCCCGCCAGGAAGTGGCCGGAACAGACGCGCAGAAAGGCGATACGGTCGCGGTGCTTCGGGTCCATGTTCGCCTGGATCTTGAACACAAAGCCGGTGAATTCGGGATCGTCCGGCTGCACGTCCCGCGGCACGGCCGAGCGCGGCAGCGGGCCCGGCGCGTACTCGAGGAAATCGTGCAGGAACGGTTCGACGCCAAAGTTGGACAGCGCCGAGCCAAAGAACATCGGCGACAGGGTGCCGTCGAGCACGGCGGCCTCGTCCCACGCGTGCCCGGCGTGATCGAGCAGGTCGAGCTCGTCGCGCAGCGTGGCCACCGTGTCGGCGTCGAGCGCCGACAGGAGGGCTGGATCGTCGAGCGGGATGCGCTGGGTCGCCACGAGCGTGGCGCCGTGGTCGGCGCCCTTGCCGAACAGCAGCACGGTGCGGCGCCGGCGATCTGCCACCCCCACGAAGCCGGTGCTGGTATGAATCGGCCAGGTAACCGGGTAGATGCCGAGGCCGAGATCAGCCTCGACGTCGCTGATCAACTCCAGCGAGTGGCCACCGGGGCGATCGCACTTGTTCACGAAGGTAAAGATCGGCATCCGCCGCAGCTTGCAGACGTCGTACAACTGGCGGGTACGCGCTTCCACACCGCGCCGGTTGTCGAGCAGCATTACCGCGCTGTCCGCCGCGATCAGCGTGCGGTAGGTGTCCTCGGAAAAGTCCGCGTGACCGGGGGTGTCGAGCAGGTTGACCTGGTAACCGAGGTACTCGAACTGCAGTACGCTCGAGGTGACCGAAATGCCGCGCTGCTGCTCCAGCGCCATCCAGTCCGAGGTGGCGTGCCGCGCCGCCCGGCGCGCCTTGACCGAGCCTGCCAGGTGGATCGCTCCGCCATAGAGCAGCAGCTTCTCGGTCAGCGTGGTCTTGCCGGCATCCGGGTGCGAAATGATCGCGAAGGTACGGCGGCGCGCGGCCGGCTCGGCGGGACGATCGGGAGATTCGGGCATGCTGATGGGCGTTAAGGTAGCTGGGAGCCAGGAGCTGGGAGCTCGGAGGCAGTAGCCAGCATCCCGTGGCCCGCACTAGAATCCTGCGGTGACCAACTCCGACTCTCCCGGCTTCACGCCGCGCCACTGGATCGCACTCACCGCCCTGATCGCCGGGCTGGTCGCCGCGTATCTCCACCTGTGGAAGCTGGGCTACATGGGCCCGCTCGTCTGCACCGCCAATCACGGCTGCGAGATCGCGATGACCTCGCAGTGGGGAACGTTCCTCGGCGTCGACGTCGCGCTGATCGGCACCGTCGGCTACACGCTGATCCTGATCACCGCGATGATCGGCAGCCAGCCCGCGCGAATCAACGACCGCCGCATCACCGCGATCCTGATGGCACTGATCATCCCGGCGTTCGTCTTCACGCTGCGGCTCAAGTATTACGAATTCTTTGTGCTGCGGACGTTCTGTCCCTGGTGTGCGATCAGCGCGGTCACGATCACGACGCATTTGATTGCGGTGGGGCTGGATTGGCGGCGGGTCGAGGGTCGAGGGTCGAGGGTCGAGGCGCTGTCATCCTGAGCGAAGCGCGCGCAGCGCTCGAAGTCGAAGGACCTCGGCGCCGAGCGCACTGGCTCGCACCGGTGCACGGAGCCGAGGTCCTTCGACTTCGCAACGGCTTCGCCGTTGCTTCGCTCAGGATGACAACCACCAGCCATTAGCCCCCAGCCTGCAAGTCCTCCAGCCTCCCCACCGCGCCCAGCTTCGGCGCCCAGATCGCTGTCCCGGCCACCACGCCAAGCGTCAGTCCGCCGCCGAGCAAGACCGCCGGTATGGTGCCGAACAGCCTGGCCGTGAGCCCGGACTCGAACGATCCGATCTCGTTGCTCGAGCCGATGAAGATCGCGTTGACGCTGGCGACGCGCCCCATCAGGTGATTCGGCACCAACAGCTGTAGCAGCGTTGAGCGGATCACCACACTGATCATGTCGGCCGCGCCAGTGAGGGCGAGGCACGCGAACGAGAGCCAGATCGTTCGCGCCAGGCCGAACCCGATGGTGAACACCCCGAATGCTGCGACGCCCAGAAGCAACGCGCGACCGGCGCGTTGGAGCGGCGGGCGCCACGCCAGGTAGACCGACATCGAAAGCGCGCCGACGGCCGGCGCCGCGCGGAGCAGGCCGAGTCCCCAGGGGCCGGTGTGGAGGATGTCCACGACGAAGATCGGCAGCAGCGCCACCGCGCCGCCGAAGAGCACCGAGAAAAGGTCCAGCGTCATCGCGCCGATGAGCACCTGCTGGCCGCGGAGGTAGCGGATGCCCGTGGTGAGCGATTCCCAGATCGGCACATCGTCATCAGCCGCGGCTGGCGTGTCGCGAAACTTGATCGCCCTGAGGGCCAGGAGCGCGACCACGATCAACCCGCCGTCGGCGACGTAGGCGCCACGGGGCCCGACGGCCGCGTTGAGGACGCCGCCGAGGGCCGGGCCGATCACGGCACCAAGCTGCCACGTCGTGCTCCGCCAGGTGATCGCGTTGGTCTGGATTGCGCGCGGCACCATCGCCGCGGCGAGGGCGGTACGCGCCGGTTGCAGGAAGGCGCGGGCGATGCCGCTGATGGCCACCACACCGTACACGCTGACGACGCGATAGTGAGCGGCCTCGCCCCGCAAGCCGGCCAGGCCGGTGAGCGTCACCGCACACCCGAGCAGCACCCAGGTCGCGATCATCGCCAGCTTGCGGCGGTCCATCCGGTCGGCGACGTGCCCGCCGAGCAGTGACATGGCGATGTTGGGAACCGCCTCGGCGAGACCGACCAGGCCCAGCGACAGCGGATCGTGGGTATCGAGGTACATCTGCCACGCGACGATCAGGTCCTGAATCTGGACGCCGAGCGTGGTGGCGAAGTGGGTGGTGAGGAAGCGTCGGTAGTCGGCGTGCCGCAACGCGGCCCAAGGGTCGTGCATCGCGTCCAAAGCTAAGGCTTTGGGAGCATCCTGAGCACGATGGCGTTCGTGATCAATGCCGCCCGGGCCTCCCGCGGCATGGCGGCGTGGAATTCCTTGCCGCCCGCCGCGAGCATCCTGGGGTATTGGGCGCGGTATTGTGCGAGGGCGCCGAGTACGAGCAGGTCGGGGATCGGAAAGCCGCGAACGAGGAGGCGTTCCAGGCGAAAGACCATGATGCCGCTGTCGGCCTGCGGCATCGACACCTCGGCGACAAATACGGTCGTGGAATCGAGGAAGCCGAAGATCGGACCGAGTTCAGCCCGCGACGACGCCGGGAAATCCATGATCCGCCCGGCGATACGGACCCGTTGCGTGTCGGCGGTCACCTTGAACGCTAGCGAGTCGGTGAACCGCGGGGCGCCGATCTGTGCCAGGAGGAAGGCGGCGAAATCGCCAATGTCCACCGTGTCGACCACGCGGGTACGGGCGATGAACACCGAATCGGTGGCGGCGGTGGCACGGACCACCCCGAGATTGGTGATCCGGGAACCGGGCAGCGTGTCCTGTCCGTTTGCGGGATGGGCGACCGCCACGATCAGCAGCGCCAGCCAGATCCATCGACGTGCCATCTTCCCTCCGTGATCGTTTGCGCCCATTCTTCCTTCATCCAAACCGGACCCCGCATGCCACAGTTCCCGCGCGCCACCTGGCTGGTCGCCGCTACCGCCCTGATCTTCGCCCCGGCGGTGTGGGGGGCCAGGTCCCCCTTCCGGTGGGGACCCGACGGCCACCGGATCGTGGCGGAAATTGCCCTCGGGCGGCTGTCGCCGGCGGTGGCGACCGAGACGCGACGACTCCTCGGCGGGCAGAACATCAGCGACATCGCCAGCTGGGCCGACGAAATCCGGCGCCAGATCCCCGCTACCGGGCGGTGGCACTACGTCGACATCGAGATCACCGATTCGAGCTACCTCCCGGCTCGCGACTGCAAGGAAGATGCATGCGTGATCGCCGCGGTCGCGGCCCAGATGGCGATCCTCTCGGACCGCAGTCGCCCCGATTCGGCGCGCGCTTCCGCGCTCAAGTTCGTGGTGCATTTCATTGGCGACTTGCACCAGCCGCTGCACGCCGGCGAGCGCGGCGACAAGGGTGGCAACGACGTCAAGGTCACCTTCCAGGGCAGGCTTACCAACCTGCATGCGCTGTGGGATAGTGGCATCTTGCTCTCGTTGGGCCAGACCGACGCGGAGATCGTGCGCCAATTGACCGATGAGATCGGCCGTCGCACCGACATCTCGGCGCTGAGTCGCGGCACCGTGGTCTCCTGGGTCATGGAGTCGCACGACATCGCTCGCGACGTGGTGTATCGCAACCTGCCCAATTCGCTCGAGATCACGCCGCAGTATGTCGCTGCCGCGCGTCCGGTGATCTACGAACGATTGCTGCGCGGCGGCCTGCGCCTTGGTGCCGCGATCGAGCGCGCGCTTGGTGGTCCGACGCGGTGAGCCTGACGCTCGGGCTGCTCGGCTTTGTTGCGGTGGGGATCGCCCTCGGCCTCCTCGGCGGCGGCGGGTCGATCCTCGCCGTGCCGGCGCTGGTTGATCTTCTCGGCATCCCGGCCAGGACCGCGGTGCCGATGGCGCTTCCTGTGGTCGGCATCGCCGCCGCCGCGGGCGCGGTGACCCGCTGGCGCAGGGGCCAGCTTCGCCTCAGCACGGTCGCGTTGTTCGCCGCATGCGCCATGGGCGCGTCGTACCTTGCGGCGCGACTCGGTGTCGGCATGGCCGACCGGCCGCGCCTGCTCCTGTTCGGCGCCACGATGCTCCTTGCGGCGGCGGCGATGTGGCGCCGGGGCACACGAGTCGCGCCGGCCGATGCCGTCGCAATCACGCCGCGGCCCGCGATTCAGGTGATCCCCGCGGCCCTCGTCGTCGGAACGCTCACCGGCATCCTTGGCGTTGGCGGTGGCTTCCTGATCGTTCCCGCGTTGGCTGGCGTGCTCGCGCTGCCGATGCCGGAGGCGACCGCCACGTCGCTCGCGGTGATCGCGTTGAACACCGCGTCGGCCGGCGCCGGCTTCCTCACCCGCGGGGTCGCGATCGACCTCCGGCTGACGGCCATGGTGACCGCCGCGGCGCTGTTGGGAATGGCGATCGGACTGCGCATCGCCCCGCGGTATTCACCCTCGGCGCTCGCCCGCGCGTTCGCGGTGCTCCTCGTGTTGCTCGCGGTATTCACGATCGGAAAGGAACTCGTGACCTGAATGCTGGTTCGCCGGTTTTACGACGATCGCCTGGCGCAGGCGAGCTACCTCATCGGCTGCCAGCAGACCGGTGAGGCCATCGTGATCGATCCCGCGCGCGACGTCGCACCGTATCTCGACGCGGCGCAACACGAGGGCGTCCGGATCACCCAGGTGACTGAGACACACATCCACGCCGACTTCATGTCCGGCACACGAGCACTCGCTGCCGCGACCGGCGCCCGTGTGCTCTTGTCCGGTGAGGGCGGCCCCGATTGGCAGTATGCCTTTGCGGCCGCCGACCACGCCGTATTGCTGCACGACGGTGACGTGATCACGCTCGGCCAGGTCCGCTTGAACGTGATGCACACGCCCGGCCACACGCCGGAACACCTCGCGTTCATTGTCGTCGATGGTGCGCGAGGCCCCGAACCGGTCGCGATGGTGTCGGGCGACTTCATCTTCGTTGGCGACGTGGGCCGCCCCGACCTGCTGGAGACCGCGGCCGGAGTGATCGGGTCCAAAGAGGGAAGTGCCCGCGCGCTTTTTCAATCGTTGCAGCGCCTGCAGTCGCTGCCGGACTACCTGCAGCTCTGGCCCGGTCATGGCGCCGGATCGGCGTGCGGCAAGGCGCTCGGCGCGGTTCCCACCAGCACGCTTGGCTATGAACGGCGCACCAACTGGGCATTCCAGATCGAGGACGAAGCGACGTTTGTAACGGCGGTCCTCGACGGGCAGCCGGCACCACCCCGGTACTTCGCGGTGATGAAGCGGGTCAACCGCGACGGCCCACCGGTGCTGGGCGGGCGAACGACGCCACCGGTCAGGGCGGGCAACGCACTGCCCGGCGCATTGCGCGATGGTACGGTGCTCGACATCCGCCCGCTCGACGCCTACGCGGCGGCACACATTGCCGGCACGCTCAACATTCCGTTCATCAAAGCGTTCACCAAGTGGGCCGGCTGGCTGTTGCCGTATGATCGCGACCTCTACCTGATCGCACCCGACGCCGGTACTACCGCGGCCGCACAGGTCGCGCTGGCGTCGATCGGCCTCGACCGCGTCGTGGGAACGTTCGGGCCGGAGCTGATCACCGCAGCGGCGGCGGCCGGTACCGCCCGCCAGACCAAACGGGTACTGATCGACCAGGCAGCGACGCTGCAAAACGGTGGTACGCTCGTGGTCGACGTGCGCGAACACGACGAATGGTCCGCCGGCCATTTCGACGGCGCGGCGCACCATCCGCTCGGCACGCTCGCCTCAACGCTTGCGACGATCGACCGCGCGACGCCGCTGGCGCTGCACTGCCACGGCGGCACGCGCTCAGCGATTGGCACCTCGCTGCTGGAGACGATGGGATTTACGAACGTCACGGATCTGACGGGGGGGTGGCAGAAACGAGAGACGAGGGACGAGAGACGAGAGACGAGAGATGCGAGACGAGAATAGGGTCACTGGGTTCCGCCACTATCCCTCGCTGTCGCCTCTCTCGTCTCTCGTTGTTACGGTTTCGCCGTCCAGACATTGTTGTCCCGCTCGATATCCACGAGTCGGTGTTCCGGATCGAGTTCGACCTTCGCGAGCTTCCTGCCGACGAAGGCATAGTCGCGCGTGTAGCGTGAGGTGTTGGTGCTCCACACCTCCGCGGGATACGTGAAGTCCTGGATTGATCCATCGCCGAACGTGAAGCGAGCGCGGATCGGGAGCACGCCGCGGAGGCGATTGCCGTAGACCACCAGTACCTGGAGCGTGTCGCCGGCCTGGCGGGTATCAACGCTTTCGACCGCCTGGTCGAAGCGTTCATTCTCGACGAACCACTCGCGCCAGAACCAGTCGAGGCGGCGGCCGCTGGCATCTTCCATGGTGCGGAAGAAGTCGGCGGGAGTGGGGTGCTTGAACGCCCAGCGGCTCACATAGGTGCGGAATGCGTCGTCGAACGTGGCCGGACCGAGGATCTCCTGTCGCAGCAGCTGGAGCCCGACGCTCGGCTTCACGTAGGCCGAGATGCCGAGCAGGTTGGGGGCGATCCGGTCGGGGCCGATGTTCACCGGTTGGTCGGCGCCGACCCGCATCACCAGTTCCACCTCGGCGCGTTCTTGTGCCGCGCGCGCCATCTGGTCGCCATGCTGCGGGTAACGACGCCCCTCGGAAAAGGTGTTGATGAACGTGTTGAACCCCTCGTCCTGCCACATGTAGACGCGCTCGTTCGAGCCGACGATCATCGGGAACCACATGTGACCGATTTCGTGGGTGACCACATTGTACAGGTCGAACTTGTCGCGGCTTACGCCCTCCATCGCGAGCATCGGGTACTCCATGCCACTGATCGGCCCTTCGACCGCGGAGATCTGCGGCCATGGGTAGGGAAACCAGCGTTCGGAGTATTCCATGATCGACATCCGCGCCTGGTCGGCGGCGTCATCCCAGTTGAAGGCAGCGGCGGGGCGGTAGTAGGCGAACGCCATCACGCCTTGGTAGCTCGACGCGTCCCACTGAAAATCGGGCGACCCGGCCCAGACCGCATCGCGCACGTTCTTGGCGGCGAAGCGCCAGGTCATGGTGCCGGTGCGGCGTGGACGGGCCGTACCGCTCGTCAGCTCGGCGGCGGTGACGATGCGCACGGGAGCAGCCGACTTCGCTGCCTGGGCCAGGCGGGTGACCTCCGTCGGCGTCAGTACGTCCGCGGCGTTCTGCAACGCGCCGGTGGCCGCAACGATGTAGCCCGCGGGGAGGGTGATCGCGACGTTGTAGTCGCCGTAGTCGAGATAGAACTCGCCCTGGCCGAGATACGGCTCGGTATTCCAGCCGCGGACATCGTCGTACACTGCCATGCGCGGGTACCATTGCGCCAGCTCGTAGAGCGCGCCGTCACGACCCATCCGATCGGCGCCGTGCTCGGGAATCAGGAAGTGCCAGGCAATGTCGAGCGTCGCCGTCTTTCCGGGCGCGAGCGGTTCGGCGAGATCGACGCGGGTCATCGTCTCGTTGTCGCGCACCGGCAGCTTCACGCGGCGCGCCGGGGTCCTGGCGGGACCGGCGAGGAGCTGGTCGAGGTGTTCGATCACGTCGCCACCTTCGAAATTCTTCGCGCCGAATCGCGAATCGGCCGGGAAAATGAACGAGTTGAGCGAGTTGTTCTTGAACGCGTTCTGCTCGGTCTGCAGCCAGATATAGTGCAAGGTATCGGGCGAGTTGTTGGTGTAGCGGAGCGTCAACTGGCCGTGCAGCGTCTTGGTGCCGGTATCGAGCGACGCCGTGATGTCGTAGTCGGCGTGATTCTGCCAGTACCGCGCACCGGGCGCGCCGCTGCCGGCACGGATCAGGTTTGCCGTGGGCAGCACGAGCGGCGCGAAAATCGACGTGTCCGCGACCGGATTCGACGGGCGCAGTGGTGGTGCCGGTTGTTGCGCCACGAGCGGCGCGGCGAGCAGCGACAGGGCGATTGATGCGTATTTCACTTCTTGTTGCCTCCAAATCGGTGGCCGACGATCATCTTGAAAAGCGCCCGGGTGGCAGAACAGCAGGCGGACATTCACCAAGATAAGAGCGGGAGAGACGAGAGACGAGAGACGAGAAACGAGAGACGGGAAACGAGGTGGCAGGCTATCATCCCGAACGAAGTGAGGGATCGACCCGTCGCAGGCCGATCCCTCGCTACGCTCGGGATGACGAACCCAAGCCCTCGTCCCTCGTCTCTCGTCTCTCGTCTCTCGTTTCCCGTCTCGCCCGCTGTTATTGCACCGTCTGAAGCATCCCGAAGATCGGCAGGTACATCGCCACGATCATGCCACCGACGATGACGCCGAGGAACAGGATCATGATCGGTTCGAGGAGCGACAGCAGGCCGCTGACGGCGACATCGACTTCGTCATCGTAGAAGTCGGCGATCTTGCTGAGCATCTCGTCGAGGCCGCCAGTCTGTTCGCCGACAGCGATCATCGAGATCACCATGGGCGGGAAGACGCCGGATTTCTGGAGCGGCGCGGCGATCGTGTCGCCGCCGGCGATCGATGACCGGGACGACATGATGGCGTCGTGAATGATGGTGTTGCCGGCCGTCTTCGCCGTGATTTCGAGGCCATCGAGAATCGAAACGCCCGACGACACCAGGGTGCCCAGCGTGCGGGTGAAGCGCGACACGGCTGACTTGCGGAGCACGTCGCCCAGCACCGGCATCGCCAGGAGGGCCCGATCCACCTTGCGCCGGCCGGCGTGCGTGTTGCTGAACTTCCTGAACGCGAAGCTGCCGCCGCCCACGACGCCGGTGACGAGCCACCAGTACGAACGCAGGAAGTCCGACAGGCCGATGACGATGCGCGTCGGCAATGGCAGTTCCATGTGCACCGACTCGAACATGCTGCGGAACACCGGGATCACGAAGATCAGCAGCACCGCGATGGCCGCAAACGCCACCGTGAAGATCACGGCCGGGTAGATCATCGCGCTCTTCACCTTGCGAATCAACCGGTCGTTCTTTTCCAGGAAGGTCGCCAACCGGAGCAGGATGGTATCGAGGATGCCGCCCGCTTCGCCGGCCGCGACCATGTTGATGTAGAGCGCCGGAAACGCCGACGGATGCTTGGCCAGCGCGTCGGCCAGCGTGTTACCGGCCTCGACATCGTGGACCACGCCGCGGGTGACGTCCTTCAGCTTGGGGTTCTCGGTCTGCGCCGACAGGATGTTGAGCGACTGCACCAGCGGCAGGCCCGAGTTGATCATCGTGGCGAACTGCCGGGTGAAGATCACGACGTCCCGCGTACCGATCCCGCCACCCGGCAGCGAGAACTTGATCTCCTTGGAGGCTTCGCGCAGCGACACCAGCAAGAGGCGATTCTTGCGCAGGTGACCGACGACCTCGTCCCGGTTCTGGGCGTCCAGGTTCCCCTTGAGGATCTGGCCGGTCGTGGCGTTCTTCGCGGTGTATTCAAAGACTGGCATGGTACCACCTCATCAAGTTGTGTTGCGGCGACCGTTATCGGGCCAACCGCACGTCACCGATCGCCTGCTCTTCCACCGGTGTCTCGCCAATCGAGCGGAGGAACTCCGACGGATTGGGCGACACGCGGACGCAATCGTCCTTCGCGACGGTGCGGCTCATGTACGCCTGATAGAGCGCGTCGTTCATGGTCTGCATGCCGTGCTTCTTGCCCGCCTGCATGAGCGAGTAGATCTGGTGCACCTTGTCGTCGCGGATGACCGACCGGATCGCCGGCGTGGCGATCATGATCTCGGCGACCATCACGCGCCCCCGCCCCTTGAGTTTCGGCAGCAGCGTCTGGGTGATGACCCCTTCGAGCACGAACGCCAGCTGCGCCCGCACCTGCGACTGCTGGTTGCTCGGAAACACGTCGATGATGCGGTTGATCGCTTCCGGCGCCGAGTTGGTATGCAGCGTCGCCAGCGCCAGGTGACCGGTCTCCGCGATCGTCAGCGCCGAGGAGATCGTCTCCAGGTCGCGCATTTCGCCAATCAGGATGACGTCCGGGTCCTCGCGCAGGGCGTACTTGAGTGCCGACGAGAACGACGGCGTATCGGTGCCGACTTCGCGCTGGTTGACGATGCAGTTCTGGTGGCGGTGGATGAATTCGATCGGGTCTTCCACCGTGATGATATGACCCGTGCGTTCCTTGTTGATCTTGTCGATCATCGCGGCGAGGGTGGTCGACTTGCCCGAGCCGGTTGGCCCGGTGACGAGCACCAGGCCACGCGGCCGTTCCGCCAGTTTCGCGGTGATCGGCGGCAGCTTGAGCTCCTCGAACGACTTCACCGCGAACGGGATCATCCGGATCGCCATCGCGACACAGCCGCGCTGCTTGAACACGTTGCCGCGGAAGCGTGCCAGGTGCTGGATCCCGAAGGAGAAGTCGAGCTCGTCTTCCTGCTCGAAGCGCTTCTTCTGCACCTCGGTCAGCACGGAGTAGGCAAGCGCGAGCGTGTCCTTGGCCTCGAGCACCACGTCGACTTCGGCATCGATGAGCTCGCCGTCCACGCGAAGCTTCGGCCGCACACCGGTGGTGAGGTGCAGGTCCGAGGCGTCCTTGGCGATCATCTCCTCGAGGAGGTTGCGCAGATTGAGCGTCATTCGCTGGTCTCCTTGACGACTTCTTCGAGCGTGGTGATTCCGCGCTCGAGCTTCTTCATTCCGTCCATGCGCAACGTCAGCATGCCGTCGACGACGGCCTGATCGCGCAGTTCCACCGTCGAGCCGCCGGTGAGCACCATGCGCCGCAGCGCCGGGGTCATCGCCATCACCTCGTACAGGCCAGCGCGTCCCTTGTAGCCTGTGCCGCCGCATTGCTCGCACCCGGCGCCCTTGAAGAACGTGATTCGCCGCAGCGCGGTCACATCGTCCGACAAGGACTTCAATTCCACGTCGGTGTACGTCGCCGGCGCCTTGCAGCCGGCACAGATCCGGCGGACGAGTCGCTGCGCCACCACCAGGTTCACCGCACTCGCCACGTTGAACGCCTCGATCCCCATGTCGATCAGGCGGACGATGGTGCTGGGCGCGTCGTTGGTGTGCAGCGTTGAGAGCACCAGGTGCCCGGTAAGCGCCGCCTTGATGGCGATGCCGCCGGTTTCCAGGTCGCGGATTTCGCCGATCATGATGATGTTCGGGTCCTGACGCAGGAAGGCGCGCAGCGCCGCGGCGAAGGTGAGCCCGATCTCGGCCCGCATCGGCGCCTGGTTGATCCCCGGCAGGTTGTACTCGACCGGGTCTTCGGCGGTCATGATGTTGGTCTCGACGGTGTTGATCCGCTGCAGCGCCGAGTACAACGTCGTCGTCTTGCCGGAGCCGGTCGGCCCGGTCACCAGCACCATGCCGTACGGATTGAGGATCGCTTTCATCAAGTCCTGCTCGGCCTTGGGTTCGAAGCCGAACTTGGCGAGATCGAGGGTCAGGTTGCCCTTGTCGAGAATGCGGAGCACAATCTTCTCGCCGAAGAGCACCGGCAGCGTCGACACGCGGAAGTCGATCACCCGCGTGCCCATCTTCAGCTTGAGCCGCCCGTCCTGCGGTACCCGGCGTTCGGCAATGTTCAGCTGGGAAAGGATCTTGATGCGCGACGTCAGCGCGGCCTTCATCTTGAGCGGCGGCTTCATCACTTCCAGGAGCACGCCGTCGACCCGATAGCGAATCCGGATCTCGTGCTCGAACGGCTCGACGTGAATATCGGATGCCCCGCGCTTGACTGCGTCGGTGAGGATGCCATTGATCAGCTTGACGACCGGCGCGTCATCTACCGCCGCCTGTTGCGCGGCCGCGTCGTCTTCTTCCTCGGCGACAACCTCGACGTCCTCGCCGATCCCTTCCATCTCCTTGAGGATCGTTTGCAGCTGTTCGTCGCTGCTCTCGTAGTGCCGCTCGATCAGCGCGCGCAGCGACTGCTCGCCCGCGAGTACGGCGAAGAGGTCGTAGCGGGTAATGAACTTGAGGTCCTCCAGCAGCCCCTGGTCGGCCGGATCCGCCACGGCCACGGTCAGCGTCCGACCCTCACGCTTGAGGGCGAGCACCATCCGCTTGAGGGCCAGGTCAGCCGGGATCAGCTTGAGGACCCTCGGGTCCGCCTCGAAGCGCGACAGATCGACCGCCGGCATCCGGTACTGGCGCGCCAGCATCTTGGTCAGCTCGAGCTCGTCAATGACCCCCTGGCGCACCAGGATGAGGCCCAGGCGCTGATGGGTGGTCAGGCGCTCGTCGAGCGCACGGGCGAGCTGTTCCGGGGTCACCAGCCCCTCGGCGAGCAGCAGCTCGCCCAACCGCGCGGCATGCTGCGCCGCGTCGGTCGGTCGGTTCTGGGTTACGGCATTCGGTGCAGTCATCCCGGACCGTAGGTGCAAGGGGGATGCCCTCCCGGCGTGGTCGCCCGGTCACGGAATTACCAAGCGGCCAGCCAGCTTCCCGGCCAGAGACGCCGGAACGCCGGGAACCAGCGCAAGGTCAGCCAATTGGCGAAATGGGCCGGCGCTATCGCGAAATGCCACGATGGCGCGGGCGCGAGCCGGGCCAATGCCCGGCAAACCGACCAGATCCGCCGCAGTCGCCCGGTTCAGGTCGACCGCGTCAGGTAAGCTCGTGCTCTGAGCTTCGGCCGGAACGCCCCCAAAAGTGAGGTGGCCCCGGAGCCGGTCGAGGAGGGATGGGCCCAACCCCCGCACCCGCCGAAGGCCCGCGATATTGCCGAACGCCCCATGGCTCTGGCGATCCGCCACGATCCGGTTCGCCAAGGCGGGCCCGATCCCCGGGAGGCGGATCAACTCGGCAGCACCGGCGCGGTCCACGTCGATGCGTTCGCTGGCGCCGAGGGGCCGCCCCTGTTGCCGAATGGAATCGCGGTGGGCGAGCGGGTCACCGTCGGTCGCGGGGTCGAAGAGCGCGGCGGCAGCCGGTGGTGTGCCGGGTGCCGCAGCCACCGCGCGCAGCAGGTGGCCGCCGACGAAGAGCGCGAAGAGCAAGGCCAGGGCGCGACGCTCGCGCCGGGAGATGTTACCAAGGATGTTGGTCATGCGGGAGGATGACGCAAACGGACGTCAGCCTCGGACCACTTCTTCGCGTAGCGGGACCGAACGACGCCTCGGGGCTCGCGCGGCTAAAGCCGCGGCTCGGCTGATGTCGCTAAAGCGACGTCTGCTCCGTGCGTCACGTTTGCCGTCGGGAGCGCGGGAGCTTCCGGGTGACGTCGGGCCCGGTCGCCGCGCCCCCGTTGAGCCAACGTCGCTTTAGCGACATCAGCCGAGCCGTCACTGTAGTGACGAGCTCTCGCTCGCATCACCTCAACTCGCATCACCTCAACGCACGGCGGATCACGGCAACGGCGGTGTTGCCCACCGCCGCCAGGCTCTGGGCCGATTCCTTGTCGGGCGTGTCCTGGGTGGTGTGCCAGTATGGGTAGCTGAGGTCAATGACGTCGATCACCCGTATCCCGACGTCGATCAGCGGAATGTGATCATCGGTGACCGCACCGTACGACGTGCGGGTGAAGATGTGACCGTAGCCAAGCGCCGCGGCGGCACCCCACACCCGATCGACGATGTCGGGTGCGGCGATCTGCGAGTTTTGCTCCACCGGCAGCTTCAGGTTGGCGTGGCCCACCATGTCCCAGAGCACGGCGAAGAGCGGCCGGCCGGGCACGATCGGATGCGTCGCGTAATAGCTCGCGCCGATCAGCACGTCGACCCGTTTCGGCACGAACTCGCCGTAGTCCTCACCGTCGACAAAGAGCAGGTCCACGCCCACATCGGGCGGGAGCTTCTTCAGTGCGTCCGCGACGCCGAGCAACACGGCCACGCCGGAACCACCGTCGTCGGCGCCGGGAATCGGCGTGGCCTTCTGCTCCGGATCCGGATCATTCTCGGCGCGTGGGCGGGTGTCCCAGTGCGCCAGGTAGAGGACGCGCTGGGTCGCCTTGGTATTGAACTGTGCCAGCACGTTGATCATCGCGATGGAGTCGCCGGCGGCCGTGTGGTGCCACCACGTCTGCACGGTCACGCTGTCGGCGCGGGCACGCGCCATCGAGTCGAGCCAGCGCGCCATCGCCGCGTGCCCGGGGCGGCCGGGCACCCGCGGGCCAAAGGCGACCTGCGTCACGACATAGGCGAGCGCCTGTTTGCCGTCGAATTCCTTGGCCGGCGGCGGGCCGTTGCCGGCGCCGCAGGCGGCGGCGAGGGCGGTCAGCGCGATGAGTCGAAGTCGCAGGCGCATTTACATCCCCAGGCTGGAGAGCGGTACCGAGAAGGTCGCGTAAATCGTAATCGTGGACGTAAGCTGGCCAAGGGAGCGCACGTCGTTGTGGACGTAGCCGAAATTGAGCCCGGCGGTGATCCCCTTTTGGAGTATCGCCCGGGCGCTGGTGTTCACCTCGAAGCGTCGCAGGTCGTAGTACGGCACGCAGGTGGAATCGGCGGCTCGCTGGATGCACGACGAGCTGCTGCTCTCCGTCACCGTCACGTTGGTGACGAGATTGCGGCGCGTCGGCGAGAGGAACCGGGGCATCCTGACGCTCCACGACGCGTTCTGGCTGAAGTTCGCCGACGCGGTCTGGCTGATGTTGCCGCCGAACGCCGCGTTGCTGCGGTCGATTTCACCAGTCGCGCGGAACGAAATCGCGTTGCGGAAAATCAGGAGCAAGTCCGGCGTGAACCGCTGCGTCTCGGACGCCGCACTGCTCGTCGTCCCATCGCCGAACGGACTCGACGACGTTGCCCGATCGCGTTGCAGCGCGGTGCTGGCGGTCACCTGCGTGATCGGCCCCTTGCGGAAGGATCGCACCCAGTTGAACCGCCCCGAGGGCCAGCTTTCGGTGGTTCCGGTCGTCTGCAGAAATCCGGTCGGGCCGTTCTTGTGCTGATAGCGGTCGGCGGTGGTCGAGCTGTAGTTGAGCTGCGCCGAGAAGCCGGCGCGGAGGTCGACCGACGCGGAGATACTGGTATTGGTGGCGTTCGCGGCCCCGATCGCCTCCTGGCCGTTGCGGGCAAGGAACGAATCGAAGCCCCCGAGCGCGAGCTGGTAGCCGAGGCTCGGGTTGAATCGCGCCAGGTCGAAGGTGGACTCGAGTGTGCGCGATCGGGAGAATTCGATCGGCCGGACGTTCGTCAGCGCGCGGCTGACGCTGCTGGAATCGCCCAGCAACCGTTGGCTCAGCTTGCGCGGATCGACGCTGACGCGGAAGGTGGTCACCCGCGAGTCGTTCAACGTCTGCGGCAGGATGTAGGCGCCGGCGGTGTCGCCGTCGATGCGCACCGGGTTGCGACTGGTGAGCGAGCGCGACAACAGGAAGTTGGAAAACACCGACACTGATGGCGCCAGCCAGCTCGAGAGATGGGGCGCGAACTGGATCGAATTGGTGAGGAAGCGGTCGCGCTCGACGCCCACGTCGGCACCAAAGAGCGAACGATGCTCGGCATTCGCCACGCGACCAATGGCCGTGGAGTCGGGGTACTGGCGCAGGTCGCGGGTACTCGACCAGCTGCTGGTCGCCGTGAGCATGGTGAACGGGATCCAGGTGATGTTGGCGCTGTTGCGCCAGAGAAACTGCTCCGACGTCACCGGCTTGAGGATGGTATCCGCCAGCACCCGGATTGGCACCTGGTATGCCTGCAGGTCGCCCATCGTGTGGGACAGCGTCGAGGAGAACTGCACCGCGGTCGGCCAGGGCGCAAACGCCGCGTTCGCCACGCCGCGCCCGCCATCGCTTTCCCGCAGCCAGCGCGGCAGGCCGCTGACCAGCCGCTTGAGGTGCATCGCGTAGCTGCGCCGCTGGGTGTTGAGGAAGTAGTTCAGCGTGGTTGACCAGGTGGATGAAGCGGCTTCGCTCAACGCGGTCGTCGTGCTCCCGGCCGACCCGGACGCGTTGAACGAGAGCGGGTTGAGCACGAGCCTGGTCAACGGGGCCGAGTTCGCCCGCGTCGGGTGGAGAATGCTGACCGTCCACGCCGTCGCGTCGTTGCGCGGCCGACGGAGCCCGACCAGGCTGCCGGCGACCACGTCGGTGCCGCTGAGGATCTGCGGGTTGACCCAGCCGTAGTTGCTCGTGACGCTGACGGGGACGAGCAGGCCGAGCCGCGCCGGGAGGAACTTCTCGATGTGCATGGTGGTGGCCGTGCCCAACGTCGCGGTGTTCTGGTAGCTCGGCAGCTGGCCCATCAGGTGATAGTTGCCGTTCTGATAGACGCCCGACAGGTCGATGGTGCCGACGTCGGACAGCACCAGCCGGGCGTTGATTGCGCCGACGGCACCGGTGTTCGACACCGGCAAGCCGACCCGGATGTCGTCGACCCACAGTTCGGTCTGCGCGATCGGCGCGCTCGACGCCCCCTGCGGGTAGTAGATCCCGGCCGCGAGTTCCTGCACCGCCGCGAGGTTCGGTGGATTGATCAGCGGATCACGCACCTGCACCAGGTAGGCAAGGTCGGCCGTGCAGGCGACGTACGCGGTGGAATCGCCGCCGCATCGCCGCCAGTCGCTGGCGCTCGGCGGCACCAGGCTCAGCCGCTGCACTTCGACCTGTTGGCGCAGGTCCTGCCACACCTGCAGGTCGATCACCATTTCCGGATCCCACGACGACGTGCTGGCCGACGCGCGGTACAGGTAGAAGTTGTAGGCATCGCTGCCGACCTTCAGATAGGCTCGCAGCTGGCCGGTGTTCCAGCCTGGTGCGGCTGGCGCGTTGAGACGCGACCCGCCATGCACCCAGACACGCAGTTGCCGATACGCCAGCAGGTTCTGCGCGCCGGCCACCAGGCGGGAGTAGGCTTCGGCTCGCTCGCCCGGATGCAGGTCGAACGCCTGGATGCTCAACGACTTTTCGTTGATCTGCTGGGAGAACTGGCTCGACGACACGGCGATGGTGCTGGTGGCGCTGATGATCCCGGGCGGCGACTGATAGCCATGGCCGGCCGAATCGCCGTCCTGGGTCGAGACGGTGCCGACAACCACGGAACCGTGAAACGTGCCCGTCGGTCCCGAGATCGAGACGATCGGCTTGGGCGCGCGGGCCGCCCATGCGGCTCCGGTAAACTTCATCAACGTCAGGGCGAAGAAGACGACCTGCCCCGGGCCGCTCGGGTCCGCCGGGGCGACGACCGACATCCGCAGTTGCTTGATCAGGTGCATGTCGGGACTGCCGATGGTATCGCCGGCGGCGCGCAACGGTACCCGATAGATCGTCCACGTGGCGCTGCGGGCACTGTCGGCCGCGGTCCGACCCGCACCGGGAAATACCGTGTTGCTGCGGACGAAGTACTTGGCGGAGTCGGTGGCGAGGTTGATCACGTATCGAAACACGTCGTCGCTGGATCCCTGCGCATCGAGGACGTTGTCGCCATCGAGGTCCTCGGTATCGGGCACGCCGTTGCGGTTGGAGCAACGCGCACCGAGATCGCCCCAGCGGTACAGCAGTGTCCTCGCCCCCAACACGTCGGCACAGAGCGCCGGGCGGTGGACGGCCACACCACCTGGACCGATCAGCGAGTCCGGGCGATCGGCGAGGATGCCGTTGTCATCCGTCGTGGCACTCCAGGTGCCGAAGAACGTCTTTTCGGTGTTGAGGACGCCCACCCCGACGTACTGGCGGCCACCGTAGATGGTGTCGCCGACCGCAAAACCGCTGGGGATGACATCCCCTGGTCGCAGAATCCGGAAACTGTCCGGCGCGATCGCCAGGGCGTCCTCGCTCACGTGGCCGAGGTCGATGACGATGCGGGACTGCGAATTCTGGACGGTCCGGGCCGCGGTCTGGTAGAGCGCGAACTCGAAGTAGTCGTTGCGCGTGAGATCGGTGCCGGTCGGCGAGAGCGCGGTGGTCATCGAGCGCCACCGCGGCCGGTGGATCGCCGGGTGTTGCGTCCAGTGCGACCGATTGTTAAAGTCGACGAGACCCCCGGCGGAATCGGCGTGCAGCGTCAGCCAGAGCACCGGCTCGATCGTGGGCGTGCTCGACTGGGTGAGGGCGACCGTGGGATCGATATCGTGGGGCGACAACTGCGTGATCGAGTCGCGCCCGTTGGGCACCAGATTCTGCCAGATCATCTGGACCGCACCCGCGCTGTCAAAGCCCTGCGCGCCGAGGACGTTGGCGAGGCCCGCGGCCGACCTGGGCACCGAGCCGGGGACCCACTGCGTTTCGCCGGCCGAAATCCGGATGCCGTGATCGTCCTCGAACTCCTCGAGGTAGGCGTCGCCGGACCGGTTCGGATCGGGGCGCGACACCGCGAACTCTCCCGACAGCCGGAAGGTTGAGGGTGCCGTGGACGCCTTCGTCACCACGCGGTTGAGCCATCGGGTGATCGCCTGCGTGTTCCACACGAAGTCGCCGGTCACGCCGGCGAGGAGTGATGCCCGCGGTTCATATCCGATACGCGGCCGGGTGTAGCCGGTGGCCTCCGCCTGATAGAGTCCGGCGAAACTGATCGTCTTGTTGAGGCCGAGGTTCCAGGTCGCTGTCATCCCGGCGATCGTGGTTGGTGCCTGCGCAAAAAATCCGCGTTGCTCGAAGCTGACGGTGACCGTCGCGGCACCGCTGCCGAAAAGGTTGTTCGGGTCGAGGAACGATACCCGGCCCGTGGTGTAGTCGATGAGATAGTCCTTGGCCCTCGTCAGCCGCTGGCCGTTGACGTCGATGTGCTCGCTGCCCTCGGTGATCTGGAGCGCTTCGAGCGTGATGCTGCTGCGATCGGAGCCGCTCTGGGCATCAAACTGCAGGTGTAACTGGAACTTCGACGGCGGACCCAGCGTGAAGAGCAGGTATTCCGGCGTGACGTAGAGCGAATCGTTCCGCTCCTGCGCCGTCAGCCGGGGGTCGCTGAACGGCAGCGCGCTCGGAAAGACGATCAACGCGTCGTTGATGACCTGACTCGCGCCCGGGTCGCGCGTCCGGGGGAAGAGGCGATTGGCGACGTCGAAGGTTTCCTGCTCCGCCGGTGTCGACAGGCCCAGCAGCGACAGGAAGGTTCCGGCGGCAGAATCAGGACGTTGGGAGCCCGCCACCAGGATCTGGGCGCGGAGCGACGAGCGGACGAGCGAGTTGCCGGCCACGCGATAGACCTGTCGCATCGCGTACGGAAACAACGGCGAGGTCGGCCCCTTGTTGGGCTCGTAGATCAGCCGCAGCGAATCCTTCGCCTCGGGGTTGTCGGTCGACGGCAGCGAGCCCACCAGGGTCCCGGCGACGGTGCGATAGCTGACGGCGAGGTAATCGCTCGGATTGATCTTGGCCGTCAACACGAACCAGAGGCCCGACGGATCCATCCAGTAGTCGATGTTCCGCTTGAGCATCCGCCAGCGCAGCGCCCCGGTCCGCTCGAACCCGTTGGCGCCGAGCGCGGTGATGCCGTCGTAGTTGGCATTGGCGCCCGAGCTCTGGTTGGCCGAGACGTAGCGATAGATGCGGACGTCGCTGGGCTGGTCGCCGGGCGGAATGTTGATGCGGTTGGCGTTGAGGATGTCGACCGCGGGATATCCCGGCAACGTCCGCGGATCCACGACCCAGAAGAGGCGGCCGGACTCGTAGTCGAGATCGCGCGTGGTGTTGTCCTGGGGTGCCACCACACCGGTGCCGATCGTAAATGTCTTGCCGGTGACCACGCTCCCCTTCTGCGTCGCGAGGATCGCCTGCACCCTGAGCGGCCCGAATTCCGCCACCGCGCTGATGCCGAAGTTGTTCGTCGGGATGCTCGCCGTGAAGAAGCGCGACGGCGGCGGAATGAATTGCACGTTGCCGATGTTGACGCTCCGGAGCTTCTCATCCTCGAGCCCCTGGTACCACGCACTGATGATATTGTTGGCGTTGTAGTCGCGCTTGGAGTCGAAGTCGATATTGAGGTGAAAGCGTTGGGCGAAGATGCCCCGCGAGCTCAGCATCACCGTGTTGTCGATGTTCGGGGGCTTGAATCCGCCGCCACACCCCGAAGACGGGTTCTGCACCTGCGCCGGCGTGCAGGAAAGATTGCGTTGCCGGGTGGTGCCGACCTGAAATTGCAGCGAGCCATCGAAGGTGATATCCGCGGTGTTCGGCGAGAGGCCGAACAGGCCACGACGCGCTTCCGGTATCGAGTCGAGGGCGGTTACCCGGCCACCGAGTCGGCGCAGCACGCGCTGGCGCATCGCCTCGATATCGCGCTCGGCGCGCTGGCGCACGAGGCCTGAGTCGAAGCGGAACACGATGCTGGCGGTGCGACCGGCCCCGGGGAGCAGCTCCCACGGAGCAACCCGGGGGCGGAACGGCGTGCTGGTGATCAGCTCCCGCTGGAATTGTGCCGCCTGCGACCGGCTGACGTACCCCACGCTGTCGGGCGGCAGGACGCGCACGGTGTCCTGTGCCGACACGGCGTGGGCGCAGAGACTGAGCGCCAGGGCGAGAACGACGGCGAGACGCGCCACGGATCCAGGGATTGGCTGATTAGCTTGCAAGGTGGACCTGAAAGTTACCGCAACCTGAGCCAGAATGCGCCTGATTTCACGCCACATCCTGCGAACCCTGGTTGCCCCGTTCATCTGGGGGGTCGCGGCGTTGACCGGGCTCCTGCTGCTCAATGCCCTGCCGCCGCTGATCGACCGGTTTGGCGGCAAGGGGATCGAGTTCCGGACCATGGTCGAATGCGTGCTGCTGATCGCCCCGTCGCTGACCGCACTCACACTGCCGATGGCTGTGCTGGTGAGCGTCCTCTATGGCTACAGTCAACTCGCCGCGAACCTCGAAATGGTGGCGATGTATGCCAATGGTATCTCCGTCTGGCGGATGGCCCGGCCCGCGCTGGTCGGCGCCGCGGTGGTGGCAGTGGTCAACTTTTTCGTGTTCGACCAGTTGATGCCCAGGAGCAACGTGCGATTTCTCAACCTGAGCACCGCCGTGGCGCAGAAACTACCGACCCTGGCGCTCCGCCAGCAGGTGCTCAACGTGTTACCCGCCCGCACCGGCTACATCCTCCGCGCCGACGCGATCGATCAGGAAACTGGCGGCATGCGCCGCGTCACGATCTTCGACCTGACCGACAACGCGGAACAGGTGCGCCGGCTGATCCTGGCCGACAGTGGCACGATGGCCGAGTCGGTCAACGGCAAGGATCTGGTGCTCACGCTGCACAGCGGCGTCATCTACGAGTTCCAGCCCAACGAACCGGGTCGCCTGCAACAGATCAACTTCGTGCACAATCGGGTGGTGGTACGCGATGTCCAGAACGACCTCAGTCTCTCGACATCAGGCCGGTTTCGCAGCGAGCGGGAAATGACTGGCTGCGAACTTCTCGATCAGCTGGACGAGCAGCGGTGGACCGCGGGCCACACGCGGGCCGAGAGCGAGTACTACACCCGCAACGACCTGCATACGCTCGCCGGGCTGCCGCTGCCCATGCGCCCGGCGGAACAGCCACGTCCCAGGTTCCGCGAGCACTGCGCCGCGTACCGGCGGTTCGAGTCCTGGTTCAACGGACTCATGCTACCGCAGAAACTCGCGGCAGAGACGCCGGCGCAGAACCCCACGCAAACCAACCTGCCGCAGGTCGCCACGCCGGTCGTGCCGGGACCTCAGAATCCGGTCGTGCTACCGCCCGCGGCACAACAGTTTCTCGTGCCGCCGCCGGGGCAGGCCGCCACCGCGCTCACGCCGCTCTTCAACGTCCAGAACGACGAATTCCTCGCGAAACAGGCGCGGTCCGCCATTCTTCTCTACCAGGTGGAGTATCACCAGAAGTTCGCGGTGCCCTTGGCGTGCTTCTGCTTTGTGCTGATCGGCATGGCGCTGGCGCTCAAGTATCCCGGTGGCGGCATCGGGTTGGTGATCGCCGGATCGCTGGTGATCTTCCTCGGCTTCTACATCATGCTGCAAGGCGGCAAGGCCGTGGCCCAGGCCGGTTACGTCAATCCCGCGATCGTGATGTACGTGCCGCTCTTGTTGTTCACCGCGATCGGCATCGGGGCGGTCAATTCCGCCAATCGTGAAATGGGCACGGCGCGTTCGGGCGGCATCCTCGACCAGCTGATCGACCTCTTCCGGGGCCAGCAGGACTGACCATGCGCCTCCGCTTCCTCGGCGTCCTCGACCGGTATGTGCTGAAGCAGTGGTTGGCCACGTTTTTCCTGGCTGCCATCGGCGTGCCCACCGTGGCAGTCGTGATCGACCTGTCCGAGCGATTCTCCAAGCTCTCGGTGACTCGCCATGTCCCGCTCGGCGACATCTTCCTCGGGCAGCTGTTCCTGTTCCCGTCCAAGGTGGCGATCCTGATACCGGCCGCAGTGCTCTTCGCCACCGTGTTTACGCTCAACACGATGGGACGCCACAGCGAACTCACGGCGGTCCAGGGCGGCGGTGTGTCGTTCTACCGGCTGATCGCGCCGATGCTCCTGCTCGCCACACTCGCCGTGCCGGTGGACTACGGGTTGCAGGAGATCGCGGGCTACAGCACGTCACGGCACAACGAACTTCACCACGACAAGAACTCGTCGGCCACCGCGTACCGCGTGGGTTTCGCCTTCGCATCACCAACCGGCTGGACATGGGCCTTCAAGGAAATGAGCCAGAGGCAGGGAGAAGGCCACGGCACCGGCATCCTCGGCGAGGGTGCCCGCAGCCGTCGTGGCGTGCGGTGGACCGTGGCCGCTGACAGTGCAATCTGGGATGCCAAGGCGCGCACGTGGGCACTGCGCGATGGCACGTCGTATCTGGTCTCCGATCTGGTCTCCGACAGCACCGTGCTGGCCACGTTTCGCTTCAAGGCAATGCGGGTCCGGGAGTTCGCCGAAACACCCGGCGAGCTGATGACCGAGGACAAGAAGGCAGAAGAGATGACCACCGGCGAGCTGAGAAAATACCTCGAGCAATTGAAGTTGTCCGGCGGGACCCCCGGCGGCCTCGCGGTCGAACTGCCGCTCAAGTACGCCGTACCGGTGGCCTGCCTGGTCGTCGCGCTTTTTGGCGCGCCGTTGGCAATTACCAACGCCCGCGCCGGAGCCGCCATCGGCCTGGCCATCGCGCTCGGCACCACACTGACCTATCTCACTGGCACGCAGATCATGAAGGCGATCGGCGGCAAGGAGATCCTCAGCCCCGAACTCGCGGCGTGGTCGATGAACATCTTTTTCGTCGTGTTCGCGGTGATCCTGCTCACAAGGGTGAAATCCTGAACGAGAGACGAGAGACGAGAGACGAGAGACGAGAAAATGTACAACGGGGAGAATCAGCACCAGCCGCACTTCGTGTTCCGCCAGCTCGATGCGGTGAAATGCGACCGCCGGCCAGTCGATTGCGAGCGAGGCGATTCGTTTCACTTGCCACGGCTTACCTCCTGCCTCTTGCCTCCCACCACTTCCACGCGAAGTACGCCGGGATCCCCGTGAGGATGATTCCGAACGTCACGACATTGTCCCGGGGATTGGTCACGATGGCATTGACCACCATGCCGACTGACGCGAGCAGGAACAGCCCCGGGGTGACCGGGTAACCCCAGGTCCGGTATGGGCGCGGCATGTTGGGGCGGCGGATCCGCAAGGTGTAGACCGCCGCCACCGCCAGGGCGTAGAACGGCCACGTCCCGAGCACGAACCGCTCAGCCAGTTGCTGGAAGTTGTTCTGAAGGACGTACGCGACGCCAAGTCCGGCCGCGAGCCAGATCGCGGCCGACGGGGTCTTGAAACGCGGCGACACCCGGGCAATCAGCGGAAAAAAGAGTCGCTGCTCGCTCATCGCGAAGAAAATGCGCGGACCGGTCATCAGCGTGCCGTTCACCGATCCGAAGCCCGAGAGCATGACGATCCCGGCCATGATCGATGCCCCTGCCGCTCCGAAGAGCGGGATCCGGCTCACCGCCACGGCGGCCACGCGATCCACTCCGGCGATCTCCTCGGTCGAAAGGAGATAGAGATAGGCCGCGTTGACGAGGAGGTAGATCAGGACGATCGCCGACGTGCCAAGGATCAGCGCCCGGGGTAGCGCGCGACCGGGATCCTTGACCTCGCCGCCCACGAAAGAGAGGTTCGACCAGCCGTCATAGGCCCACATGATCCGCACGAGCGCGGTGAGCATGACCGAGCCGGTGACCACACTTCCCGGGGCAACTAATGTGAAGTGGCCAACGTCCCCACTCCCTGCCCCGAACGCGAAAACCGTGAGGCCGAGCAGCGCGCCGTACTTGAGCACGGTGGTGAAGTTCATCAGTGCCGCGGCGTAGGAGATACCCACGTAGTTCAGCAGCGCAATGGCGACGATCAACGCTGCAGCGACAACGCGCTCGTCCTCCTTGGGAAACACGACCAGCTCGCGCAGGTATCGCGCGAACACGGTCGAAATGCCGCCCATCGCCGCGGCTCGAATGACGGTGAGCTCCGCCCAGCCATACACAAATGCCGGGAGGCGCCCGTACGCCTCGAGGATGTACGCGAAGATGCCGCCCGAGCGGGGGAAGGCAGCCGCCATTTCGGCGATGCTGAGGGCTCCGGTGAGGGTGATCACCCCGGCCACGGCCCAGAGCGCGAGCATCGGCAGCGGCGACCCGACCGCCTTGGCTACGATGCTTGGCGTGAGAAAAATACCGCTGCCGATGGTGGTGCCCACAAGCACCGCAGCGGCGCTCCAGAGGCCGAGGTTGCGCGGCAGGCGGTCTTCTGTTGTCAGTTCTGGCATTGAGACTCCGGGAGTCCCCGAGGTCGCGGTCGTCGTGGAGCAGTGGGATCCGTTCGGCCGCCCGACGCAACAGCGGCGTCGGATGCAGCCAAACGGACCCACTGCCCCACGCCTCCGTATTGAGAGGATCCGCGTCGGGTGGTACTTTTCAGTGATCGACCAAGGTGATGCCACCGAATACTGCCACCGAAACGCCGCCCCACCTAGGGCCTGACTGGAAGGTCTATCATCAAGATGTCCGATGTAGCAACAGCGGCCGTGGCCCGGCCGGCGACTCCCTCGCTGGTCGCCGACCTGATCACCCTGACCAAGCCGCGCATTATCTCGCTGCTGCTGGTCACCACGATTGCCCCGATGTTCATCACGCCAGCCGGGCTCCCGTCGTGGCGCCTCGTCGGCTGGGTCGCGCTCGGTGGCTACCTGATGGCTGGTGGCGCCAACGCAATCAACATGTGGTTCGACCGGGACATCGACGACAAGATGGCTCGCACCAGGCTGCGGCCGATCCCGGCGGGGCGGATGACACCGGCCGCGGTGCTCCTCTTCGGCCTCACGCTGGGTGCCGCGGCGTTCGTCCTGTTCTGGCACTTCGTCAACCCGCTCAGCGCCTGGCTCGCGCTCGCCGGGCTGGCGTTCTACGTCCTGGTGTACACCGTATGGCTCAAGCGGCTGTCGCCACAGAATATCGTGATCGGTGGCGCGGCCGGTGCCTTCCCGCCGCTGGTCGGCTGGGCGGCGATGACGGGATCGATTTCGCTCGGCGCGCTCTACCTGTTCGCCATCATCTTCTACTGGACGCCGCCGCACTTCTGGGCGCTCGCCCTCAACAAGCAACAGGACTACGGCGCGGCCGGTGTGCCGATGATGCCGAACGTTTACGGCGTACACGAGACCAAGCGCCAGATGCTGCTTTACACCTTGATGCTGATTCCGCTTACGATCATGCCGTCGGTTGTCGGCATCACCGGCCTCCTCTACGGACTAGCCGCCGCGCTGCTCGGCCTGCGTTTCCTCCAGCTCTGCTGGCACATCATGCGCGAGGACGGCGTCACCCCCACGACCTGGAAGCTGTACAAGTACTCGCTCTCCTACCTGGCACTCCTTTTCGTGGCGATGGCGGTCGATCGGTGGGTCCCGTTCGGGCACCGGTCCCTGCCCCAGCAGCTGATCATGCAACAACAGCCGACCCCGATGCCGGGCATGAACATGTCGGATTCGAGTCACAACCATTGACGAGAGACGAGAGACGAGAGAGGAGAGACGGGAGGGTCGCCGCGGGCCGCGTTCGGCTCAGGACGCGGGCTTTTCTCGTCTCTCGTCTCTCGTCTCTCGTCGCTCGTCGTTCGCTGTTGCCGTGAGCGCCGTCTCTCGTCGTTCGCTGTTGCGTCTCTGGCCCCGGGTCCGGCCCTACCGCAACGGCCTGTACATCGCCCTCGTCGCACTCCTGCTCGCCTCCGTCATCACCCTCGCCTTTCCGCTTGCCGTCGGCTTCCTGCTCGACGCCGCATTCGTGCACAAGGACGGCGCGCTGCTCAATCGGATCGCCCTCGGACTGCTGACGCTCTTCGCGATCCAGGCGGTGCTCAACTACATCCAGACCTATTGGCTCTCCGCCACCGGTGAACGCGCCGTGGCGGGGCTGCGTCGCGAACTGTTCGCCAAGCTGCTCGAGATGCCGCCGGGGTTCTTTGCCGACCGCCGCACCGGTGAGCTGACCTCCCGGCTCACGATCGACATCGGCCTGGTCCAGGGCGTGATGAGCCACCAGCTCGCCGAGGGGCTGCGACAGGCGCTGGCGCTCGCGGGCGGCGTGGTGATGCTCTTCCTGATGCAGTGGCGGCTGATGCTCACGGTCCTCGGCGTGGTGCCGATCGTGATCGCGTCCGGCTTCTTTTTCGGGCGCCGGCTCCGCCGGATGACCACCAGCGTACAGGACCAGGTGGCGGATGCCACCGCGGTGGCCGAAGAGGCCTTCAGCCAGATCCGCGTGGTACAAGGGTTTGCGCAGGAATCACACGAACGTGATCGCTACGGCACCCGGATCGCGAGCGTGATCCGGACGGCACTGCAGCGAGCCCGTTCGCGGGGGATGTTTTTCGGGGTGCTCACGTTCACGGCGTTCGGTGCCGTGACCGCTGTGATGTGGCAGGGAGGTCGGCTCGTCCTGGCTGATCGGCTCACACCGGGCGCCCTGGTGCAGTTCCTCCTCTATACGGTCACCATTGCCGCCGCGATCGGTGCGTTGACGTCGTTCTACGCGGCGTACCAGGAAGCGATCGGTGCCGCTGAACGGGTGTTCCAGTTGCTGGAGACCGCGTCGCCGATCGCCGACCCGCCGCACCCGGTACCGCTGCCGCAGCCGGTGCGTGGCGAAGTGGAGTTTCGCGACGTGCGCTTCCGCTATCACCTCACCGGCGACCATGGCCCGACCCTGGACCACCTGTCGTTGCACATCCGCCCCGGCGAGGTGGTCGCCCTGGTCGGGCCGTCGGGTGCCGGAAAGACCACGATCGCCTCGCTGCTGCCCCGCTTCTGGGATGTCGAAGGCGGTGGCATCTTCCTCGATGGCATCGATGTCCGCCAACTGGCGCTGAGCGAGCTGCGGCGCAATATCGGGACGGTGCCGCAGGAACCGACGCTGTTCAGCGGCACGGTGCGCGACAACATCGCCTACGCGCGTCCCGACGCGACGGACGACGAGGTGGCGGCCGCCGCGCGGGTCGCGAACGCGCACGAATTCATCACCCGGCTGCCGGAGCGTTACGACACCATCGTGGGGGAACGGGGGGTCAAGCTATCCGGCGGCCAGCGCCAGCGGATCGCGATCGCCCGCGCCGTGCTCAAGAACCCCACGGTACTGGTGCTCGACGAAGCGACCAGTTCACTCGACAACGAGAGCGAGCGCCTGGTGGAGGCGGCGCTCGAACGGCTGCTGGTGGGTCGCACCACGCTGATCATCGCCCACCGCCTGAGCACGGTGCAACGGGCCGATCGCCTGGTGGTACTGGATCGTGGCCAGATCGTGGAAGAAGGGACGCACGCCGAGTTGCTGCGCCAGGGCGGGGTGTACGCGCGACTCTTCCAGATGCAGTGGCGGGATGGCGAAGATATTACCGCGGCGCTGGCGGCGATGGCCGGAAGCTGACGCGCACGGTGGCCTGAACGCCTACGGTTCACGAACGTCGAATACGACGCCTTCGCTGGTGAAGAGCGGAAGGGGGTCGCCGTTCGCGCGCATCGAATCAAGGTGCATGACGACGGCCTCCCGCATTAGCGATTCGGTTTCCTCCCTGCTCGCTGCCGCGGCGACGCACCCGGGAAGATCCGGTGCGTAAGCGCCGAAGCCGTTGCCGGTCGGCTCAACAACTACGAGTATGTTCGCGCCGGTTTGAAATGTCCCATTTCCCCTGCTCGTAAGTCGCAGCGAAGCGGGCTTGTCTCGACGGGATCCGGGTCCGCGCTAGGGCGCCCCCAGCGCCTGGCGCAGTTCTCGCTGGAGCTGCGGGATCTTCTGTTGAATGACGTCCCAAACAAGTTCGTAGTCGACACCGAAATAGTCGTGAATGAGCCGGTCCCGCATACCGGTGATCGCGCGCCATTCAATCGCGGCATACTGGTCCCGCGTTGACAGCGGGACCTTCTTGGCTGCCTCACCGATGATTTCCAGGCTGCGGGCAAACGCGCGTTGCAGCGTAGCGTCGCCGGCAAATTGTGTCGCGGTCACGCCAGCGCTGGTTTGCAGGAGATAGTCCGTTTCCACCAGCATGTGCCGTAGGTACTCACGCGGCGGGAAGGACATCCGCCGCGTCACGAAGAATGTGGGACCGCATGGATGGCGACAACGACTCGGGCGTGACCAATTCGACAGAGTGGTTGAGCAACTGTTCGAGCAACTCGGCGAGGCCGAAAAAACGATCGTAGCTCTTTTGACCCGGTGCGAATTCCACGAGGAAATCGACGTCGCTATCCGGACGGGCGGTATCTCGCCGAACCGACCCGAACAGCGCCAAGCGCCGAACGCCCAAGCGGACGATATCCGCCTGGGCGCCCGCCACTCGCGCCGTGACTTCCCTTGAAGTAAGAACGTCGGCTCTCATGGCTCCAATCTACGCCATTGATGTGCCGCTTGTCACGGGAGCGCTTCCTGGCCGGGATGGGTGGCGTTGTGCTCGATCGCGGCCAGATCGTGGCAGAAGGGACGCACGCCGAGTTGCTGCGCCAGGGCGGCGTGTACGCGCGGCTCTTCCAGATGCAGTGGCGGGATGGCGAAGATATTACCGCGGCGCTGGCGGCGATGGCCGGAAACTGACGCGCACGGTGGCCTGAACGCCTACGGTTCACGAACGTCGAATACGACGTCTTCGCTGGTGAAAACCGGAAGGGGGTCGCCGTTCGCTCTTACCGAATCAAGGTGCATGACGACAGCCTCCCGCATTAATGATTCGGTTTTCTCCCGGCTCGCTGCCGCGGCGACGCACCCGGGAAGATCCGGTGCGTAAGCGCCGAAGCCGTTGCCGGTCGGCTCAACAACTACGAGTAGCCGACTCGTCAAGTGAGCAGGATAGCACATTCCTCAAGCTGGACGGCCTGGTCATCATCGACTAGCGCCGGAGTAAAATTACCCATGATCGTCGGGCGGAAGTGGGACATTTCAAACCGGCGCTAACATGTGGCGAGACGGCGAGGATATCATGGCGGCGCTGGTGGCGCTCTCCGTCGCGGAGCGTCGAAGGGCCTCAAAATCCTGCTGCGGAAAATTGAGGCCGATCGGCACTCAGTTGCGTTTACCGCGCGCCCGCTGTCGCAGAGCGGCCCGAGGAAACAGAATTCATGGCGACACGACCGTGACTCGCTTTCCTCCCCACTTACCTGTAACGATGAACCCCGCAGCATTCAACTGGACGACGGCATTTCCCGTCATGGAGCCGGCGTGGTACCGTCCTGTGATCGGGATGACATCGGTGAGCGGAATGCTGAAGGAGGCCGGACTTGCGGACGGTGACCGTACGGAAACGTTACTTCCGGATGCGACGTAAGCCGAGGCAATGTTGTTGCACGTCTCATTGGGCGATTTGTTGGTTACGTCGTAGACGATATCGAAGTCGGTGTTGATCGAAACCGTATCAACGCCCGTGGCTGCCACAACCGTGAGCGAATCGCAGTCGAGCAAATGCGCGGTGGGACCTTTCTTTATAGCGACCTGATCCGGTGCGGTGAGGTCTCCTGCCCCGGCGCAGCCGAGGCAGATCACAACTGCGATGCTACCGAACAGGATTGGTGCGATCCGCCGGCCGGTGCCTGCGACGCGCGTATACATGGACTACCTCGCTTGGGAAGAAATGAGTCGGGCATGCGGACAGGAAGTTGTGACATGCACCAACAGGCTGCTATGACGCGCCGAGCGATATGACGGCCTGAGTGTCATCGATCGTGTGAAACTCCCCAGGTAGCGATCGTCTCAAACTCCCCACCCCGACTTCGGGAGTTGGGTCATGACCATGCGGCTGATCTGGCAGGACCAGGGGGACGGCAGGGCACTTTCCGAGCAACCTTGGCTCGGAGTCGGTACGATGGTGGCCGAAACGGTCGTGGAGCAGGTGGTGCAGGCGCTGGCCCGAGGCGAGGCGGTCTCTGCCATCGCGCGGGCCTATGGGATCGACCGCAAGACCGTGCGGCACTGGCGGCAGCGGGGTCGGTATGGCCCACGGACCCGCCGGCCCGTGGTGTCGTGCCTCGATCCGTATCGCGACTGGCTGACCCGCCGGGCGCCCGAAGTGGGCTATAACGCGGCGGTCCTCCACCGCGAGTTGTGCGAGCAGGGCTTCGTCGGCTCGGGGATCCTCGTCCGCCGGGCAGTCGCCCCGCTGCGGGCGACCGCCGTCCCGTCGCTGGCGACGGTGCGCTTTGAGACCGGCCCGGGCGAGCAAGCGCAGGTCGACTTCGGCCAAGTCCGCGTCTGGATCGCCGACGTCGCGGAGGCGGCGCAGGTCTTCGTAATGACGCTGGGCTATTCGCGCCGGAGTTTTCCGGTTGCCTTTCCCCGGCAGCGGATGCGCGACTGGCTCGCCGGCCATGAGCTGGCGTTTCAGCACTTCGGCGGGGTGCCCGACACCGTCGTCATCGACAATGCGAAGGCGATGGTGCTGCGGCACACCCGCGAGACGATCCAGTGGCATCCGACCTATGCGGATTTCTGCGGCTACTATGGGGTCCGGCCGTGGGCGTGTGCGCCCTACCGGCCCCAGACGAAAGGCAAGGTGGAATCCGGCGTGAAATACGTGGCGCGCAATGCCCTCGCCGGCAAGCGGTTTCACTCCTGGACGCATCTCAATGCCTGGCTGCTCGAGTGGGCGACGACCATCGCCGATCAGCGGGAGCACGGGACCACGCACGAGATCCCCGCCGTGCGTTTCGCGCAGGAGGCCCTCACCCCGCTCGACGGCCGGCCGGCGTAGGCCCTCGCGCATATTCGCGAACGGAAAGTCGCGACGGACGCCCTGGTCAGCATCGATGGCGCGCGCTACAGCGTCCCGGCGCAACTGGTCGGCGCGATGGTCACGGTGCGCGAGCACGCCAGCGATTTCACGATCTGGCACCGGGACCGCGTCGTCGCCACGCATGCGCGGCACGCGCGCCACCAGGTCGTGATGCAGCCCGCGCATTACGCGGGCCTGCTCCGGGTCGACCAGACGCCGCTGGCGCAGCAGCCCCCGCAGTACGATCCGCGCTACCGCAGCACCGGCGTCGTGGAGGTCCGGGATCTCGCCGTCTATGCGCACTTTGCGACCGCGGCGTGTGGCGGATGACGCACGACACGATGTCCCCGGCGGTCGAGATGGAGCAGCTCGCCCAGCACTGCCAGCATCTGCGGCTGACGCGGGTGGGCCAGACGCTCTCGACGCTGCTCGAACAGGCCGCGCAGCAGGAGCTGAGTTACAGCGCGTTTCTGGCCACGGTCTTGGCGACCGAAGTCGCGGCCAAGCAGGCGAAGCACCAGACGATGCGCGAGCAGATGGCGCGCTTCCCGTTTCACAAAACGCTGGACGGCTTTGACTGGAAAGCCCAGCCGTCGATTGATCCAAAGGTCATCAAGGAGCTCGCCACCATGCGCTTCGTCGCCGACGGCGCCCATGCGCTGCTCCTCGGCCCCCCCGGGGTCGGCAAGACGCATCTCAGTGTCGCGCTGGGCCTCGAGGCGTGTCGCCTCGGCCTCCGGGTCATGTTTACGACCGCGACGGGGCTGATCACGACGCTGGGGAAGGCGCTCGACGAGAATCGGCTGGAGGAGCGCCTCAAGGTGCTGACCCAACCCAAGCTCCTGATCATCGACGAGATTGGCTACATCCCGATCGACCGGCAAGGGGCCAATCTCTTCTTTCAACTCGTCAGTCGGCGCTACGAGCGCGGCGCGATCCTGCTCACCAGCAATCAGGGGCTCGGGGCCTGGGGCGAGGTCTTTGGGGACGCCGTGATCGCCAGCGCGATCCTCGACCGGCTGCTGCACCACGCCACCACAGTCAATATCAAGGGCGATTCCTACCGGCTTCGCGAGAAGCGGAAGGCGGGGCTCGTCCGCTCGACCCTCACCGCTCAGCCTGAGCCGTGAGCCTCACCGGGTGGGGAGGGTGAGACGATCGGTGGGTGGGGAGAATCAGACGATCATTGACACCTGAGCGAACCCCTCTTAGTTTCCGCCGTCGCAACCGATATTCTCGGAGCGTATCGCGCTGTGCGCTCCTCTAGCAGGTCGGTCGCATGCCACCAGTTCCCGCTAACACGATGCCACACGTCAAATCCCGCCTGGCCGACCAGATCGCCCCGCTCGTCGTCCGTGCGATACTCTCGTCGCCATACGCATATGAGTCTGCCGACGGCCTCGCCAAGCGGGTCGGCCTTCGTAATCGCCATCAGCTGAATCGGATACTGAACCGCGCCGGCCTGCCGAGCTACCGGGTGCTGGCCTCGTTCACGCGAGTGCTGGCGCTTCGGGATGGTGCCGTGGCCCGTCACAGATCGCTCTGCGTGGAAGTGATCGCGGTGGGGTATCAACCAGCATGGGCCTATCGGACGTGGAGGCGCGTGACTGGGCATCTCTGGTCGGAGCTGCGGAAGCTGAGTCACGACGACCTGGTTCAATTGGTGCTCGGGCACCGTGCCTAGGTTACGACCGCGCGTTTCCACCATCGGCAACGAACCGGGTCGTGCAGGTGGGCATCCGTCGCCACAGCGTCAGCTGCATCAAATCGGCGGGAGACCCGCCATTCGCTGGGGTAATGGTCGCTTGTCCCACCGTCCACCCGAGCACGCCGCCGGCCGATGATCCCGCTGCAACCGGCCCCCACTCCCGGAACGCCGCGCTCGTCGCGATTTCGGCGCCGATGCACGCGGGACCGACGTTCAGGTCACCGGTGAACGCGAACGTTGTCGCGTCCGGCGCGGCACACTTCGCCAAGGATTTCGCGGCACCATTCGCTCCGGCATCGCCAGAAAACCTCAAGTCCGCGACTATGAAGGGATCGCCGGGCGCGGCCAACCGCGGAATCGGAAGTTCGTGCGGAACGACGAAGCCGGCGCAGATCGTCTGACGAACGGCCGCACCGCTCGTGAATCATAGCGCTTCGGGTCCGATGAGGACTACGACTAAGGTCAGGACTCAGCCCGTGAGGAATCGAGATGCGGGCAGGCGCAAACCGCCCCCGTCCGGATTCCCGGACGGGGGCGGTTCTGCTACGTGCCGCGAAGCTACTAGTGCGTCGTGACGCGGAACTGGAACCAGGTCGGTGGAACAGTGTTCGCGCCCGCCGAATAGCCAGAACCGGTACCGAAGAACTCTACTCCGAAAAAGTAAGTGCCCGCGGCCAAACCGGTGACTGTGCAGACTTCCGGCTGGCCTGACGCACCCTGACCGCCGTTGTCGCAATTGCCGGTGAACCCGCTGCCACCCGAAACGGCGCCGGATCCAGCCACCTTGAAGCGATAGAGTCCCATGTCGGAGGCGCCCTGCCATACCAGGTTGATATCGTAGGTGGTAGAACCGGTCAGCACCACCTTGTAAACGGCGCAACCGTCACCGGTGCCACCGCCGCACTCGGAGGCGTTCGTGGAAGGTACCGTGCCGCCGGTTACCATGACGCTACCCTGGGGCCGAAGGGTGATGGCGGGTGCGGTCGCGAATACGGCTGCGGCCGGGTCCGTTGTGCCGCCAAACGCCGCACCGACGGTGAACGTCTTGCCGTCACTTGGAAGAGGCAAAGGGACGGTGTTGAGGAAGCTCAAGACGAGATTTGTGTACGTGACAGCACCATTGCTGGCTGCCATCGGCATCACCACCGCAGTCGAACTGTCGGCAGAGACCGACTGAATGCCCGCATCTATGCCGCCGATAAGCACATGGGTCGAACCGATGAACCGGAGGCCGCCGCCAAGGGTCACCGTGACCGGCACGCCGATCAGTCCTGTAGTGGCCGATAGGGTGGTCGGAGCCACCGTCGGGCTCGGCACTGCCGCAGTGAAGGCGTTCGTCGTCGCGAGCGTCACGGGCACGATCGACGGGACCGCTTTCACGCCGACCTTGGTGACCGTCAGCACACCGACGTCGCCCGGCGCCGCAAGGAAGGTGATTGTGGAGGAATCTGCCGCTCGGGCCACGATCGCGGGGGCGGCGCCGGCGGCGAACGAGATCGCCGATGTCTGCGAGAAGACGGTCCCTGCAATTGCCGTGACCACAACCGTGTCGCCCGCAGCCGCGGTCGTCCTCGACAGCGCAGCGCCGAGGTTGAGCGGCGTCACGACCACCGGGACAGTGACAGAGATTCCGGTGTTGACCGCGGTGGGCGTCAGGGTAAAGGTGTACCGACCCACAGCGGTACCCACGACGAAGTACTGCTGCGCCGTCTTGTCGCCGGATTGCACCAGCGTATCGAGCTTCGAGTCGAAAACCGGCCGGTAGTTGGCGTTGTTGTGGACGAGAATGCCCGCCCCCCCGCCGCCGATGGTGTAGGAGGTGATCGCACCGTTGTTGTTGTCATTCACCAACCGGGCAATCACCTCGGTTGAGTCGCCGACCTTGACCTTGACGAAAGTCGGGGTCGCCTGCACCGTGTTGTAATTGCTGTTGTTGATCGCTTCGCCAGTGTAACTGTAGCAGCCGGCAAGGGCGAGAACACCGATGAATGCGATCGTTCCAGACGCCGTGTGCTTCATACTTCGACTCCTCAGCAAGGGTTCGTCGGTCCTAATTGTCGTTGTTGAAATAGATCGCCGGAAAGCCGAGCCAGACGGCGATGTCCTGCGCCGCCTGCGGCGTGACCAACTCGCGCCACCCCGGCGTGCTGGGCTCCGTGACCTCGTTCGACTTGAGCAAGACGTAACTACCATTGTTGGCGCGATCGCCAAAAATGAACCAGCGGGATTTTCCGCGGGTGATCCGCCAGACCTGATAACGGACGCCACGGCCGCCCATCGTGCTGTTGAGGCTGTCATCCGGTGCGCCATACTTGCTGTAGATCCGGCCGCGCGCGGTCTTCCATCCGGGCACAAACCGGGCACCGTAGTGCGCGTTTGCGTAACCGACCTGCGCGTAGAACTCGATCCGCGCCTCGTTGATCGGCGTGGATTTAGTCTCATCGCGCTTGGCCCAGAATTCGATCAGGAACCGGCGCTTCGCCGCGAGCGAAAGCTCATCTCGCTTGTACGCTGCCCGCTCGCGTGCCGTGGCGTTTGGCAGCAGCACGAGCACTTCGGCGGCTGCGTCGAGCGAATCCTCCGGCAACGAATTGAAGTAGACCTCATCCAATCCCTTGTTGGCGTTGGTCTCGGTCACGTTCCGCGCTAGCGCGACGTCGGCCCGGTTGACCGCGAACGGTGCTTCCCGCTCGACCGTCTGGCCCTTGATCGTCAGCGCCGCCTTCAGGATGTACTGGCCGGCCGGGAGGCCCTCGAGCGAGAACTGGTTGGCGATAATACCGCCGCCCGCCGGAAGACCCTTTTCGGTGGGCATCAGCGGGACCAGATCCCGGCCGTCCGCCGCGGCGACCTTGAGTGCCAAGGTGGCTGTCGTGGCATCCGGGGTATACGCCTCCATCAGGAAGCCCATCTGCGGCCGCGTAAGGTCGATATGCAGCGTCGGCGCGGTGACGAATCGAAAATTGCCGCGGGCCAGTTCGCCCGCGTCAGTGGTCGTGTCGCCCGCGGGCGCCGCTCGCAGCTCGCTGGCGAGGAGCAGGTCGGAGGCACCGGGCGAAACGCCGTATCCATCGAAACGAATGCTGTCCTTCACCGTTCGCAGGGTGGTGGAGTCAACGACCTCGACCTCGAGCCAGTACTTGCCGGGCACGACGCCAAAGTTGAGTGTCTCCATACCGGACGCGTTTTCGGAGCGCATGGCGGCCGGAGCGTGGCGATACCACTGTTCCCCGTTGAGCACGCCACCCTTTTCGTCACGCACCCGGATGACGACCAGGTACGAAATGAAGGCGGCCGGTCCGACCCCAACCGGCGTCGCGATCGCATAGGGCACTTCGACCGTGGCGATGACGCTGGTTTTTTTCACTTCCGGGAGCCAGAAGCGCACCGCGCGCATCTGGATGCCGCCAGCTCCCGTCTGGGCGATCGCATGGCTGGCCAGAGTAGCCGCAGCAACGACGGCAGCGATCAGCATCGCGCTACCTCCGTGTTGCAGGCTACCTTGGCCGTCCAACGCGAACGTTGTTGCATGTTATTCCGTTACCAACCAAGTGTGACGGTGTAGAAATCGGTGTCGCCGAGGTTGCCCATGCGACGCCGGGCGTAATCGAAGCCAAGTGAGAAGCCGCTCCTGCTGCTGGCGAGCCAGATCCCGCCACCGTAGGCCAGGCCGGCTTGTGAATCCTTGCCCTTGCTGTAGCCGCAGCCGGGCGTGGTACAGTTGGCATCCACGAAGCCGGTGTTGCTGTAACTGAGCGACGGATTGTAGGTGTAGGACCCGCGCAGGGCGACGCCGAAGCCCGAACCGCCGATGTGGTCAGCGGCGAACTCGCCGCCGCCGCCGAAAGCGGTGCGGTTGGAACTCATCTGGTTGAACTCACCCATGATGGTGAACTTGGCGTCCTTGGCCGAAACGACGTCGTACGCCAACGCGACGCGGAAGATCGTTGGCAGGTGGAAGTCCGACGTCAGGTACGCCACCGGCACGCCGAGCGAGGTGACTGTGGTCTGGCCCGCGAGGGTGTCCCTGGTCGCGGACCGGGCGATCGACTGACTGAGACCATCTTGTCCGTAACTCATGTTGGTGCCAAGGTTGAGCAGCGAGAACGCGAACCGGACTGCCTTGCCACCCAGAGACGAGTGGAAGTGGGTGCCGAAGTCGAGCGCAAACGCGCTGCCGCTGACGTCGCCCAGGTGGTCGGTGATTCCCTTGGCGGTCACGCCGACCGCGAACCGGTCCGAGAAGTTCTTCGCCAGCGTGGCGGCGATGAATGTTTCGGTGACCGAGTAGAAGGCGCCGGTACCTTCCGGCTGGGTCGCCGTGTACACCGGCTGGTCGGAGAACCCGAAGGTGCCGATCTGGAAGCCGATGACGCTCGAGCCGCCGCCGAACGGAATCGCGACCGCACCCCAGTTGAACTTGGTGCCGGCCACGTACTGCAACTGCGAGCCCTGGATGACCGGGCGCTTGAGCAGTGCCACAGCTCCGGGGTTGGCATTGAGGCCGCCGATATCCGTGGCCACGGCGGAATACGATCCGCCGAGCGCCATGCCGCGGGCATTCGCGCCCAGCAGCAGGAATTCAGCCGCAGTGGTGCCGTACCCGGTGTTGTCGTTTCCGGTGGCGGATTGCGCCGGGGCGATCGCTGGAACCAGCAGCAGCGTACCGACCGTCGCGACCTTCAGAACAGAGAACCGAATCATCTGGTTTGTCTCCTTCGGTCCCGGCGGCCGCTCTCGCGGCGCGCCGGGCCTGGTGTAGATCGTGAGGCGTTACTGGACGGTGCTGGCATAGTTGACGATCGTCATGCGGCCGGTGCGGCTGATGCCGTCGGCTTCCACATTGTAGAAGTACACGCCGCTCGCGACGAACTGGTTCGTGCGGTTACGCACATTCCAGTGGACGATGCCGCCAAACGTTGTGGTAGTGTTCTGCAACACCCGGATCAGGACGCCGCTCGACGAGTAGATCCGGATGATCGCACCCGTCGGAACATGCACGAACTGGATGTCTTTCGCGTTCACAGCAATGTCGTACGCACTGGTGACGTAGTACGGATCCGGTACCGTGTGCACTCTGGCCAATGAGTCGGGCGTCGTGGCGATGAGCGCGTTCGCCACAGTGAACTTGAACTGCACCTGCGTACCCGACGTGGTCGCGGGCCGGAGCGCCGACACGAATTGGTAGGCGCCGAGATTGCCGCCCGGGCCGTTGCCGCCGTAAACGCTGCCAGTGTAGTCGCGCATGGTCCAGACCGTTCCCGCCGCGGGCAACGCGCCGCCTCGCAACTCGAACAGGAAGATCCGGCCGTGGAGGTAGATGCCGAAGCCGTTGTTCGGTTCCGCCGCGACGGTCTTGAGATTTCCAACAGCGCCGAACCCGATCGCGATCGGTCCAGGTACGGCCGTGTTGACCAGCGGTACCTGGGGACCTGGGCACGTCGGGCCGCCGGTCGCGAACTGCTTGATCCCGCCGACACAGGAGAAGTCGGCGACGGTGAATTCGGCCCGCCCGTCGAAGCCACCGGCCGGCGTGACTGAATTGGAGTTGAGAATCCCCCAGCTGCTGCCTATCGTGGTCTTGAACGGCACCAGTTGATCGTGGGTGACGTCGATAACGGAATCGACCTTGCCCGCAGTACCCCAGTAGAGTTTGTAGTCCGCCGCCGTAATGAACGGTGAGATCACAAATTCGACGTTCCGCCAGTTTGTGCCAGATCCGAACCATCCGTAGCCGTTGGGGCTGTTGGCGTAGACCACCCCGGGCAGTGAGCCGGCGTTGCCGTAGACCGTCGTCGTCCCGGTACCACTAAAGGCCAACGGGCTCGAAGTCGTCGGGTTCGCCGTGCTCTCGTTGGTTCCGGAGAACCAGCGGGCACCGTTGTAGTAGCAACTGCCCCCCGTAACGCCGTTGCCGTTGACGTCGCTGCCACCGGGTACGCCGTTCGCACAGCCGCGGCCCTGGACACCCTGTACCGATGCATCGTTGTGGGTGACGCTGTAGGCTGCCGCAATGGTATAACCGGAAGCGGCCGCAAGCCCACCGGCGAACCGCGCCGCCAAGGTCGAGTCGACCGCGAACGCCGTGAAATTGCCGTTACCGGTACTTGTCGCTGCAGAAACCTGGTTGATCGTGAACGGAATCGTGACGTGGGTGGTACCGGTAGAGTTGGTCAGGGAGTAATAGTCGGTCTGGGCCAACGAGTTGTTCGGGTCAAGCGAATTGACCACGATCGAGTCGAACGTCAGACCGACCGCCCCGCTCCCGTTGAGCAGCGCCGGGGCAAAACCGGCGAGTGCAAGGGTGGCAGCGTTGGTCGGCGGGAACGCCTTGCTGAATTCGCCGGTAGTGGCGTCGAGCGCCGGCACGACGACGTCAGTCAGCAAGCCCTTCCTGCCAAAGACACCACTGGAAGTTGAGTTGGCGTTGCTGAAGTTCACCGCCGTCGCCTGTGGCGTCACCTGCTTGGTGACGCGAGCCGACTCCAGCGACGTCGGCCCGTGGCCCGGTGCATTCACGTCGAACGCGGTGACAGAATAGTAGTAGTTGGCGCCGTTGTTCGGGCCGCAGCCGGTGCACCCCGTCGCGCCAGCCACGTCGATGAAGATGAAGGGTACGCCGTTGTCCTTGAGCGCCGGAAAGCCTGACCCGCCCCCCGAGACGACGGTGTCAACCACACTCGCGAACGACGTGGCGCCACCGAGGAGTGCCAACCGCGTTCCGCCCGTCTGGTCGACGAACTGGAGTGGTGAAACATCAGCCTGTGGACCGATGTTGTAGCTGGCGAACCGGGTCGCCGCGGTTTGCGGCGGCGTCGGGTTGCTCGGCGTCGGGAAGCCGCCCGCCGGCGTGGTTTCTGGGCAGTCGGTCAGCACGCCGACTTCCGGCGCACAATTGCCGTTGACCACAAAGCCGGTGAAGTCCTTGATCCTGGTGCCGGCGTAGTCGAACTGCACCAGCAGCTTGAGCGCGCTTGGGCTATCGCTACGGCCACGGTAGATCCGGTAGCCCTCGACGTCGAACTGGCGATAGTTCGGATCGTAGAGCGGATTGGCGATCGTCAACCCGGTAGACGAGACCGCGGTTGGACTCTTGACGATCTGGAAGTACGGGTCGCCGATCGTTTCGGTGGCCGATGGCTTCCAGAGGATGGTGACCTGCTTGTCGCCCGGGATCAGGAAGAACTGCGGCGCGTCGGGCGCGAACTCCTGGAGAAACTTCACATCGAACACGGCCTGGGCCACGAGTGCCTTGCCGAGCAGGGATCCTTTCACCACCGAGAACTCCGACTGCACCGGCTGGTGCACCGAGCCATCATTGTTGAAGTGCGGGCCGTTGTACTTGACAAACCCGGAGATGGAGTCGATCAGGTTCAGGCCCGGCGAGCCGCTCGCGTTGTACTTGAACATCGAGTCGGTGGAGTTGCTCCATGTAACGTTGCCCGGGTCATGAGCCGCGGTGGTGGGCACGAAGCCGGGGACTGCCACCGGTGCGGCAAAGACGAAGGCGACGACGATCGATTTCGCCTGGCCGGGTGCCAGCGTCAGCGGCGTCGACGACTCCGTCATGCGGGTGTCGGCGCCGGTCGCGCCCAGGAGCATGAAGCAGACGTGGATGTCGGCCGCCGTCTTGCCCGGTGCGGTGACGTTGCACTGGCCATCGGTCGCCGCCGGCGTACCGGCGAGGAGGCGATAGTTGATGATCATGCTGCCCGGATCGCTGTGGCCGGCGCCGCAGACGGCGACCCCGTTGCAGAAGGTGGAGTACAGCTGGATCGCACCCGGGCCGTCGGGGCCCTTGAGGTACTTGTAGCCGACGAAACCGACGCCGGCGAAGAACGGCGGGCCGAAGATGGCCGGATCGAACTTCCAGCCCGGGTCGGTGTTGCCGAATTGCGCTTCGTACGTGTAGCCCATCGCGAACGGCAAGTTGACGCCGTTCATGTTCGAGCCGGCGTTACCGACGTCGTTGTCGCCGGCCACGGCCATGAAGGTGTTGATAACGGAATAGCCGCCGGCCGGCAGCGCGATACCGAACTTGGCGTTATTGAGCGACTGGAACTTCTGGCCTTGCTGGCACAGGATGGTCCTGATGCCGGGCCGGTGTGCTGCGTAGTCGCCACAATTGGCCGAGGTCACGTTGTAGACCGTGGCGACCAGGAAGACGATGTCCTGGGCGCCGGCCGGATAGTTCCACGCGAGCAGGCGGTAGTCGACCAGGATGCCGAGCGGGTGCAGGCGGCCGACGTTGAACGCCGGGTTGCCTTCCCACGAGATGAAATGCACGTCGCCCTGCGAGGCGGCGACCAGCCCCTGCAGCGGTTTGGCGTACAGGTTGGCGACGTCGTCGCCCTGCGGCACGAAGGCGTCCGCCGGCCAGTTGGCAGCGTCGGCGGCGTTGAATGACCGCCACGCCTGAGTGACGCCTTCGGTCTCCACCCGGCCGCCGGATCCGTCGAAGAACCAGCCGCCCGCCGTGTCGCCGCCCCACGGATTGGCCGGCGACTTGACGCCCGCGACAACACCGGCCACCTGCAGACCGGCGTTGAATATGTATTGGTCAGGGGTGCCACGCGGCCAGAAACCACCGCCATTGTTCGTGGCGCCGCCGGAGTCAACCCCGACTTCACCTTGCGAGTTGACGCCCATGAATACGCGGTTGACGTTGATGTAGCTGATGGCCCTGGCGAAGAGCTTGTAGGTGTTCCTCGTCACCGGGAACGCTGGCCGCGCCGTCGCCGGCCGCGGCATGAATCCGATCATGAAGGCAGCCAGGCCGAGCCCGGCCAGGACGTTCCGCATACTACGCAATGCGTGCATTGAGAATTCCTCGGGTCGAAATAGTCGTCCGGAAGCTGGCGGCGGCCAATGCCACCGCCACTTCCGGGCCGGGGTCAGAAGTTCACTTCAAGGCCAAACCGGACCGTGCGAGCGCCGATGTTACGCGCCCAGATGCTGTTTGCGAACGAGTTCTTGGAATCCGAGGCGACCCGCTGCTCCTTGAGGGTGTAGACACCGTCCCCGTCGCCGAAGCGCTGTTCGGAACGAATCATGTAGTAACACGCCGCTGCGTACGAGTTGGTGCTGGCGATGACCTTGGCGCAGCCGGCGATGGTCGTCGGCAGCGTGATCGCCCCGGTCGTCTTGTTGTATTCGTTCGTGGCTTTGCCATACTCTACGAACGTCGACGAGTCGGTCGAGTAACGCAGGTCCGACGCTAGACCGCTGGAAATGGAGCCGGTCTGCGCGTACACGGTGGCGATATTCTGCAGGTTCAGCACGTTGCGCGCGTCCACCGCGGCGGTGAACTGGTAACGGCCGATCCGGAAGTCCTTGGTCAGGCGCAGGTCGAACTGCTTCTGCATCGGCAGGCGCGCAGCATTGAAATTGGTCACCGCGCCGAGAAGACCGCAGCTGCCAGCTTGGCCTTGCCCCGCGATGACGCCGATCGAGCCCGGATCCGCCGGATCGCAGCGCGTGTAGGCCTGGCCCGAGGCAATACGCGCCGTCACGTAGAAGCCGGTGCGCTTGAGGATCGTGCCCAGGATCGACCCCTTCTCCCAGTCGGCCGGGAGTTGGAAATTGAACAGCGCAGTCAGCGAGTGTGGCCGCGAGAGGGCGGTGGTCAACGCCGCCGTCGGCGGATCGCCGACGAAGCCCGCGATCGGCTCGAAGAAGCCGAGGTACGCGAACGGGTCGGTGCCGGTGTTCTTCGAGTCCTGGAAGGAGTAGGACAGCGACCCGTTGAAGTAGTTGCCGATGCGGCGGTCCAGCCGCACGTCCACGCCACGGGTGTTGCCGAAGTCCCGGTTGGTCACCAGGTACAGAATGTTCCGCTGGCCGGTGGCCGGATCGATCGGGTGTTCGAACCCGAACGACGGGTTGGCAACGATGTCGTTGTTGTACACCGCCACGTCGAGCACCATGTCGTCGCTGAACGCGTGCCGCGCCCCGAACTCGAAGGTGATCGTCTTGCCGAAGTCGAGGTCGTTGCCCCACCGTCCGCGCAGGTTCTGGCCGCTGACGTTGTAGTCGAACAGCGACGCAGCATAGCTCAGGCCGAAGTCCGGCGCCTGCACGTTCTGCGCGTAGGAGAGACGGAAGTTGGTCTTGTCGGTCACCGGGAACGAGACCTGCACGTGCGGTGACACGTAATTATGCGACGGATCCTGCAGCAGGGCGCACTTCGCCGTGGGACTCGGCGTGGTGCCGACCGGGCAGAAGAGCGAGTCCGGCGTAAAGCCCGGGCGGCTCGAGATCTCCGGGAAATTATTCCAGCGCCACGCCTTGGTCCAGTAGTAGTCGTAGCGCATACCGGCCACGAGCACCACGTCGCCCAGGTCGAGACGGTCCTCGGCGTAGGCGTTGTAGGCAACCGGCTTGCCGCCCGCACTGAGGTGGCCGTTCTCGTAGGTGATCGGGAAGACCGGTGCGCCGGTGTTGCTGGAACCGTAGTTCAGGATATCGTACTTGGTAAACTGGCCACCAACCTTGAGCCGGTTGTAACGGTCGGCCTGGAAGTCGATGTTGGCGATGCCGACCCAGTGATTCTCGAAGTTGTACGCGAGGCGGTTGTCGTCACCGCCACCACCGCCCGCCGAGTACCCCACGCCGTCCGGCGCTTGGCCGCGGCTGGACTGGTCAGCAAAGCTGGCCACACCATTGTACTGCGCCGTGTTCCTCGGATCGGTGATGCCGATGCGGTTGTTCGCGGCAGCGGTCAGGATGTGGTAAATGAGCGCCGAGTCAACCGGATATGTGGTCTGGTCATACCGGAACTTGAGCTTCTGCAGGAGGAAGCCCCCCGGTGACCCACGCGTCGCCTGCTCCGAGGCGGCGGTCAGCGGCGCGGTGATGCTGTTGTTCCACTGGCGCGAGATGTAAGCATCGAGCGTCAGCTGGTGGTTCGCCTGCTTGATCAGCGTCTGGTTCCAGTTGAGCGTCGCGACGTTGGCACCGGTGATGTTGCCGACGTTGCTGCCGTCGGCAAGTACGCCACGGTTCTGGTTGCCGCTGAACAGGTAGATGAGCGAGAGACGCGAGCCCTGACCGAAGGAGAAGTTCAGCTTGTCGGTCGTGAAATAGTTGGTGTTCGGCGCGGCGTAGGCCTGGTTGGCGTGACACTTGACGCCGTAGTTGGCGGCCATCGCCGTGTTGTTGGCACCGATGAAGCCGCCCTGACTGCTCGGCAGGTCACAGCCGCCTTGCGTGACGGCGTAGTTGTACACGTTGACCGCGATGCTGTCCACCACCGCTGCCGTACCGGCCTTGGGCGAGTTCGCCACCGTGAACGTGGTATCGAGGCTCACTCGCGAATAGCTCGGGTACAGCCAGCCGTGGTTGCCGCCGTTGGTCGAGTTGAAGCCCTCGACGCCGGCGGAGGCGAAGAAGGTCAGGTGCTTCCCGATCGGGCCGCTGACGGAAGCGTGGAACGTGTTATACCCCTGCCCGTAGTAGGCCAGGCCGAACAAGCCGGTCTCGCCGCCGATGTTGCCGACGAACTTGTTGCCGCCGCTCTTGGTCGCGATGTTGATGATACCGCCCTGGGCATTACCGAAGGACGCCGACGAGGCGCCAGTGGTGATCGACGCCTCTTCGAAGCCGTTCGGCCCCACCGTCAGCTGGGGCGCGCCGGTCACCGAGCTGTTGCCGTTGACCGTTCCCTGGCCGGTGTGAATCCCGTTCTGGACCGGGACGCCGTCGATGTAGGTGGCGTTCTGGTCGACGCGCCCGCCACGCACCGAGATCAGCGGGTTGCACGGCAGATTGGTGCCGCAGATGCCGACCTGCACGATGCCCGGCTGCAACGCCAGCGCCTGGGCAATCCGGTCGATCGGCAGCTTGCCCACCATGTCGCCGGTGATCGACTGCTTGGTGGTGACCATGTCGTAGGGCACCAGCGGGTTCTTCGCGGCGGTCACCACGAGTTCGTTCAGGGTGATCGGCGACGATTCGAGCATGAAGTCCTCGAGCATCGTTTGTCCGCCCTGGACGCGCAGCCCGGCGAGCTCGTGCGGCTTGTAGCCGACGTACGTCGCTCGCACCGAGACCGTCCCGGCTGGGACGTTCTCGATGAAGTAGTAGCCGCGGGCATCCGAGGTGGCACTGTACGACGTCCCCGGAATGATCACGGTCGCGTTCGCGATCGGCTGCTGCGTCGCGGCGTCGCGAATGTATCCCTGGATCTTGCCGGTCGACTGCGCGCTCAGCGCCGACACACCGGTAGTGGTGGCAACCGCGGCGAGGATCAATAGCACGCGGGCCAGAACTCTCAAACAACGCTGCGTCATAAGAAATCGTCCTCCGAAGGCGTAAACACTGGGGTGCGGCGTTCCTTCGTTTCGGTCACCGCCGAAGCTGTGCGGGGACCGACTCCTGCAAAGTTCCGCGGCAGCGGAACGACAACGGCATCACTGCGACGTACACTGACGGTCGCGCATCATGGAGCGTGCGAGGTGGCTCGGAAGATCGGTAGTTTTTCGGGTTGCCGAGAATATGTCGGTCTCCCGAAGAAGTGTCAAGTTATGGTCACGAGCGAGATTTGGGGGGTTCGGGGGGTCACCACGATACCCTGGTTTCCCCAGTACAGATTGACCTCGCTGCGCACCCCGAACTCACCCGGCAGGTAAATCCCGGGCTCCACGGAGCAGCCGGTCCCCGGCTGGAGCGCCCGGTCGTCGTGGGTCTCGTAGTCGTCGAGATGCGGCCCCGACCCGTGCAGGTCGCGGTCGATGCTGTGGCCGGTACGATGCACGAAAAACTCGCCAAATCCGGCCCGCTCGATCACCCCACGCGCCGCCTGATCGCCGAGGTAGCCGAGCACCGGCTCGCCCGCCGCCACCAGGCTCCGGAGCGCGTCAATGGCGGCGTCGCGCGCGTCGCGGACGGTCTGCCACACCGCGGCAACCCGCGCCGGGACTGAGCTTCCCGAGAATCCCATCCAGGTCTGGTCGGCAAAGACCGCCCCGGCATGCATCCCGGCAAAGAGGTCAAGGAGTACCACTTCATCGGGGCCGAGGGTCCGGTCGGCGCCAGGGTGCGGCTCGTAATGGGGAATGGCTGCGTTCGGCCCGAAACCGACGATCGGCCCATGGTCCAGGAACATCCCCGCCCGCTCGATCGCCGCTACCACCTCGGCCTTCATGGCCGACTCGGTGTAGCCGGTGTTGGCCAGCCGCACCGCCCGCTCCAGTGCCGCCAGCGCGATTTCCCGCAGCAGCTCGGCCGCCTGGACGTGCTCGGCCGTTTCGGCGGCGGTCCAGCTGGCGGCAAACCGGGTGACCAACCCAGCACTCGACACCACCGTGACGCCGAGCGACTGGAGCAGGTCGATCACCCCCCACGGGATCCGATCGAGGTAGGGCACCGCGTCACGCGCCGAGATCTCCATGGCGGCGGTCTTGCCGGCAAGGGTGGTCCGCAAAGCCTCGTGCAACTCGGCGTGACGCGAGTACGGGATGATGTTGCCCTGAAATCCGTCGAACGGCTGCATCTCGATCCGGTGGACGATCGCCGTCATGGCGCCCTGCCGGGGCACCCATACGAACAGGCGACGGGTCCCCATGCCACCCGGCAGGATTCGCTGAGCCACCGGATTGCAGCCGTGAAAGTCGAACAGCAACCAACCGTCGGCGCCGAGCTGCTCCAGCATTCGGGCCACTTGCTCACGATCGAGTTCCGCTAATGCCGTCATTCCAGAGCCTCCGTTCGCATCGCGCGCCACAGGCAGTGGCGATCGCCGCGGCCAATACAGGTTTCGTGGGTCACGCTCCACTCCAGGTCGCCGACTTGCCGGAGCAGCTCCGCGAACGCCGTCGCATAGAACTGACACCCGGCGCCGTCGTCCCGGGCGCGCAGGCCGAGCGAGTCGTCCATCGCGCAGCGGAGGCTACCCTCCGACACCGCCAGGTCGGCCAACAACCATCGCTCCGCCAGGCGTGACGTCGCCCGGAGCGCCAAGGCAACCGCGGCACGGCCGGGGGCCGCCGCGATCGCCGCGCGACGGACGACGCCCAGTCGTCTTGCCGCGTAGCGGGCGGCGCGGCGACCCGCGTCGGCATAGACCAGAACAGCGTCCGGTCGACGGCCGACCAGGCGGAAGACGGCAACCGCTTCCTCGTCGGCCACGGTCGACCCGCCGCTCGCCCGCTCGCGGTACCGAGCCACCTGGGCGGCGACGGTGGGCGACAGCCCCAGCCGCTTGGCGGCCAACTCGTCGGCGAGAGCGCCGAGCCCGTCATCCGGCGGGGTATCGATGTTCTGGACGGCTTCAAGGAGCGCGAGCGGGATGAGCGCAGGGACGGCAGGGGACATGAACCGGAGAAACTAACAGCAAGAGACAAGAGAGTGGTCTTACTTTGCTGCATGGCCGAACCTGCCGTCGCAGCCTTTGAAGACGAGGCGTTGCCGCATCTGGACACCCTCTACCGCGTCGCCCTCCGCCTGACGGGCGACGCGGCAGCGGCCGAGGATCTGGTGCAAGACACCATGCTTCGCGCGCTCCGCGCCTGGAACTCATTCCGGCCGGGGTCCAACGCCCGGGCGTGGCTGGTGACCATCCTGCGGAACCAGTTCATCAACGGTTGGCGTTCCAACAAGCGAGCCCCGACCGGCGTGGACATGGACGCCATTGCGGAGCCGGCCGATCCGAAGGACCCGGATCCGGAGGGGCGCTTCTTCAGCGAGCTCGTGGACGACGAAGTGCTCCGGGCCGTGGACGACCTCCCCGATGAGTTTCGCGAAGTGCTGGTGCTGAGCGATATGGAAGGACTGCCGTATGCGGATATTGCCACGTCGCTGGGGATTCCCGTGGGAACCGTCAAGTCCCGGTTGTTCCGGGCTCGCAGGATCCTGCAGGGGCGTCTACGACGTTATGCAGAGTCGACGGGGCTTATCCCGCCCAGAGAAAACCCGGAATAGCCATGCTGCCACCTGAATGCGAGACCGCGCTCCAGCAACTCGACGCCTTCCGTCGCGGTGAGTTGCCCCCCGATGATATGCAATTGATGCGGGGGCATCTCGAGGCGTGCCGACGCTGCTTTTCATTCAAGCGCCACGAAGAGGCGTTCCTCGACCGCTTGGTCGCTACCGCCAAGCATTGCAGCTGTCCCGAAGAACTCCGCGCCACGATCTACCGGATGATCGCCAAGGAATCGCGTGACAACTGAGCCGGTCACCGACGTTCTGGTGATCGGTGCGGGACCCGCGGGCAGTGCCACCGCACTCCGGCTCGCCCGAAGCGGGCACCGGGTGACGGTGATCGATCGGGCGACGTTTCCCCGGGAAAAACCCTGCTCCGAATACATGAGCCCCGAAACGGTGCGGCATCTCGCCGCCCTTGGCGTGCTCGATACGCTCGATCGCGCCGGCGGCGCAGCGCTCGAAGGCACGCAGGTGTCGGGTCCGCTCGGCAGCCGACTTGTCGGTCGCTTCACGCATGCTGGCGGCACGCCATTTCGCGGCACCGGGCTCGGGCTCGCCCGCCGGATCCTAGACGCGACGCTGCTGCAAGCGGCCCGCGACGCGGGCGCGACGGTACTGGAAGGGATCGCCGCGCACGAGCTGTTGCGCGACGGCCGCGGTGCGGTGGCCGGCGTCCGCGGCCGCGATACCGCCGGCGAATGGCGGGCGTTCCCCGCGCGTGTCGTGGTCGGTGCCGATGGACTCGGCAGCATCGTGGCGCGACGCGCCGGGTTGCACATGCAGGGACCGGTGCGACGCATCGCCTTCGTCGCCCATGTCGCCGGCGTCCGCGACCTCAGCATGACGACCGAACTGCATGTGTCACGCGACGGGTATGTCGGCATCAACGCGCTCGGCAGCGGCGTTGCGAATGTTGCCCTGGTGGTGCCCGCGCATCTCGCCCGCGCGGCGAAGGGTGACGTCGCGGCGTTCTTCCGCGAGCGCACCATGCGGTTTCCCGGCGTCCGCGACCGCGTCGACCTGGGCCAGATCGTGCGGGAGGTCCTGGTGACCGGGCCGTTCGACGCGATGTCGCGAAGCAGCACGACCGACGGCGCCCTGCTGGTGGGTGACGCGGCCGATTTTTTTGACCCGTTCACCGGCGAAGGGATCTGCAGTGCACTGCGCGGCGCCGAGCTCGCCGCGGAAACGCTGCACGACGCGTTGCGGCACGACGGACCGATCACCGCGCACCGGTTGCGCAGCTACCGCGCCGGGCGCCGCCGCGCGTTTCTCGGCAAGTGGATCGTGGAACGCCTCGTCGGTTACGGCATGCTGGCACCAGCGTTGTTCGACCGCGCGATCGCGCGCCTGGAGCGGCGCGGCATGGCGGATACGCTGATCGGCGTCACCGGCCAGTTCGTGTCGCCATGGAAAGTGGTCAACCCGGTGTACCTGACGCGGATGGTGTTGTGATCGACACGATGGCGACGGCGTCGATCGGGCCGGATGACTTCCGCCGCCTCTGCGGCCATTTCGCCACTGGCGTCACCATCGTCACCGCGTTCGATGCCGCCGGCGCGCCATTCGGCATGACGGCGAACTCTTTCGCGTCGGTGTCGCTCGAGCCGCCGCTGATCTCGGTCGCGGTTGACCACGCCGCGACGATCCATCCGGCGATGCGGCACGCGCCGCGCTTCGCCGTAAACATTCTCGACGCCAGGCAGGAAGCGCTGTCGCGCCGATTCGCCGACGGACTGGCTGATCGGTTCGACGGCGTCGCGTGGCAACGGAGCGCCGAGGATCACGTCATTCTCACCGCGACGCTGGCACACCTTTGCTGCGACAAGTGGGCGGAAGTTCCCGCCGGGGACCACACGATATTCATCGGCCGAGTGACGGGCGGAGCCACGGCGGAACATGGCCGGCCCCTGCTGCATTACCGCGGCGGCTACATCGATCGGCAGGAAGTGTAGCGATGGCCGGGAGAGACGAGAGACGAGAGACGAGAGACGTCACGCGCACGGCAAGCGACGAGACGGCCGATGGCCCCTCGTCTCTCGTCTCTCGTCTCTCGTCTCTCCGCTTTTCGTCCATCGGCACCGAATCGCTCGACGACGCCGGCACCGATCCGGTGCTGGTGCGCCGCATGCTCGCCGACATCGTGGTCTGCAATCGCTGGCTCGGCGGGACGTTGGCAATGCGTTTCGGCCTCGCGAGGTTGTTGCAGGATTCCGATCGCGGACGCGAGCTGACGCTTTTCGATGTCGGCACCGGCGCCGCCGACTTGCCCCGCGACGCGCGCCGCTGGGCCGAGCGCCGGGGCGTGTCACTGGTGCCGCTCGCACTGGAGCGGATCCCCGCCGCGGCGCGGGTCGCCCGGGACGCCGGCGTGCCGATCGTCCTCGGCTGCGCTAGCGCGTTGCCGCTCGGGCCGAAGAGCGTGGATCTCGTGTTGCTGAGCCAGGTCGTGCACCATCTCGACGCCGACAGCGCGGTGCGATTGCTCGCGGCGTCCAGCACCATCGCACGCCGCGGTGTGATCGTTGCCGACCTGCATCGCACCTGGTTCGCTGCACCGGGATTCCGCCTCGCCGGTGCCATGCTCGGTTTGCATCGCATCACCATCGCCGACGGCGTCACATCGGTGCAGCGGGGCTACACGACGTCGGAACTGCGGGCGCTGTGTGTGCGAGCCGGCGCAACGAACGTCACGGTGGCAACGAGTTTCGGGTCGCGGGTGGTGGCGTGGTGGCGAACGGATGGTGGCTGACGTGATGCGCACCGTCGACCGGCGCATCATCCACGCGCCGCCCGACGTGGTGTACCAGCTTGCCGCCGATGTTGAACGGTGGCCGACATTGCTGTCACACTATCGCTGGGTCACCCGTGAATCAGGCGAACCGCTCGGCGCTGGCACCGTGGAAATGGCGGCGTGGCGGCCGTTCGGCCCGCTGCGCTGGCCGACGTGGTGGCGCTCGGCGATGGCGACGGATCCGGTGCGCCACCGGATCACGTACCAACACATCGGCGGCATCACCACCGGCATGGCTGTCGTGTGGACAATCAATCCCACCCCTGATGGATGGAGCGACGTGACGATTGTACATGAGTGGAACGGCCCGCAGTGGCCGGTAATCGGCCGGTTGGCCGCCCGGCAGATCATCGGGCCGGTATTCGTACATGGGATCGCTTCCCGCACGCTCGCAGGCCTGGCGACCGCCGCCGCGGCTCGCGTCGATGTCGGCCGGGCCGGATGACGGCGACCGCCAGCGCCCGGGCAAGTGGCAGGCGTGCCGTCATCACCGGCTTGGGGCTGGTCACACCGATCGGCATCGGTGTCGACGCGGTGTGGCACCGGCTGCACGAACAGCGATCCGCGGTGCAGCGGATCGACCGGTTCGATTCGTCGCCGTTCAGATCGCATATCGCCGCGCAGATCAACGATTTCGACGCGGTCTCGATGTTGTCGGCGCGGCAGGCGCGCCGCACCGATCGCTGCTCGCAGCTGGCGCTCGCCGCCAGCCAGCTCGCGCTGACCGATGCCGCCCTCGACCTCACCGGCGAGGCACCGGGTCGCGTCGGTGTACTCGCCGGCACGGCACTCGGTGGCATCGGCTTCGCCGAAACGGAGTACGAAAAATACGGGCGAGGCGGCGTGCGCGAGGTCGATCCGCTGCTCGCGCTCACCGTGTTCGGCGGTGCGGTGTCGTGTAACGTGGCAATCGCGCACGGTGTGTCGGGCGTCAACTCCACCAACGCGATGAGCTGTGCCTCCGGCACACTTGCGATCGGCCAGGCGTTTCGCGCCATCGTCCTCGGCGAGGCCGACGTGGTTCTCGCCGGCGGCAGCGAGGCGCCGCTCTATCCGCTCTGCTACGGCTCGTTCTCGCTGATCCGCGCCATGAGCACGCGCAACGATGATCCGGCGACGGCATCGCGACCCTTCGACACCGCGCGCGACGGCTTCGTGATGGCCGAGGGTGCCGCGATGGTTGTCGTGGAATCGCTGGACCATGCCCTCGCGCGCGGTGCCACGATTTACGCCGAAATCGCCGGATTCGGCCTGACCAACGATGCGTATCACATGACCCAGCCGCGCCCCGACGGCCGCGAAGCGGTGCGCGCCATGCGCCTGGCACTTGAGGAAGCGGCGTGCCCGAGCGATACAGTGGACTGGGTCAATGCGCACGGCTCGTCCACGCCACTCAACGACGGCACCGAGGCGAGGGCGATCCGGGAGGTCTTCGGCGCCCACACCGATCGATTGCCGGTCAGCGGCACCAAGGGGTGGCACGGTCATGCCCTGGGCGCGAGCGGTGCGATCGAGACCGCCATCGCCTGCCTGTCGATGACCCGGGACTGGATTCCGCCCACGCTCAACTGCACCGATCCCGATCCGGCCGGCAACCTCTGCCACATCGCGGTCGGCGGGCTCCGCCGGCGGCCGCGGGCAGTGCTCAAGAACTCCTTCGGCTTTGGCGGGTGCAACGCAACGCTCCTGCTTCGCGATCCGGGCGTGTAGATTCGCGGCTGTCCCCAAGTGACACCGCCCCCCCCTTGAATTCTCAGGAGAACCGGCCTGATGTCCTCCCTTGCCCGACGCGCAACGGCCGAGATGCTCGGCACCGCCTTCCTGGTCTTTTTCGCCTGCGGTGCGGTCATCATGGACAACTTCCCGGGCGCCCGGTTCGGCTTGCTCGGCATGACGATCATTTACGCCTTCATCGTGTCGTTGGCGATCTCGATGACGATGGGCATCTCCGGCGGGCACGTCAATCCCGCGGTGACGCTCGGCATGCTGGTCATCAAGCGAATCGCACCGAGCGAGGCGTTCATCTACATCGCGTCGCAGCTGGTCGGCGCGCTGGTCGGCGCGATGATGGTCAAGACCTTCCTGCCGAGCAATGTCGGCCGTGTCATCGCCTTCGGTACACCGGTGCTGAATAGCTCGGTCACCTTTGGCAACGGCGTCGCCATCGAAGCGATCATCACCTTCCTGCTGATGTCGGGCATGATGGCAACGATCGTCGCGCAGAACGCGCCCAGGATCGGCGGCTTCGGCGTGGGGCTCACGCTGATCCCGTCGATGATGGTTACCGGCGTCCTCACTGGGGCGGTCGCCAACCCGGCTCGCGCTTTCGGACCGGCGATCATCAGCGGCAACGTCACGGCGCAGGCGGTGTGGTGGATCGGGCCGATCCTGGGAGCCGTGCTCGCCGCACTGTTGTGGGAGCACGTGTTGCTGAAGAAGAGCGAATAGAGACGAGAGACGAGAGACGAGAGACGAGAGACGAGTCGAGTGTGGCGCTGAAGAAGGCGAATGGCAACCGGGTGCCTTTTCTCGTCTCTCGTCTCTCGTCTCTCCCTATTTCCTGCTTCCCCTCCAAAGCACCGCCGCATACCCCACCAGAATCACCGCCGCAACGATGTATGCGGCGGTGAGATAGTTCCCGTTATTCGGCATCGCGTGCCTCCGTCGCCGCCCGCTTGAGCCCGATGCCATACCGCGTCGTGACGAACCCGATGTACAACAGCGTGTACGCGCCGAACGAGAGCAACAGCGGCTCGAGCAGCACCCACGGCAGCGGCGACTTCTGTGGCGCCATGATCACCGGCTTGGGGTGCTGCGAGTTGAACAGGTAGACCGTGAGATGGATGAACGGCACCAGAATCGTACCCATGATACCGATCACGGCGCCGAAGCGGGCGCGCTCGACCGGGTCGCGGAGCGCCGAGCGAAGCGCGAAGTACCCCGCAAACAGCAAGTAGAGGAGCAGTGTGAATGTCAGGCGAGGGTCCCACACCCACCACGCGCCCCAGATGGTCCGGCCCCAGATCGGCCCGGTGATCAGCAGCACGGCGCCGAACACCATGCCCACCGTGGCGGACGCTTCGGCGAAAATGTCGAGTCGGGCGTCCTGCAACCAGAAGTAGAGCACGCCGACCACGCCCACCAGCACGAACGCCATTTCCATTGCCCACGCCGCCGGCGCGTGCACATACAGGATCTTGAAGGCGAGCCCCTGGCTCCGCTCCGCCGGCGTGAAGCCGAGCGCGAGAACGTAGATGCCGGCGAGCGCGAGCAGCCCGGCAACCGTGATCGCGCGGCCGCGGCGCATGATGCGATCGATCGCGTGGAGGTCCGCTGTCATTGATCCATCACCGCCGGAAAAAGCATCGTGGCCAGGGCCAGGAACACCGTGTCGTAGAGCGCCAGCAATCTAAGCCAGCCCGACAGCTCGCTCATCGGCGCATCGGCGAGGATCCGCACGGTGGCCTGCGACGCGAAGAAGAGCGGCGGAATGAGGAACGGCAGCAGCAGGACGGGGAGCAGCAGTTCGGCGAATCGCGTGCGCACCGCCATCGCCGAGAAGAGCGTCCCGGGTGCCGTGAATCCCACGGCCGCCAGCAGGGCGACGGCACCGACGCCGAACACCCGCGGGTGTGGCTCCAAGTTGAAAAAGATCATCCAGAGCGGGATCGTGACGACTTCGACGACCACCACCAGCACCAGGTTGGCGAGCCACTTGCCCCAGAATAGCGCGCTTGGCCCCACCGGCGCGAGCAGGATCCCCTCAAGCGCCGCGTTCTCGCGCTCGAGCAGGAAGGCGCGATTAAGCGTGACCACCGTGGCCAGCGCGAGCATCACCCAGAGGACCGTCGGCGCCAGCGCGGCTAGCGACACGCTGGCGCCGTCGCGCGAGAAGACGAACACCAGCTGGACCAGCACCGCGAACAGCACCGCCGTCGCGAAGGCGGTGCGATGCCGCCACTCGATCCGCAGGTCCTTGGCCGCGATGGCGACGGCCGCGCGGCTGAAGCTCACGCGGCGAGTGCCTGGTTGTAGCTGGTGACAAAGCCTTCGAGCGTCGCCGGGCGGGCGATGTCCAGAACCACGGCACCGCGGCTGAGCATGACGACGCGTGTGGCAATCTGCCAGACATCACCCGGCTGATGGGTCACGCAGACGACCGCGCGACCAGCCGCCGCACCAGCCGCGATCCCGGAGCGGAGCTGCTCGACCGAAGCGCCGTCCAATCCGGAAAACGGTTCGTCGAGCAACAGCACCGCCGGACCGTGGAGGGTGGCGCGGGCGATTGCCAAGCGCTGCCGGGTGCCGTGCGACAGGACGCCGGCCCGGGCATCCGCGCGTTGCGTCAGTCCAGCAGCGTCGAGCGCATCCATCACCCGTTGCTCAACCGAGTCGAGGCCGTGCAACGCCGCCGCGAAACGCAGGTTCTCACGCGCAGTGAGGTCATCGTACAGGAAGGTCTGATGCGAAAGGAATCCTACCCCGGCGCGGGCGGCCGGGTCTCGCTGTAGTAGCGCACCACAGACGCGGACCGACCCGCGCGTCGGGCGAGCGAGCCCGGCGAGACAGCGGAGCAACGTCGACTTACCGGCGCCGTTCGGCCCCACCAGCAGCACCACTTCTCCAGCGGCCACGGTCAGGTCCACCGACCGCAACGCCCGAACGTGCCCGAAACGGCGTTCGAGGGAGAGGGCTTCAATGACGGGGGGGGATGAGGGATTCATGCTGCCGAATCATAAGCCATGAGCCATGAGCCCCAGCCGGTACGCGAGCGTGCGCATGGCACGCGCTAGCTCAACTCGCGGGCTCACGGCTCGTTGCTGGTAGCTAGGATCCCGACGAAAAAAGAAACAAATCGTCCAACTTCGTCAGCACCAGCAAGAACTCGATCTCCGGCCCCACATTGCGGAGCATCACCTGCTGGCGGCGCTCGCTGGCATGGCGGTGTACCATGACCAGGGCGCTCAAGCCGGCGGAGTCGATCTCCTTGGTGGCGCTGAGGTCCACGACAAGCTGCCCGCGCCCCTCGCCCATTTCGTCCAGCAAGGCGTTCGCCTGCTGCCGGAATGGCTCGCGGGTCACGAGTCCGAGATTCTCGGGCGCCTGCAGCACCCGGCTATTGGGCTGCACGGTGGAAACGGTCAGGGGGCCTCCCGCCCAGGGTACGCTGACAGGTAGCAAGGGCCTTGCCAGTGGAGCGCGCAGGGCGCCGGACCCCGGCGTTCCACTCCGGTGTGGCGGGAACGCATCGGTTTTGCACCCCTGTTCCGATCGTCCAGGCCGAGCCGTCACTTTATTGCCGGACCGCTAATTTGTTCGCCATGAGCCAACAACTCGACACCCTGCTGAACGAGGAGCGCCGCTTCCCGCCCGCCCCGGCGTTTGCGGCCCGGGCGCATGGAACGGCGGCCACCTACGCCGCCGCCAAGGCCGACCGCCTCCAATTCTGGGCCGAACGCGCCGCCGAGCTGGAGTGGTTCACGCCCTGGCGCACGGTGTTGGAGTGGGACCTCCCGCACGCCCGCTGGTTCACCGGCGGCACACTGAACGCGTCGGTCAATTGTCTCGATCGGCACGTCCGGGGCGCGAAACGCAACCAGGCGGCACTGCTCTGGGAGGGCGAACCGGGCGACCGGCGTGTGCTCACCTACTGGGAGCTCTACCGCGAAACCTGCCGCGCGGCGAACGCCCTGCGCGCCCTCGGCGTCAAGCGCGGCGATCGCGTGGCGATCTACTTGCCGATGATCCCGGAAGCCGCGATCGCGATGCTTGCGTGCGCGCGCATCGGTGCGGTGCATTCGGTGGTGTTCGGCGGCTTCTCCGCCGAGTCACTGCGCGACCGGATCACCGACGCCAAGGCGGTCTGTTGCATCACCGCCGACGGCGGATATCGGCGCGGCCAGGCATTGCCGCTCAAGCGCTTCGTGGACGACGCCCTCGCCGAGTGCCCGTCGGTCACCAGTTGCCTGGTGGTTCATCGTGGTGGCGGGGCGCTCGATCCGACGCACTGCCCGATGACGGACGGCCGCGATCACTGGTGGCACCGCGCGCTCGACGCCGAGTCGGCGCATTGCGAGCCCGAACGGATGGCAGCAGAGGACCTCCTGTTCATTCTGTACACGTCGGGCACGACCGGGAAACCGAAGGGGGTCGTGCACACCACCGGTGGCTACCTCACCCAGGTGGCGACGACGACGAAGTACGTCTTCGACCTGCGCGACGACGACGTCTTCTGGTGCACCGCCGATATCGGCTGGGTGACGGGCCATTCGTATGTCGTATACGGTCCGCTCGCCAACGGTGCCACGGTGATGATGTACGAAGGGGCGCCCGACTGGCCCGAGCGCGACCGCTTCTGGGACATCTGCGAACGCTACGGCGTGACGGTGCTGTACACCGCACCGACCGCAATTCGTGCCTTCATGAAATGGGGTAGCGAACATCCGGCGAAACACGACCTCTCCCGGCTCCGGTTGCTCGGCAGCGTGGGCGAGCCGATCAATCCGGAAGCATGGATCTGGTACCACGAGCAGATCGGCGGCGGGCGTTGCCCGATTGTCGACACCTGGTGGCAGACCGAAACCGGCGGGATCATGATCACGCCGCTGCCGGGTGTGGTCACCACCAAGCCGGGCTCCGCGACGATTCCCTTCCCCGGCATCGATGTCGAGCTGGTGGATGTCCAAGGGACCCCGCTCACCCAGGGCGGTGGGTTCCTGACCATCACGTCGCCGTGGCCGGGCATGCTGCGCACCATCTACGGCGACGACGAGCGCTATCGCGACACCTACTGGAGCCGGTTCCCGGGTCGCTACTTCGCCGGCGACGGCGCCAAGCTGGACGACGACGGGTACTGGTGGATCCTGGGGCGCGTCGACGACGTGCTCAACGTCGCCGGTCACCGCATCGGCACCATGGAAGTCGAAAGCGCGCTCGTCGATCATCCCGCCGTCGCGGAGGCGGCGGTCGTCGGCCGGGCGCACGAGCTCAAGGGCCAGGCGATCGCGGCGTTCGTCACGCTGAAGGACGGCATCCACCCATCGAGCGCACTCCGCGACGAGCTGCGCGATCACGTCGCGATCAAGATCGGTGCCATTGCGAAGCCCGACGACATTCTGTTTTCAGCCGACCTGCCCAAGACGCGGTCGGGCAAGATCATGCGGCGGTTGCTGCGCGACATCGCCGACGGGAGAGCGCTCGGCGACACCACGACGCTCGCGGATCCGAACGTCGTGGCGCGGCTAAAAACGCAGTACGAGGACAAAGAATAGGAGAGACGAGAGACGAGAGACGAGAAAAACGCCGGGGTCGCGCCTTGTTTCCCGGGCGACGGCACCTTCTCGTCTCTCGTCTCTCGTCTCTCGTGCTACACCTCGATCTGCGTCCCCAGCTCGATCACCCGGTTTGGCGGCAGCCCGAAGAATGACGCCGCGCTGATGGCGTTCCGGCTCATCACGGCAAACAGCTCGGCGCGCCACGGCGGCATGGAACCCGGCGTGTGCTCGACACCCGCTCGGCGGGGCGGCACGATCAGCGTCTCGCGACCGAGATAGAACGTCACGTCGTGGAGCTTCAGCGAAGGAACCGGTTCGCCCGCTTCGTGCAGCGACTGCCCAATCGCTGCGAGGATCTCGGGCACGTTGGGAGATTCCATGAACCCGTACCGCGCGGTGACCTGGTAGAACCCGGCGCCCCGTGCTGCTACGGTCACGCGGTCGACGTCGGCGACCTGCGGGATTTCCTGCGACGACAGCGTCATCAGCACGACCTTGTCATGCAGCACCTTGTTGTGCTTGAGATGATGCAGCAGCACCGGCGGCGCCACATTCGGAATCGCGGTCAAGAACACCGCCACGCCGGACACGCGCAACGGCTTGCTCCGCTCGATGTCGGGAATGAAGAGGTCGAGTGGCAACGATGTCTCGGTGAGGATACCGGTCACCTGCTGCCGTCCGCGACGCCACGTGCTCATCAACAGGTAGATCACCGCGCCAGCCGCGAGCGGGAACCAGCCGCCCTCGACGAACTTGATCATGTTGGCGCCGAAGAAGGCAAGGTCAACGACCACGAAGAGCGACGTCAACGACACGACCGCCCAGAGCGGCCAGTGCCAGATCTTCCGCTGCACCACGGCGAACAGGATCGACGTGATCAACATCGTTCCCGTGACGGCAACGCCATAGGTCGCCGCGAGGGCGTGGGACGACTTGAACGCCAGGACGAGTGCCACGGTGCCGAGCCAGAGCGCCCAATTGATGCCGGGCATGTAGATCTGACCGATCTCGGAGCGCGACGTGTGGATCAGTCGCATCCGCGGCACGAAGCCGAGTTGCATCGCCTGTTGGGTCAGCGAGAATGCCCCGGAGATCAGCGCCTGCGATGCGATGGTCGCCGCCATCGTGGCGATCGCCACCATCGGATAGAGCGCCCATCCCGGCACCAGGCTGAAGAACGGATTGGCGACGGCCGCGCGTCCTTCTGCCAGCAGCACCGCGCCCTGGCCGAGATAGTTGAGCATCAGCGCCGGCAGCACGAAACCCCACCAGGCCAGCCGGATCGGGCGGCGGCCGAAGTGTCCCATGTCGGCGTAGAGTGCCTCGGCGCCGGTGAGGACCAGGAAGATCGACCCGAGGACGAAGAAGCTGCCGAAGCCGTTGCGTTGCAGGTACGCCAGTCCATGGGACGGATCGAGCGCGGCGAGCACCCCCGGGTGCAGCATGATGCCCCGCACGCCGAGCACCGCGAGACAACCGAACCAGAGCACCATGAATCGGCCGAAGAGGCCGCCGACACGGGCGGTGCCGCGCTTCTGGATCCAGAACAATCCGGTCAGGATACCGACGGTGAGCGGCACCACCCAGCGTTGGAACGCCGGTGTGGCGACGTGGAGACCTTCCACGGCCGAGAGGACCGAAATCGCCGGCGTGATCACGCCGTCGCCATAGAGCAGTGCCGCACCGAAGAGGCCCAGCATCAGCAGCAGTTCGCGGCGATGTCCCGCCGGCCCGCGCGGCCGGACCAGCGCCAGTAGTGCCAGGATACCGCCCTCGCCGCGGTTGTCGGCCCGCAGCACCATCGCGATGTACTTGAACGACACGACGAAGTTGAGCGACCAGAACACCAGCGAGAGGACGCCGAGGACGTTCTCGGACGAAAGCGGCACCGCGTGGGCGCCGTTGAAGCATTCCTTGAGGGCGTAGAGCGGCGAGGTACCGATGTCGCCGTACACCACACCCAGCGCCGCGAGGGCAAGGCCGGCAAGGACCTTACCTGATGGCGGCTTGCGCTCGTCGGTCACCGGCCGCCGGTAGGCTTCATTGGGCTGGAGGGAGCCGGTGCCGCAGCGATGATCGAATCCACCAGCTTGACCATCTGGTCGCTCGCCATGTTCGAATAGATCCGGCCGCCGATGAGGAACGAGGGCGTGGAGTTGACGCCGAGCGCGGCTCCCTCGTTGGCTGAGGCCTGGATCCGTCCGGCGAACTTCGCCGACTTCATGCACACGTTCCATGCGTCAACGTTCAACCCGGCGGCCTTGACGATGTCGGTGAACACCGACATCGGGTTCGCGGAGAACGCCCAATCATTCTGGCGGCGGAACATCGCTTCCTTCACGTCCCAGAAATGCCGCTGGTCATCGGCGCACGCCGCCGCGTGGGACGCGACCCGCGTATGGGAGTGCACCCCGTCGAGCGGGAAGTCGCGATAGCGGAGCCGCGCCTTGCCCGCGTCGATCAATCGGACCTTGATGTCCGGCAGCTGCACTTGGTCAAAATTGGCGCACTGCGGGCACTGGAAGTCGCCGTATTCGGTGACCTCGACCGGCGCGCTGGCCGCACCCATGAGGTAGCCGCGGAACCCGGAGGTGTCCGCCGCTGTTACGACCACATTGGCCGGGATCGAGACGTTGTGGCTGCCCAGCATGCGGCTGGCGATGAACCAGACGCCGCCAGCCACCACGATGCCGAGAGCGATATAGAACGGCTTTTGACCGGGGGCCATGCTGCCTCAGGCGCATCAGCCGGCGAGCGCGGGACCCCGTTTGGGGGTGTCACGGCGGCGGACGCGCAGGACAAGTGAATCCGCGCTCGCACCAGCCTGAACCGGCTGGCGACGCCGACAATCTAATGCTCGCCGGGTCGGAATTGCCCTCAAGTGCCCGGATTCTCTATATTGCACGGAGAGCAAGTCACCGGACGAGGCGCCCCTGCCTCGGCAAACTCATGAAGGAAGGTCGATTGACGAAGAAGAAGGCGGCCCCCCGCACGCCGGCGATGCCGACGGCGCTGGACCAGGCGCGAGACGAGTTGTTCAGTCACATCCTGCGCTGCGGAGTCCTCGAAGCAGCCGCAGAGCACCAGAAGGAATGGTTGGACGACACGATGCAGTACCTCGGCGAGCGCTACTCGCTGACACCTGAGCAACTCACCCAGGTGCGCGCGCTCGGCGACCGATTCTGCCAGCCCGTCGTGAAGCGTGTCGCGGCGACGACGGAGCCGGAAGCGGAACCCGTTGCGGTAGGCCAGGAGTAAGAGCGAGACGAGAGACGAGAGAGACGAGAGAAACACCCACGGCCTCCGAAAGTTCGCCGGAGGCCGTCGCGTTGTTCGCGGTCGAGGCCAACTTCGCGTATCCCCGTCTCTCGTCTCTCGTCTCTCGACTCTCGTCTCTCAACCTATTCGATCACGACTTCCGTCGTAATCGGTATATCCGGATTCAAGGACAACAACACGCTGCAGTACTTCGCCACCGACAGGTCCACCGCTCGCCGCGCGGCCGCCTCGGTGAGTCCTGCGCCGGACAGCGTGAATCGCAGCCAGATCTCGGTGAACCGGCGCGGGTAGTCAGCGGCCCGGCGGCCGCCGACCTCCACTCGGCAATGGGTCAGCGTGATCCGTTTCTTCTCGAGCACGCTCACCACATCGGCACCGGAGCACGCACCGGCCGCGCACACCAGCATGGTGACCGGGCTCGGACCCGCCACACCATCGCCGTCGAGAAGCACTCGCGGGCCGTCCGGCTTGCTGGCGGAGAAGCGGAGCCCACCGGTCCAGTCGAGTACGGCCATCAGCTTTTTCGGTTCGGTCATCGTGTCCTGAGCTTTCGGAAGAACGGTTGGTTGTAGTCGTAGATCGCGTACAGCGCGACGGCACCGGTCGCCCACGCGAGGGATTGCAGGTGCGGTAGCCCCAGGACGAACACGATCAGCGTCAACATCTGCAGCAGGGTAACCGCCTTGCCGCCGGGGCGCGCCGGCACCGCCGTGGCGTTGCCGCTCGCGAGCGTGCTGACGAAGGCAATCGTCGCCACGATGTCGCGCGCCAACACCGCCATGACCTCGTACCAGGTCAGCGCGCCGGCGGCCCACACGACCGCGAATGCCACCGCCACGAAGAGTTTGTCGGCGATCGGGTCCAGCATCGCACCGAAGCGTGACCCGCCAAACCGGCGCGCCACCCAGCCGTCGCCGAGATCGGTGGCGGCGGCGAGCGCCAGGATAACGAGCCGCACCGGTGCGCTGCTGACGAGGGGAAAGAGGATCGCGAGCGGAATCCGCAGCAGCGTGATGCCGTCGGCCGGCGAGAAGAGTCCTGCCATGATGCGAAAGTTACTCGGTCGTGAGAGCCGCTACGACGCCTTCTGCCCGGGATGTCGGGTCGAGCGATTCCGCCGCGACGGCGTGGACCGCCTCGGCCGTCACGGCGCGATACGGCGCGGTCGGGTCGTCGAGCTCGGCTAACCCGTCGCCCAGCAGCCAGGCATCGGCGATTTCGCCGGCGTACGCACCCGCGGTCTGGCGTGACATCTCGACCTGGCCGACCAGTGTCGCCGTGGCCCTCGCGAGTTCCTCGCGCGGCGGCGGCTCGCGGCGGAACACGGCCAGTTCCTCGAGCATCGCGTCGCGCGCCTCGGCGAGTCGGGCCGGGTCGGTCGCGATATACGTGAGCAATCCACCGGCACGTTCCCGCTGCCACGAATTGGCGATCACGGTGTACGCCAGCGAACGCTTGCTGCGCAGCGACTCGAATAGCCGGCCACCAAGTCCGGCGGCAATGGCGGCCCATGTTTCAGCAGCAAAACGCGCGGGATCGCGGTGGGACGGCCCCGGAAAGAGCATCGCCAGTGCGGACTGCTTGCGATCGCGGTGTTCCGTGCGGCTGCCCGCATGAATTGCGAGCGGGTTTCTCGCCGCGAGCGACGCTCCCTCCCTTGCCGTGTCGGTAGCAACTGCGGCAACCGAGACACGGCTTGGGGAGGGTGCATCGCTCCGCGCCCGAGGATCACTGCTCGTTAGGATCGCAACCTGCTCGGCGAGTTCCTCGCCAAGCCGCTCGGGATCGGCGTCGCCGACCGCGATGATCGTGGTCCGGCCGCCCACGAGCATGTCGCCGTGCCATTCACGCACGGTGGCCGCGTCGAATGCGTTGAGTGATTCCGGTGTGCCGAGACTTGGCGATCCGTAACCCGTGTCGTTGAACGCCACGCCCATGGTGAGCTGCACCGGGAAGCGCACCATGTCATCAGCGACCGCGCGGGCGTCATCCAGCAGCAGCCCGCGTTCGATCGCGATGGCGTCGGGATCGAATCGCGGCTGCTGCAGTACTTCGGCGAGAATCGCGGCTGCCTTGGCCACGTTTTCGCTGAGCACCGTCGCACCGAAGCCGAGCACGTCGGCACCCAGGCTTGGAGCGAGCGCACCGCCGAGTGATTCCATCGCGAAGGCGAGTTCACCCGCGTCGTACCGCAACGTCCCGCGCAGCATCGCACGGATCGCCAGCGCCGCAAGTCCCGCGGTAGCTGGCGTGGCGAGTACGGTTCGCGGGCGATAGCAGCTCAGCGATGTCTGTCCCGTCTCGCCGAAGCGCGCCGTGAGGATGTCGAGGCCGTCGAGGGCGAGGTGGTGGACCGGGGGACGAGACGAGAGACGAGAGACGAGAGACGAGGGCTTGTCATCCTGAGCGAAGGCGCGGAGCGCCGGAGTCGAAGGACCTCGGTTCCGCGCACGAAGCCAGACATCTTCGCTCGGAGCCGAGGTCCTTCGACTGCGCAACGGCTCCGCCGTTGCTGCGCTCAGGATGACCGCTGATTTCATCGCGTCGCGCAATACATCCGCATCGAACCGCACGTCACTCTCGCTCGGCAGGTACGCCACCGCCGACACACCGTCCGGCACCAGCCAGCGACGCACGACGTCCCGCACCATCGCCGGTGTCACCGCCAACAGGTCGGCTTCCTCGCGGTCGAGCCGGGTCACGTCACCGAACGATTCGGCATCGGCGAGCGCGATGGCGCGGCTTTCGTAGCGTTCCAGCCGGCGGCCGAGGCGCGCACGCAGCATGGTGAGCGCGCGGCCGAACTCGGCCGGGGTGGGTTCCCGTGTTGTCATGTCGTGAATGGCGTTGCCGATCACGTCGAGCACGTTGGTCAACCGCGTCGGATCGAGCTCGACACCGATCGAGAAGACGCCCGCGTCAACCACACCGTAACTCCCGACGCCGACTGAGTTCACCAGACCAATTTCGCGCAGCAGCCGCGAAAATCGTGAGCCGCGGCCGAGACCGAGGATCGCCGACGCCATGTCGAGCGCAGGAATCTCGGCGTCGAGCACACCGGGGGCGCGCCAGCCGAGCACGACTTCACCGAGCACCACGTCGCCGGTCAATCGTCGCGCCTGCACGGTCGCGGCGCCCGGCTCCGACGGGCCGGCTGGAATGGTGACCGCCGGCCGGACCCAGTCGCCCCACTTCGCGCGCAGCACGTCGAGGGCGACTTGCTCCTCGATGTCGGCGACGAGCGACACTATGGTGCGCGACGGGACGTAGCGACTGTGGTAGTACGTCGCGACATCATCACGCCGGAAGTGTGCCAGCATCGCTTCGGTGCCGATGCGCCAGCGGCGCAGGCGATGGCTGGCGTACAAGAGTTCGTGCAGCATTTCGCCGGCAACCGCACCCGGCGAATCGAGCTTGCGACGTGCCTCCTGGATGATCACGCCCAGTTCGCGACCGAGTTCGTCGGCGTCGAGGGATGCATTGCGCACCTGATCCGCCTGAAGTGCCACCAGCCCGGCCGCATGGCGCACCGGCACCGAGGCGTAGTACACGGTGCGGTCGTACGCCGTGTAGGCGTTGAGGGAGCCGCCGAGCGCCTTGGTGCGCTGCGCCAGTTCGCCCGGACCGAGCGACGGCGTACCCTTGAAGAGCATGTGCTCGAGGACGTGCGAGATCCCCACGAGCTCGTCGGGCTCGTCGAGGAATCCGGCGCGAACGTGGCTGACGAGCGCCGCGGCCGGCGCGGTCCGGCGTCGCTGCACCAGCAGCGTCACGCCATTGGGAAGTTGTTCGCGCCAGAGACCGTCGGTTGGTGTCGCGCTCACTCGCTCACTGCAGGATCCGGATCACACCGGCTGCGGTCGCACCGCGGAGAAACGCCTCGGCGCTGCCGACGGGAATCTTCACCCCCGTCTCGGCCGTGCCACGACGCGCGAACACCCGCATGAATTCCTTGACCGTGCCATCCGCCCAGGCGCCCTCGACCGTCTGGAGATACACGACCAGCTCGTCCCACGTCCCCCGCAAGGTGAGTCCATTCAGCGTCTCGATGACGTGCACGCCGCTGGATAGCGGGAATCGCTTCTGCATGCCGGGCACCTCGCGCATCAACGTTCCGAACAGCTCCAGCTGCTGGGGGTCGCGCGACGAGCCATCGGGTTGCAGGCTCTCGATCTCGGCCAGCACCAGATCTTCAGCGTCGGCATCGCGACCCAGTTCGGCGAGACGGGCGAGCCAGGGCTGGATCACCGGATCGTTGTCGCCGGCATTCCGGGCGACCTTGAGCAACTCGATCGTGCGCCAGACGCCGAGGTCGTCGAAGTGATCGTCGGGCGTGACGCGGGCGAAATGGAGCAACGCGGCCGGGATCTCGCCGCGATCGTAGAGGATGTTGGCAAGATAGATGCGCGGTTCCGGGTACTCGGGCTCGAGTTCGAGCGCACGCCGGAGCCAGTAGAAGGCGTCGGCGTCCATGCCAAGCCGGTGCGCCGTGTAACCGATCGAAGCGGCGACTTCCGCCGACGCCGGATGGTGCTCGCGGCCCAGCTCGAAGAAGCGGCGCGCTTCCACAAAGAAGCCTTCGCGAAAGAGCGCCCGCCCCACCTGCAGCATCAGCTCGTGGTCGTCGGCGAACTCGAGATCGATCAGCCACTGGAACGTGCGCAGCGCCCCTTCGAGCTGACCGAGCACGAGGAGCGTTTCGCCGAGACCGGCGAGCGCGTCCTCGTGTTCGGGATCGAGGCCGAGTGCCGTGTCGAATGCCGCTCGCGCCCAGGCGTACTCCTCCCGCGCCAGTTGGGCGTAGCCCACACCGACGTGAAGGTCGACTGCCTGTGGGTAGCGGGTCAGCCCGTCCCGGAGGAGGGCAAGAGCGGCGTCGTAGCGCGCGTCGTTGTACAGCTGGTGGGCCTGTTCGTCGTACTCATCGGAGCTGCGAAACGGCTCCGCCATAGGCAGAGATCCTCCCGGGAGGTTGAACTCAATGTATCGAGAGACGAGAGACGAGAGAAGAGCGACGGGGGGGAGCGACGCGAGACGAGATGAGCGCATCGTCTCGCGTCGCTCCCCCACTTGACCTCCGCTCACCCGGATATATATTACTGACCAGTAAGTAACTAACGGAGCCGCCATGTCCGCTGCCACCGCCCATCCCCCACGCTTCCTCCGCCGGCCGGAGGCGCGCCCCGACGAGCTGCTCGCCGCCGCACTCGCCGTGTTTGGCGAGCGTGGCTTCCGACAGACGACGCTGGAAGAGGTGGCCGCCCGCGCTGGCGTGTCCAAGGGTACGGTCTACCTCTATTTCGCCTCCAAGGACGACCTGTTCCGGGCCGTCGTGGAGCACACGGTGGTGGCACTCCTCGAACCGGCCGAGGCGATGGCGCGCGCTCATGCCGGCTCGGCGTCCGAACTACTCACCAACGTCGTCCACCGGCTGTGGGCGGCAATGGCGCAACCGGACATGGTGCGCCTGAGTCGCCTGGTGCAGGCGGAGCTGACCCAGTTCCCCGAAGTGCGCCGGTTCTTTTTCGAGAACGTCATCCAGCGGCACCGCCGCCTGTTGCACGGCATCGCCGCGCGCGGCGTGACGAGTGGCGAGTTCCGGCCCGAGGCAACCACGATCATTCCGCGGATGGTGCCGGCGCTGGTGATGCAGCTGAACCAGTTCCGCTTCCTGTTCGGCGACCTCGACACCGCCGCGCCGGCACCGGAGAAGCTGCGGGATGCCCTGCTGCTGATGGTGTTGGAGGGGGTCCGGAAGCCCATGGCGCGCCCGCGTGCGCGGGCGGCGGCGGCCGGACGACGCAGAACGAAGAGGGGATCATGACGATGGTTCGCACCGGCATACTCGCGCTGCTATTCGCCGCATCGGCGTTACCGCTGCAGGCACAGGGCAGTGGCGTCGCGATTACCCTGCCCGACGCACTCGCGCGCGGGCGGAGCAGCGGCGTGCAGGCGGCGCTGGCGCACCTGGCCGCGCAGGGGACGATGATGCGCCGACAGGAGATGGGTTCGGCATTACTCCCGCAGGTGGAAGGGAGCGGCACCGTGCAACGACAGACCCTCAACTTGCACGAGTTCGGGCTGTCGATCCCGGGCTTGCCGGCGGTCACCGATCCGTTCACGCTCTTCCGCGCGCGGGTTGGCGCCAGCCAGGTGTTGTTCGATCGCGCCACGGTGGAACGGCTGCGTTCGGCGCGCGATACCGCGGTCGCAGCGGGACTCGACGCCGAGCGCGCCGGCGACGTTGCCGCGGCGGTGGCTGGTGCGGCGTGGTTACGCCTGGCCAGCGCACAGGAAACCGTGACGGCGCGTGAGCAGGACTCGGTGACAGCGTTCGCCCTGCGCGACGTGGCGCGCTCGCTGGTCGACGCCGGCACCGCGCCGCGCATCGACCGGACCCGGAGCGAGACGCAGGCGGCCGCCGTGCTGCTCCGGATCGCCGTGGCGCGCAACGAGCGCGACCGGGCGAGACTCGACCTCGCGCGCGCGGTCGACCTGCCGCCGGGCACGCCGCTCGTCGTCGCGGCCGACGCGGGCTTCACCAGCGACTCGCTGCCGAGCAGTATCAACGCCGCCGTGGCGCTCGCCCAGTCCCATCGGGTGGATCTCGCGGCCGAACGGGAGCGTCAGGTCGTCCTGGAACGCAGCCTCTCAGTGATTCGCAGCGAATTCATGCCGACGATCGCGGCGGCCGGCTACCTGCAGACCTCCGGCGTCGCGCTGGCCGACCTCGCCGGCACGTGGAACATCGGTGTCGGGCTCCACTGGTCGATCTTCGATGGCTTCCGTCGCGCGCGACGCGTCGACGAACAGCGGCTCCGGATCGACGCCGGCAAGCTGCGAGTGCACGACCTCGAGGCGCAAATCGAAGCCGACGTGCGGCAGGCCGCTCTCGATGTCGCCTCAAGCCACGATCAACTGGCGCTAGCCACCGATGCCGTGCGCCTGGCCGAGCAGGAACTGTCCGAAGCCCGCGAGCGCTTTGCTGCCGGTGTGGCCGGCAGCGTGGAAACCACCAACGCACAGGCGGAACTCGCCGCCGCACGTGACGCACTCATTCAGGCAAGGCTGTCCGCTGGGGCAGCGCAAATCAACGCAGCGCGGGCGCTGGGGTTGTTGAACAATGTTCACTGACAACGGGAGAGACGAGAGACGAGAGACGTGAACAGCCCTCGTCTCTCGTCTCTCGTCTCTCGTCTCTCGTCTCTCGTCTCTCGTCTCTCGTTTTCTTGTGCGAGGTATTCGTATGGCAATCAAGACTCCCGTCGTTGTTCTCGGCATCGTCGTCATCGGCGCGTCCGTCTGGGGCGGCAAGAAATACCTCTACTCCCGCGATCACGTCGTGACCGACAACGCCCAGGTGGATGGTCCGCTGATGCCGGTTGCGCCCAAGCTGCAGGCGTTCGTCACCGAGGTCCGCGTGGTGGAGAATCAGGCGGTCAAAGCCGGTGACACGTTGGTCGTCCTCGACGCCCGGGATCTCGACGCCAAGATCGCCCAGGCCAGGGCCGATCTGGCGGCCGCACTCGCCATGGTCGGGAGTACCGGGCATGCCGGACAGTTGGTGGCGCAGCTCGACGCCACCCGGGCGTTGGCATCGAGCGCCGAAGCGAGCGTCGCGAGCGCGCAGGCGGGATACCGCAAGGCCGCTGCCGATCTGGAGCGCATCAAGGGACTGGTCGCCAAACAGATCGTGGCCGCGCAGCAGCTCGATGCCGCACAAGCGGCGTACGATGCCGCCGCCGCCGCGCTCGAGGGCGCCAAGCGCCAGCAAGCGGCGACCCAGTCGCAGGTCGGGGCAGGCCAGGCGGCGCTCACCGGTGCCGATGCCAAGGTGGCCGCAGCGCGGGCCGCGCTTGAGACCGCCGAGGTCCAGCGCAGCTGGACGGTGCTCACGGCACCCGTCGCCGGCGTTGTGAGTCGGCGCATGGTGGACCCAGGTGCCTTGGTGCAGCCCGGCCAGACGCTCACGATGCTGGTCCCGGCGGATCAGGTCTGGATCACGGCCAACGTGAAGGAAACGCGTCTCGGCCGGGTGATTCCCGGCGACACGGTCGAGTTCACCGTGGACGGCTACGGCAACCACCAGTTCCTTGGGCTCGTGCAGAGCCTCTCGCCGGCCACGGGCGCCAAGTTCGCGCTGCTGCCGCCCGACAACGCCACCGGCAATTTCACCAAGGTGGTGCAGAACGTGCCAGTGCACATCGACGTCGCGCGCCCGCTCGACCCGAAGTACCCGCTGCGGCGCGGCATGTCGGTCGAAGTCTCGATCCGGACGCCCCGCTAGTCCGATGACGGCGATCGCACTGCCACAGGCCCCGGCACGCAGCCGCGAGGAGATCTACCACGCCCGCTACCTGATCGCGTTCGCGGTGACCCTGGCGTCGGTGATGGAGCTGGTCGATACCAGCATCGTCAACGTCGCGATCCCGCACATGATGGGAAACCTCGGCGCGACCCTCGAAGAGATCGCCTGGGTCAGCACCGGGTATATCGTGGCGAACGTCATCGTGCTGCCGATGACGTCGTTCTTTTCCGACACGTTCGGCCGGCGCAACTACTACACCGGCTCGATCGCGCTATTCACGGTGGCGTCGTTCTTCTGCGGCCACGCCGGCTCGTTGTACGGCCTGGTGTTCTGGCGCGTGGTCCAGGGGATCGGCGGCGGCGCCCTGATCTCGACCGCGCAGGCGATCCTCTTCGACGTCTTCCCCAAGGAAGAGCGCGGCACGTCGACGGCGATCTTCGGCGTCGGCGTCATGGTGGGTCCGTTACTCGGGCCGACGCTCGGCGGGTGGATCACCGCGAACTATTCGTGGCCGTGGATCTTCTACATCAACCTGCCGCTCGGTATCATCGCCGCGGTACTCTGCTGGCAGTTCGTGCCGGAACCGTCGGCACAGGTGAAGCGCAGCGACAGCGGCATCGACTGGTTCGGGCTCTGCTTCCTCGCCGTCGGTATCGGCTCGCTGCAGATCATGCTGGAACGCGGCCAGAGCAAGGACTGGTTCGCCTCGAAGGAAATCACCGTCGAGGCGATCCTCGCAGTGGCGGGCCTGATCGCGTTTGTGTGGCGCGAACTCGCGGCCGAGCATCCGATGGTCGACATTCGCATCCTGAAGAACCGTCAGCTCGCCACCGGCGTAACGTTCGGCCTGGTCCTCGGCTTCGCGCTCTATGCCTCGATATTCGCGTTGCCGGTGTTCCTGCAAGGACTGCTCGGGTACTCCGCGTGGGATACCGGCAAGGTGATGTTCCCGGGTGCCATCGCCAGCGCGCTCACGATGGCGCTCGTGGGTCGGTTCACGCAGAAAATCGACGCGCGCCCACTCGTGGTGATCGGGGTACTGCTCTACCTCTGGTCGATGACGATGCACTGGCAGTTCACCATGGCGATCGGCCTGCACGATACCCTGCTGCCGACCATCATTCGCGGCGTGGCGATGGGCCTGGTGTTCGTGCCGCTGACCGGGCTGACCGTGGCCGAGATCAAGCCGCAGCAGATGGCGCAAGGCACCGGGTTGTTCAACCTGTCGCGCCAGCTGGGTGGCTCGCTCGGCATCGCCACCGCGACGATGCTGATCACCCGATTCACCGAGCGAGCGCGCGCCGGATTGCTTCCCCACCTCGATGCCGCCGACCCGAACGTGCGCGCCTGGTTGAACCAGGTCACCGGTGTGATGAGTCGTGCGGGCGCGTCGCTGCCGCAGGCACAGGCGCGGGCCTACCAGATCCTCAGCTACAAACTGCAACAGCAGGCGTCGCTGCTGGCGTATGACAAGCTCTACCTGACCATGGGGATCGTGTTCACCTGCGCGCTGCCGTTGCTGCTGCTGTTCAGGACCGGCAGGGTGACAGGTAAGGTGGAGTCGCACTAGCAAGAGGAGAGACGAGAGACGCGAAGGTACCTGTCATCCCGAACGCAGTGAGGCATCGGCCTGCGTCGGGTCGATCCTTCGCCACGCTCCGGATCATGGGCTTTCTCGTCTCTCGTCTCTCCTCTCTCGTCTCTCCTCTCTCGTCTCTCCTACCTCTTCGCCTTCCCGCCAGCCGTTTCTCGCATCAGCGCCGTCGCGAACACGACCCCTTCCCGGAACGACTTCGCGGGAATCCGCTCGTCCCGGCCATGCATTCGCTCTTCACCCACCGGCATCGAAATGCCGGTGACGCCGTAGACGGGCACCCCGGCGTTACGGAAGTAGAGACCATCGGTGGCGACGTTCTCCTGCACCGGCGTGATCGGTACCTCATGACCCCACGCCGCGCGGGCGGCAACATTGACCAGCGCGAGGCGTTCGGGGAGGAGCGGCGACGGTGGCGAAGGCCTGGCGGGATGCACCTCGGTGATGACGATCGCGGTGTCGTTGACGGCGAGCTTGAGTGCCTTGAGGATCGCGGCGGAGTTTTCGCCCGGGATCAGGCGGCAGTTCACCGTGGCGGTGGCCAGCGCCGGCAGCGCGTTCTCGGCGTGACCGCCGGCGAGCATCGTGGGAATGCAGGTGGTGCGGAGCAACGCGTTGTACGATGGTGAAAAGCGGGCAAGCCGGAACGCCGCCGCCGAGTCGAGCGGTTCCTTGAGCGCGTCCCTGATCAGCGCCGCCTCGGACGCCGCGACGAACGGCGAGCGCGCCGTGAGCTGGGCCCGCGCGACCTCGGTGAGGTCAACCGGAAAGGTGAGCGCTTCGAGTCCGCGTATCGCCTTCACCAGCGAGTAGATCGCGTTGTCGGGTCGCGGCAGCGATGAATGGCCGCCGGAATTGTGCGCCGACAGGGTCACCGTCCAGAACACTTTTTCCGATCCCTGCAACTTGATCCAGGCGAGCTTGTTGCGATCGATCGTCGGGCCGCCGGCATCGAAGTTGAATACCCATTCGGCATCAACCAGCTCCCTGCGCGTGCGAACCAGCCAGGCGGCGCCCGGTTCGTCAGCATTTTCTTCGCCGGATGTGAGCGCCAGGATGATGTCGCGGTCGGGCGCCACCTTCGAGCGCACCAACGCCAGCGCACCGGCCACGAGAGTGGCGGCGGGGCCCTTGTCGTCAATCGTGCCGCGGCCGTACAGCCAGCCATCCTTCTGTTCGGTGAGCGCGAACGGTTCGAGCGACCAGTCGGCGCGCAACGCATCGACCACATCAAGATGGGCGAGAAAGAGTACCGGCTTGGCCGATCGCTTGCCGCGGATCCGTACGATCAGGTTCTTGTTCTTCGCCTCCGGCCCGATCAGCTGCACATCGGCCGCCGGGACACCCACCTTGCGGAACCGCGCGGCAAGCTTTTCAGCAAGTGGCGTCACATCACCGCGCTGGAGCGAGGTGTTTATCGAGACCATCTCGGCCAGGATCTCGCGCGCCTCGCGTTGTGCGGGGTCGTTGGGCGACTGGCCTGAAAGCGGTGCCATCGTCAACGCGCAGAGCGCAAGAACAAGTACGACTCGCATCGGAACACTCCGGATGGGATGGCCAAGCCGTTCGCGAACCATCGAAACGCCTATTGCAGCCAACGCCTATTGCAGCCGCCGAACCACGATGCGCTGGTCGATCACCGCGCGATTGGTTCTTCCGGCGAAGCGAGATGTCGCGGTCGTTGCGATATGCCGACTCCAGGCGATCGGACCACGCGCGATGTCCCATGCCACGTCGCCATCTTCCTTGCTCCCGACGCTCGCCCGGACGGCCACGCTATCGCCGGCAACATAGCTGCTATCGCTCTGTCGCCGGTCTGACCAACGGTAACGGGACAACCCGGCGGAATCCTGCAGCCGGCGCCAGGTGCGCTCTGGCGCTTCGATTCCCCGCTTGCCGGCGGTCAGACTTGGTGGTGCCGGCGGGAAGAAGTCATGCATCGCGATCGCGATGTCGCTGACGTCGCCGATCTCGCCGGGAACAAACGGCTGCGTGATCACGGTCGCATTGCCGCGGGCGCCGAGCGTGAGTTTCCAACGGCCGCCGACCACGGCGTCGACGTCGATCGCACGCTGCACACCGTCGGCCGTCTCACGCAGGTCCAGGGTGTCGGTGGTCACCACCAGCGTATCGCCGTGCATGGCAATGCCGAATTGCGCTGTCCGCACGACGATCCGCCCTCGTTCGGCGGAACCCGACTGCGTCACCACGTCGGTGTGCACCTGCTCCATGAACACGGCACCGTTGAGGCGGCGCACGTCGTACCGCGGTGCCGTTTGTGCAACGACTGAGGGCGCCATCGCGCACACCAGGGCGATCGCGACGATGTTGACGACTCTCACGTCTCTCGTCTCTCGTCTCACGTCGCTCGTTTCTCGTATCTCGCCTCTCGTTTATCCCAGATACGGATACCGCCAATCCTTCGCCGGATTTCCCGTCTCCTTGATCGTCCGCGCCGACACCCAGCGGCAGAGGTTGAGGATGCTGCCCGCCTTGTCGTTGGTGCCCGAGGCGCGGCCGCCGCCAAACGGTTGCTGCCCCACCACGGCGCCGGTGCACTTGTCGTTGACATAGTAGTTCCCGGCCGCGTGACGCAGCCGCTTGTCCGCTTCGACAACGGCCCGCCGATCCTGCGCGAAGATCGCACCGGTGAGCGCGTACGGCGACCCGCTGTCTACCAGCGTCAACACCTCATCCCACTGATTGTCCTCGTACACATACGCCGAGAGGATCGGGCCGAAGAACTCGACGCTCATGATCTGGTGCTGCGGATCGGTGGTCTCGAGCAGCGTCGGTTCGACGAACCATCCTTCGCGCGCATCGCATTTGCCACCGGCGACAATACGCACGCGGGGATCGGCTTTCGCCGCGATCAGCACTTGCTCAAGGCGGTTGTAGGCGCGCTGGTCGATCACCGCGCCCACGAACACCGAGAAGTCGGCCGGGTCGCCCATCTTGATCATTGCCATTTCGGCACGCAGCTGCTCTTCCACGCGCGGCCAGAGCGAGCGCGGGATGTAGCAGCGTGACGCGGCCGAGCATTTCTGGCCTTGATACTCGAACGCGCCGCGGAGCAATGCGGTGATCAACGCGTCCACATCGGCGCTCGCATGGGCGAGGATGAAGTTCTTGCCGCCCGTCTCGCCCACCAGCCGCGGATAGCCGCGGTACTGGTCGAGTCGATCGGCGACGCGCTTCCAGAGCTGATGAAAGACCGGCGTGGAACCGGTAAAATGGATGCCGGCGAGACGCGAATCGGCGATCAGCACATCGCTTACGGTAGCGGACTCGCCCGGGACGAACTGGATCACGCCCGGGGGCAGGCCGGCCTCCTGGAGAATCTGATAGAAGAGCCAATTCGACAGCACCGCCGTGGTCGACGGCTTCCAGAGTGCCACGTTGCCGAGGATGGCCGGTGCGGTGGGGAGGTTGCCACCGATCGCGGTGAAGTTGAACGGCGTGATCGCGTAGATGAATCCTTCGAGCGGCCGATAGTCGAGCCGGTTCCACACGCCCGGCACCGAGATCGGTTGTTCGTGCAGCAACCGTTCGGCGTAGTGCACATTGAAGCGGAGGAAGTCGGCGAGTTCGCACGCGGCATCTATCTCCGCCTGGTGCGGCGTCTTGCCTTGCCCCAGCAGCGTGGCGGCGTTCATCCGCGCGCGCCACGGGCCGCACAACAGGTCGGCGGCCTTCATGAATACGGCAGCGCGATCGGCGAATGCCCAGTGCTCCCAATCCTTCTGTGCCTCGGTGGCGCCGTCGATGGCGTCCTGCAGCAGCGCTGCCGGCGCCTGATGCACCGTGGCGAGCTGGTGCCGGTGCCGCTGCGGCGAGGTGATGTTGATGGTCTTGCCGGGGCGATGTTCGAGGCCGTTGACGACGACGGGGATGTCGGTGACAGTGCTGCCGAGTTCCTTGATCGCGGCCTGAAGTGCCGTGCGCTCCGGGGTGCCCGGGGCGTAACTGAGAATCGGTTCGTTGATGGGAACGGGGATGTTGCCGATGGCGCTCATCTGCGTCTCCTGCAGGGTGTAACGACCGGGCTAAAGGGTAGGCCGAGCCGCGGCCCCCGACAAGGATGCCCAACGCCCGCACGCTCATTACCTTTCCGCCCGACTTCGCCGGAGACCACACCAATGCGCCGCCTTGTTCCGCTCTCGCTCCTGTTCCTGCTCGCCGCCTGCCCGAGCTACGACCGCTACGGGTACGTTGCGAGCCAGAAGGGGTTGATCGCCCCGGATGAATACGCCAGGTACGGCCCGGAGCAGGCGATCTCGATGGCGATCGGTCGCGAGTTCGCCAAGGGCTACTCCACCCGGGACGCCGATGGCTTCGCCAAACAAGCCGGGGCCGCCCTCGCCTATGCGAAGAAGTTTCCGCAGGTGACCCGCATCACCGCCGACACCCTCGGCCATCGTCTGGTCGTGACCTTTGCCGACGGCTGGACCACGCAGGTGACACCGATCACCGACGGCAAGAGCGGCGACGAAACGGCGAACCTGCCCAAAGCGAAGTAGCGCAGGCAGGACCGACAACATGGCCGCACCCGCCGCCCGGTTCGAACGCGTCGCCAGCTCGTCGACGTCACCGGACGGGTGACCGACTTTGCGGTGGCGGCGATCCTTCTGGGAGGTACCCTGCTCAAATGAAGCCCAAGACCCTGCTCACCATCGCAGTCATCCTCATTTTTGCGGCCTTCCTGGCGTACAGCACGCTGTCGGCCCAGAGGGTGACCTGTACGGTCTGCGTGGAATTCAACGGCCGGAGCAACTGCGCCGCCGCCTCCCACGACAGCGAACTCGAGGCCGCCCGGTCGGCGCAAACGACCGCCTGCGGGCCGGTCACCAGCGGAATGAACGACGCAATTGCCTGCGGAAACCGGGTTCCGGTGTCGAAGAAGTGCACGAGCAAGTAGGCACAAGTCATTGCCAACAAACGAGTTAGCCGGCATGGAGCCAAGGTGGCACCAGACCGCTCCCGCTACCGTATTGAAGGGAATGGGGGCATTCTTCTCCCCATGAGCATGAACGACGCAGCACGAAAGATGGGACGCAAGATCGAGGTCCTCAGGGATCTCGAGCCGACCGTGCACGCCATGCAGGCCGAACACGAAACGAAGCGCGAACTCTGGTTCCCGTCCGAACTGCTGGCGGCCCCTGAGGGGATCGATCCTGACGCGCACCTCAAGCAGTTGCGTGAGCGCGTCGCCGGGATTCCCGATGCGGCGCGCGCAGCACTCGCCCTCAATACCCTCACCGAAGAAGGGTTGCCGCACTTCCACCGCCTGCTGGCGGTGTATCTCGGCGACGACTCGCACTGGCGCAACTGGAACAACCTCTGGACGGCAGAGGAAGACCGGCACGGGACTGTGCTCAGCGAGTACATGCGCGACACCAACGTGGTGGATCAGCGCAAGATGGAGCAGCTCAAGTTCGAATACATCAAGGCCGGCTTCAACCCGGAGTGGGACAAGGATCCGTACCGGGTGTTCGTCTACACCACGCTGCAGGAACGCGCGACGCAGCACTCGCACGCCAACACCGGTCGCGTGGTCGAGGAGTACGAGCCCCTCCTCGGCAGCATCCTCGCCAAGATCGCCATGGAAGAGGCGCGGCACTTCACCTTCTATCGCAAGGTGTTCACCGAGATCCTCAAGCGGGATCCGAGTGAGGCGCTGCGTTCCGCCGCCCACGTGCTGCCGTCGATCGACATGCCCGGCATCACCATCCCCGGGTTCAAGGATTTCTCCGACGTGATCCGGCGTTCCGGGATCTATGGACCGCGCGACTACATGCGGATCGTGCAGGACCAGCTCGCGCACTGGCGCATCGAAGCGCTCGAGGGCCTTGATGAATGGGGCCGCAAGGCGCAGGAGCGGATGCTCGAGGTGCCTGGGCGGCTCAAGCGCATCGCCGACATCATGGAGACGCGTTCGCGCGCCAAGACTTTCGCGTTCGAGGTGGCATTCGCGCGCGAGTTCGTGATGGAATAGTTGTCGGCGATGGACGAGATCGCAGTGCAGGTCGTGTACGGCGTCCGCTTCCTGGTAGCGGGCGCCTTTGTGCTGTCGGCGATCGTGGCGCTCACGCACTGGGCCGTCCGCCGGGGGACACTGAACGCATTCGGTGCCTGGGCACGCGTCGTCCGCCGGTGGAGCGACCCGATCCTTCGCCCGCTGGAACGACGCCTGGTGCGCAGTGGCGCCAATCCACAGGACGCGCCGCTCTGGCTCGTCGGCGTCACGGTGGTCGCTGGGCTGGTGCTGATCGGGCTGGTGAACTGGCTGCTCGAGTTCGCCTTCACGATGTACCAGAGCGCTCGCGGCGGCTCGCTCGTGGTGATCGTCCTCCACTACACGTTCTCGCTGCTGCGGCTCGCCATCATGGTGCGCGTCTTCGCATCGTGGCTGGCCCTGTCGCCCTACTCGCGGTTCATGCGCCTGATCCACGGGCTGACCGACTGGCTGGTGGAGCCGATCCGGCGGGTGCTTCCGGTGTTCGGCATGTTCGATTTCAGTCCGCTGGTGGCGTATTTCGTGCTATATTTGGCGGAACAGTTGGTGATGCGAGGGTTGCTGTAGTTCGAAGGACTGTCATCCTGAGCGGAGCAACGGCGAAGCCGTTGCGTAGGCGAAGGACCTCGGCTCCGCCCGAAAATGCCGGCCAAGTCACGTGGGACCGGGGTCCTTCGACTGCGCGCCCTGCGGGCGCTTCGCTCAGGATGACATGCTGTAGTTCCAACGTGGCGATTTCCGGCGACTTGCGGCCACGCAAAACAATCCGCTAAGGCGAGTCCAGTTGACCGATCCCGACCGCAAACGTGTCGAACGCCTGCAACGCCTCCCCGCGTTGCTGCGCGAGCGCATCCTGGTGCTCGACGGTGCCATGGGGACGATGCTGCAACGCGCCGGCCTGGTCGAGGCGGACTATCGCGGCGATCACTTCGCCAACTCCACCCGCGACCTCAAGGGTAATCACGACCTGCTCTGCCTCACCCGCCCCGACGTGGTGGGCGACATCCACGCGGCCTACCTCGCTGCTGGCGCCGATATTGTCGAGACCAACTCGTTCAACGCGACCCGGATCTCGCAGGCCGAGTATGGCATGCAGGCGCATGTGCGAGAGATCAATCTCGCAGCGGCGCGCGTGGCGCGCGAAGCGGCCGATGCCGCGGAAACCGCCGAGCGACCGCGCTACGTCGCCGGCGTACTCGGACCCACATCGGGCACCGCGTCGTTGTCGCCATCGGTCGATGATCCGTCGTTCCGCAATGTCACCTTCGATCAACTCGCCCTGGCCTACCGGGAAGCCGCCGATGGATTGATCGAGGGCGGCGCCGATGTGCTGCTGATCGAAACGATCTTCGACACGTTGAACGCCAAGGCGGCGATCTTCGGGATCGAACAATTGTTCGACACCCTCGGCTTCCGCGTCCCGGTGATGATCTCCGGCACAATCACCGATCGGAGTGGACGCACGCTCTCTGGCCAGACCGCCGAGGCGTTCTGGATCTCGGTGGCTCATGCCAAGCCGCTGTCCATCGGGCTCAACTGCGCCCTCGGTCCCGACCTGCTCCGCCAGTATGTCCAGGATCTGTCACGCATCGCAAACGTGGCGGTGACATCGCATCCGAACGCGGGCCTGCCGAATGCCCTCGGCGGCTACGACCTCGACGCCGAGACGATGGCGGAGGCGTTGGGTGAATGGGCGAGGTCGGGGCTCGTGAACATCGTGGGCGGCTGTTGTGGGACAACGCCAGAGCATATCGCAGCCGTTGCGAAGGCAGTACATGGGGTCAAGCCGCGATTGGTGACAGGAGCGAGCGCGATTGGCGCACTGTGGGGCGACTCAAGCGCTGCATCGGACGCCGCGGTTACGTCTGGCAGCGCGGAGTTGCCCCACAGTGCGCCCACCGCCACCTCGCTCGCCGGGCTCGAACCGTTTCTGATCAGAGCGGACTCCCGCTTCGTCAACATCGGCGAACGCACCAACGTCACCGGCTCCCGCCGCTTTTCGAAGTTGATCCAGGACGAACAGTACGAAGCCGCACTCGAGGTTGCCCGCCAGCAGGTGGACGCCGGCGCGCAGATGATCGACGTGAACTTCGACGAAGCATTGCTCGATGGCGATGCGGCGATGGGCAAGTTCCTCCGCCTCATCGCCTCGGATCCGGCCATTGCGCGCGTGCCCGTGATGGTGGACTCGTCGCGCTGGAGCGTGATCGAGGCCGGGCTCAAGTGCCTGCAGGGGAAGGGTGTGGTGAATTCGCTGTCGCTCAAGGAGGGCGAGGCGAAGTTCCTCGAACAGGCGCGGCTGGTGCACCGCTACGGCGCCGCCGTGGTGGTGATGGCGTTCGACGAGAAGGGCCAGGCCGAGACGGTCGAACAGCGCGTCATCATCCTCGAACGGGCGTTCCGTCTGCTCGTGGACGAGGTGGGGTTCCCACCTGAGGACGTGATCCTCGACGCGAATGTCTTTGCGGTCGGCACCGGGATCGAGGCGTACGCCGATTACGGCAACGCGTTCGTCGAAGCGGTGCGTCAGGTGAAGGTTCGGTGCCCGGGGGCGCGAACCAGTGGTGGGATCAGCAACGTGTCGTTCTCGTTTCGCGGCAACGACGCGGTGCGCGAAGCGATTCACGCCGTCTTCCTCGAACGCGCGATCGCCGCCGGGCTCGACATGGGCATCGTCAACGCCGGCCAGTTGCCGGTGGTCGACGACCTCGATCCGGAACTGCGCGAGCGCGTGGCCGACGTGCTCTGGAATCGCCGACCCGACGCCACCGAGCGCCTGCTCGAGGTGGCTGACCGCGCCAAGGGTCGGGTCGCGGCCGGTGCCGATCTCGCCTGGCGTGATACGTCGGCCGATGAGCGGCTGTCCTACGCCCTGGTGCACGGCATCGCCGAGTTTGTCGAACAGGACGTGGAAGAGGCGCGTCAGGCCGCCGCCCAGCCGCTCGACGTGATCGAAGGACCGCTGATGGTGGGGATGAGCCGCGTCGGCGACCTGTTCGCCGCCGGGAAGATGTTCCTGCCGCAAGTGGTCAAGAGTGCGCGGGTGATGAAGCGCGCCGTGGCCTACCTGGTGCCATTCCTCGAGGCGCAGCGCAGTGGCAAGCCGCCCCGCAACCGCGGTCGCATCCTGATGGCCACGGTCAAGGGCGACGTCCACGATATCGGCAAGAACATTGTGGGCGTCGTGTTGCAGTGCAACGAATGGGACGTGATCGATCTCGGCGTGATGGTTCCGGTGGCGACCATTCTCGAAACGGCAAAGCGGGAAAAAGTCGACCTCGTCGGGCTCTCCGGACTGATCACGCCGTCGCTCGACGAGATGGCCTTCGTGGCGTCTGAGTTTGAACGTGAAGGGCTGGACATCCCGATCCTGATCGGCGGTGCCACGACGTCGAAGGCGCACACCGCGTTGCGGATCGCACCGGCGTATTCCGGCCCGGTGGTGCATGTGCTCGACGCATCGCGCGCGGTCGGCGTCGCCAGCGCCCTGTGGGATCCCACCCGGCGTCCCGCGTTTGCCGCCCAGGTCAACGACGAGTACGCCAAGGTGCGCGCCGACCGGGCCGGCGAGCACCAGGGCGCGTTGATTTCGCTCGCGGCTGCGCGGGCCAACCATTTTCAGGTCGATCTCGGCCGGGTGCCGCCGGTGCCGACGTTCACGGGCGTCCGGGCGTTCGACCACTGGCCGCTGCCCGAGCTGCGCGCACGGATCGACTGGACGCCGTTCTTCCAGACCTGGGAGATGCCCGGCGCGTATCCGGCGATCCTGCAGCACCCGGTGCACGGCCGGGCGGCGCGCGACCTCTTCGACGACGCGCAACGACTGCTCGACGAAATCGCAACGGGCGGCGCGCTCACCGCACGGGCGGCGATCGGCTTCTGGCCAGCCAACGCTGTCGGCGATGATATCGAGCTCTACACCGACGCCACGCGGCGCACGACACATGCGGTGGTGCATTCGCTGCGACAGCAGGCGAGTCGCAAGGGTGCGCGGCCGGCCATCGCTCTCGCCGACTTCGTCGCGCCACGGGAGAGCGGTGTGGTGGATTACCTCGGGGCGTTCGCCGTAACGGCGGGACACGGGCTCGCGGAGATCGTCGCCGCGGCGAAGGAGACGCATGACGACTATCGCGCCATCCTCGCGTCGGCCTTGGCCGATCGCTTTGCCGAAGCGTTCGCGGAGCGCCTGCACGAAGAAGTCCGCCGCGTGCATTGGGGATACGCGCCCGATGAACAACTCGCCAACGACGACCTGATTCATGAGCGTTACCAGGGAATCCGCCCGGCACCAGGGTATCCCGCCTGCCCCGATCACACCGAGAAGGCCACGCTCGCGACGCTGCTCGATCTCGAACAGAACACGGGCATCACGTTGACCGAGAGCTTCGCGATGTGGCCCGGTGCGTCGGTGAGCGGCTGGTACTTCTGGCGCCCCGATGCCCGCTACTTCGGTGTCGGCCGCATCGGGCGCGACCAGGTCGAGGACTACGCCCGGCGCAAGGGCTGGGATGTTGCCACGACGGAGCGCTGGCTGTCGCCCGTGCTCGGCTACGCGAGGAAGTGAACGTGCCAACACTCCGCGAACTGATCGCCGACGGTCGCGTACATGTTGTTGATGGTGCCATGGGGACCATGCTGTACGACAAGGGAATCTTCGTCAACACGTGCTTCGACGAGCTGGTGATCCGGGCGCCGAATGTCGTGAGCGAGGTGCATGCCGCCTATGCCGATGCCGGCGCCGAGCTCATCGAGACCAACACTTTTGGTGCAAACCCGGTCAAGCTGATGCAGTACGGCCTCGCGGCCGATGTCGAGACACTCAATACCGCAGCGGCGCTCCTGGCGCGTCGCGCGGTCGGGCCGCACTGTGCGATCGTTGGTGCGATCGGTCCGTTGGGCGTACGACTCGAGCCGTTCGGCGCGCTCGGCCGTGACGAGGCAGAGGCGGCGTTCGGCCGCCAGGTGGATGGACTGCTCGCCGGCGGCGTAGACGGCTTCTGTCTCGAGACGTTCTCGGACGTCGATGAACTCGAGGCGGCACTGCGCGCGGTCCGTGCCCGGAGCGATACCGCGGTCATCGCGCAGGTGACCGTGGGCCCCGACGGACGCACTGGCTATGGCACCGCACCGGAAACGTTCGGCCCGGCCCTGGAGCTGGCCGGTGCCGATGTCATTGGCGTAAACTGTTCGATCGGCCCACAGGTAGTGCTCGAAGCCGTCGAGAAGCTGGTACGGGTGGTGCACGTGCCGGTGTCGGCCCAGCCAAACGCCGGGCTCCCGCGCGACGTGGCCGATCGCAAGATCTACATGGCGAGCCCGGAATACATGGCCGAGTACGCGCGCCGCATGGTTGAGGCGGGCGCACGATTTGTCGGCGGCTGCTGCGGCACCACACCAGCGCACATCAAGGCGATTCGGGCGTTTGTGCGCAGCACGCAACCGCGGGTACCGGCGCGCCGGGCGCCAGCCATCACGACCGTCGGCGCGGTGCAAGGAGTTCCCGAGGTGCCGCTCGCCGAGCGCTCGCGGTTCGGCGCCAAGCTGGCGGGGAAGCAATGGATCACCACGGTCGAGATCGTTCCACCGCGCGGCGTCGACCCGGCACCGATGCTCGCCCAGGCGCGCGCCCTCAAGGCCGCCGGGGTGGACGCCGTGAATATTCCCGACGGCCCGCGAGCGCAGAGTCGCCAGGGCGCGCTGATTTCCGGACTGCTGATCGAACGCGAGGTCGGTCTCGAAACCGTCGTCCACTACGCCTGCCGCGACCGCAACCTCCTCGGCATGCTCTCGGACCTGCTTGGCGCCGCGGCGGCTGGACTTCGAAACCTGTTGATCGTCACCGGTGACCCGCCGAAGATGGGTCCGTATCCCGACGCCACGGCGGTGTTCGACATCGATGCAATCGGCCTCACCAACCTGGTGGCACGGTTAAACCAGGGCCTGGATCCGGGCGGCAATCCGATCGGTGCGCCAACGCAGTTCGTACCCGGTGTCGGCGTCAATCCCGCCGCCAGCGATATGGAGCGCGAGCTGCGGCGTTTCGCCTGGAAGGCGGAAGCCGGCGCAAGGTTCGCCATGACGCAGCCGGTGTTCGACCTGCAGCAACTGGAAGCGTTCCTGCCGCGGGCCGAAGCGTTCGGCGTACCGATCATCGCCGGGATCTGGCCGCTGGTGTCGCTGCGCAACGCGGAGTTTCTCGCCAACGAGGTTCCCGGTGTGACCGTTCCCGATGCGACACTCGCCCGGATGCGGCGCGCGAGTGAGCAGGGGAAGGAGGCCGCGCTGGCCGAGGGGGTCGCGATTGCCCGCGAAATGCTGGCCGGCGTGCGCGGCGCGGTGAGCGGTGTGCAGGTGGCCGCACCGCTGGGGAAGGTGGAGGTGGCGCTGGAGGTGCTGGGCGCGTAAGGCCGATTCTACCTATTTTTGCACCCGTCTTCCACCTGAGTCTCCGATGACCGTTGCCGCTGCCCCCACCCCGCTCTCCGTCCTCTCCGAAGAAGAGGAACTCTTCCGCCAGACCGTCCGCGAATTCGCGGAGACGGAGGTGGGTCCGTATGTCCACGAGATGGACGAGGCCTCGCAGTTCAGGCCGGAGCTGATCGCCAAGTTCTTCGAGCTCGGGCTGATGGGCATCGAGATCCCGGAACAGTACGGCGGGGCGGGCGGCAGCATCTTCCTGGCGATGCTGGCGATCGAGGAACTCGCGCGCGTCGACGCCTCGGCGGCGATCTACGTGGACGTGCACAACACGTTGTTCAACAACGCGCTGCTGCGTTGGGGCAACGATGAGCAAAAGGCGCGCTATTTCCCACGCCTCACGACCGAACTGCTGGGGGCCTTTGCGCTCTCCGAACCGGCCTCTGGCTCCGATGCCTTCGCGCTGGAGTGCCGGGCAACGCAACAGGGTGACGACTGGTTGCTCACCGGACGGAAGTTCTGGATCACCAGCGGCGCCGAAGCCGGTCTCTTCATCGTCTTCGCGAACATCGACCAGGCCAAGGGATACAAGGGGATCACCGCCTTCCTGGTCGAGCGGGAATTCCCCGGCTTTGCCATCGGCAAGCGCGAGAAGAAGCTCGGGATCCGGGCGTCGAGCACGGTCGAATTGATACTGGAAAACTGTCGGGTCCCCGCCGCCAACGTGCTCGGCCCGGTGGGTCAGGGCTACAAGATCTCGATCGAGACGCTGAACGAGGGGCGCATCGGCATCGGCGCCCAGATGATCGGTATCGCGCAGGGTGCGCTGGATGCCGCGACGCGGTACGTCAAGGAGCGCAAGCAGTTCGGCAAGGTCCTTGCAGACTTCCAGGGTGTGCAGTTCCAGGTGGCCCAGATGGCCACCGACCTCGAGGCGGCTCGATTGATGGTCTACAACGCGGCGCGGCTCAAGGATGCCGGGCTCCCCTTCAGCCGCGAAGCCGCGATGGCGAAACTCTTTTCATCGGTTACCGCCAATCGGATTGCCGGCCAGGCGTTGGAGCTCTTCGGCGGCTACGGCTACAGCAGGGAGTACCCGGTCGAGAAGTTCTATCGCGACGCCAAGATCGGGGTGATTTACGAGGGGACCAGCAACATGCAGTTGCAGACGATCGCAAAGATGCACCTGAAGTAGTCGACACTGGACCACGGAACCAGACCGCAACCACTCGCGTATCACTGACACGACTTCTCCCACAGCATCGAGCTCCATGCCCCGTTGCACCGTCCTCACGCTGATCGCCGTCGCTGCCGCATGGCCGAAGCTCCCGGCCCAGAGCCCGGCGTCGGTGGCGCCAGTGCTGGATGCCTGGTGGGCCCGGACGAGCCATCGGTCGCCGGGAGACTGGGGCGTGGTCGTCGCCGACCAGACCGGGCGGGTACTCTGGCAGGTGAATCAGGACACACCGATGATTCCGGCATCGACGGTCAAGGTGCTGACCACGGGGTTCGCCCGCACTTCGGTTGGCGGCGACGCGCGCCGGGCCACTCGCGTGGTAGGCAGCGGGCGCGTCGATTCCGCGACTGGCATGTGGGTGGGGCGCTGGGCGCTCGAGCTCAATGGCGATCCAACGCTGGAACGTCCGGATCGCACCGGGCCGACGCTACGGCAACTCGCGCAACAGTTGTCCGCCATTGGTGTGCGTACGCTGGTCGGTCCGCTCGAGGTCACGACCGGGTCCGGTATCGCGCGCTCCAGCTATCCAACGGTCTGGTCAGATCGGTTCCGCGGCCGGATCTATGCGCCACCGATCGGACCGATCACGCTCAACGAAAACGTCATCTACGTGACCGTCGGCCCCGGAGCCAAGATCGGCTCACGCGCAGTGGTGATCGGTGACGCGCCCACCGGTGTCGGCAGCCTGGTTGCGATGGCTGCGACGACGGTCGCCGGCAAGGGGACCCGCCTGCGCTTCTCGTCGCTCAAGGATGGTCGCTGGATGGTGAGCGGCAAGATCGGACTGCGCGGATCGGCGCGCCGTTTTCAGGCGGTGTCGACCGATCCGACAGCGGTGCTCGAGGCGGTGTGGCAGCACGCGACCGCCGCCGCCGGAATCCAGTGGATCAAGGCCTCGGCGATCGCCGCACCCGGCATGCCCGACCGGCACGTGCTGGCCGAAGTCGCCTCGGAAACGTTCGACTCGATCGCGCACGAGGTCAACACGCGTTCGCTCAACATCGGCGCAGAGATGATGTTGCGCTGGGGTGGCGCCGGCACCGCGCCCGCGGTCGAGCTGACCAACTTCGTCCGCAAGATCACCGGACTCTCCGGCGTGCACCTGGTGGACGGCAGCGGGTTGTCGGAAGAGGACCGCGTCGCGCCGATCGTGTTCACTACGTATCTCGCGCGGATGCCGCAGACACCGGCTGGCAAGAATTTCCCGCTGCTCTTTCCGGCCAACGGCTTCGGTACGTTGCGTCGACTCGGCAGCGGGCTGCCGGGCCCGGGCGTCGTGCGGGCCAAGACCGGCACCCTCACGAACGTCGTGACGCTGGTGGGTTACCTGGGTCGCGAAGATGGGACGCTGATCATCGCGGCGATGTACAACGGCGGTTCGCAGTACTCCGCTCGGCAGGCCCAGTGGGACCTCTTCCGCAAGCTCGGCGCCCACGGCGTCGTGGTCCCAACGGACTTCGGTGAGGACACGGCCGCCGGCGGGCCGAACACACCGCGCCAGTAGGTCAGCTGGAGCGGGTGGAGCCACCCGGCGTCGGCGCCGACACCGAAACATGCCACACCAGTACCCACCCCACGCCGAGTGCGAGCCCGCCGAGCACATCGGTGGGATAATGGACGCCGAGGTACAGTCGCGAGACGGCGACCAGGATCGGAATCGCAACGGCCAGCGTCCAGAGTATGCGTTTGACCGGACGTGAATCGACAAGTTGCGCGAGCAAGACGAGGCCGAACCCCCAGATCACCGGTGCGAGCGTCGCATGACCCGACGGATACGAATACCAACCAGCGCCGCCGAGTCGTGTGATGATCGTCGGTCGCGGACGGTGGAACAGCAACTTCGCGATGGCCCAGACCACTTCTCCCGAGACCGCGAGCGCCAGGTAGCGCCAGGCGCTGTTCCGGCGTCCGCGCAGCCAGACCAGCCCGGCAATCAGCAGCAACAGGGGGACTTCCCCCATCCAGTCGCCGATCCATGAAGCGCCACGCATGATCGTCGTCGCGATCGGGTTGCGCAGCGGCCCGATCACCTGCAGCGCCTGGTGATCCAGGTCGTGGGTTACGCCAGTTACCACCAGCACCGACACCATTGCGAACAGGAGCAGGCAGGCGAGTGCTGATATGGACACGCGGGGGAACGGCATCGTGGCGACGAAGCTAACCATCCCGAGCGCAGCGAGGGATCGCTTCGCTCAGGATGACAGGGCGCGTATCGCCGCTACGAAGTCATCGATATCCTCGGCCGACGTCGCCCAGTTGGTCATCCAGCGTACTTCGTCGGTGAGCTCGTTCCACACATAGAAGTGAAAGTCGCGCTGCAGCCGTTCGATCGCCGAGCGCGGCAACGTCGCGAACACGGCACTCGCCTCGACGGCCTGCGTGATGTGAACGCCACCCACGCCGCGCACCCCATCCGCGAGCCGGCGCGCCATGGCATTGGCATTGTGGGCATTCGCGTGCCAGAGATCACCTGCCGCCAACGCCAGGAACTGCGCCGCGACGTAGCGCGCCTTCGACGCCAGTTGCGCCGACTGCTTGCGGAGAAATTTCATCTCGACGGCATGCGCCGCGTCGAACATCACCACCGCCTCGGCCCCCATTGCGCCGTTCTTGCTGGCGCCAAAGGAGAGCATGTCGACGCCCACGTCGCGGGTGAAGGCCCGGAACGGCAAGTCGAGCGACGCCGCGGCGTTGGCGATCCGCGCGCCATCCACGAACACCAGCAGGCCCAGTTCGTGGGACGTGTCGCAGATCGCCGCCATCTCGTCGCGGGTGTAGACGGTACCGTATTCGGTGGATTGCGCCAGCGCCACCACGCGCGGCTGTGCGGCGTGCTCGTCGCCGATGCGGCGGACCGCACCGTGGATCTGATCTGGCGTGAGCTTGGCATCGGCGGACGGCAGGCCGATCAACTTGCACCCGGTCATCAGCTCGGGCGCACCGCACTCGTCCACGTTCACGTGCGCCTGTTCGGCGCACAGCACGGCGTGGAACGGGCGCGTCATCGCCCGCAACGCCACCACGTTCGCACCGGTACCGTTCCACACCAGGAAGGCCGCGGTCCCTTCGCCAAATTGCTCGACGAACCAGTCGCGCACCTGCTCGCTGTAGACGTCATCGCCATACGCGGGCGCGTACCCATGATTGACCGCCGCCAGCATTTCGAGCACGCGCGGATGCACCGGTGCGGTGTTGTCGCTGGCGAAGGCTCGTGGCAGGCTCATTCCGGCTGTTCCGGCGGTGTCACATTGTCTTCCCAGAGCGCCATGATGTTGCCGTCGGGATCGGCCACCATTGCCATGATGCCGAAACCCTGCTGCCTCGGTTCGGCGACGAAGCGCACGCCCTGTTCGCCGAGGCGCGAGCAGAAGTCGAGCACGTTCGGCACGTGGAACGTCAACCCGGTGTGGCGGCCCACCATTGCGATGGCATCGGGATGCTGCGCCGGGTGCACGCCGATATGCGGTGCGTCGTAGAGGAATTCGAACCCGAACGATCCGGCCTTGTTGACCGGCAGGCCGAGCTGCTCCTCGTAGAAGAGGCGGGCGCGTTCGAGATCGGTCACGAAGATGGCAATCGAATGAAGCGTGGTGGTCATCGGTTCACAGGTTTGGTGTGGCTGGCGCGTGCCGCCTGCACATTGCGGCGCATCCGCTCCAGGCCCGGGCGGGCGAGTGGGGTATCCGCAAAGCGGCGTGAGAAGTCCGCTTCGGACATGTTGTCGAATGCTGCCGGATCGCGGCGATCGGGTGCCGGTCGTGCCCCGAATTCAGCCACGGATGTCGGCGTCGAAAACTTCTCGTTCCACGGGCAGACATCGTTGCAGATATCACAACCAAACGCCCAGCCGTCCGATCGCGGCACCAGCTCGACCGGAAGTTCACCCTTGGACTCGATCGTCAGGTACGAGAGGCAGCGCGTAGCGTCGAGCACGCGCTCCGTCACGAACGCATCCGTCGGACAGGCATCGAGACATCGGGTGCACGTGCCGCAGAGGTCGGTCGTCATCGACGTGTTCGCCGGGAGTTCGAGATCGGTGAACACCGTGCCGATGAACGTGTACGAGCCGATGCGGGGGTGAATCAACATGGTGTTCTTGCCGATCCAGCCGAGCCCCGCCCGCTCGGCGAGTTCACGATCGGCGACCGGACCGTCATCCACCCAGGCGTGGGCCAGCCCGGCGCCGCGCTGCTTGAGCCACTGCGTCAGGATATGCAAACGGCCGAGCGTGACGATGTGGTAGTCCATGCCGCGCGCGTAGGCCGCGATCTTGAAGGCGTCACCCGATTGCGGGCGCTCCGCGGCCGGTGCAGTGTAGTTCTCCAGAACTACGATCGCGCTACGCGCACCCGGCGTGATGGTCGCGGGGTGCTTCCGCTTTTTCGCCTGGCGATGGAGATACCGCATCGTGCCACCGTACCCGGCGGCCAGCCAGCGATCGAGTGCGTCGCCACGAATGCTGGCGTCAAGCGAGGCGATGCCGCACGCCACAAACCCGATTCGGACCGCCTCGGCCTTCACGTCCGCCGCAGTGACCGTCATCGGCTGCCCGGACCAATGTCGCCGGTGATCAATCGCGCACCGCGCGCGTAGGTCACGTACGACCACGCCCACTGGATCAGCACCAGCACCCGGTTGCGGAAGCCGATCAGGTACGTGATGTGCAAGACAATCCAGATAAGCCACGCGAAAAACCCGCCAAAGCGCAGCCCGGGCAGGTTGGCGACCGCGTCACCTCGACCAATCACCGCCAGCTCGCCCTTGTTCCAGTAGTGGAACGGTCGCCGCGTTTGGCCGGCGACTGATGCACGAATCGCCCGGGCGGCATACTGACCCATCTGGATCGCGGCCGGACAGACCGCTGGCACCAGGCCACCAATCTTGTCGTCGTTGAAGGCTGCGGCGTCGCCCAGGACCAGCACCTCGGGATGGCCGGGAACGGAACAATCATGCTCGACGATGACGCGGCCCTGGCGGTCGAGTGGCACGCCGAGCGTCGCGAGCAGCGGGCTCGCCTGATTCCCTGCCGCCCACACCACGGTATTGGTGGGGATCCGCCACCCGGCAGCTTCGACGGCGTTGGGATGGATCATGGTGACGAGCGTGTTCTCGCGCACCTCCACGCCGAGGCGGCGGAGATCGGTCTTGGCGCGGTGCGACAATTCCGGCGGATACGCCGCCAGGATTCTCGGGCCTGCTTCGAGGAGAACTACCGTCGCCTCGCGGGGGTCGATGTGACGGAAGTCGCGGGCGAGCGCAAAGCGGCGGATCTCCGCCAGTGCACCCGCCACTTCGACGCCGGTCGGCCCGCCACCCACGACGACGAAGGTGAGCAGTTGCTGGCGCCGCTGCACGTCGGTTTCGCGTTCCGCGTGCTCGAAGGCGAGGAAGATACGACGCCGCACCTCGAGCGCGTCCTCGAGGCTCTTGAGCCCCGGGGCCAGCGCTTCCCACTCGCCCCGCCCGAAATAGGAGTGCCGGGCACCGGGCGCAACCGCGCAATAGTCGTACGACACGCTGGTGCCGTCGGTGAGACGCGCGCACCGAGCCGCGACGTCAATCCGTTCGACATCGCCGAGCACGACTTCGACGTTGCGCTGACGGCGCAGGATCGAGCGGATGGGTGACGCGATGTCGGATGGGTTCAGCGCCGCCGTCGCCACCTGGTAAAGCATGGGTTGAAAAAGATGGTGGTTCCGCCGATCGACCAGCGTCACCTGCACCGGCGCGCCCTTCAACCCCTTGGCGAGGTAGAGCCCAGCAAACCCGCCACCGACGATCACCACCTGCGGTAGTGCCGCCACTCACAACTCCATCGTGGTACGCCGCCACTGGGCGAACCGGACCACATCGATCACTGGTGGCACGGCGGCTTCGTCGCCGTAGGCGGTGTACATCCGCCACCGGAGATAGGTGCGGTCCGGCACCGGGACGAACGGGCTCTGGCGCCACCAGTCGCGGCGACGGAACACCCACGCGGTCCGGATCAGGTCGATGGCAAGTCGGGGAGAAACCAGCGCGCGGACGGCGAGCCGACCGGTCAGGGCGGCCCAGGAGCGATGGGGTTGCGGGTCACGTTCGGTGGTCACCGCTGGAACGTAGGGGTAGCCGCACCTGCTGTCACCCCGAGTGCCGCGAGGGGTGACAACACGAGAAGCCTATATTCCGGGCTTATGCCCGCCACCGCGCCCACCGCCGTCGCCAACCCGCTCGCCCACTGGCGCCGCGAGTTCCCGATCTTCGAGCGGAGCACCTACCTCAACTCGTGCTCCCTCGGTGCGCTGTCACGCGCCGCGCGCGCCCGGGTCACGGGGTGTCTCGACCAGTGGGATGCCCGCGGAGCCGCCAACTGGTACGACACGTGGTGGGCCGCGCTCGACGACCTGCGGGCGCGCTATGGCCGACTGATCAATGCCCGACCCGGCGAGATCGCGCTGCACCCTTCCGTCTCGACCATCCTCGGCGTGCTCGGCAGCGGGATCGACACCACCGCACGACGCCGGATCGTGACGACACATCTCGATTTTCCGACCGTGCCCTACCAGTGGCTGCCACGAAATGTGGACGTCGTGCTGCTCGAGTCGCCGGACGGTGTGTCGGTGCCGGTCGAGCAGTTCGAGCGTGCGGTGGACGCCAATACCGCACTGGTCGCCACCAGCCACGTCTACTTCACGTCGGGCGCGATCCAGGACGTGCGCGCGATCGCCGACATCGCGCATCGCGCCGGCGCGCTTTGCCTGATCGACGGGTATCAGGCTGCCGGACAACTCCCGGTGGACGTCCGCGCGCTGGGCGTCGACTTCTATGTCGCCGGCGGGCTCAAGTGGCTGCTCGGCGGCACCGGGATCACCTTCCTGTATGCCTGCGCGGAAACCACCGGAGTTGTGGTGCCGCGATCGAACGGTTGGTTTGGCCATCGGGAGCAGTTCGCGTTCGATCCGGCGCAGTTCACGCCGCACGAGGACGCCCGCCGGTTCGAGACCGGGACGCCGGCACTGCTCGCGGTACATTCGCAGCTGGGCGGACTGGACGTGATCGAGGCGGTGGGAGTTGACGCGATTCGCGCCGCGACCAGCGCCCTGACCGAAGACCTCGTCGCCGAAGCGAGCGCCCGAGGCCTGCGCCCGAAGGTGGCCCCAACAGCCGCTGAACGAAGCGGCATCGTGATGCTGCCGCGCACCGATCCCGGGGCAGACGTGGCGCGATTGGCGGCGGCCGGGTTCATCGTGGACTCGCGGCCGGGTCACTTGCGCGTCTCACCCTATTTCTACAACGTCGCGGACGATCACCGCGCCCTCCTCGAGGTACTGCTCGATGGCTGAACGCAAGGTTGTCAAGCCGGTCAAAACCGCCCGGGTTCCCAAGAGTTCCCGCAAGTCGATACCGACCAAGGACGAGCAGCTGCTCAACGTGCCGGTGGCCGAGGAGGTGCGGCGGCTGCGGGTGACGTCGGACTCGTGGCGCGTGCTCAGTATCGTCGGCGAATTCGTCTGGGGGTTCGACAACCTGCAGGATGTGGCCGGCGGCGCGTCGATCTTCGGATCGGCCCGCACCAAGCCTGGCGATCCGATGTACCAGGCGGCCGAGGAGACCGGGCGACTATTCGCCCAGGCCGGCATTCCGGTGATCACCGGTGGCGGTCCGGGGATCATGGAGGCCGCCAACAAGGGCGCCTACGAGGCGAAGGGGATTTCGATCGGCTGCAACATCGAACTGCCGCACGAACAGTACACCAATCAGTACCTGACCCGTTCGCTCGACTTCAAGTTCTTCTTCGTCCGCAAGACGATGTTCGTCAAGTATGCCATCGGATTCGTTGTGTTCCCGGGCGGGTATGGTACACTCGACGAGTTGTTCGAAGCGTTGACGCTGATGCAGACCGACAAGTTGACCGACTTCCCGATTGTCCTCGTCGGCAAGGAGTACTGGTCGGGCATGACGGAATGGATCACCAGCACCATGCTGCGCGAGGGAAAGATCACTCCTGGTGACGACAAACTATTCACGGTCACCGACAGTCCACGGACCGTGGTGCGCACCCTGCTCGAGAGCCGCAAGAGACTCGGTATCGCGACCGTCGGCCTTTGATCGAGGTGGTCACGGCGAGACAGCGTCGCTGGCGCGCCGGGTCGGCGCTCGGGCTGCTCGCGTTCATCAACCTGCTCAACTATCTCGACCGCAATATCATCTTCGCGTTGTTCGAGTCGATCAAGCGCGAACTCTCCCTCAACGATGTGCAGCTCGGCTGGCTCGGCGCCGCATACGTTCTCGTCTTCTCGGTCGCCGCGCTCCCGTTCGGTGTCCTTGGCGACCTGAAGAGCCGCAAGACGGTGATCGCCGCCGGCACCGCACTGTTCAGTGCGTTCACCTCACTGGGTGGGCTCGTCCGCGGCTTCACGCACCTGTTCATCACGCGCGCTGCCGTTGGCATCGGCGAGGCGGCGTATGCGCCCGCCTCGACGTCGATGGTCGCCGACTACTTCCCCGGCAAGCACCGCGCCTTCGCCATGGGGATCCTCAACGCCGGGATTCCGGTCGGCGGCGTCCTCGGCATCCTCCTCGGCGGTTACCTCGAAGGGGTGTACGGCTGGCGCGTCGCCCTCATGGCCGTGGGCATTCCCGGTTTCGCCTGCGCGGCACTCGTCATGATGCTCGTCGACCCGACGCGACGCGACCGGACGCCGAGCATTCGCCGCATGGCACGCCGGCTCGGGCTCGGCGTGCTTGGCGTGGTGCACCAGCTCCTGCCATTGCTGGTGTTCACCGGCATCGGCCTGATCCTGGCGTTCGTCCTGACCCAGAAGTTCGGCATCGAGTCGCGCAGCGACACCATCGTCCTCGCGGTGGCGATCGGGCTGGGCGGCGTGCTGACGATCTGGCGGTGGGTCCGCCTGCTACAGACGGACCGACGCGACGAGACGCCGTTCACGCCGGAGCTGGAAGATGCCGTGGAAGACCTCGTCCGCGCGGGCAGGACGGTGCTGCGCACGCCGACGCTGGTGTACATTTTTCTATCGGGCGCGATGATCTCGTTCGGCACCAACGGGCTGGTGGGATGGGGCCCGTCGTTCATGACCCGCAAGTTCGGCCTCTCCAGCGGAGCCGCAGCGCAATTGCTGGGCACCTGGGGACTCGTGGCCGGCGTCGTCGGCACGCTCGTGGGCGGACTCATCGCCGACGGGCTCGGTCGCTACTCCGACAAGGGCCGCGTCCTCACGATCGCGGCGGGGTTCATCATCGGTGGTCCACTCGCCATCTGGGTGCTCACGCTCAACAACCTGGCCATGTTCGTGCCCGGTTTCACGATCGCGTTCTTCTTCCTGTCGTGGTTCAATGGCCCGATGGCGGCGGTGATCTTCGACGTGGTCCCGGCGAGCATCGGGTCCACCGTCGTCGGCGCCTACCTGCTCTTCATCCACCTCGCGGGAGACGCGATTGCATTTCCGCTGATCGGATCGCTGTCGGATCGGTTCACGCTAGAGCGGGCGATGATCCTGCTCCCGACCGTGGCGCTTGGCGGCGGCATCGTGGCCCTCGGTGCCTTGACAACGATTGCGAAGGACATGGCGCGACTGGCGCGAAGGACTCCGACGTAGCGACGGGTGCCGGCGCGACACGGAACCCCTCGTTTCTCGTCTCTCGTCTCTCGTCTCGCGCCTCTCCCGTGTCATTTCCCCCACAGGTCGACCAGCTCTGCCACCACCCGTTGCGCTTCGGCCGGATCCCCCGACCGGATCGCCGTCGCGGCGCAATGCGTCAGGTGATTCTGCAGCAGCAGCCGGCCGACGCCGCGCAGCGCTTCCTGCACCGAGGCGATCTGCACCAGCACATCGGCACAGTAGCGCTCCTCATCGACCATCTTCTGCAGGCCGCGCACCTGGCCCTCGATGCGCCGCAGGCGCTTGGTGAGCGCGACCTTGGTCTCGCCGGGTACGTGGGTGGCGTGCACTGGATGTGGAGCGGTCATGGGATACTCGTGATTGAACGTTCGTCAACAATTCTGTCGTCCTGAGCGCAGCGAAGGACGACCGGGCTCAGGGCGACAGTGCGTTTCGCAGCCGCAACGAATTCCCCACCACGCTCACGCTGCTCAAGGCCATCGCTGCACTCGCCAGCACCGGGCTCAGCAACACGCCGATGCTGGGATAGAGCACACCGGCGGCGATCGGGATCGCGATCACGTTGTAGGCAAAGGCCCAGAAGAGGTTCTGGCGGATCACCCGCATCGCCTGGCGCGAGAGCGCGATCGCGTCGGCCACGGCACCCAGGTCTTCGCGCATCAGCGCCACGTCTGCCGCCTCGATCGCGACACCGGTGCCGCCGCCCATCGCGATGCCAACGTCGGCGCGGGCAAGCGCCGGCGCGTCATTGATCCCGTCACCCACCATCGCGACGACGTGCCCGTCACGCTGGAGCCGGGCAACCTCGGCGACCTTCCCTGCCGGCGTGACGCCGGCGACGATCGTCGTGATCCCGACCTCCCGCCCGATCGACTCCGCCACCGCGCGACGATCACCGGTGAGCAGCACGACGGCGAGACCCGCCGACCGCAGCCGCACCACGGCGTCGGCGCTGGTCGCCCGGACCGGGTCAGCCAGAGCGATCACGCCGACCAGCGCACCGTCCACCGCGACGAACACTGGCGTGCGTCCAAGGGCCGCGAGGCGAGCCGCGTCGGCCTCGAGCGGTACCACATCGACTGACCCCTGCTGCAGGTACGCGGCGCTGCCGACGGCCGCGGCATGCCCATCCACCGTGGCCGCCGCACCGAGGCCACTGCTCGACTGGAAATCGGCGACGACACCCGGTACCAGTCCGCGACCGACCCGCTCGGCCAGGATCGCACCCGCCAACGGATGCTGAGACAGCGACTCGACGCCGGCGGCCAGCCGCACCACGTCGTCGCTGGTGTAGCGGCTCGACGGTGCGACGACCACGTCGGTCACGACCGGTTTCCCTGCCGTCACGGTGCCGGTCTTGTCGAGTACTACGGTGTCGATATCGCCCGCGCGCTGGAGCGCTTCGCCCCCCTTGATCAGGACGCCGAGCTGCGCGCCACGCCCGGTCGCGACCATGACGGCCGTCGGTACCGCGAGACCCATCGCGCACGGACAGGCGATGATCAGCACGGCAACGGCGGCGGCGAACCCGCGCATCATCGGCGCGTCGTGCGCGGTGAGTGCCCACACGGTGAACGTGACGGCCGACAACGCGATGATCGTCGGGACAAACACGCCGCTGATCCGGTCGGCGAGTCGCTGCACCGGCGCGCGCGAACCTTGCGCGTCACGCATCAGCCGAACGATGGCAGCGAGCATCGATTCGGCACCGACGCGCGTGGCGCGCACCCGCAGCGCACCGGTGCCGTTGATGCTGCCACCAATGACCGAGTCGCCGGCCCGTTTGGTCACTGGCAGCGATTCGCCGGTGAGGAGCGACTCGTCGACCGCGCTCTCGCCGCTGATCACCGCACCGTCCACCGGCAGCCGGTCGCCGGGCCGGATCAGCACCTCGTCGCCCGATTGCACCGAGGCGACAGCCACGTCCGACTCGATGCCGCCACGAATCACCCGCGCGGTACGCGGCTGCAGGTCGGCCAGCGCCCGCAGTGCGCCGGCGGTCCGCCGCCTGGCCCGCGCCTCGAGCGCGTTACCCGTGAGGATGAAGGCGATGATGAGGAGCACGGCCTCGTAGTACACATCTGGCGACAATCCGCGACTGGTGAACGCGCGGGGTGCCACGGTGGCGAAGAGCGAGTACACGAACGCCGCGCCGGTCCCGACCGCGATCAGCGTATTCATGTCGGCGGCGCGGTGCTGCAGCGCGCGCCAGGCGCGCACGTAGAAGTGCCGACCAGCCCACACCATCACCGCCAGCGTCACCACCAGCAGCGTCCAGGTGATCACGACATGCGGCACGGCAACGAGCCATGGCGCGGCCCGGTTCGCGAGCGGTACCAGTCGCATCGTGATCGCGTGCATCAAGGGATCAATGGTGGTGCGGCTGCCGGCGCCGCTCATGAGCGGGATGGACGCAACCATCGCAAAGGCTCCGGCACCGAGCGCCACCGCCGCCTTGCGACGCAGTGCCACGAATTCCTGTTGCTGTTCGGCGTCGCGCGCTTCCGCTTCGTCGAGCGGCGAAGTCGTCGCCAGCGGGACTGCCGCGTCGTAGCCCGTGGCACGGATCGCCGCGACGAGCAGGTCGGGCGACGCCGCCGCGGGGTCGTATCGCACTGCGGCGTTCGCCGTCATCAGGTTCACCGAGGCGACCTCGACGCCCTCGACTCGCTCCAGCGCCCGCTGGACGCGCGATTGACATGCGGCGCACGTCATGCCGTGGACGGGAATCGTGATCGATGCTGACACGACTGGCTGCTACTCCTGCGCCACAGCTGTGGCGCGATACCCGGCCTCAGCGACCGCCGCGACGAGCGCCTCGACCGTCGACTTGGCCGCTACCGTGACCTCCGCCCGGCCGATCTGCACCCGCTTCACTTCGGCCCCGGGAACGCCGTGAAGCGCCCGGCTCACCGCGTTGAGGCAGTGCCCACAGCTCATTCCCTCGATGTCGAGGGTGACCGACATCATCGCGAAACTCCTTGTGAATGCTGAGATCAATATACCAATAGGGGGCATTGGTATGCAACCCGCCGGTGGCACGCCCGGGGCTCGGTACTGCCGGCGTGTTTATGGCACAGCCCATGCGACCCGTCGCCCCCTGATGGATCGCGAACCCGCCGCTCCGCCCGACCTCTTTGTCCCGGTGCTCGCCTGGCCGGGGCGGCGGCCGAGCCTGGCCGAGCTGCGTACCTGGCACGAGGCGCTGCGCGGCAGTGTGGCCAACCTGATGCCGACCGACCTGCTGGCGTGCTGGCTCTATCCCTCACGCGGCGGGTCTGTGCTAGTGGGGCCACCGGCGCTGGCGGCCGATCAGCTCGCGCCGCCACCGGCCGAACCACTGGTGGTGCAGGAAGCGCTCTTTGCCCTCGAAGATCGGATCGTCCGGAGCGGCTATCGCTCGGTCATGGCGGTGCCGATCCGGGCCGAAGTCCAGGATGTCGGATTGCTGCTGGTCGCGAGTTTTTCGGAAGACGCGCATACCCTTGCCTCACAGCGCTCGCTGCATCGCGTCGCGGCGCAGCTCGCGACCAGCTTCCGTCGCCTCGCCGCCCAGCCGTGGGTCATTCCGAATCCTGCCGGTGAGGAATCCAACGCCATCATCGCCGGCGTGACCGAAGGGCTGCTCGACGCAATGACGCGCGGGCGGGACGGCAGCGAACTCGTGCAACTCTGTTCCGATGCGCTGGCGAATCAGCTCCCCCACGACCGCCTGGAGTTGCTCGCGGCGGCGCCCGCACCGGATTGCTGGGCGCTCGTCGGTCACGACCGCACCGCGGCACCGCGCTGGCGCGTCGAGGCTGAGGCGGGCGACGCAATCGACGGACTCGTTCATTATTTCGGCGCCCGTGAGTTGCTGCGTCTCGCCGACTTGCGTGCGATCGACCGGACGTGGCCGGCGTCAGCGGATCGCCGTGACGCCGAGCGGCTTCGCTCGGTGCTGGCAGCGCGACTGGAAGTGGCGGGGGAGTTTGTCGGGTGGCTCTGCCTGGCGAGCGAGACCGTCGATTGGTTCCGCGAGGACGACGAGGCGGTCGCGCGGCTTGCCGCGCGAATCCTGGCCCCGCGCGTTGCCGCCTGGCAGGCGAAGGCGGAGCTGGCAGGAGCGTGGAGCTGAACGCCTAGCGGATCTCTTTGGGCGGTCCATCGGCCGGGAGCAGGAACCAGAACGTGCTGCCCTTCCCGTAGATCGATTCCACACCGATTTGTCCGCCATGCAGTTCCACAAAGCGCTTGCAGAGCGCCAGGCCGAGTCCGGTGCCTTGGGCGGCTCGCGACGACGACGAATCCACCTGCGAAAACTCCTGGAAGAGGCGCGGCAGGTCTTCGGTCTTGATGCCGATGCCGGAGTCCGAGACCGACACCCACACGACCTCGCGCGCGGCGAGTCGCACCGATTCGCCAGGGGCCACCGGGCCAGCGACCGGCATCGGTGCGATGGTGCGGACCGCCGACACCGTGATACGGCCGTCCTCGGGGGTGAACTTCGAGGCATTCGACAACAGGTTGTACAGCACCTGGCGAATGCGGGTCCCGTCGGCCAGAACTTCGAGCGAACTCCCTTCGCCGAGGTCGGCGGCACAGTCCTGGCGCTTGGCTGCGCGAAGTGAAGTGGTATCCGCCAGCGCGCCCGTGATCGCCTCGCGCACGTCGCAGGGTGTCAGCGACAGCGTCATCCGTCCTGCTTCGATCTTCGACAGGTCGAGCACGTCACCGATCAGGCCGAGCAGGTGTTGCCCGTTGCGCAGGATCGCTTCGAGAAACTCGCGCTGCTGCGCTTCGAGCGGGCCGAGACCTTCGGACAACAGCAGGTCGGAAAAGCCGATCACCGCATTGAGCGGTGTGCGCAGCTCGTGAGACATGTTTGCCAGGAACTCGCTCTTGAGCTGCGTGACGCGCTGCAGCTCCTTGTTCTTGGTGGCGAGCATCCGCTCGTTGCCGCGCAATTCCTCCAGCACCGCAGTACGGTCAAGGCCGAGCACCACCTGGTCGCCGAGCGTCTGCAGCAACTGCTGGTCGTGATCGTTGAACGGCTGGCGATCCTTGCGATTGTAGGCGCAAACCGCGCCGACGACCAGCCCTGCCGATCGCAGCGGCACCATCACCGCGCTGGTGAGGCGCCCGGTGAGCTGCTCGTGCGGGTGGTTGCGCGGGTCACGCTCCATGTCATCGACGAGGATCGCTTCGTCGTGCAGGATGACGTAGCCCACCAGCGATCGTTCGACAGGGACCAGCGCACCCACGGCGGCCAGCAGCGGTCCCGCGCCCGCCACCACCCGCACGAAGCGTCCCTCTTCCACCATCAGCATGATCGCGCCGCCTTCGGCGCCAAGCAGGTCGGCGGCGGCCTGCGCCACCTGGCGATTGAGCGTGGCGAGATCGTTGCCGCTGAGGAGCGCCGAGGAGAGATCGCGCAGGCGGTCGAGTTCGCGGTTCCGGCGCGCCGCGGCGGCCAGCGCCTTCTCGAGCGACTCCTTCTGGCCGCGGGCGACCTCGCGAGCCTGACGGAGGAGCAGGAACATGACCGAACTGGCGACCGCGCTCACCGCCAGTCCGATGTCGCGATGACCGGTGGCGATCAGCCCGACCGCCAGCCAGAAGAGCACCAGCGTGATCAACCCAACGGCTCCGGCCATCATGAGACCGGATCCTCAGCGTCGACCAACGCCGGGAGAATGGCGTGGAAGATGGTGACGTGGTCGCGGAGCATCGCCTGGAGGTAGGGCCGACAGAGGCCGCACTGCCCGCCGCATCCGGTCGCTGCGGTGAGGTCCGTCAGCTCCCACCGGTGAGCACGTGCCTGCGGCAGAACGTCAGCAAAAAGCGTCTGCGTGCAGACACACCGGTCGATGATGATCGCGCCCCCCGAGGGTCAGATCTTGTGGTGCTAGATCTTGTGGTATCCAACGCGTCCAGCCTGCTCGCCATCCACCGCGGGATAGAGCTCGAAATCTGCGAAGAAACGGGGGGTCTCCGCTCGCAGCGTTTCGAGCACCTTGACAGCCAACCGGCGAATCTCGCGTTCGGCGCCTTCGCCCAGGCGCAACTCCAGCATCGTGCGCCAGGCGCGGATGTTACCGCTCACGACGATCTTGGTCTCGGTCCCGTTGGGTAGCACCGAGCGCGCCGCTTCGCGCGCCAGCTTGCGGCGGTGCATCTTGTCCTCCACCCAGGAATACCGCTCCATCAGGCGATTGACGCCAGCCACGTAACTCGCCTGCGCCGACTCCATCTGCGCCAGCCAGGCGGCCTCGGCCACCTCGTCTCCCTGAATGGCGGGTGGAACGACGAACGCCGCGTCGGACTCATCCACGTACCGCTGCGACAATTGCGAGTAACCGAACCCGGCGCGATGCCGCACCAGCTCGTGCGTCAGCGATCGGGAGACGCCCTCGATCAGCAGCACATACACCGCGTGCTCGAACACCGACCCATGTCCCTGTTTCAGGATGTTCGTCAGGTACTCGGCCGTGCTCCGGTTGGCCGGATTCCGCTGGCTCATGTAGCAGAGACGGCCCGCAAATTCGGCCAACCGCTCGCCATCGCTGCCCGGCTCGCGCCACTGGACCTTGAGGTGCTCCGGCTCCACGAATTGCGGCCGGCCGATGACCGTGACGAGCGGTTCGCGATAGATGCGCATGGCGTCAAAACTAACGGGAGCGTCTACCACCGGCTCTCCCCCCAGCGCGCCTCCGCCTCGATCCGCTGCAGGTACTCCTCGATGCCCGCGGGAAGCGGTGCCGCATCCGCTCCCAACTTGAGTTGCGTCAGCGGATCACATCCGTCACCTACGATCACGCCAGGATTGAACCGGCCATCGGGGTCGAACGCGCGTTTGACGGCGCGGAAGCATGCCATCACTTCCGGGCCGTAGAGCTGCTCCATCAGTCCAGCGCGCAACCGGCCGGCGCCGTGCTCGCCTGAAGGTGTTCCGCCGAGTCGGATCACGGCGTCGTTCACGGTCGAATACACGGCCCGAACCCGCTCCTTCCAGTCGGCGTCCGCAAGATTCGGTAACAAGTTCACATGCACATGGCCGTCGCCGGCGTGACCGAACATCACGAGATCGATCCGCTGTGCCCGTGCCGCCGCGTCCACCGCGTCGAGATACTCACCGAGTCGTGGCACCGGCACGCAGCCGTCCTCGATCACCTGCAGCGACCGACGGCCGTCGGTGAGGCCCGCCAGGATCGGCGACGCGCGGTGGCGGATATCCCAGAGGCGTTCGATTTCGCCGGCCTCACTCGCAATGCGCACGTCCAGCGCCGTCGCGTGCGCCGATCGTGCTGCCTCGACCGCGCGATGCATCAGCTCGGACCGGTCATCGCCTTCGAAGTCGGCGAGCAACAGCCCCGCGGCCTGTTGCAGCAGGTCGGGACGTTCGGGCGTGAGCGGCAGGTGGGCGATGAACCGCAGAAACGACGCGTCGAGAAACTCGAGCGTCGCCGGATTGTGCACGCGGATCGCTTCGATCGTCTGCACCAGGTCACCGCGGTCGCGTACCGCAACGCGGAGTGCCACGCGGTGCGCTGGCAGCGGTGCCAGGTTGACCACGACATCGGTGAGCACGCCGAGCGTTCCTTCGGCGCCGATCACCAGGTCGAGCAGGTCCTCGCTGTCGAGATAGTGGTCGAGCGCATAGCCGGCGCTGTTCTTCCGGACCTTGGGGAATCGCGCGTGGATCACCGCCTCGTGGCGGCGGAGCAGCGGCTCCACGTCGTTGCGCCAGCGGGCCACCACGGGATGTTGCTGATCCGGTTCGCGACTCCGGCTGAGGTCGAGATACCCGTCGGCGGTGTGCAGTGCCACACCGTGCACCCAGCGCCGAATGGAGCCATCGCGCACGCTGTGCGGCCCGGACGCGTTGGTGGATACCATCCCTCCGAGGGTGGCCCAGGTACCGCTCGATGGGTCGACGGGAAGGCGGAGGCCGATGGCGGCGGCTTCGCGATTCAAGACTGCGAGCGAAATCGCCGGCGAGGCGAAGGCTCGCCACTTCTCCTCATCGACCAGGCAGCGATCGTCTTCGTACAACGTGAGGTCGAGCACGAGACCCGTGGTCACGTTGCTGCCGTCCATCGCGCTCCCGGCGCCACGCGGCGTTACGGTGAGGTGACGATCGCGCGCGGCGGCGAGGACGGTGGCAAGTTCCTCGCCGGTGGTCGGGCGGGCCACCGCCGCCGGGATGATCCGGTAGATCCCGCCGCCCTGGCTGTAGCGGGCGCGGAGGGCGAGGTCGGTACGGATGAGCGGGCCGGGCATGGGGGAAAGATGGGGTGGTGGTGACTCGGAGGACAGCGAGCGATCAGTCGGATACGGGCGATCACCCGCGAAGCCTGCCACGACCGCGACGGGTCACCAGGCGCCCCACAACCACAGTACATTTCCGCCACGATGACCGCCCCGCGCGCCGAGCTGATCCACATCGAAGTCGACCGCCGACTCGGCCACGAATGGGACGAGTGGGACGGCAAGCCGCTGGCCAATGCCGGCAACTTCGACGCCCCGGCGTGGCTCTTCCTCGTCTGGACCGTCGCCACCATGCTGGTGGCGTTCGCGATCGCCTCCGCCGCGCTCTTCCTGCTCGCACCGCGCTTCGCGTCGGTGTCACCAGGCATCCCTCACGCGCTCTGGCTCGTCCTCGCTGCCGGTGCCGCCGGGTCGATCGTCTGGTGGGCGTTGCTCGCGATCTCATTCGCAAGTGGCGTGAACCTGCTGCCTGGACGCCTGGCCGAAAGTGGCGCGCTGCTCCCGCTGATGCGATTCACCTCGCGCGTCACCGC
>JANYLJ010000043.1 GCA_025357945.1 Gemmatimonadota bacterium
CCGCACATCCTGCCGCTCTTCGATTCGGGGCAGGCGATGGCGCCCTCGATCATCGATGAGCGAGCATCGATGGGCGATGCGCACGCCATCAGCTTCCTGTACTACGTCATGCCGTTCATCGAGGGCGAGACGGTGCGGGACCGACTCACGCGCGAGAAGCAGTTGCCGATCGCCGAGGCAGTGCGCATTGCCAGCGAAGTGGCGGCGGCGCTCGACTACGCCCATCGCCACGGCGTGATCCACCGCGATATCAAGCCCGAGAACATCCTGCTGCACGATGGCAGTGCCCTGGTGGCCGACTTCGGCATCGCGCTCGCCGCCAGCAAGGCCGGCACCCGGATGACCGAGACCGGGATGTCGCTCGGCACACCGCAGTATATGAGCCCCGAACAGGCGATGGGGGAGCGCGACCTCGATGCGCGCAGCGACGTCTACGCGCTCGGCTGCGTCACCTATGAGATGCTCACCGGCGAGCCGCCATTCACCGGTCCCACGGCGCAGGCGATCATCGCCAAGGTGATGAGCAGCCCGCCCGAGCCCGTCACCACCCTCCGGCATACGGTGCCCCGGCACGTGGCCTCGGCGGTCCACACCGCAATTCAGAAGCTGCCCGCCGACCGATTCGCGACGGCAGCGCAGTTCGCCGAAGTGCTGGCCAATCCGGCAGCAACCCACGCCCTACCGGGCGCGGCGGTGACCACTGGGCTGGCAGGAATGTCCCGACGCACCACGGGCATCCTGGTGGGCGTCCTCGCCATACTTGCCATCGGCGCCACTGCGGTCGCCATCGCGGCGCGGAAGGAGCGCACGCCGTCGGTACGGGTCGCCCGATTCGCACTCGCCCTCCCTCCAGGGCAAGAGCTGCTCACACCGGGCGGGACCCGCTTCGCCTGGTCACCCGACGGCGAGGCCTTCGTCTACCCCGGACCCGGCAAGGGGCTGTCACAGCTCTGGATCCGGCGGCTCGATGAGCTGCAAGCCGTGCCGATCCCCGGTTCCGAGGGGGCCACGAGTCCGGTCTTTTCGCCCGGCGGCGAAGAGATCGCCTTTATGACCCTGTCGCCATTCGTGGTCAAGATCGTGCCGCGTGCCGGCGGGCCAGCGCGGACCGTGATCGGCACGGGCATCTCGGGTGGCGGGCTGAGCTGGGCCTCCGATGGATATCTGTACCTCGATGGCGGCACCGGGCTGGCGCGGATCCGCCCGGACGGCAGCGGATTCGAGATGGTGATGCCGCTCGACACGCTGAAGGGTGAAAGCGGCATCGCGTGGCCGGTGGCGCTGCCCGGGGCACGCGGCGTCCTTGCCCGGATTCGTCACAGTGGCGAGGCGACGTCGGAGTACCGCGTCGTGGTGCTCGACCTGCGCGATCGCTCGCGGAAGGAACTGGTTCGCGGCGTGCTCGCCCAGTACAGCGCCACCGGACACCTGCTCTGGATCACGGCAGACGGGGCGCTCCACTCCCAGCGATTCGACCCTGATCGTCTCGAACTGCTCGGTACACCCGTGCTGCTCTGGAGCGGCCTCGGCATCCGGGGGTTCGGCGCCACCGACCTCGCGCTTTCGTCCCAGGGCGACCTGCTCTATGTCCCCGGATCCGCGCTGACATCGTTCGCCCAACTGACGTGGGTATCGCGCGATGGCATCAAGACGCCCGTCGAGCCCGTGCTGGTCGATGGACAGATCAGTGACCTGGCCCTCTCACCCGACGGATCGGCGATCGCCCTGGGGCTGCAGCGACCCAATGATGCCTCGGGCTCGAGGATCTGGGTCAAGCGATTGGGGGGTGGTCCGACTCAACTCGTCACCAGTGAGAATCAGAACACCTTCAGCCCGGTCTGGACACCTGATAGCCGGGACCTGCTCTACGCCTCGTCCGATGGCGCGACCATCCGCCGCCGCCACGCGGATGGCAGCGGCTCGGCTGAGCAGGTGGCGCACGTGCCAAGTGGCGCGCTGATGTTCGCGGTGCATCCGGATGGGAAGACGCTGGTCCTTCGCGGCGAAGCCACGGCGCAGCGGCGGCGAGCACTGCTCCGGTTTCGCATCGGCAGCGACTCCGTGCCGGTGCCCCTCCTGGCAACGAGCACCGGGGAGTCATTCCCCGCCTTCTCGCCCGATGGGAAGTGGCTCGCCTATACCTCCAGCGAGAGCGGCCGGGACGAGGTCTACGTCCGACCCTTTCCCGACGTCGACGCCCGAAAGGTGCTGATCTCGGTTGACGGGGGGAAACTCCCCCGCTGGAACCCTGCCGGCGGTGAACTCTTCTACCTGAGTGCTGCCGGCAATATGATGGCCGCGCGGGTGCAGACCGTACCCACCCTGACCGTGACCAAGCTGGATCGCCTCTTCACACCCATCGGCTTTCAGTTCACCGGGGTGGGCGCCGTCTATGACGTGAGCCCTGACGGGCGGCGTTTCCTGATGCTCAGCATTGCTGCGAACGACACTGCAGAGCGGCTGGTTGTCGTGCGGAGCTTCACCACCGACCTCATGAAACGGCTGCCCCGATGAGCAAGGGCCCCGATCGCCTCACCGCCGCCATCAGCGACCGCTACCGCATCGAGCGCGAGCTCGGCCAGGGCGGTATGGCCACGGTCTATCTCGCGCAGGACATCAAGCACGACCGCAAGGTCGCCATCAAGGTGCTCAAGCCGGAACTCGGCGCCGTGCTCGGGGCCGACCGTTTCCTTGCCGAGATCAAGGTCACCGCCAATCTGCAGCATCCGAATCTGTTGCCGTTGTTTGACAGTGGCGCGGCCGACGGGCTGCTGTACTATGTGATGCCCTACGTCGCAGGCGAAACGCTGCGTGCGCGGCTCGATCGCGAGCAGCAGTTGCCGGTTGATGAGGCGCTCCGTCTCCTCTCCCTGCTGGCTGGAGCCCTCGACTACGCCCACGCCCACGGCGTGGTGCACCGTGATCTCAAACCGGAGAACATCCTGCTGCAGGCCGGCCAGCCGGTGATCGCCGATTTCGGCATCGCGCTCGCCGTCGCGCAGGCCGGCGGGTCGCGTATCACCGAGACAGGCCTCTCCCTCGGCACGCCGCACTATATGAGTCCGGAGCAGGCCACGGCCGATCGTGTCATCGATGCGCGCTCCGACCAGTATTCGCTCGCTGCCGTAGTGTATGAAATGCTCACCGGTGAGCCGCCGCACACCGGAGCAACGGCTCAGGCGATCATCGCGCGACTGTTGACCGAGACGCCGCGCAGCGTGCGCGCGACGCGGCCGAATATCCCCCCGACCCTCGACTACGCCCTCCTGCGCGCGCTTGCCAAGACGCCCGCCGACCGATTCATCAGTTGTGGCGAACTGGCGCGGGTCGCCAGCGACGCCTCGGCCGCCGTCGCGGTATCGGCGCCTGGGTCGCTGGTGCGTCGCCGGACGTTGCAGCTGACTGGCGTGGCGGTGCTGCTGTTGGCGGCGACTGGGTATGGGCTCTTCTGGCGGGGCCGATCGGCGGCGACAGCGCCCGGCATCATCCGCTCAATCGCCGTCCTGCCACTCGACAACTACTCCACCGATTCCACCCAGGACTACTTCGCCGAGGGAATGACCGATGAGCTGACCAGCGACCTCGCGATGATCAGCCAGTTGCGAGTCACGTCGCGCGGCTCGACGATGCAGTTCAAGGACAAGAATCGCCCGCCGACACCGGAGATCGCCAAGCTCCTCAACGTCGATGCCATCGTGGAGGGGTCGGTGACCCGCTCGGGCGATCGGGTAAGGATTACCGCCCAGCTGATCGATGCCCGAGCGGACCGACACCTCTGGAGTCAGACCTTCGAGCGCAAGTCGAGCGACGTGCTGGCGCTTCAGGCCGAGATGGCGTCCGCCATTGCGAGTGCGATCAACGTGCAGCTGACGCCCGGCGAAGCGTCCCGCCTCGCTGCCGCACCGAGCGTGAATCCCGAGGCGCACGATGCCTACCTCAAGGGAAGGTTCTTCTTCAACCGTCCGAATGATGAGAACCTGCAAAAGGCGATCACGCAGTTCAACGAGGCGGTCAAGCTCAGCCCGACCTTCGCCCCCGCCTACTCGGGGCTGTCGGATGCGTACACCTGGGCCGCGTACAACGAGGGGTTCATCCGCGCCATCGACGCGAAGCCCCTCGTCAAGGCGGCGGCAGAACGGGCGGTTCAGCTGGACAGCATGTCCGCGGAAGCCCACACCTCGCTTGGCGTATTCAAGGCATGGTTCGAATACGACTGGGTCGGCAGTGAACGGGAACTCCGTCGAGCGATCGCCCTGAATCCCAATTACGCGTACGCGCACGACCAGCTCAACCAGATGCTGGGACTCGTCGGGCGCTTCGACGAGGCGATTGCCGAAGGTCGGCGGGCCATTGCGCTCGACCCGCTCTCGCCATCGATCGTGAACGACCTGATCGCGACGTTGGTGTATGCAGGCAAGGCGGCGCCAGCCCTGGAGCTTGTGCGGAAAGCGGCGGAACTCGACCCGACCTTCTTTTCCCCCGCGCACGAGGAAGGCGTGCTGGCCCTGCAGACGGGCAACTTCCGGGTGGCGATCGCGAAGTTCGAGCGTGCGCGAAGCCTGGGTGCCCCGCCGTTCACGGCCGCGTATCTGGCGTACGCCTACGGTATGTCCGGCGACCGCACCAGTGCGATGGCGACCCTGGGGGAACTCAGGACGCTGTCGCCTGGTGGTGAGGTGGCCCCGTTCAGCCTGGCACTGGTGCATCTCGGCCTCGGCGATCGCGCGCGCGCGCTCGACTATCTCGAGCAGGCATACGCAGCCAGCTCGGAGTTACTGGTCTGGCTCAAGATCGACAAGATCTACGATCCGCTGCGGTCGGAGGCGCGGTTCATCGCCCTGATGAAAAAGGTGAACTTCCCCGAATGAGGCGGTACGGCCACTCTCTCCCCGGCGCCGGACGTCGGGGTGACCGAACAGGGGCTTGGGTGGACGCTATATTCACAAGATGACAACTGATCATCTGGACCTGCGACTCGCCAACGCGTGGAGGGATCGCCTCGCTTCAGCGCTCGCGGACCGCTACCGCCTCGAGCGCGAGCTGGGCCAGGGCGGGATGGCCACGGTCTACCTCGCGCACGACATCAAGCACGATCGCAAGGTCGCCATCAAGGTGCTGCGCCCCGAACTCGCCGCCGTCATTGGCGCCGAGCGATTCCTTTCCGAAATCCGCACCACCGCCAACCTGCAGCATCCGCATATCTTGCCATTGTTTGA
>JANYLJ010000075.1 GCA_025357945.1 Gemmatimonadota bacterium
CCGTGACTGGTGCATCTCGCGCCAGCTCTGGTGGGGCCATCGGATTCCGGTGTGGTACTGCGATGCCGGCATTGCCGGCGTGCGGGCGGCAGTCGGTGCCCCGGACGCGGCACAAGCCGCAACTGCGGCGACCGATGCGCCGCTTGCCGGGGCACCGACTGCCGCCCGCACGCCGGCAATGCCGGCATCGCAGTACCACACCGGAATCCGATGGCCCCACCAGAGCTGGCGCGAGATGCACCAGTCACGGATGTTCTCCAGCCATGCGGCGTAGTTGTCGCCCTGATGCTCCGGGATGAACGTCAGCTTCCCATCGCGGTACGCCTGGAGCGCCGGTGCGGCGAGTGGCGCCATCCTGACGAACCACTGGTCCGACAACTTCGGCTCGACCACGGTGTCACAGCGGTAGCAGCGGCCAACCGCGTGGCGATGTTTCTCGACCCGGTCGAGCAGGCCGAGAGCCTCGAACTCCGCCACGACGCGCTTGCGCGCCACGGTGCGATCGAGGCCGCGGAATCGTTCCGGCACCGTCGTGCTCATCGTCGCGTCGTCGGTCATCACGTCGATCGTCGCGAGATGGTGGCGGCGGCCAATGTCGAAGTCGGTTGGGTCATGCGCCGGTGTCACCTTCACCGCGCCCGACCCGAACGTCGGGTCGACCGCGTCATCGGCCACGATCGGGATGAGGCGATCGACCAGCGGGAGCCGGACGTTTTGGCCGACGAGCGGCTGATAGCGCGGATCGCCGGGGTGCACCGCGATGCCGGTGTCGCCCAGCATCGTCTCGGGGCGCGTTGTCGCGACGGTGATGAACCCACTGCCGTCGGCCAGCGGATATCGCAGGTGCCAGAGGGAGCCGTCGCGCTCTTCCTTCTCGACTTCCTCGTTCGACAACGCGGTGAGGCAGCGCGGGCACCAATTGATGATGTACTTGCCGCGATAGATCAGTCCCTTCTCGTGCAGCCGCACGAACACTTCGCGTACCGCGCGCGAGAGCGCCGGGTCGAGCGTGAAGTAGCTGCGCGACCAGTCGCAGCTGGCACCGAGCGCCTTGAGCTGCTCGAGAATGACGGGCCCGGTTTCGCGCACGAATTGCCAGACCTGCTCGACAAACGCGTCGCGGCCGATATCAAACCGGGTCTGTCCATTCCTGGCGAGGAGCTTTTCGACCACATTCTGCGTGGCGATGCCGGCGTGATCCGTCCCGGGCAGCCAGAGCACCTTGCGACCACGCATCCGCTCGAACCGGGTCAAAACGTCCTGGATGGTATAGGTCAGCCCGTGTCCGGCGTGCAGCACTGCCGTCACGTTCGGTGGCGGCATCTGGATGACATACCGGTCGCCTGGCGCATCGGCCGCGACGTGATAGAGCTCGCGCTCGGACCACCACTGGTAGAGCGGTGCCTCGATGGCGTGCGGGTCGAACTGCGAATCCAGGGGTGCGGTCATGTCCGGCCGATGCGGTAGCGGGCCAGTTTGGCCGTGCCTGCGGCGCCGGAGTTGCGCCGGGTGCGGCACACTGGCCCACGACCGCAGGTGCCGGCGGTGTCGTCGTTACGGATCATGGTGGTTAAACTACAAGGTCACGGCCCGCGCACGAACCACAGGATCAGCGATGTCCGACTCTATCCGCGTTACCCTGCCCGACGCCTCCGAGCGCGAGCTTCCTGCCGGGACGACCGGAGCGGAGCTCGCGGCGCTGATCGGGCCGGGGCTGGCGCGGGCCGCGATGGCGATCCGCGTCGATGGCCGGATTCAGGACCTGGGCCGGCCACTAACAGATGGGGCGAAGGTCGCCATCCTGACGGAGCGTGACGCCGATGCGCTGGGTGTGCTGCGTCACTCGGCGGCGCACATCCTCGCCACGGCGGTCCGCGAGATCTTCCCGGATGCCGGCATCGGGTTCGGCCCGGCCATCGACGAAGGGTTCTACTACGACTTCGCGGTACCGCGGCCGTTCACGCCCGAGGATCTCGAAGAGATCGAAGCGAAGATGAACGAGGTCGTCGCAAAAGACTTGCCGTTCACGCGCGAGGTGGTGGACCGGACGGAAGCCAATCGCCGCTTCGCCGACGATCCGCTCAAGCTTGAGCGCATCAGCGAACTGGGGCCCGATGAAACGATCACCGTCTACACCGACGGGCCGTTCGTCGATCTCTGCCGCGGTCCGCACGTGCCGAGCACCGGCAAGCTCAAGCATTTCAAGCTGCTCTCGGGAGCCGGGGCGTATTGGCGCGGTGATTCGTCACGCCAGATGCTGCAGCGCATTTACGGCACCGCGTTCTTCAAGAAGGACGACCTCGCGCAACACCTGATGCGCCTGGAGGAGGCGAAGAAGCGCGACCACCGCGTCCTCGGCCGGCACCTCGACCTGTTCATGTTCCATCCGTTCTCGCCGGGTGGCGTGTTCTGGACCGATCGTGGCACCGCGATGATCAACGAGATCAATGGCTACCTGCGCGAGCTGCAGCGCGACGGCTACCACGAAATCCGCACACCGCTCCTCTTCAACAAGGGGCTGTGGGAGATCTCCGGGCATTGGGGCAAGTACCGCGAGAACATGTTCCTGGTGCTCGACAACGAAACCGGCGAGCACGACTTCTCGCTCAAGCCGATGAACTGTCCGTCGCACTACCTGATGTATCAGGCGAAGAAGCACTCCTACAAGGAGCTGCCGCTGCGCTACAACACCTACGACGTGCTGCACCGCAACGAGGTGTCGGGCGCGCTGTCGGGGCTCACGCGCGTGCGGCAGTTCCAGCAGGACGATTGCCACATTTTCCTGATGGAGCGGCAGATCCAGGCCGAGGTCCACCGGCTGACGCAGTTCATCCTGCAGTACTACGCGACGTTCGGACTCAAGGCCGCGCTCAAGTTTGCCACGCGACCGCCCGAGCGGATCGGTACCGACCAGATGTGGGACGAGGCGGAGCGGTCGCTGCGGCACGCGCTCGAGGCGACCGGCCAGCCGTACGAACTCAAGCCGGGCGATGGCGCGTTCTACGGCCCCAAGATCGACTTCGACGTGGAGGACGCCATCGGGCGGAAGTGGCAGCTCGGCACCATCCAGCTCGACTATAACGCGCCGGAGCGGTTTGACCTGCAGTACGTCGGCGAAGACAACACCGAGCACCGGCCGGTGGTGATCCATCGTGCGGTGAGCGGCTCGTTCGAGCGCTTCATGGCGATCCTGATCGAGCACTTCGCCGGGGCATTCCCGCTCTGGCTCTCGCCCGAACAGGTGCGCGTGCTGCCGATCAGCGACGCGCAACTGGACGTCGCGCGCGCTGTCAACCAGCGGTTGCGGGACGCCGGACTGAGGTCGCACCTCGACGATCGCAACGACACGCTGAACTACCGCATTCGTGATGCCGAGCTCGGCCGGGTGCCCTACATGGCGATCATCGGTCAGCGGGAGGCGGCGGGCGGCACGGTGGCCGTGCGGACCCGCGGCGACGGGAACAAGCAGGAGATCATCAGTGTCGATGAGTTCGCGGCGAGGCTGATGGAGAGCGTGAAAAGCCGGGCGTTGACGCCGTAAAGCGATCGGTTCCGGCTCGCCACAGATCTCGTCGCTTGCGAGCGGTTGTCACCTTGGTGGCGCCAGCCGAGCTGCGGGTTTGGCCTCGAGCGAGCGCTACAACAGCGTCGCCATGCCGGGTAAAACGGGCCAGCACCGAAAAACGCGCGCAGCGGCGAGTGGACCGGGCAAAGGCTGCCCTGCGAAAGCTGTGCGGCTCGATTTCGATACGCTAACATCACCGCAGTACGAGGGGGGATTGACGAATCTTGTCTCAGCTGTAGGTATCACTTACGGTGTTTGTTCGGTTACCCCCTGACCGAGGTTGTTCCCATGGATTGGCCCATTGTTCGGGCGCTTCGCGCCCTCGTTACCGCTGGCCTTCGGGCGGCGGCGCTCCACCACCTACCCCGGCCCTTCCTGGGCTGGACGTACCACACCCGGATGCTTCCCCCTGGCGTCCGGGCTCGCCACCGTGGTCTCGCGTACGAGGGATTCGGTGGTGCCCACCTGTTGGGGCGGCGCGCCGCTGCGGTGCTGGCCGGCGCGCTTCTGGTGGCCGCCTGCGCGCCGATCGCCTTGTTCGCGCAGACGCCCACTCGCCCGCCTGCCCGGGTCCGGCCGCTGGTGGCGGGGTCCGTCTCCGTGACGCCCGACGACAGCGCGATTACGCTCGTCCCCGGAAGCAGCGGGGTCGTCCGGTACTTCACCGTGCAAAACAACTTCAGCGCGCAGCGGACGTACACGATGACCTGCCACGCCAGCGGGGTGGTGACCGGCTGCACGCCGGACGCCGGAACGCTCACGCTGCCCGCCTTGGGGTCGACCTCGGAATTCGGGGTCACGTTCGACATCGCGAGTAGCACGGGCACGGGCCAGGTCTCGCTCAAGGCGAGTAACATCGCCGTCGACACCGGCTGGTACGCCGTCACCGCGGCACATCCGAGCGGGCCGACCCTGACGCAACCGCGCCAGCCGGATTCGGTGGTCAATCGCGCGCACTGCGTAACGAGTGCCGCCGGGATCGCCGACTGGTCGTGCGGCGACGCGCTCGTCATGCTGGGGACACCGAGTTACACGACGCTCGATCGCGCGCGAAGCCTCACCCTGACCTACGCGTCGTCGACCGCGTCGCCGCAACCGCTGGTGTCGGCCAACGTCGCCCTCGCCTCCGGGCCTTCGCTCGACCGGATCACCGCGGTGCTCACCGTCCATGATACCGTGCGCACGACGGTCACCTATGCACCGTGGATCACCGGCGTCCGTCAACTGGTCCTGGGCTGGAACGCCGCGAGCGCGCCGAGCGGTGCCTATCCCTACACGCTGACCATCTACGCCGTCGCCGGCACCGACTCGGCGAGCAGCAGCGTGTCCGGCATCCTTTCCGTCGTCAATCGGAGCACCGGTCCCTACGGCGCCGGATGGGAGTGGCTCGGCGTGGAGCGCCTGGTGCTCAACCAGCCAGTCGGGTCCGGGTCGGCGCAGATCCTCTGGGTCGACGGCGACGGCTCAAGCAAGCTCTATCACCAGGTGAACAGCACGACCTGGGTGGCACCGGCCGAGGCGTATCGGGACACGATCACGTTCGCCAGCGGCGAGTATACGCGTACCCTGCGGCACGGTGTGCAGGTGATCTTCGACAGTACCGGGCGGCATGTACGGACGAACAACCGGCAGTCGCAGGTGACCAACTTCTACTGGCGCAGTGCCACCCAGCTGGACAGCGTGCGGGTGCCGCCGGTTGGGAGCGGCGGGAAGACATTCGTGTTGCACTACAACGGATCGAGCCTGCTCGACAGCGTGCGGGTGGGTGGCCGGGACATCGGTATCAGCATCAGCAGCGGCAACCTGACGCAGTGGCGGTGGCCGGACACCACCTCGTTAAGTTTTCATACCAACAGCAACGGCAAGATCGACAGTACCACCGACGTGCGGGGCGGCAAGACCTGGCTGCACTACGGAGCCACCGCCCTGGTCGATACCGCGAAGGTGCTCTACGACTCGGCCAGCGCACATCTGGCGGCCGTCACGGTGTTCCGGCCGTGGCAGAGTGTCGGGTACGCCGGCACCGTGGCCGGCGACACCGCGACGGCCTTCACGTCGATCGTGGGCCCGCGCGGCGTGGGTGATAGCGCCCAGTTTCACGTCGACAAGTGGGGCGCCCCGATTGCGGTGTTCGACGCCGACCATCAGACGACCCGCTACGTGCGCGGCGACGCCAACGTGCCGGCACTGATCACCGCGATCCGTTTCCCCAATCCGCGGCGAGACACGCTGACCTACAACGCCCGCGGAAACCTGGTGTCGCTGATGGATACCACGTCGGGGGCGAATGCCTTCCCGTTTCAGCGGACAACATGGGCGTACACCAGCGCCAACGATCCTGATTCCCCATCCCAGGTCACCGCGGCTGATGGTACGGTCACGACGTTCGCCTATACCTCGCTCGGGCTGACCGATTCGATGCTCGATCCGCGGAGTCATGTCACGAAGTTCGGCTATGCCGCGACTGACGATTCGGTCCGCGGGCAGGTGCTGACGGTCACGGAGCGGCGAGCTCCGACGTGGATTCAGAGCCTCACGGCCGATCGCGACACCGACCTGGTGACGACCCTCGGCTACAACGCCTCCGGCAACACCGTCGGGGCACAGAACCCGGCCGGCGGCACCAGCAAGTATCAGCGGGACGCCACATCCGGACTGGTGACCCAGTTCGACAACGCGGTCGGCTTCCGGCAGCAGGTCGGCTACGACGCGATGGATCGCGCCATCCGGCGGATTGCCATGCACGCGGTGGGTGATTCGTCGACCGCCTGTCTCTCGAACGAGTTCATCTGCAATCCGCTGATCCAGGCGGGCTTGAACCCCTCGGGCACCGCCGACACCACCCTGGCAACCTATACACGGGGCCTTCTCAGCCAGGCGCGCGATCCGCGCGGTGTGCCGCATTCGTATCGGTACGACCTGCGCGGCCTCTTGGTGGCGGACATCGACGAGGCCGGACACGTCGATTCCGCGGTGTACGACAAGGGCGGATTGGTCGTCTCCAACGTGACGCGAAACAGCGATGTCATGGTGTTCACCTACGACGCAGCTGGGCGGCAGAAGAGCTGGGTAATCCCGACCCGGGCGACGACGCTATTTGGCAGTGCCGTCACGTCGCCGCGCGATACCATCCTGAGTACCTATGATTCGCTCGGTAACCTGCTGGTGCATCGCAGTGGCCAGGGAACCATTACCCGGACGTACTTCGAAAACGGGACCGTGCGGACCGAACAGTCGACGGACACCAGCAGCATTGCGCAGGAGGGCGATACATTGGCGTACAGTTACGGAACGGGCGGTCGATTGACGGCCCTGCAATGGCCGCGCGGCGATACCATCGCATACGGCTACAACGGTTCCACCGGCGATCTCGATTCCGTGACGGCGACCTGGTCCGCGAGCACCGGGAACCAGACCGAACGGTTCGTGCTGGCGACCGACGCGATGGGGCGTCGCCGCGGGGTCACGTATCCGTACTACAGCATGGCCGACACGCTGCACTACGACCGGCTCGGGATGCTCCGGGAATTGCGCGTGTACAACAGCGCGCCGGGTACCAGCAACCGCTTCAAGGCCACGCTGTTGCACGACTCGGTCGATGTGCTGGGACGGGCATTGCATCAGCTCATGCAGTGTGACGGAATGACCGGGGATGCGTCGACGGTCGGCGCGCCTTGCGGGAGCTGGATGCCGTATGCAACGTCCACGCGCTACAATCGGTTGGGCGCAGTAGCCATTCAGGCCGGGACGCAGTACAGCACCAGCGGATTCCGGGCCGACACGTTGCGCTTTGATCCGTCGGGGAATCAGCTTTCGGCGGTGCACTATGCCAGCCCGGGGCACACCGTCCAGTTCAACTATTCGAGTGCGAGCAATCGGTTGAGCACCTCGGTGGACAGTTCCTGGGCGACGCACGGGAAGGCGACGACGACGTACAGCGACGACCTGGCCGGGTCGCGCATCAAGGACACGCTGGCCAACAAGTTCGTGCAGGCGTACCAGTACGATGCCGCAGGGCGGATGAAGGGACGGACCAGCGTCGAGCCGACCAATGTGACCATTCCGGGCAGCGGGATCTCGGCAAATGACACGACGCGCAATCCCAATACCTGCGGCTACAACGCCGATGGGCTGCTGGTTCGCGGCTGCGGGGTCGCGCGCGTCAGCTACGTCGGCTCCAACGTGGCGCGCGAGCACAACGGCGACTGGTGGTATGTGGTGGGCCCCGGGTTGGACGAGCCGCTGCTGGCGGTCAAGCGGGGCTTCTCGGGGATGGCCAACGCGACGCAGCTGTGGCTGCCGGTGGTGAGTGATGGCCGGGGACAGCTGATCGTGATCGCCGACTCGGGCGGCCAGTTGCAGGGCACGCTGATCGGCCCGCAGTACGACGCGGGGCTGTGGAACAGCTCGGGGCTCACGAGCAACAACCGGAGCTTCAATCCGCGGCGCTGGGCGACGCCGGGCGGGATCGACACGATCTCGACCTTCCGGAGCCGGCAGTACGACCCGGCGACGGGCAAGTGGCTGCAGGAGGACCCGATCGGTATCGCCGGTGGAGTCAACCTGTACCAGTACAACGGGAACGACCCGAATAGCTTCGGGGATCCGTTTGGGCTTCAAGCTGACTCGGCACGGAACGACCAACAAGGGGACTCGACGAAGAAGTGCAGTGGCTTGGCGCGAGTTCTTAGGGGAAATGCGCAGACCATTGGCCGGCCCGGTGGATTCGGAAGCCTCGTGACAAGCCCTGGAGCGGCCATCGCCCCTGAGCAATGGGGCGGCAAGGAAGCGGTACGTCCGTACCGAAACCAAATCGGCGGAGTCTTTCCCACTGCGGGAACCTCATTTCAAGGAGTGACCGACGTCATCGGAGGAAGGCCGCCTCGGAATGCGCCGCCCCACCTCAACGTCCGTGATGCGTTGATGGCACTGAACCCAAACGACCTGATATTGGAGTTGCCCGGTGGGGCGCGAGACTATGGAACTATCGTTGTTACACTCACCGTTCCGGCCCGGCTCGCATGCCCAGCCGGAACCAAGGGGAACGCACCGTGAGACTACCTACGAGCATTTCGATAGCATGTGCTGTCGGAATCGCGATATGCCCAGCCGATCAGGGTTCACGCTGGCCAATCGTTCGGGAACTGCATGCACAACAGATCTATAGTGTGCCGACAAGCGACACAGTCGACACGCCGTTCCTGGCATTCGTCAAGAATGTCGACGGGGTCGCCGTGTACAAACTGGAGTGCCACAACGGCAACTACAAGGGCAAGTCCGAAATCGATTTTTCCGGAGACTTTCAATGCTCGCTGATCGCGATCAAGGGCAGAGAACCGACCAGCTGGAACCTCTTCGCTACGGCAAGCAAGAATGAGCGGAGTACAGATTGGTGGAACCGGGGCCGGATGCTGGCGTTACAGCTTCGACGAAGCGGTCCCTGTATGGGGTACCCTGAATATGGAGCAGTTCGGCATTTCAAAGTGCGCGGAATGCTCATCACGCTGCAGTTTTCCAACCTCGAATGGAGCACGCCTGAGAGTGGAGCCAGCCCCGCCCTGAAACAATTCACGTTCGTTGTCTCCGTCGTCTCGAACAAGAGTTCGCTGACGGAAACCTCGGACGAGGTACATGGCGCAAAGCCACCAAGGGCATGTTACTAGAGCGTTGGGCGGCAATACCGAACGAGTAGGCACCCACTGCGGGCAGCCTTGGACGGTGTGGAGGACGTATCGCGACGCTCGAGGTTTACATCTGGCCTTGGGCGTTGCGGTCCGTTCCGGCGGCCGAGACCGGAGTTGCCCTCAACGGGGAGAAGAACCAACGGTAACCCAGCTATGACCGAGTGTCGCGATACACAACGCGTTGCAGCCATGCACCAAGGCCTCACCGCGTTGCTCGAGGAACTGCCCGCCGCGGTTGGGGTACGTGCGACGCGCATGGCGGTACTGCGTTTGGCAGACACCGCCCTCGCCTGCAACGATTCTGCAGCACTGACGAAGCTGCATCGCGAGGTGAAACCGCCGGTGGCATCGCTCCGCCGATCCGCTGAACAACCAAGCGGAGGACCAACAGGATTTGGAGAATCTCCTCTTGTAATGCCCGTTAACATGGGACCGGGCCTTCCTCAATTGCGATGGCACCGCCGACATTCAGTGTCTGCCTCCTGGCGCCGCCCACATGCGCCGATCCAGTACCCCGGTCGTGACCCACCGACCGGCTGGGAGACCCGGCTGCACGAACCGACCACCTCGATGCCGGATTCCAAATGCTCTGCCGAGAGTTTGGCCCGGCTGAACGCCCTTCGGCGCAGCCGCGGCGCGGACGCTGCTGCCGAGGATGACGCGCGGCGCGCCAATGGCCGAGTGCGCTATCACGGCGCGGAGGCTCCGCCGGAGTCGTACTGGCCGGACGACGTGACCGAGCCGATAACACTCCCGACGATGGCGATCCATTTCAGTGCGACCCGACACCACGCGCCACCCCAATACCTGCGGTTACAACGCCGACGGCCTGCTGGTGCGCGGCTGCGGGGTCGCGCGCGTCAGCTACGTAGGCTCCAACGTGGCGCGCGAGCACAACGGCGACTGGTGGTATGTGGTGGGCCCCGGTCTGGACGAGCCACTCCTGGCCGTCAAGCGGGGCGTTTCGGGGATGGCCAACGCGACGCAGCTGTGGCTGCCGGTGGTGAGCGACGGCCGGGGGCAGCTGATCGTGATCGCCGACTCGGGCGGCCAGTTGAATTCCATCTATGCCCAGGCGATTCCGGGTTCCAACGGCGGCCCGTGGGGGTCGGGGCTCACCAGCCGCGGCCAGACCTTCGATCCCCGGCGGTGGGCGACGGCAATCGGGGGCGACACGATCTCGACATTTCGAAATCGGCAATACGACGGAGTCACCGGCAAGTGGCTGCACGAAGATCCGATCGGCATCGCCGGCGGGGTCAACCTGTACCAGTACAACGGGAATGGGGAATGACCCGAATAGCTTTAGCGATCCGTTTGGGTTGGTCGCGGACACTCTTGCCGGTGTGAACGTAGCACAAGCCGACCGGGACGGACCAAACGCTCTGGCACGCCGAACCGTGTGTGTGGACAAAAGCATTGCAGCGGATGTTCAGGCTGTCTTCGATGCAGCAGCAGCGGCAGGAATTCCGGCTTCAATCAACAACGCGCCTCGGGATCGCATCACAACCGGCAGCCCGGGTTTGCCATCGGCGGGCGCAAACAGCCAACATCTGGCGGGCTTCGCGTTCGATATCAACTCGCGTGCGTTGTCTTCGCAACAGGCCAGGGATTTCACCAAGATCGCCAGTGCCAAAGGCTTCTACCGACCCGGAAATGATCCCGTTCATTATGAACGGCGCGGAGGCGGGCAAGCTGCGTACGGTTCTCTTGGGGCAGCTCGGCGGGAAGCCACGAGGAGCTATAGCGCCGGCGAGTGCAAGGATGCGAACGTGGAAGCAGTACGGTCTCACAAACCCCAGCAGTGAGGTGAACGTGTTCATTCGGTCGCAGCGTGTTTTCGTGTGGGTCGCGTGTGTTCTGGCAACGGCGTGTGCCGGCAGCGGCAATATTCACACCACCTGTAGTAATCGATCAATTCAGGGCCAATGGAGATTGCTCATGTCCGATACCGCGGCGATCGATTCCCTGCAGGGCAGTCTTGAGTTCGTCGGTACCGGTGGACGTACGCATCTGGAGGCGGATTCCCGCGAAGGAACCCGAGAGACTGTCGAATATCCGCTTGATAGTCTTCGAGTCCAGAACGATTCAGTCGTATTCGGGTTTGCTCCCGTCGGGTACGTACTTCGTGGAGCTTGCGTTACGAGTGACAGTATCAGCGGTGTTTTTGCCGTGCCCAATCCATCGTTCGGCTTGAACCGTGGGGGTTGGACGATGCGAAGAAAATAGGTCGTGCCACATCTACAGAACGATTGACACCGCTGGCCTCGTGACATACTGCTTGGTCTCGGCGGTGGCGATTGTCGTCAAGATCAACAAGTTACGTTGCTGCCGGTCTGGAGGGTATATGGTGGCGCATTCCAATCATTGTGACGCTGAAAAGCGGTACGGACGCTTGATCGTGCTACTCGAGCGAGTGCCGCCAACGCAAGCCGCTTGCGAGCTGCGCAGTGCCATCCTGCGTTTGGGCGAGGTCGCGCTGGCTCGAAATGATTTTGGGCAACTCCAGAAGCTGCACGGGGAGGCAACCGTTTTGGTGCACGCGCTCGGTGGAGTAGCGGGCGATGCACCCATCTCGTACCATCCCAAGCTGAACGCGTCAGATGTAGTCCGGCCGGAAGCTGGCCCGGGCAATCCGCGTCGCGCCGGTCCACCGCAACCTCAACGCTCCTCCTCCTGGCGCTGCGAGCATGGAGTTGACCCGCTTTCGCGGAGAGGTCGCGTCTTGGGAGTTCACGCCGCCTGAGCCATCGAGCGTTCGTAGTTGAGCGGCGATCGGTTGCCGAACCCTTGCAATCCGCGCGATCTCTGAAAGTGAACGACGTGTTAGCTGGACCGGGACGACGGTGCACCACATCCCTTGGTTCCTCCTCTCTCCTACCTGAAATCCCGGCTGTTATACGTCAGCCCCTCCAGCTGCAGCGCCTGAAACCGGCTTCCCACGACCTGCAGTACCGGGCCGTTGCGCTCGACGCGGCCGAGCACCAGGATCACCATGGCGTGCTTCACCGCGTCGCGATCCTTGCCGGCGATGGTCCTGGGTACGATCACGTTGATGTGTCCGTGCTCATCTTCCAGCAGCAGGAACACCGTGCCGTTGGCGGTCTGCGGTCGCTGGCGCGAAATGATCAGCCCGGCGACCAGCACCGATTCGCGGTTCGGCACGTCCAGGATCGAGCGGCTTTCGTGGCCACCCAGACGAGCGAGCTTGCGCCGGAGAGCTTCCATCGGGTGACCGTCGAGGCAGAAACCCGTGGCGAAGCAGTCGAGCAGGATGCGCCGGTGGCGGGACATCGGCTGCGTGTCGAGTGCCACCTCGTGCGCCGGCGCCAGTGGCATCGTGTCGCCGGCAGCCCGCAGCGCTTCCCACGCGGCTCGCCGGCGATCGGGTTCCCACGCCGCGAGCGCGCCGCCCTGCGCCAGTGCGATGCAGCTGGTGCGGTCGAGGCGGGCGCGTTGCACCACGTCGGCGATGCTCTGATACGGCGCCGCATCTTGTGCCGCCTCGAGCGCATCGAGTCCGACCGATCCGAGGCCACGAACGAATCGCCAGCCGACGCGGAGTGCGGGTATGGCAGGATTCGCATCGAGTTCGGTGGTGCAGTCGCGAAAGCCGTGGTACAGGCACGGAGGACGCAGTGGCACGCCGTGCCGGCGCGCGTCGTGGAGCAGCGTGCTCACCGAATAGAATCCCATCGGCTGCGAGTTGAGCAGGCCGAAGTAGAACTCGGTGGGATAATTGGTCTTGAGCCACGCCGTGGCGTAGGCGATGAGCGCAAAACTCCAGGCATGCGATTCCGGAAAACCGTAGTTGGCGAAGCCGCGCAGGTCGGCTTCGATCTGCGCGGCCACCGCCGGTGCGATCTCCTTCTCGATCATCCGCTCGCGCAGGTCGGCCAGTGCGGCCATCAGCAGCGGTTCCTTGCGCTGGTTCCCCATGGTGCGGCGCAGCAGGTCGGCTTCGGCCGGTGTGTAGCCGGCCAGGGCAATGGCAATCGCCATCGCCTGTTCCTGGAAGATGGGAATGCCCTGGGTCCGCGCGAGAATCGGCTCGAGGCGCGGATCGGCGTAGGTCACCTTCTCGCGGCCGCGCCGGCGGTCGGTGTACGGCTGGACGAAGCGGGCCTGGATCGGGCCCGGGCGGATCAGGGCGACCTGCACGGTGATGTCGTAGAGTCGTTCCGGGCGCGTGTGCAGGATCGACGCGATCTGCGCGCGGCTCTCGATCTGGAAGGTGCCCAGCGTGTCGCCACGACTGATCATCTCGTAGGTGGCGCGATCGTCGATCGGCAGTTCGTACATCTTCGGTCGTGTCTTCGTGCGCAACTCGATCGCATCGAAGGCGCGACGCACCGCGGCCAGGCCACCGAGGCCGAGAAAATCAAACTTGGGAATGCCAACGAGGTCGAGGTCGTCCTTGTCGAACTGGATGATCGATCGCCCGCGCGTGGTCCACTCGATCGGCGCGTGATCGCCGAGCGGGGCGGCGGAGAGCACGAAGCCGCCGGGATGGGTTGAGCGGAGGCGCGGCAGGTCGTCGCACGCGCGCATGATCTGGAGCAGTGCCCGCCCGCGCGGCGTGGTGGTGTCGAATCCCTGCGCCGGCCCCACGTCATGCGCCAGGCATTCCGCACCGCGGCGGCTGTTGTGATAGTGCAACCGCTTGGAGAGCCGGAACGCCAGCTCCGCCGGATACCCCAGCGCGCGCATGGCGTCCTGCAGTGACGTCGGCGCACTGTAGATCTGTGTCACGGCCGTGATCGCCGAGTGGCTGCGGGCATACCTGTGGTAGACATAGTCGAGGACTTCCTCGCGGCGGTCGTGCTCGAAGTCGACATCAATATCAGGCGCTTCGGCCTGGCCATCCACGCGCGCTTCGGAGAGGAAGCGTTCGAACAGCAACCCGTTCGCCACCGGGTCGATCGGGGTGATCCCCAGGCAGTAGGCCACGGCAGAATTGGCCGCACTGCCGCGACCCTGGCAGAGGATGCCGTGCTGCTGGGCGTAGTGCACCGCGTCCCACATCACCAGGAAGAATCCCGCGAAGCCGAGGCGGCCAATCACGGTGAGCTCGCGATTGAGCTGCCAGCGTTGCTTCTCGCTGAGCGTGGTACCCCAGCGTTCGTGGCCACCGGCCATGGTGCGCTCGCGCAGGAACGAGTTGTCGTCGTGGCCGCCGGGAACGGCGAACGTCGGCAACGGTGGTCGCACCCAGCTCAAGTCAAAGGCGCATTGTTCGGCGATCGCAGCGCTGGCGTCGCAGCCGGCCTCGCGTCCGCGCCACCGTTCGGCGAGCACTGCGGGCTCGAGCAGTTGCCAGCCGCCATTGGGGTGACCGAGGCCGCGCTCCGCCATCACATCGAGTGTGACGTTGTGTCGCAGTGCGGTGAGCATGTCGTGCACCAGCCGTCCGCCACGGTCGATGTAGCGGGGATCCTGTGCCACGACCCACGGCACCCGGGCGTGTTCCGCCAACGTGATGAGCGCCCCGGCGAGTGCCGCCTCATCGCCGCCGGTGTGGTGGCACTGCACCTCCACCGCCACGTGTCCGTCGAACTGCTCGCGCCACTGGTGCAGCAACCGCGTGGCTTCGTGGCTGCGATCGTCGCGTACCAGGGTGGCGAGTGTTCCCGACGACGGGCCGGTGAGCAGGAACAATCCGCGGGTGCGTCCGGTCAGGTCCGACGCCCGGAGTCGCGGCCGTCCGCGGCCGGGGCGGGGCGCGGTCGCACTGAGCAGTTCGCCGCTCCGTGAGCGGGTCACCAGTGCCGCGAGGTTGCAGTAGCCCTGTTTGGTGCGCGCGAGCAGCGCCAGTGGCCGATCGTCGACGATCAGTTCGGCGCCCACGATCGGGCGAATGCTGTTGGCGCGACACGCGACGCCGAAGCGCACGATCCCGCCGAGGTCGGCGGTGTCGGTCAGGCCGAGGGCGGTATAGCCGAGCTCGGCGGCCCGTTCGACCAGCGCTTCGGGCGTGACCGCACCGTCGCCAAACGAATAGGCGCTGTGGCAGCGGAGCTCGGCAGTTGTCATCCTGAGCGGAGCGACGGCAAGGCCGTCGCGCAGTCGAAGGACCCCGGTCCCGCGCGAGACGTCTGGCGTTGACGCTCGGAGCCGAGGTCCTTCGACTGCGCACTCGCTTCGCGAATGCTTCGCTCAGGATGACAGCATCCGGACATCAATCCCACCACCCCGCGAGATACCACTGATCGCTCGCCACATCGCGATAAAGGAGGACCACCGTGCCATCAGCGCGAATGCATTGGTGATATTCGCGGGCAACGCGCTCGGTCCAGCGATCGCCGGAGATGCAATGCGGACCAAGGGACTCCTTGAGCGGATAGGGAACACTGTTGTCGGTGTAGCGCACCGGGATGAGGAAGCCGCGACGGGACGTCGCGAGGACGGTGATTTCGCGCGGGCTCGGCAGGAGCATCGGATTGAGCGACAAGCCGGGAGCCGGGAGTGAACTAGAGCCGTGAGCCGTGAGCCCGTGGGTTGAGCTAGAGCTCGTGTCATACGCTCTAGTGTTGGGCCGGGGGCTCACGGCTTCCGGCTCACGGCTCTCTCCCGCAATCCACCGCACCCTCCGCTCCATCAACGGATGTGCGTTGCACTGCAGCGTCACCACCGCATCACCCTGCAAGTCCAGCACATGCGCCACCGCACCCTCTGCCGCCTGTGCCGACGCAAACCCGAGATCGAACAGGTCGCCCTGGCGCACCGTGGGGGCGCCCACCGCATCGACCTGGACGGCGATCCCGGTGACGCGATCGGGCAGCGTGATCCGTTCGAGTGCGCGCCGCATCAGGCGCAGCCACGTGGTGCGCTGGGCGGTCGAGCGTGCTGCGCCCACCGATTGCGTGATCGTGGTGCGATTCTCCAGAGCCAGCGTCAGCGTGAGCGATCGCGCTCCCGTGCCATCGGCCGCGATCGCATCGCACACCGTCTTGAGCAGCGAATGCAGTACGAAGACCAGTTGCTCGAGATCGCTGGTGGCGAACTCGGTCCAGTCGAGCGAGGCATTGGGCAAGTCGCGCGGACGCGACGAGAAGATCGGTCGCGGGTCGTCGGCCCGGGCGAGCTTCCAGAGCGCCAGGCCGTCGCGACCGAAACGCACTTCCACGGACTCGCGCGTGAGTCGTGCCAGGTCGCCGCACGTTTCGAGGCCCACGCCGGCGAAGAGGGAGAGCAGCGTGTTCGCTGGGCGTAACACGTCGAGGGGAAATGGGGCGAGCCATGAGCGTTCGGCTCCAGGGGGAACAGAGAGAGGAGAGACGAGAGACGAGGGAGGACCGAGAGACGAGAGACGAGAGACGAGAGACGAGGGGGGCTCGTCGCCTGAAAGTGATCTCGTTTCCGGGGCCTCTCGTCTCTCGTCTCTCGTCTCTCGTCTCTCCGCTGTTCTGGCCGCAATCGCCGCGACAATCGGAACTCGCGACGCGCCCGCGAATACCTGTGTCACGCCGATCTCCCCCAGCGCCTCACGCGCACGCTGGGTGAGCGCGACCGGATCAAGTCCTCGCGCGTCGAGCCACGCCAGCTGCTCACCCGGCGCTATGGCGGCGCGGGGCGCGACTGCCAGCAACTGTGCCAGCAGGTCATTCGATCCCGCGCCGGTCGGCCAGTCCGGGATCGAGAGCGCTACGAACGTCATGGCAATGCAGCGGAAGGGTGAGTGTTGTCGTGGCATTCCAGCCCGACGAGGTCGCGTCAATCGCGATGGTAGCCGTACGCACCATCGCCGGATCACCGAACGGGGTGCGGGCGTAGTCGAAACGTTCCGGGAGATAGCGTGAGCGCAGGCGGAGGGCGGCGGGGAGGGTGTCATCAGCGACCATGGCAAAGGCGCCGCCCCCCTCATGCACCGCGCGCGCGAGGCGAAAGAGGGTGGTCCGCTCGGCGGGAATGCCGCGCATCACCACCAGCGCGAAGCCACCCGAGCCCAGCAATAGCTCAGCAAAGCGGAGCCCCAGCAGCGGGGTGCGTGGCCGGATCACCAGCGGACCAGCGCCCCACCCCAGGCCGAGGGTCCGCTCACCGTCGATCCAGACAGAGCGCAGCCCCGAAGCCAGCATCGATCGGCAGGCCTGGGAGAGGATCGCCGTGGCGCCGTTGGCCGGGGTGCCCCAGACCGTGGCCCGACCCCGCGGCAGCCCACCATTAGGGAGCACGGTATCAAAAGCGGAAATTCCGGTTGACAGGCCAGTTTCACGCCGGCCAGTCAGCGGCACCGCATCGGGAAAATGGCGGGCCAGGTGCTCGCGAAGGTGCAGTGCTGCGGCAGTGCTCATGAGTCCTGGTGCCATCCAAAAAACGCGGGGTGGTGACAATAACCCGAATAAAAACCGAAAGCAAGAGAAGCAAAGGATCCGGGTATCTTTGACACGTTCACACCCGGATGATCACTATGTCTGATGCCACAACCCCTGTCATTCTGAGCGCCTGCCGAACCCCCATTGGCAAGTATCTGGGCGCCCTTTCGTCACTCACCGCACCCCGCCTCGGCGCCATCGCGATCAAGGAAGCAGTTCGCCGTGCTGGCATCGATCCCCAGGCGATCGACGACGTCATCATGGGGCATGTGGTCCAGGGTGGCTGCGGCCAGGCACCAGCCCGCCAGGCGATGATCCACGCCGGTCTTCCCGCCTCCATTTCAGCCCTCACCATCAACAAGGTCTGCGGGTCGGGGCTCAAGGCGGTCATGCTCGCGGCCCAGTCGATCAAGGCAGGGGACGCAGATTGCGTCGTAGCGGGCGGGATGGAGTCGATGTCCAGTGCGCCGCACTACCTCTACAACTACCGCAACGGCATCAAGGCGGGAAACCAGACCCTCGTCGATGGCATGATCCACGACGGGTTGTGGGATTCGTTCGGCAACAACCACATGGGTGAGTACGCCGAGTACACGGCGGAGAAGGCGAACGTGTCGCGGCAGGACCAGGATGCCTACGCCGTCGAGTCGCACCGTCGCGCCATTGCCGCGCAAGCGGCCGGAAAATTCGCCGGGGAGATGATTGCCGTCGACATCGTGAGCCGCAGCGGTACCACCAGCGTGAGTGCCGACGAATCCCCGCGCGTCGACACCACGGCCGACACCCTCGCCAAGCTCAAGCCGGTCTTTCGCAAGGACGGCACCGTGACGGCCGGCAACGCGCCGGGACTCAACGATGGTGGCGCCGCCACGATCGTGACCTCGCTCGCCTTCGCGAAGGCCCACGGCCTGATACCGATGGCGCGCATCACGGCGTACGCCACCGGTGGCGGTGAGCCGAAGGATCTCTTCTTCGCACCGGTGCTCGCGGTGCAGCACCTGATGCAGAAGGCCGGCACGTCGATCCAGGACTACGACCTGATCGAGGCCAACGAAGCCTTTGCCGTGCAGGCCGTGGCCGACGGCCGTGCGCTCGGCTGGGACTGGGATCGCGTCAACGTGCATGGCGGTGCGATTGCGCTCGGTCATCCGGTCGGCGCCTCGGGCGCTCGCGTACTGGCCACGCTGCTGTACGCCATGAAGGATCGCCAGGCGCACACGGGGTTGGCGACACTGTGCCTGGGCGGCGGGAATGCGGTGGCCCTGAGCGTGGCGGCGATGTGAGCAGGATCGCCGTCATCGGCTCCGGCACCATGGGCAACGGCATCGCGCACGTCTTTGCCCAGCACGGCCACGAGGTCGCCCTCATTGATGTCAACCAGGCCGCACTCGACAAGGCTGTCGGCACGATCCAGGGGAACCTCGATCGTCAGGTGAAGAAGGGGACGATCGCGCCCGAGGCGCCAGCGGAGATTCTCGGCCGCATCACCACCGGGACGGAGCTCGGCGCCGCGAAGAGCGCCGCACTCGTGATCGAGGCCGCCAGCGAGAACCCCGTCACCAAGTTCGACATCTTTGCCAAGCTCGATCAGCTCTGTGTTCCCGACACCATCCTCGCCAGCAACACCTCGTCCATCTCGATCACCGAGATCGCGGCCAGGACCAGGCGCCCGGGTCAGGTCATCGGCATGCACTTCATGAACCCGGTGCCGGTGATGCAGCTGGTGGAAGTCATTCGCGGGCACGCGACAAGTGATGCCACGACGAAGACGGTCATGGAAATGGCGGCCGCACTCGGCAAGACGCCGGTCGAAGTGAATGACTATCCCGGCTTCGTGGCGAACCGGATCCTGATGCCGATGATCAACGAAGCGATCTTCTGCGTCTTCGAGCATGTCGCGGCGCCCGAAGCGATCGACACGGTGATGAAGCTCGGCATGGCCCACCCGATGGGCCCGCTCGCCCTCGCCGACTTCATCGGTCTGGACGTCTGTCTCGCGATTCTTGACGTGTTGCACCAGGGTCTGGGCGATGACAAGTACCGGGCATGCCCATTGCTGAAGAAGATGGTGGCCGCGGGGGACCTGGGCCGGAAGAGTGGCCGGGGATTCTACAACTACGGGAAGGCGTGATGGATACGTTCAAAGAGATGCAGGCACGAGGCCACGAGCAGGTCCTCTTCTCCCACGACCCGTCGTGCGGCTACTTCGGCATCATCGCCATCCATGACACCACCCTTGGCCCCGCGCTCGGCGGCACGCGCGTCTGGCCGTACAAGTCGACCGAAGAAGCGCTGCAGGACGTGCTGCGCCTGTCGCGCGGCATGACCTACAAGTCCGCGGTGGCCGGCCTCAATCTCGGTGGCGGCAAGGCCGTGATCATTGCCGATCCCAAACGTCCCGATCGCGAGTCGCTCTTCCGGGCGCACGGACGCTTCGTCGAGACGCTCGGCGGCCGGTACATCACGGCGGAAGATGTCGGTACCTCGCCCATGGACATGGAATTCGTCCGGCGCGAGACGAAGCACGTCGCTGGCCTGCTCAACTTGTCCGGCGATCCGTCGCCGGTCACCGGCTACGGCGTGTACATCGGCATGAAGGCCTGCGCCAAGCAGCGGTGGGGCAAGGACTCGCTCGCCGGCAAGACCGTGGCGGTGCAGGGTGCGGGCAAGGTCGCCTACTACCTGATGAAACACCTCAAGGAAGAGGGCGCCAAGCTCATCGTCACCGACATCGATCAGGAAAAGGTCAAGCGCGCCGTGGAGGAATTCGGTGCCCAGGCCGTCGCGACCGATGACATCTACGGTGTCAAGGCGGACATCTTCGCGCCGTGCGCGCTTGGTGCAATCATCAACGACGACACGCTCAAGCAGCTCACGGTCGAGATCGTCGCGGGCGGGGCCAACAATCAGCTGGCCGAGAGCCGGCATGGCATCGAGCTCGAGAAGAAGGGGATTCTCTACGCACCCGACTATGTGATCAACGGCGGCGGCGTGGTCAACGTCTTCGGCGAGCTGCAGGGGTGGACGATGGAGCGCTCGAAGCGAAAGGCGCAGGAGATCTACGACACGATCCTGCGGGTGTTCGCGATCGCGACCCGCGAAAAGTTGCCGTCATTCGAGGCCGCCGATCACCTGGCCGAAGAGCGCATCCGGTCGGTCGCGGCGCTCAAGCGGATGTGGGTCGCCGGCGACCGGAGCTGACGCGCACCATGCCTGAACGCATCCCCATCGGTTCCGATCACGCCGGTTACGACATGAAGGCGATGCTGGCCGACGAGCTTCGCAGCCTCGGCTACGACGTCGAGGATGTCGGCTCCCATTCGCTGCTGCCGACCGACTACGCCGACTACGCCCACGTCGTGGCGCGCGAGATCGAAGAAGGCGAAGTGACGCGCGGCGTGCTGCTCTGCGGCACCGGGCTCGGCATGGCGTACGCTGCCAATCGGCACCACGGGGTGCGGGCCGCCGTCGCCTGGTCGCCGGAAATCGCCCGGCTTGCCCGGCAGCACAACGATGCCAACGTGCTGGTGCTGCCGTCGCGCTGCGTGGACGAGGGGACCGCACGCGAAATCCTGCGCACCTGGCTCAACACGCCATTCGAAGGCGGCCGCCACGTGAAGCGGATCAACAAGATCGAGCTCCCGGAATGACCGGGCACTTCCGCCACGATGCGCCACTGGCGCAGGTGGATCCGGCGATCGCGAGGCTGATCGATGCCGAAGTGGTCCGCCAGCGCGACGGCCTCGAACTGATCGCCAGCGAAAACTTCACGTCGCGCGCCGTGCTGGAGGCGATGGGGTCGTGCCTCACCAACAAGTACGCCGAGGGATATCCGGGGAAGCGGTACTACGGCGGCTGCGAGGTGGTCGACCAGGTCGAGCAGCTGGCGATCGACCGCGTCAAGCAACTCTACGGTGCCGCGCACGCCAACGTGCAACCGCACTCCGGCGTGCAGGCCAACTTCTGCGCGTACATGGCGCTGATGCCGCCCGGCGAAACGATGCTCGGCATGTCGTTGCCGCACGGCGGGCATCTCTCGCACGGCACGTCGGTGAGCCACACGGGCCAGATCTGGAAGTCGCACGCGTACGGTGTGCGCCCCGATACCGGACTGATCGACTACGACGAGGTGCGCGACATCGCCAAGCAGGTCCGGCCGCGGCTGATCATTGCCGGCGGCTCGGCCTACGCGCGTATCCTCGACTTCGCCGCGTTCCGCAGTATCGCCGATGAGGTGGGTGCGTTCTTCCTGGTGGACATGGCGCACATCGCCGGACTCGTGGCCGGTGGTGTGCATCCCTCACCGATCGCGCACGCCCACATCACCACGAGTACCACGCACAAGACGCTCCGTGGCCCGCGCGGCGGGCTGATCCTCTGCCACGCCGAGCACGCCAAGGCGGTGGACAAGTCGGTCTTCCCGGGCGGGCAGGGCGGGCCGCTCGAACATGTGATCGCCGGCAAGGCCGTCGCGTTCGGCGAAGCGCTCACCGATGACTTCAAGCAATACGCGGCGCGCATCGTCGAAAACGCCAAGGTGCTGGCCGGTGCGCTGGTCGATCGCGGTTTCGCGATCGTGTCGGGCGGAACCGATACCCACTTGATGCTCGTTGACCTGCGCGCCAAGCAGCTCACCGGCAAGGAAGCCGAAAAGCTGCTTGGGCATGCCGCCATCACGGTCAACAAGAACACCATTCCCGACGATCCGCAGTCGCCGTTTGTGACCAGCGGTATTCGCGTCGGCACGCCGGCGCTGACAACTCGCGGCATGGGGACCGCCGAAATGGTGCGCATCGCCGAGCTGATCGACACGGCGCTGACAGGTCGCGACGAGGCCACGTTGGCACGAGTGAAGCGCGATGTCGAGGCGCTGGCGTCCGGTTTCCCGCTCTATCCCTCCTACGTCCCCGTGGGCTGAGCCGGCCGATGCAGCACGACCTGCAATTCGCCGACGGTGTGCTCGCCCGGATTCATGCCCGTGGCGGCAAGCAGTTCGACGAGCGGGCGTACCTCTTCGTGCTCGCCGGGATCGAGTATCTCCAGAGCAGGCTCGATGTGCGGCGCCACGTCAGCGGTGCCGAACTGGCCTGGGCGTGTCGCGACCTCGCGCTCGAGCGATTCGGGCTGCTGGCGCGCACGGTACTGGATTGCTGGGGCGTGCAGGGTACGGCGGACATCGGGCAGATCGTGTTCGCCCTGGTGGGAACCGGGTTGTTGAGCACCCAGCCGGGCGACAAGGTCGAGGATTTCGTCGGTGTGTACGAGTTCGAGTCGGCGTTTGATGCGAGCTACGAGGTCAAGGGAGCTCGCGGCTAAAGCCGCGGCTCGGCTGATGTCGCTAAAGCGACGTTCGCTCAACGGGGGCGTGGTGACCTCTGCGCCTGTCAGGCCCCGACGTCACCCGGGACCTCCCGCGCTCCCGACGGCAAACGCGACGCACGGAGCAGACGTCGCTTTAGCGACATCAGCCGAGCCGTCACTTTAGTGACGAGCTCGTTCGTAGGCCTCCCCGCCTCGCTAGCTTTCCCTCATGCGCCCGGTCCCCGTTCTGACACCCGAGCAATCCCGCAGCTGGGATCACTCCGCCGACACGGCCGGGCGCTCGCTGCGGGTGCTGATGGAGAACGCGGGCCGTGCCGTGGCACTGCTGGCGCTCGATCGCTTCGCCCGGGCCGCGTCGCAAGGTGTTCTCGCCGCCTGTGGCCCCGGCAACAACGGCGGCGACGGCTGGGTCGCCGCCCGGGCGCTCCGCGCCGCTGGTATGCCGGTGTGGGCAACCGAGCTGGTGCCACCACGCGACGGGATCGCGGCTGACGCACGCGCCACGGCACTGCACGACGGTGTGCGCCTCGTTCCTGCCGATGGTCCGTGGCCCCGCATCGGCTTGATCATCGATGCCCTCCTCGGCACCGGTGCCTCCGGCGCACCGCGCGGCACCATGATGCCGCTGTTGCACCGCGTCGCTGATCTCGCCACGCCGGTCGTGGCAGTTGACGGCCCCACTGGTCTCGATCTGGCGACCGGCGTGCAGCACGGTCCGTTGCGCGCGGCGCTCTCGGTCACATTCGGCGGTGTCCGTCGTGGCCACCTGCTTGCGCGCGACGAAATCGGCGACCTGGTGGTCGTGGACATCGGGCTCCCCGCGCCTGATCCCGCCTGGCCGGTGTTGATCGGCGCCGCGTGGGCGGCCGCACGCGTCGTGCCGTTCCGCGCCAACGCGCACAAGGGAACGCGCGGCCGCGTAGTCATCGTCGGTGGCAGTCCAGCGATGGTGGGTGCGGTACGGCTCGCCGCGCGCGCCGCCTTCGGTGCTGGTGCCGGGTTGGTTCACGTCGTCGCACCGGAAGCCTCGCTCGCCAGCATCCGTGCCGCCGAACCCGATGTGCAGACCATGGCCCAGGAATTTGTCGGCGCAATCGATCCTGCGGTGCAGAAACTGATTGCGGATGCCGACGCCGTCGCGATCGGGCCGGGGCTCGGGCGCGAGCCCGGGCGTGCCGCCTTCGTGCTCGCGGTGCTCCAGCACGCGCGCCGCGCCGTGGTCGATGCCGATGCGCTCACCGTGCTCAAGGCGGAGCGCGACGCGCTCGCCAGACTTGCCGCGACGCGACCGATCGTGTGCACGCCGCATGTGGGTGAGTTCCAGACGCTCTTTCCTGACTGCGCCGTCGACCTCGAAACCGCACCGTGGGACGCCGCACTGCACGCGGCGGCGCTCAGTGGTGCGACGGTGTTGCTCAAGGGGGTCCCGACGATCGTCGCGTCGCCCGATGGCACCGCCCTCACGGTCGCCGCTGGCAATCCCGGGCTTGCCACGGGTGGCAGCGGCGACGTGCTCACCGGAATCATCGCCGCGTTTCTGGCTCAGGGCGGGGTACTCCCTGATGCCGCGGCGGCCGGCGCACAGGCGCACGGCGAAGCCGCCGATCACGCGGCACGACGGGTGACCGCGCGCGCCATGCGACCGATGGATGTCGTGACCGGACTGCCGGATGTGTGGCGCGCATGGGCCCGCCCGGCGCGCTTGCGCCGCGTGCCGATCATCGACGAACTCCCGGCACCACGGACGGTATGATGCGTTGCCGCGGAGCATTGCTTCTTGTCCTGCTGAGCGCCTGCGGTGGCGGCATGGCCGGTCCGTCGACACCAACGCCAAGCAACGGCTTCCGACCGGAAGACCGCGTCGTGATCGGCGACTTCTCACGTGTCAACGCGATCGCCGCGACGAGCGACCGCGTCTATGTCGTCTATCCCAGCGCGGTCGCGCTCTGGCGACCGCTCGAGCAGCGGTGGGACGTGCCGCGTTCGCCGCCACGACCCGGTCAATTGCGCGGTGTCACCAGCGCGATCACCGATCCGCTCGACCGTTCACTCTGGCTCGCCGCCGGTTCGGCATGGATCCACTACGATCCGTTCTCCAACCGCTGGGACGAGGGCGAGCTGTCCGCACCCGCCGAGGTCGTGGCGTTGGACGGCGCGACTCCCGGCTCTGGCGTGTATTTCCGTACCGTGAGCGGCTGGCTGATGGTACCGCGCGTTGGTGGCGTCGCGCTGCCGCGCGCGGCGCCGCGCGCGCCGCGCTACGCGCCGAGCGTCAATGACGCGATGCGCGACCTGCCGCAGCTCCGGGCACTCGCACCGCACATCGCTACCGGTCCCTTGATGATCCAGGGGGCACTGACCGCGGCCGCACCCGATCCACAGGGCAACGGCTGGTTTCTCGGCACCGCCACCCGTGGACTCGTCTACTTCGATCGCCTTGGCACCGACGCCAAACCGATTCCGCTTGGACTTCCTGGCGATATCGTCGGCGCTATCGCGACGACGCCGGATGGCGTCTGGGTCGGGACGGACTACGACGGCGTACATCTCGCTGGTGTCACGATGCTCGCGAGCGATCTCAGTACGGCGACGTCGATCACCGGGCCATCGACCCGTGGTTTGCCGTTCGGTGCGGTACGTCGCTTCCTCTCAACCGCGCGGGCCTTGTGGCTCGCAACGGACAAGGGCGTCGCGCGCGTGGCACCCGACGACGACCGGGTCGCCCGCTTTGACGCGAGCAATGGCCTCCCCGACGAGCGCGTCACGTCGATCGTCGAGTATCGTGGGCAGGTCGTCGCCGGCACGCTTCGCGGCCTGGGCGTATCGCGCGGCGACAGCGGCTTCCGGCCCTTTGCCTCGACGTCCACCGATCCGGTGTATTCGCTCCTCGTGTCGAACGACACCCTCTGGGTAGGTACGGCGCGTGGCCTGTTCGCGTCGATCCCCGGCAACGGCGATCTCCGGATGCCCGAAGGATTCCGCCTGATCGCCGCCGCACCGATCGCGGTGCTCGGCGTCGGTTACGTGGCGGACACCCTGGTCGCCATGACGCGTGATCGTCTGCTCTGGCGCGACCCGGTATCGGGTGGCTGGAGCGAGGGTCCCGACCTCTCCGGTCAACTCGGACCCCTTCTCGTGTTCGCGCCCACGGCGAACGGCATCTGGGTGGGTGGTTCGCGTGGCGCGGCATTCGTTCGCCCTACCGTGGTGCCGTTGCGCCTGCTCAGCGTACCGAGCCAGTTGCCCGATGAAGTGACCGCAATCGCCACCGACGGGCACTACCTCTGGATCGGCACGCGCAGCGGCCTGGTTCGCTTCCTGCTCATCGACTGATGACACAGATCCCGCTGGGTAGCGGTGGCGAGTTCGATCGGGTGCGCGCCATTGCCGCGGCACTCGGCGATGTCATGGGCCCCATCGGCGACGACACCGCGTCGATTCCGGAAGGTGACGGTACCCTCGTCGTGAGCGTCGATGCGAGTGTCGAAGGCGTTCATTTCCACCGCGGCTGGTTGTCGCATGAGGAAGTCGGTTGGCGGGCGACCGCGAGCGCGTTGTCGGATCTTGCAGCGGCTGCCGCGACGCCGGTCGGCGTGGTGGCAGCGGTCGTCGTGCCGCGAAAGGCTGGTCAGGAAGCGCTCGTGGACGTGATGCGCGGCGTCGGTGCCGCCGCCAGCAGCGTCGGCGCACGAGTTCTCGGCGGTGATCTCACGTCCGGCGAAGAGTGGGCCGTCGTCGTCACCGTCTTCGGCCGCGCCATACGGCCAATGTCGCGCGCGGGCGCCAAGCCGGGTGATGGCGTGTGGGTGACGGGGGTTATCGGCGGTGCGCGAGCAGCGCTGCAAGCATGGACCACGAGCGTCGAGCCCGATGCGGATGCCCGTCACGCCTTCGCGCATCCGGTCCCGCGCATCGGCGCATCGCAGTGGTTGGCGGGGCGGGGGGCCACGGCGCTGATGGATCTCAGTGACGGGCTGGGCGGTGACGCGGAGCACCTGGCGGCGGCGTCCGGCGTGCAGCTGCAAATCGAACTGGAGCGGTTGCCGCTGCACGCGTCGGTGCTGTCGGCAGCGCGGCGCATCGATGAGCCGCCTGAACTCTTCGCCGCAACGGCAGGCGAAGACTACGAGCTGCTGGTCACGTTGCCGGGCGGCTTCGATGGCGCTGAGGAATTCGCGCGCGACAACCGTCTGGGGCTGACGCGGATCGGTACGGTGGCGGCGGGCGCGGGGGTGTCCGCGACGCTCCGCGGCGCGGTGCGGTCGGTGCACGGTTTCCGGCATGCGGTATGACCAACAGTCGCCCTGAACAACGAGCTCGCCACTGAAGTGGCGGCTCGGCTGATGTCGCTAAAGCGACGCCTGCGCCGATGCGGTCTCAGCGATCCTCGCAATTGCGCCAGGCGCCGATGCCGACTCGGAGATTGGCCCTGCGGGGAGCGAACGTCGCTTTAGCGACATCAGCCGAGCCGCGGCTTGAGCCGCGAGCTCACCCCATCCGTTGACCTGCCCTGCCCGCGCTGCCTAGCTTCGGCCAGGACTTCCACCTCCCAGGACGCCTGATGAGCACCATTATCGAAGTGCACGCCCGCGAAATTATCGACTCACGTGGCAATCCCACGGTTGAGGCCGAGATCGTCACTGCCAGTGGCGCGCGTGGTCGCGCGGCCGTTCCGAGTGGTGCCTCCACCGGCGAGCACGAGGCGGTGGAACTTCGCGATGGCGATGCCAAGCGTTACGGCGGCAAGGGCGTCCTCAAGGCGGTCGAGAATGTCAACAAGATCCTCGGGCCCCGGCTCGAGGGGATGAGCGTGTTCGAGCAGATCGCCATTGACGCCGAAATGACCGATGCCGATGGCACGCCGAACAAGTCGAAGCTCGGGGCGAACGCAATTCTCGCCGTGTCGCTCGCCGCCGCACGCGCGGCCGCCGCCGAGGTCGACATGCCGCTTTACCGCTATCTCGGCGGACCGATGGCGCGGGTGCTGCCAGTGCCGATGATGAACATCCTCAACGGTGGGGCGCATTCGAGCAATAACGTCGATGTGCAGGAGTTCATGATCGTGCCCGTGGGTGCGGACGATTTTCCCGAGGCGCTTCGGATGGGCATCGAGGTGTTCCACGCGCTCAAGCAGGTGCTCACCGCCAAGAAACTCTCCACGGCGGTGGGTGATGAGGGTGGCTTTGCACCGATGCTGCCGTCCAACGAGGCGGCGCTCGATGCGGTGATGGCGGCGATCGAGAAGGCGGGGTTCAAGCCGGGCGACGACATCGCCATCGCGCTCGATCCGGCCGCGTCCGAGTTCTACCAGGATGGCGTCTACACCTTCAAGAAGGGTGACGGGTCCAAGCGCTCGGCCGAGGAGATGGTGGCGTTGTACCAGGCGTGGTGCAAGAAGTATCCGATCGTGTCGATCGAGGATGGCCTGGCCCAGAACGACTGGGACGGCTGGAAACTTCTCACGGATGTGCTGGGTGACACCTGTCAGCTGGTCGGCGACGACATCTTCGTCACCAATGTCGAGCGACTTGCCGACGGGATCGAGAAGGGGTGTGCCAACGCGGTGCTGATCAAGGTCAACCAGATCGGCACATTGACCGAGACGCTGCAGTGCATCGAGATGGCGCAGGCGAGTGCGTACGGCGTGGTCATATCGCATCGGTCGGGTGAAACCGAGGACACCTTCATTGCCGACCTGGCGGTGGCGACGCGTGCGGGACAGATCAAGACCGGCAGCGCCTCGCGCACCGACCGGATTGCCAAGTACAACCAGCTCCTGCGCATCGCCGAGGAGTTGGGTCCGGTAGCGCACTATCCTGGCGCGGGGATCTATCCGCGGTGACGCCGGCTCGCTGGATCGCGGTCATGGTGCTGATCCTCGCGGCGGTGTTCGCGTGGACTGGCGGAACGTTTTCCGAGACCAACTACCTCGCGTTGCGGCGTGAGGAGGTCGCGGCGAACAGGCGGCTGAAGCAGCTGCAGCACGAGGTCGACTCGTTGCAGGCATTCCGCGATTCGCTGGCGAGCAATCCGGTGGTGCAGGAGCGGGTCGCGCGGGACGAACTGGGGATGCTGCGGCCGGGGGAGATCGCGTTTACGATCGTGCCGGATTCGGCACACGAATAAGGCTGTCATCCTGAGCGAAGCGACAGCGGAGCTGTCGCGCAGTCGAAGGACCTCGGCGCCGTTTGACGGACCCAACGAATTCCCCTTGTCCCGGGAGTTATACCGCGGTTATACTCCGGTATGAAGACTGCCATTTCGCTTCCGGACGATCTGTTTCGCGCGGGTGATGCGCTCGCGAAGGAAATGAAGCTCAGTCGGAGTGCGCTGTATGCTCGCGCGCTGGAGCGGTACATCGCCCGCCAACGAGAGGATGAAATCACCGAGCAATTGAATGCCGTGTACGCAACCGAATCGAGCGAACTCGATGGGGCGATCGTGCTGGCCCAGTTGGAGATCCTCGAACGTGAGAAGTGGTAGCTGATGGATGTCGTTCGCGGCGACATTTGGTGGGCCGACCTTCCAGTGCCACGCGGCTCCGAGCCCGGCTGTCGACGTCCGGTCATCATCGTCCAGGCAAATACGTTCAACCGAAGCACGATCCGGACTGTCCTGGTGCTCGCGATCAGCGGCAACGATCGATTGAGGCGTGCTGCTGGGAACGTGACGATTCCGCCTGGGACCGGCGGTCTGAGTCGCCCGTCGGTGGCCAACGTCAGCCGGCTTTTTACGCTCGATCGCCGGCACCTGGTCGAACGAGTTGGCAGGCTGCCCAAGGGGATACGGGAGGAAGTTGACGAGGGCCTCCGGCTCGTGCTGGACCTGGGACCGATTTAGCAATTCGCCGCTTGCTTGACCCC
>JANYLJ010000060.1 GCA_025357945.1 Gemmatimonadota bacterium
GTCGGCGTCGATGGACACGCCCGGACCGTTCGAGCAGGCGAAGCTGGAAGGTCGCTATAACATGACGCTGCCCGACCCGCGCTGGCCCAGGCCCAAGCGGGAGGAGTTCATGGGGCAGTGGTACTACGCGGCGATCTCGAACGTTTCCGTGCACGAAGTCTATCCGGGACATTACACGCAGTTCCTCTACGCGAAGCAGTTTCCGGGCGACGTGCGGAAGGTGTACGGCGCGGCCACGAACTCGGAAGGGTGGGCGCACTACGACGAGCAGATGATGCTCGATGAAGGGTTCCACGCCAACGATCCGAAATACAGGCTGGCGCAGCTGCAGGACGCGCTGCTCCGCGACGTTCGATTTATTGTCGGGATCAAGATGCACACCCAGGGGATGACGGTCGATCAGGCAACGCAGCTCTTCGTCACCCAGGCGCATCAGCCGAAGCCGGTGGCGGAGTCGGAGGCAAAGCGGGGGACGGCCGACGCGCTGTACGGCTATTACACGATGGGCAAGCTGATGATCCTCAAGCTGCGCGCGGACTATCAAGCGAAGCTCGGCGCGGCCTACTCATTGCAGAAATTCCACGACGAATTCAGCAAGCTCGGTCCGCTCCCGTTGCCGCTGATGCGGCAGGCGATGCTCGGCCGGGTGGGCAACCTGTTCTGAGTTTGTACCGGAGTCGATAATGGTGCCGACCGTCCAGCCGGCGAATGACGCCACGATTCCGTATACCACCTACCGGGTTGCGCTGGCCAGCGGGATTCTCGGCAGCGCCGGTGCGACGCTTGGATGGCTCGGATGGCTCGCCATCCGGATGCGGAGCTGGGAACTGGTGATCACCGTTCTGGTCGGTGCAGCCCTCGGCTTCGCGCTGCACTGGATCCAGCACTACGTCCGCGTTGCGCGGCGCGAGAGCCAGGGGGAGGGCGCCGGCTCCGCGAACGGCGAACAATTGGATCCGAAACGGTCGCTGATGGCCATCGCGTGGGCTGCGGGCTTTGGCTTTCTCGGCCTCGTGTCGGAACATCTCGTCGGACACATGGCGGTCGAGTTTCTGCGCCCGTTTCTCGCCTCGCTCGCCACGCTCTTTCCGGCGGGAATCATCATCGGCTGGACGATGAACCGCGCCCGTGAGAAGGACGAGCACGGCATCATGGTCATTGCAAACGGTCTCTTCGTCGGCGGTGTTGTCACCGTTGTCACGGGCATCATCTGGACGGTCGGCTTCGGCACGGCACCCTGGTTCGAGCTCTATTCGTGGTGGGGCCTCGTCGGCGTCGGCACCCGCGTCGTTGCCCGGCAGGAGCACAACGCGGTCCGATTTTTCGATCCCATCGTTGCCGTCGCCCTGACGTTCGGGGCGATCCTGGTGATCAACCTGTTGCCCCTGACAACATCCTGGTACTCGTGGCTCGGCCCGTTCAGTTCGCCGATGATGAACATCCGGGCGATGGCGCTACTCGTCCAGCGATCGCCGGCGCTTCCTGCGACGTTCTGGACGCAGGCAGAGGACCGGTTCGACGCGGAGTTCGCGCCGACGAAGGCGCCCGCAGCACCCGTCGAGCGACCGAGGCCCGACTCGGCGGTGGCACCGATGGCGCCGTTGTCGCCCGGCAACCTGCGGGACGCGACCCAGAACACTGCGTCAGATACGGAGAGTTGAACGACGCCCGCGCCCTCCACGCGGAACGGTTCTTTGGCGCCGAAGGCCTCGCCGGGCCCGCTCTCGCTTCGCTTGGCATTCCCACGCCGCCACCGCATGTTTGGCGCGTGCACACCCTGAACTCTCTTGCCGATCGTTACCGGCTTGATCGCGAACTCGGTCAGGGCGGAATGGCCACCGTCTACCTGGCGCACGATCACAAGCACGGCCGCGATGTCGCGATCAAGGTGCTCCACCGCCATCTCGCGGAATCGCTCGGCCGCGAACGCTTCCTCCGTGAGATCCAGCTCGCTGCCCGGCTGAATCATCCGCACATCCTGCCACTTTACGATTCCGGCGAGACTGATGGCGTCCTCTATTTCGTCATGCCGGTCATGCAAGGGCAAACGCTGCGGCAACGCCTGGCCATCGATGCCAGGCTTCCCATCGACGAAGCGGTGCGCATCGCCACCGAAGTGGCCGACGCCCTGGACTACGCCCACCGACACGACATCGTCCACCGGGATATCAAACCGGAGAACATCCTTCTGCACGAAGGGCACGCCATTGTTGCGGACTTCGGCATCGGCAAGGCGATTCTCGCCGCGTCGGCCGACAATGCGACCCTGACACAAGTCGGCATGATGGTCGGCACACCGGCGTACCTGAGCCCCGAGCAAGCCGCGGGCGACACAGTCGATGGGCGCAGCGACCTCTTCTCGCTCGGCTGCGTCCTCTTCGAAATGCTCACCGGTGAAGCCGCCTTCGCGGCATCGAGCACGCCCGCGCTGATCGCCAGGCGCTTTCTGTATACGCCGCCGCCGGTCAGCGTCACGCGCGCTGACGTGCCGGCAGCGGTCGAGGCGGTCGCGAGTCGCCTGCTGCAGCAAAGCCCGGCGGAGCGTTTCGCGTCCGGCGCCGAGGTGGTCGCGGCACTCCGCGCGACACTCACGGGAGCACCCGCGGTTGCGGCGGCGAAGCGTGAACCCCACGAGCGGTCGATTGCCGTGCTCCCTTTCGTGAACCTGAGCGCCGACCCCGAGAACGACTTCTTCAGCGACGGACTCACCGAGGAGCTCATCACCGATCTCTCCGGCGTCAAGGCGCTTCGGGTGATCTCGGGAACGTCGTCGCGGCAGCTCAAGGGAAGCAACAAGGGGATTCGCGAGCTCGGCCACATGCTGGGCGTGCGCTATGCGCTGACCGGCAGCGCACGAAAAGCCGGGAATGCACTGCGGATCACCGCGCAACTCGTCGACACCACCACCGATGCGCAGCTCTGGGCCGAGAAATTCAGCGGCACCATGGACGACGTCTTCGACGTGCAGGAGCGGGTGTCCCGGGCAATTGTCGCGGCGCTCCGGGTGACGCTTTCGGTGGTCGAAGACGCGCGCCTTGCTGACCGCCCGATCCGAGATGCGCGCGCATTCGAGCTGTACCTCAAGGCGCAGGAGCTGGTCCGTCGCTATGGGGCACCGATCGACCGGGTGCTGACGCTGCTCGACCGAGCCGACGAGATCGAGGGACCGTCACTGCCGCTGCGTGCCCTGCGCACCTACACGCAGATCATGCAGATGCGCGCCGGGATGAAAACCGACGCGGTGAATCTTGCGCAAGCGGAGTCCAACGCGCGCGCCCTGCTCGAGGAGGCACCGAACGCCCCGTATGGCCATGCGCTGCTCGGCTTTATCGCGTATGAGCGCGGCGACCTGCATGGCGCAGTACGCGGGCTCACCGAGGCGCTGGAGCGCGATCCCAGCGACGCCGATGCGAGGCTCTTCCTCGGCATTGCTCTGGAGGCGGCCGGGCAGAACGAGGCGGCCATCGCCACGGGCCTTCGTTTTCGCGAGCTCGACCCCCTCTCGTCCATGGCCGCCATCCTGCTCGGCTCGTCCTACTGGTTCGTCGGCCGTCCAGCAGAGGGACTCGATGTGCTCGAGCACGCCGCGACGCTTGATCCGGAGAATCCGATCCTGCGCTGGACGCTGGGCTACACCCATGCGCTCCTCGGTCATGTTGGCACCGCGCGCGCGCAGGCGGAGTGGATGGGGACGTATGTGCCGCAGATGCCATACACCGCGCACCTGATGGCGTTGGTACATGGGACGAGCGGCCGGCCGGCCGACGGCCTCGCAGTGCTGCGTACGATTGAGAAGATGACGTTCGACGCGCATATCACCTTTCATCTCAGTGAGGCGTATGCCATGGCGGGCGACGAACGGACGGCGCTCCACATGCTGGCCGACGCCGTCGAGCGCGGCTTCTACCCGGCCGATTTCATCGCGGAGCACTGTCCGTTTCTGGCACCATTGCGTACAACCGCGGAGTTTCAGCGCGTTGCCGCAAGGGCGGTCCAGCGAGTGGCCGAATTCCTCATGTGAGTTCAACTGCAATTCCGTGGCGGCGTTGCACGGAAACGCACAACAGGGCACATTCTGGCCTTCCTCCCGTAGCAATTTCCCGATCTGCAGGAGCGACTCGTGCGGCATCCGGCGCGGGGACTCAGCGGCACCGTCGTGATGCTGGCGATCGTTGCGGCCGCGCTGCACGCGCAAACCGCCGGTCCGTCGGGGCTCGCCGCAGGATGGGTCCGAGAGTCGTGGACCATCGCCGATGGCCTCCCGGTCAATTCGATTAATGGGCTCATCCAGAGCCGGACCGGCTACATCTGGGCCGCCACGTTCGACGGCCTCGTCCGGTTCGATGGCGTACGCTTCACCGTCTACAACTCCGCCAATTTCCCCGGACTCCCCAGCGATCGGATCATGTCGGTGATGGAGACACGGGATAGCGCGCTCTGGTTGAACACCGAGCAGGGTAACCTGGTGCGATTCGCGCGCGGACGCTTCACCCACATTGACGAGAGTCGCGGCCTGGTGGGCGGGCCATGGTCCATCTACGAGGACCCCGCGGGTGCGCTCTTCATCGGCAGCGAGCAAGGGCTCGGCCGCATGGAGAAGGACCGATTGGTCCCGGTCGCCGCCGACGTGATCCGTGGCAAGGTGGTGAGCATCGTGCGCCGCCGTGACGGCTCCCTCTGGGTCGCCACCGAGGTCGATGGAATCTTCCGAATCGCAGACGACCGCGCGGAACGCGTGAGTGTCGCGCCCGCGCTCGAACGGGACTCATTGTTCACTTTGTTCGAGGATCCCGAGGAACGACTCTGGATTGGCGCCGCGAAGGGAGTGTGGCAAGTACCCAAAGGCGCACTCGCGGGTATCCCCACCATCGATTGGCGCCCGCGGGTAATTCAGCGGTTCGTCTACGTCCCGGCGACCGGGGCGGTCCTCGGCTATGGCTTGGGCGGCGTTTTCGAATTTGATCGTGACCATCGCGTCGTCACGGTTGACGACCGCTTCCACCAGTTCACTCTGTCGGTGCCGCTGAAGGTATTGGGCAAGGACAGTGCTTGGCACGCGATCGACCGCGACCTGATGCTCAACGGTCGCAAGGTCTACACGCTGGAACCAGAATTGAATCGTCCCACGGGGCGGATTACCGATCTGCTCTTCGACCGCGAAGGTGGCATCTGGCTCGCCACCGATGGCATGGGTCTCTATCGTCTCCGGCGCAGTCTGTTCACATCCTATAGCGCGCCCGAGGGACTCATCGCCCGCAACGCGTATGTCCTGGCGCGAGACTCGACCGACGCGCTCTGGGTTGGCAGTCTGCTCGAGGGGACGAGTCGGGTTTCGCCGGATCGTCTCACGATTCAGAATTTTGCTCCGGCCCAGGGTTACCCGCCCCAGGTCACTTCCATTCTGCAGGACGGAACCCGGATCCTGTTGGCTTCCCCGTACGGGCTGCAGACATGCACCTTGGCAGCGGCGGACTGCACCAAGGTGCCCTCGCTGTATTTCGACTGGCCAGGCGTGTACGCGCTCTATCAGGCAAAAGACGGTCGGCTGCTGGCGGGCACCAAGAGCCAGGTCCTCGAGCGGCGCGGCGCCCAATGGACGCCCGTGTCCGAATGGCCTGGGCGGGCGCCGGCTCGCGCCTTTGCCGAGACGCCCGATGGCGCCCTCTGGGTCGGCACGAATGGCGGTGGAGTGGTGCGCTGCATCGCGGGACGTTGCCGCACACTCACTTCTGGCCAAGGCCTTCCCGCCGACATCATCCGCTCGCTCTATGTCGATAAGGACGGCTGGCTCTGGATCGGCACCGAGGGACGCGGTCTCGCTCGGCTTGATCCGCGCCACTGGCCTGCCACCGACGATCGGTACGCCCCGGCGATCACGCGATATGCGACCACCGATGGCCTCTACGATCCGGTCGTCCACGAGATTCTCGAAGACGACGCAGGCCGGCTCTGGATGAACAGCAATCGCGGCATCTTCTGGGTGCGTCGCGACGAACTGAACGCCTTTGCGGAACATCGCATCGCGCGGATTCATTCGACGGCCTACACCGAACGCGATGGCCTCCGCAACCGCGAAGGCAACGGCGGCTTCCAACCGGCCGGCGCCAAGACCAGCGACGGGCGTCTCTGGTTTCCCACGCAGGATGGCATCGTCGGTGTGGACCCCTCACGAGTGATCCAGGGACGCGAGCCTCCGCACGTGACCGTCGAGCAGGTCACCAGCCGCGGGCGAGTAATCTCTGCGGATACCAGCATGCTCGCGTTGAAGCCCAGCGAGCGTGACCTGGAGATCACGTATACCGCGCTCACCTTTGTCGAGCCCGGCAACGTGCGCTTCCGCTACCGCCTCGATCCCTACGATCAGGACTGGGTGGACGCCGGCAGCCGGCGCACCGCGTTCTACACTCGCGTGCCGCCGGGCCACTACACCTTCAAGGTGGTCGCAAGCCAGGGAGGAGATCGCTGGACTCCTGCTGAAGCCAAGGTGCAACTCTCCCTCGCCCCGCTGTTCCGCGAAACCGAGACGGCCAAGCTCCTGCTCCTCTTCGCCATCGCACTGCTGGGCGCGCTTGCGTATCAGTGGCGAGTCCGCAGCCTGCGTCAGCGAGAAGTGGAACTGACGGGCTTGATCGCGACTCGTACGGCGGAGCTGCAACGGAACGAGCAGCAACTCGCGACGCAGAATGTCAAGCTGGCGCAGCTGAACCAGCTCCGGTCCCGGCTGTTCGCCAACCTCAGCCACGAATTCCGCACGCCGCTCACCTTGATCCTCGGGCCGCTCAAGAGCCTGCTCGACGGACGTTTCGGAGTACTGAGCCGTGAGGCGCGGGAACAGGGCGACCTGATGCTGCGCAACACGCAGCGCCTGCTTCGACTGATTAATCAGATCCTCGACCTGACCCGGCTCCAGGCCGGGAGCGTGACGGTCCATCAGCAGCCAGTCGAGCTGGTCGGCTTCGTCCGGTCCGTTACCCAGGCCTTCACGCCGCTGGCTGAGCGCAACCGGATCGCGCTCGTCGTCCGGAGCGCGCTTCCGAGCCTGACGCTCCGAGCCGATCCGGAACAGATCGAGAAGGTGCTGCTCAACCTCCTGTCCAATGCGGTGAAGTTCACCGGCAACGGCGGGATCATCGATGTGTCAGTGAGCCAGGACGGCGGTGTCGCATCGATCGTCGTGCGCGATTCCGGTGTTGGCATCGCGGAGACGGACCTGCCCCACATCTTCGACCGTTTCTACCAGGCCGACAGCGCCAACACGCGACGCTACGAGGGAACCGGGATCGGCCTCGCGCTGGTGAAGGAACTGGTCGAGTTGCACGGCGGCGAGATTCGCGTCACGAGCACTCCGGGCCAGGGAACCACGTTCACCGTGCGGCTCCCGTTGACGGTCGCCGGCAGTGCCGACACCGCCATCGCAGCCTCCGCCACACCCTCCGCGGAACTCAGCGAGCTCTACGTTCTCGAGAACACGTCTCCTGGCAGCCTCTTCCGCGATGAGCACCCGGAAACGGCGGACGAGGAGAGCGCTGAGGACCGGACTACGGTGCTCCTGGTGGACGACAATCCCGATGTGCGGGCGTATGTCCGCTCGGTGCTCGCGCCGCAGTTCCACATCCTCGAAGCGGCGGATGGCAAAGCCGGTCTCGACCTGGCCCGCGAGGCGCTTCCCGATCTGATCGTCGCCGACGTCATGATGCCGGAACTCGATGGCCTGGAACTCGGCCGCGCGCTCAAGTCCGACACGATGACCGATGCCATCCCGGTCATCCTGCTCACGGCGCGCGCCGAGTCGGCCGACCAGGTCGCCGGCCTCGAGGCCGGCGCCGACGCGTACCTGGTGAAGCCGTTCGATCCGGCCGTCCTGACCGCGTGCGTGGCGAACCTGCTCAACCAGCGCCGCCGCCTGAGGGAGCATTTTCGGCTGGGAGAATCGCTCCCGCCTGCCTCCGCGCCAAAGGCAGCATCGGCACTAGATCTCCGGCTTCGCCCGCTGGTCGAGGCGCACCTGCTGGATTCGAAATTCGGGCCCGAGGTGCTGGCTGAGGTCGCCTCGCTCTCCTATCACCAGCTTTACCGTTCGCTCCGCGATGAGCTCGGCACCACGCCCAGCCGCTACATCCGAACGGTTCGGGCGGAATGCGCCGCCGCCCTTCTCAAGCAGGGAGCCGGCAGCGTCACGGAGATCGCGTACGCGGTCGGGTTCGAGTCGCTCTCCTACTTCCGGCGCGCCTTCCGGGAGCGGTTCGAGGCCGCGCCAAGCGACTTTTTCGCCAAAAAATCAAGGTCATAGGGTCGCGTAACTTCCGTCAGGACAAGTCGTTAGCTGCTCTCCGCTAAATAGCGTCCCCCGGCTGCAAACATAGAGGGCGCGGGATTGAGCGCGGTCCCGTATCGTGGCAGCGTCGGCAGAACGTTTCCGGCGTTTCAGCTCACGATCGAGGGCCCCATGGCAACCCAGAAATCCGATTCGCCTGAACCCACCGCCACCAAACCTGCGAAGGGGCCAGCTCCCTCGGCGCGATCGGAGGCATTGGAGGCTGAGCTCGCGATGCTCGAAGCGATGCTCCCGGCGGAGACCGAGCGTCCCGCCCCGCTGACGCGAGTCGATCCTGCCAACGATCGCGGAGGTGCCCAATGACGACGATCGTCATGAGCCACCCACGCGAATGTCCTGCCTGCAAGACCCCGTTGCCCGAAGAGGCGCAATTCTGCCTCCGCTGCGGCCACGCGACGCCGCCCGATCCCGGCGTGCCGGCCCGGACGGCGGTCACCGGCGAGTTCGAGGTCAGCAAGGTCACGCGGGCGCTTGCCAGCCGGTACAAGGTCGAGCGGGTGCTGGGAGAAGGGGGAATGGCCACGGTCTATCTCGCCATGGATCTCAAGTACCATCGCAGCGTGGCGGTGAAGGTGATGCGGCCGGAGCTCGCCTCGACGATGGGAGCCGATCGTTTCCTCCGCGAGGTGGAGATCGCCGCCCGGCTCACCCATCCGCACATTCTTTCGATGTACGAATCGGGCGAGGCCGATGGGCTGCTCTACTACGTCATGCCGTACGTCGAAGGCGAAACGCTGCGCGACCGGATCCACCGCGAGACGCAGCTGCCGGTCGAGGACGCGCTCAAGATCGCGCGCGAAGTTTCGGAGGCGCTGGCGTATGCGCACGATCATGGCGTGATTCACCGCGACATCAAGCCCGCCAACATCCTGCTGGGCGGCGGGCACGCGATGGTGGCCGATTTCGGCATTGCGCGCGCGGTCAGCAACACCACGACGGAGTCGTTGACGCAGACCGGACTGGCGGTGGGGACGCCGCACTACATGGCGCCCGAGCAGGCGATGGGCGACCGCGAGGTGGATGCCCGGGCTGACATCTACGCCGTCGGCGCCCTGCTCTACGAGATGATCGCCGGCGAGCCGCCGTTCACCGGACCCACGGCGCAGGCGATCGTGGCGCGGAGCTTGACGGAGAATCCCCGTTCGCTCACCAACTCCCGCACCAACCTGATGCCGGACGTGGATCAGGTCGCGATGAAGGCGCTGGCCAAGAGTCCAGCCGACCGATACCAAACGGCGAAGGCGCTGGGGACCGCGCTCGATCACGCGCTCGACGTTACCCACAGCGGCCCCCGGCCACTCGTTGCTTCATCTCGTCGTGCGCGGCTTCGCGTCCCGGCGCTGGTACTCGTCGCTGTCATCGCGGTGCTCGCGACGGCCTTTTTTGTCGTGAAGCTGCCGCATGGTGCGGCGAAGGAAAGCCGGCTCGCGGTCCTCCCCTTTACCAACCGCGGCGCAGCCGAAGACGCCTATTTCGCCGACGGCATCGCCGACGAGCTGCGCGGCAAACTGGCCGGACTCGGTACGCTGCAGCTCATCGCGCGGACCAGTTCCGATCAGTATCGTGAAAGCAAGAAGACACCGAAGGAGATCGGCGCCGAGCTCGGCGTGAACTATCTGTTGACCGCGACGGTGCGCTGGGCGAAGAGTGCCGACGGGACCGGCCGGGTGCAGGTGGTGCCGGAGCTGATCGACGTGCGAACGGGTGACATCACCTGGCAGCAATCGTACGACGCCGACGTCACCGATGTCTTTCAGGTGCAGGCGCAGATCGCAAGTCGAGTGGCCGGCGCGCTGGGCGTGGCCCTGGGAAGCCGCGAAGAGACCAAGCTGAGCGAGCGGCCTACCGCCAATCTCGCCGCCTACGATCTCTACCTGAAGGGGCGCGCCACGATCGGTACCGATCCGGCTTCGATCCGGCGCGGGGTGGCGTACTTTGAACAGGCGGTCGCGCTGGACTCCTCCTTCATCGATGCCTGGAGCCGGCTGAGCGGTCGTCTCGCCACTCTCTACGGCAACACTGCGCCTGACCCCGTCGTGGCCCGCCGCGCGCTGGCCGCCGCGCAGCGGGTCCTGCAACTCTCCCCCAGCGGCCCCCAGGGTCACGCAGCACTGGCGCGATACGAAGTCAGCGTCACGAAGAACGCGGTGGAGGCGAAACGACAGCTGGATGAGGCGCTTCGGCTGGCGCCTGATAACCCCGAGTATTTGGGCCTGGCCGGCTCGGTCGACCGGGCGGCTGGACGTTGGGACGACGCGCTAGCCCATACGCGACAGGCCATTCGGCTCGATCCTCGGTCGTCGACCAGCGTCAGCCGACTGCAGAACATCTACCTCTGGCTCCGGCGGTATCCCGAGGCACTTGGCGCAAGTGAAGCGGCGCTGGCCTTGGCACCCGGCGATCTGAGCATGATCCAGGACAAGGCCATGGTCTACGTGGCGGAGGGCGACATTCCGGGCGCAAGAGCTGCCATGCGGGAAGTCTCTCCCGACGTCTCCGGACCGGAGTTGGTGGCCTTCTTCGCCAACTTCTGGGACATGTACTGGGTGCTGGATGAATCGCAGCAGCAACTGGCGCTCCGGCTCACTCCCACCACCTTCGACAACGATCGCAGCACCTGGGCCACGGTGATGATGGAGCTGTACTGGCTCCGGGGTGACCACGCCCGAGGTCGCGCCTACGCCGATACCACGTTGTACGAGACGGCGGTTGAGCTCCGCGCGGTGCCCGGCGATCCGCAGCGGCAGATGATCGCCGCGCTCTCGCTCGCCTACCTGGGGCGGAAGGACCAAGCGATCTCGCGCGGGTTGCAGGCGATGGCGTTGAGCCCGATCAGCATGGACCATGTCAATGGTTGTTACTACCAGCACCTGATGGCGCGAATCTATCTCATGTTGGGCGAGCCGGACAAAGCGCTCGACATGCTTGAGCCGCTGCTTACAATGCCGTACTACCTGTCAGCGGCATGGCTCAGGATCGATCCCACCTTTGCAGAGCTCAAGGGGAATCCGCGGTACGAGCGGTTGCTGCAGCGACGGTGACTTATTGTCGGTAACACATCGCCGAGAGCCACTGTGATCCGAACCGCACTGACCCTGGTAGTCGTAACTTATCTCGCGCCCGCATCCCGCGCGCAAACGCTCACGATCACGAATATCACGATTGTCGATGTCATCAACGGGCATCTCGTCCCGCACATGAACGTCGCCGTCGACGGCAAGCGTATCGCGGCCATCTCGACCAAGCCGCTCGCGTCGTCGGGCGCGATCCTCGACGGCACCGGGATGTACCTCATTCCTGGCCTGTGGGACATGCACATTCACGCCTTCTTCACCAACGACTCGGCCCGGTTTCACACCACCAGCGAACTGATGCTTCCGCTCTTTGTCGTCAACGGCGTGACCGGTGTTCGCGACATGGGGAGCAACCTCGACGCGATTCTCGCGGCTCGTGACAGCGTGGCCGCGCATCAACTGATCGGGCCCCGCATGGTGGTGTCCGGCCCGATGCTCGACGGTCCGACCTCCCGGTATCAGGTCATCATCAAGGTCGGCGCCCCCGCCGACGCCCGTGCGGCGGTGCAAAAGCTGAAGCAGCGTGGCGTCGATTTTATCAAGACCCAATCGCTGGTGCCGCGCGACGCATATTTTGCCATTGCCGATGAAACGAGGAGCCTCGGGCTCTCATTCGAAGGGCACGTGCCCTACGCGATTCGCGGAGCCGAGGCGATCGATGCCGGGCAGCATTCATTCGAACATCTCCTCGGCGTGTTCGAGGCGAGCACCACGCGCGAAGACTCGCTCATCACCGTCGGGGCGCGGTCACATGCGACATACCTCGCGTTGCACAACGACGCCAGGGAAGCGGCGATCATCGCCGCGCTCGGCAAGCATCACGTCTGGCAATGCCCGACCATCGCGTCGGATTTGAACAGCGCCGGTGATCTGGCGGCCGAGCCGGGCCTCCCGTATTGGCTTCACATCGCTGTGGATGGTTGGAAGCGCGCCGCACTCCGCGGGTTAAACGTGACAGATACCGCGGAGCTTAGCGTCACGCGACGCTACGCGGCGTACGATCTCGATCTGGTGCGCAAGCTGCACAAGGCGGGCGCGCCGATCCTCGCCGGCACCGACGCTCCGGCAGGGTTCGATCTCGTCCCCGGCGCCAGCCTTCCTCACGAGCTCGAGTGGCTCGTTGCCGCCGGCCTCACACCACTCGAGGCACTCCAGACCGCCACGATCAACCCCGCCATTTTCCTCGGCCGCACTCGGGATGTCGGCACGGTTGCGGTCGGCAAACTCGCCGACCTCGTGATCCTCTCCCGAAATCCGCTCGCGGAAATCGGCAACACCCGGAGTGTCGTGGCCGTCGTGGCGGACGGTCGCTACTTCTCGCCAACCGATCTGACCCGGATGCGGCTGCATTTGATGGAGTTGGCCGCGAAGTAGGACGGGCACGCCAAACGAAACCGCCCAGGGGTGTCGTGACGATGGAATGGTTATCCGGGAGAAGAGCTTTGGCCTCTTGCCGGACGATCGCCTTACCTACCGGTCGCGGGCTGCGCTCCGATGTAATGGAAGCGCAATGCGCGCGAGATGCTCATGTCAGGTGGGTATCGTATCGTTGGAATGAGGCCGGTGCGGTGGGCGACCCGCAGTGACCGAACCCCTTTTGATTGGACTGCTCGAGGTGAAGACGGGACCGGCTGATCAGATTCTGAATCACCTTGGCGTGACGGCCGAACCAGACGAGTCGCCAGCTTTGATACCACCGCCCCGGCTGCCGCCAACGGCGGTTGGCCTTGCCACGTTGCCGCCCGCCATTCCACCAGGCGGCGTCCCGAATCGGCAGGCGGCCCGCCTCCGCATTCGTATGTTATTCGCTTTGGTTGGCACCGGCTTGGTCGCCGGCGGAGTTGCGCTCAGTGAACTTTCACTACTGCTGATACCTGTCAGCCTTGCGGTCGGATGGCTGGGAGCGGAGGCGCTCGTCGCCGGAATTTTCGGTCGGAGGGTTCGCGGGTTGATTCTGATTCGCTTCGAGTAAGTTCTCAGGGGGGGGCGCTGTGATGCGAATGAAACGGTTTTCGAACCATGCTGGGCTGGTTGCCGTCGTCGTCGCTGTAGGTGGATGCGGGGACGAAATGCCGGGCCCAGTTCGCAGCGATACTGTGCGCGACACAGTAGTCGTGCACTGACGGGATTCCGGCCCGAGGGTCGGGCCGCCGGAGAAGTGCTGCGTCGGGAGTCCGAGTTGGGCCTCGTTTTCCTCCCCCTTTCAGATGATTTTGCCCAAATTCATCGAAAATCATCCTTTCAGGTGACGCGCGCCGGCTGGGAGCGCGCTAGAATCTGGCGTCCTCTGCCGTCCGGGAGCGGGAATGAAAAAGATCGTCTGGACCTTCGGGCTCATCGCCGGCGCGGTGCTGTCGGCCATGATGCTCCTAACCCTGCCATTCCAGGACAAGATCGGCTTCGAGAGTGGCGCCGTCATTGGCTACACCACCATGGTGCTGGCCTTCCTGATGATCTATTTCGGGGTCAGGTCATACCGCGACAATGTGGCGGGGGGGAGCGTGAAGTTCGGTCGGGCGTTCTCCGTCGGACTGCTGATCGCCCTGGTGGGAACCGCCTGCTACGTGGCAACCTGGGAAGTGATCTACTACAAGCTCGCGCCGGACTTCACCGCCAAGTACGCCGCCGCCGCGGTGAACCGGGTGAAGCAGCGCGGCGGCACCGCCGAGCAGGTGGCGGCGACGGAAAAGGAGATGGCCGCGTTCAGCGAGTCATACAAGAATCCGCTGATCAACATTGCGTACACCACGCTTGAACCGCTGCCGGTGGGACTTCTGTTCGCGCTCGGCAGTGCCGGGCTGCTGAGTCGCAAGCGGCGCGTTACCGCATAACCTACAATTCCCGGAGGAGGTTCCATGAAGCGAGTCACTGGCATTGGCGGCATCTTTTTCAAAGCCAAAGATCCAAAGGCACTCCGGGCCTGGTACAAGCAACACCTCGGCATCGATGTCCAGCCATGGGGTGGCGCGGCTTTCGACTGGACCGACGGTGAAGGGAAGCCTGTTGGCGGAACAACTGCCTGGAATATTGCTTCGATGCAAAGTGACCAGTTTGCGCCCAGCACCGCACCATTCATGGTCAACTACCGGGTGGACGATCTCCATGCCCTGGTCAAAGCCTTGCGCGACGAAGGGTGCAACGTGCTCGAGAAGATCGACGATTCCGAGTACGGGAAATTTGGCTGGGTCATCGATCCGGAAGGCAACAAGGTCGAACTTTGGCAACCTCCGGTCGGCGGATGATTGAGCCCGCTCAGCGGATCGGCCCTTCGCGCATTCTCGCCTCGCCGCGACTCATGGCCCGCATGCCCGGCACCATCGCAGGTCCGCGCAGCGACGGCCGGCCGAGGGTGGCATTGTTGGCCAGATTGAACACCACCGACGCGAACGCCTTCGACACGATAGTGAGGAGGACCGGGTCATTGTTCGAGAGGTTATCGCACCAGAGGAAGGGGCGGTCGACGCAGCCTCCGTCACTGCTCGGGATGTTTCCCTCGTAGTTGCCGGTGAAGCCGCCGAACTTCGCCACGTCCGCTGCACTCTTGCAGCAATCCTGTGCCGTGAGGATGCCGGAATTGGGCACACCCACCAGCGCGAACGAATAGGAATCCGTCCCGATGTTGTTCCAGTCATCGAACGGCAGGCCTGCGGCCGTGAAGTAGCTCGAGAAATAATTGTTGCCGACCTGGGAGGCGGCCACGCCGCCGCTGCAACAGCCGCCCGCGGGATCGGCGATAGCATAGACGTAGTTGGGCGTTGCCGTCACGTCGGCGTCGACGTCGAAGGCGATCCGGCCAAGATCGGCCGTCGAGAGGGCCTGCGTGTAGTAGGTCGAGCCGTGCAGGCCGGTCTCCTCACCGCCAAACCAGATATAGCGGAGCTGATTGGTCGTGTGGGTGGCAGCCATCTTGAGCGCGATCTCCAGGATCGTCGCTGAGCCGGAGGCGTTGTCGAGCATTCCCGCGCCATAGATGGCGTCGAGGTGCGCGTCCACGACGACCACATGAGTGGTGTCGCCGAAGGGCGAGTCGGCAATCAGGTTGTAGTCGGGGCGCGTATCGGAGAGCGGCTGGATCCGGATCTGCACGGTCGTCGGCCCGAGTAGCGCCTGATTGTAGAGCGTGACACCGGTGGCATACGAGGCGACACACACGACCGGGATCCCGGGACTGTTGGCGCCGCCGCACGACGTCGCGACGGTTTGCCCGGCGCTGCCGTCGTTGAAGATGATCACGCCCGAGGCGCCCGCCGCAAATGCCAGCGAGACCTTCGTGCTGAAGGCACAGGTGCCGCGTTCGATCAAGGCGATCCGGCCGGCAACGAATCCGGTGAAATCGCTCGACGCGCAGCCACTGGTCGATGAGTTCGGAGCGGGAGGGGCCGGAGTCAGGATCGTACCGACCGGCTGAAGCTGAGCCGTGACGTCTCCGTTGCTCGAGTTGGAGGTGATGTTGAAGTCGGGGCCGTACGCGAAGTTTGTCTCGGTGGGCGATATCTGGCTGAGCAAGGGCACGCTGGCATAGCCGCTGTAGGCGTAGTTGTATTGCTGGATCGTCACACGATATCCGGCTGCGCGAAGCAGGTTCGCGGCATAGTTGACCGATGCCAGGTAGCCGGGCTCGCCCGAATTGCGCGAGGGGTGCCCGTCGGATCCGGGATTCGCATCGGCGATCTGCTGAAACGATGTCATGTGAACCCAGAGCGCGTCCTGCGTGATGCAGCCGACGAGATCGGAGGCCGCGATGAAATTCCGCGATACGCAGCCGGTGGCCTGCACCGTGGTCACCGTGACCGTCGCGAAGCCGCTCTTACCTTCACTCGTCGCCGCGATATTGGCGGAACCGGGTGCGACGGCCGTCACGAGGCCACTGGACGAGACGGCTGCCACCGTGGGCGCAGACGAACTCCACGTTACGGCGCGGCCGGTCAACGTGGTGCCGAGAGAGTCCGCGGTCACAGCGGTCGCTTGGGTCGTCAGTCCAGTCGTGAGGGAGGCCGTACTAAGCGTCACGCTGACGCGCGCGACGGGGGTCGGCGCGGGAGCGGCGGAACTGCCGCTGCTGCAGCCGATGGCGACGGCAACGCCGGCGAGCAGGAGAGCGAAGGGCAGGGCGATCGGACGGCGCATGGGGAGGCTCCGGATTCTCGTGGCAGGCCCGCAAAGGAGACGATGGGAGATATACTCTGTTCAATGTGAATCTGTTCCCTCACCCGAGGCTCCGATGACACCTTTCATGTCGTTGCTGCTGCCCACCCTGCTGGCGGCGGTTGCCGTGTTCATTCTCTCAATGATCATTCACATGGCCATGCCGTGGCACAAGAGCGACTACGCCAACGTGCCGGATCACGATGCGGCGATCGCGGCCATTCGGTCGTTGAACCTCGCTCCCGATGACTACGCGGTCCCCAATCCGCGGCTGCCGGGAGGCGGCAAGAACCCGAACTTCATCGCGGAGTTCGAGCGCGGCCCCACGTTCCACATGACGATGATCCCCTCAGGGGGGATGCACATGGGGAAGTACACGGCCTCGTGGTTCGGGTTCATGTTGCTCATCTCGGCTATCGCGGGGTGGGTAACCGGCTCGATTGTGCCGCCCGGCGGCAACCCCCGCGCGGTGTTCCACTTCTCGGCGATCATCACCGCGTGCTCGTATGGCTTTGGCGGCTGGACGCTGTCGATCTGGTATTTCCGGAAGTGGTCAACCGCGTTCAAGGGAACGTTCGATGCGATTCTCTACGGCCTGGCGACCGGGGCGGTTTTCATGTGGCTGTGGCCTCAGGTCTGACGCGGATTCTCGGCAATCCAGGCGTCGACAACGTCCCTGAAATGGAGAAATGTGAGCGCGCGTGGCGTCAGCTGCCGAGTGTGACACATGAACGGAAGCTGCCGACTTGCTATCGCGATCGAACCTCCGCTGTCCAATGCCCCGGTCAGGCGGACCAGAATCTGACCATGACGGAGCACACCCGTGAGCAATCCCACCGTTCATCGCTGGTACACGCGTCCAGTGTTCTTCGTTACTGACGTGAACCGCGCAGTTCGTTTTTATGTCGACACGCTCGGTTTCGAGAGGAGTTGGCATGAAGGCGATGGCGCGGGCAACGTCTGCCAGGTCAATCACGGAGAATGCGAGATCATCCTCTGCCAGGATGGTTCGCGTAGAGACAAGTCGCGACTGTTCATCGAGCTCACGCCAGAAGGGCTTGCCGATCTGCGGCGTGACATCGTTGCGCGTGCCATTCCCAGCAAGAAATCGTGGTGGGGTTCCGACGTCGTTCAGGTTGACGACCCCGATGGAAACGAGCTGCTCTTTCCGGTTTCGGGGTGAGCGAGTTCAAGCCGTAGTCGTCCTGTTTCTAGTTATATCGCAGCCCAACCATGGGATCGACGCGAGCAGCGCGATAGGCCGGGATCGCTCCGGCGAACACGGCGGGGTCCAACGAGCTACTCCATTCGCAGCGCCCGCACCGGATCGACGCCGGCCGCGCGCCGGGCCGGGATGAAGCTCGCGAGCGCGGCGACCAGCAGCAGCACGCCCGCCACCAGGGCGAAGATCACCGGATCGTGTGGCGACTCCTCGAACAGCAGCGGCTCGATCCAGTGGCTCAATCCGAACGCGACGGCGATGCCGAGACCGACACCCGCCGCGGCGAACTTGACGCCGCCAGTAACCACGTGCCGGACGATGTCACCCATCGTGGCACCGAGCGCCACGCGCACGCCAAGCTCGTGCAGCCGCTGGCTCACGTTGAAGGCGATGACGCTGTAGATGCCGATAGCGGCGAGCACGAGCGCGAGCATCCCGAAGATCACGAACATCGAGGCACCGAGGCGCCAGGGCTGGGTTTGCTCGCCGATGATATCGCGGATCGGCGTGACGGTGACGTAGGACGCGCCCGGCATCAGCGGCTGGAGCGCCTTCCGGACCGTTTCCTTCATGACGTCGGGGTCGCCGCGCACCTTGAGGAAGAGGCCACCCTGGTTCGGGTGGAATTGCTCGGACGAGACGTAGTAGTAGAGGCCCGGATCGTCGCCAAGCTGGTCGCTCTTGATGTTCTCCGCGACGCCGACAACGTAGTGGCACGGCAGCGTATCGCTGTCGAGCCGGACGCACTTGCCAAGCGCCTCTTCATGCGGCCACAGCTTCTTCGCCATCGCCTGGCTCACGACCATCGCGCCCGGCGCACCGGCCGCGTCCGACACATCGATCCCGCGACCCGCAACGATGTGCGTCCCCATCGTCGCGAAGTATTCCGGCGACACCGCGTCAAGTTCGAATTGCCCCAGCTTCGAGACCGAGTCGATCCCGCTCACGTACAGGTCGAAGCTCCAGGTATCCCAGAATGGCATTGTGAGCTGACGGGAAGCCATGGTCACGCCGGGAATCGCCGCCGCCGCACTGTGCAGTCGATGCCGGAGCACCTCGCTCGGCGCGCTGTCGAGCGGCACCCCGCGCATCTCCAGCTCCGCCAGCACGACCTGATCCGGCGCAAAGCCAAGCGGGACTGCCTTGACGTGAGAGAGCGAGCGGACGAAGAGGCCCGCGCCAACCAGCAGCACAACCGATAACATGCCCTGGAGAACTAGCAACGCGGAACGGAGCGGCGATTTCTGGTAGGCTCCGCCACGCACGCCGGCGCGCAGGTCGTGACCGAGGTTGACGCCGCGCGTCTGCAGCAACGGCGCGAGACCGGTGAGGAGCCCCGCGAAGAGCGCCGCCCCGCCGGCATAGATCAGCGTCCGTGGGTCGCTGATCACCGTGGCGGTTGATGTCGGTGCGAGGAACGCGGTGCGGAGCACCGCGCCACCGACCTGGGCGACGATCACGCCACTCACTCCGCCAAGCAATGCGAGGATGATGCTCTCGGTAAATAGCTGCGATGCCAACCGGGCGCGACTGACGCCCAGTGCCAGGCGCACGGCAATTTCGCGACGGCGCTGCAGTGCACGGGCGAGCAGCAGGTTGGCGACGTTGGCGCACGCGATCAGCCAGACGATCAATGCGACGCCCGCGATCCACGTGGCCACCTTGGCCAGAGTCGATTCGTGCGGTCCACGTTCAGCGAGCACCGATCCCGCGAACGCGTGGGGCTTGGCGATGGCGATCGATTGCTGGTGCGGACTCGTCGTCAGTTCGTTCTGGTAGCTTCGCAAGAACGCCTGCGAAAGGTCGGCGTTCGCTTGGGCGACGCTCACCCCCGGCTTCCGCTCGACGATCACCTGAGCCCAGGTCCAGTGATAGGTCGTCCACCAGTTTTCGCCGCGTATGTCCAGGCCCTTCTCGGCAGCGTACGTGGCGGCCGGCACGAACGCCATCGGCGGCTTGTCAGGCCAGACACCGAAGAACCCCTTCGGCGTGACGCCAATCACGGTGTAGCGCGTCGCGCCAATCTGCACGACCTGACCGACCACGTCGCGCCGACTGCCGAACTGCGTCGCCCAATACCCGTAGCTCAGCACCGCGACCGGCGCACCGTTGGGTGCGGCGTCCTCGGCGGCAGTGTAGTAGCGGCCGAGGGTCGGCGAAGCATCGAAGAATCCGAAGAAGCCGGCGCTCACGATGCCGACCTGCATCTCCCTGGTGTCGGAGCCGGTGCCGACGGCGAGTTCCTGCTCGGAAAAGAGCGCCGTTCGGTCGAATGACTTCGTGTCACGCGTCAGGTCGATGAAGCGCGCGTACGCTAAATAGTCGTTCTCGTTGACTTGCCCCCGCCAGGTGGTGGCGAGGAAGGCGCGATGCACGCGACCGGCGTCGTGCATCAGCGGCGGTGCGCGGAAGAGCAACCGATCGACGATCGAGAACATCGCGGCGTTGGCACCAATGCCGAGCGCCAGCGTCAAGACGACGGCGATGGTGAATCCCGGGCGGTTGCGCAGGCCGCGGAACGCGTACCGGATATCCTGCCCGCGCCGCTCGAGCCAGCCGATGCCGCGGGCGTCGCGTTGCGCTTCGCGATAGCGCTCCACGCCGCCGAACGCGATCCGCGCTCGCCGCCGCGCTTCATCCAGCGACACGCCCTCGGTGCGCACCAGTTCCTCGGCTTCCATCTCGAGGTGGAGGCGGATCTCGTCATTCAATTCGCCGTCAACGGCGGCGCGATGGAACAGCGCGCGGAGCCGCCGCTTGAATTGTGCAACGCGCATCGGGCCTCCTCCGTCAGCTGGCGTGAAGTACCTGCTCGACTGCGGCCGCAAAGAGGCGCCACGCCGAGCGCTCGGACGCGAGCTGTTTCCGGCCGAGGGCGGTGAGGGTATAGGTCTTGGTGCGACGCCCCTCGGCACTGATTCCCCATTCGGAGGAGATCCAGCCCTGGTCTTCGAGGCGGTAGAGCGCCGGATAGAGCGAACCCTGGCCGACGTTCAGCACATCGTCGGAGAGCGCGGCGAGCCGCTTGGTGATCGCCCAGCCATGCAGCGGGCCGAGGAGCAAGGCCTTGAGGACGAGGAGATCGAGGGTTCCCTGCAGCAGGTCAGCGCGATTGGCCATGGTACGTCCTCCCGTTGATACTATGACATCCGACAACAAAAAAGAGCGGCTGTTGTCGGATGTCAAGGTATCGGGATGCGCCGGCCGTTCATCGCCGCGGCGTCGCTGCTGGCCGGCGTAAGTACCGAAGGATCTGTATCACGAGTGGGTAGCCCCGCGTGAGCGGGGTTTCTCGTTTAATAGGGGCAACCTTCAGCCCAAAAGGAACTCCCCACAAGGCGCTTGCGTTATTACACCATAGGGTGTAATATCATCTCATGGCCGAGCTGAGTGACGTCCTGACCGCCATTTCTCACCCCACCCGCCGCGCGATTATCGACCGGCTGGCCAAAGGCCCCGCCGGCTTCCTCGAACTCGCCCGGCCGTTCGACACCGCCCTCAACTCGGTGACCAAACACCTCAAGTCGCTCGAAAGAGCAGGGCTCATCGAGCGCAGGAAGCAGGGTCGCGAAGTGGTCATCTCGCTGCGCGGTGAACCTCTGAAGGAAGTCGCCGGATGGGTGCACCACTACGAACGCTTCTGGAACGAACAGCTCGATCAATTCGAGCACCATTTCACCACCAACAAGGCGAAGGAGAAAGCGAAGAAATGACAGACGCAATGAAGACCATCGCGGTCACCGTCGAGCGCACGATTCCGGCTCCGCTGGACCAGGTGTTCGATGCATGGCTGAATCCGAAGACGCCGGGCACCACGTGGCACGCCGCTGACATGTACGTGCTCGATCCGAAAGTGGGCGGGCTCTTTTTCTGGAGCATCAAGGGGACGTCGCACTACGGCCGATTCACGGAGCTACAGCGACCGGCGAAAGTGGAGCATACGTGGATGTCGCCGAATACGTCGGGACTGGAGTCCACGGTGTCGGTGACGTTCACGAAGCGGGGGAAAGACACCCTGATGACCCTCGTGCATGCTGGGCTTCCCGATACGAATCCGGGAAAAGGGCACGAAAAGGGTTGGAACTTTTTCCTGGGGAACTTCGGCGAGCAGTTCTCCGCGCGCTGATACGAACCGCCCGCCGGTCTTTTTCGTTGACTCGGCAAAGGGGTGCCCTGCCGGCTTCGGCGGACGCGCCCCTTGATGTCATGAGCGGCAAGTGTTTCAGGGGCCGGTGTACGTAAGCCGCATGGTCGGAACATCCACGTCCGTCGCGACCGTCGCATGACGCGCCGGCGCCTCTGCGGTGCCATCGGTCGCGCTCACATCGAAGTGCACGTGCATCGTTTCGATCGCGCAGGTGATGTTGGCCGAAAGATTGGCCACCGGGCAGGCGACCGTCGCTGCGTCCGACGAGAAGGAGACGGTCCCGGCGTTGCCGCTCCACTGCGTCACCGCCCCGCCCGCCGCGACCTTGAGGAACAGCGCCTGCGGATCGTCCATCCCCACCAGCGTCCAGGTCGAGAACGATCCGCTTGCCTGCGCCACCACGCGGTGGATGCCGATGAAATAGAGCGGTGCCGTGGTGAGATCGGTGTTGACGTCCACCCGCTTGGCTGTCACTCCCGCGGTGAACACCTGCAACGTCGAATCGAGCAGCGACTGGAGGCTGCTGTTCCCGGGATTCGCCGTCACCACGGCTTGCCCGGTGCTGTCCAGCGAGGCCACCTGGCACCGGCTACCCGGATCGGCTGGTCGGCGAGGACATCCCGGTGACCGCACAGGTCGTCGGTGTGGCGGACGTCTTCGACGCGCTCACCTCGGCGCGGAGCTACCGCGGGGCGATGTCGCACGACGAGGCGATGCGTGTCATGGCCGAAATTCGTCATCAGTGGAGTGCGAAGGTGTACGCAGCCTTTGTGAGCGCCGCCGCCGCACTCGAGGTGTCAGAGGTCGCCGCGGTTTCCTGAGGCTCGCGGTTGTGTCTCGATTGGGGCCGCCAACCGAACGGCGCGAAGTCGTGCACACTGCGGTCGGAAGCTACCTGCGCCCCGCAGCGCGCCACCTCTTGCCATCGCAATTTGGTTACGCGGAGCAACGGACGCCGTAACGGACACCCCAGCGAAAAAATCACCACACAGAAAGAATCCCACCTGCTTGGCAATCGCAGATGGGACACTGAGTGCAGCGCGGCGCGAGTCCCGGAGATCCCTCGCGTCGCTCGGGATGACACGTTCAATGGGCCCGGAGGGAGTCGAGCCGAAGGCGAGCGAGGCCGCGCCGCGGCCGCAGCTCCACCCACGACCTCTTGCGCCGGAGCCCGCTAGAAAAAATCGCCAATCACGCCAAGATGCCGTGATTCTTGAGGAAAGTCCGCCCGTCTGCCGGGATGGTTTTCCCCAATTTAGCCGGAAATCGTACCTGATTGGACACCTAACGGACACCCCGGACGCGATGCTTAGTTGGCAAGGGGTCGGCGCGATTCTGGGGTTTTCGGGTCCGACCGGGATTGAACGGACACACTGTCGGGCGCCCTAGGTACGATCACAGGTGACCTGTTTCGCCCCAATTGCCAGTTGGATGACCCCGATCCCACCAATGGTGAGCGGCGGGACGATGGCCAGCGCCGCGAACAAGGCGATCAGCTTGGTGCGGAACGACATTCTGGCGCTCCTGCCCGCTGGTCTAGAAAAACTGTTCGCGAATCGCGAGATACACCGGCTTCCGCTCCAATTCGTACTGGTCCGCCCCTACTGCCTCACAACCCGCCTCCGCTCCAGCATCCATCCACCCCCGGCTGGGTCCACCCACTTCAAGTACACCACGCCGCCCGGGCCAAATCCCGCGATCTGCCTGTTGACCGGCAACCGCACCCGTTCAAACAGCCCCTTCTCATGGTTCACTACATCGTACACGGGCCCCGGTGCCGACACGGCCGCGAGCGATGTGGTGGGCAGGATCCAGACGTTGTTGTCACGGTCCGCGGTCACAGTACCGCGTCGGACGGGCGGCCGGAAATCCTGCATCCTCGACAATTCGATATAGGACGTGGTGACCGGGAGCACCGTGCAATTCGGCTGAAGGTCCGTGCCAAACTTCCCCCAGATCGCCACGTCCAGGGCACTGCGATAGTCCCGCCCCCCGCTTCCGGGA
>JANYLJ010000056.1 GCA_025357945.1 Gemmatimonadota bacterium
TTCGAGATCGCCGCGTAGTACCACTGCCCCATGAACTCCTCCCGCTTGGGCCTGGGCCAGCGCGGGTCGGGCAGCGTCATGTTATAGCGACCTTCCAGCTTCGCCTGCTCGAACGGTCCGGGCGTGTCCATCGACGCCGACGTCGTCGAGCGCATGAACGGCGGCGTCTCCTTCACGCGCGCCGGGTCGGACGCCGGCACCGTGATGATGTGATGATCCACGAGGAACTGCCGCAGCGAATCGAGCGTCGCCTGGGTCGTCTCGAGCAGCTGGTCCGGCGCGGGATGATCCGCCTGCAACGACGCGAGCACCTTGTCCGCAGAGAGCCCGGGAGCGATCTGCTTGGCAACGGACTGGAATGCATCTTCGTTCTTTCGCCGGTCCGCCTCGGCAATCTGGAGCAGCGAGTCCAGCGGCAACTCGATCATCTCGGTGGCGGCAAGCGCCTTCGAGTAGGTGTCGGCTCCGTATGCGTAACTGCCATTGGACGTTGGCAGCAGCTCACCCTGGAGCCACGTCTTGTACGACGCCAGCGCCGCCATGACACTGTCGTTCGTCTGCTTGAATGTCTTGACGAGCGCCGAGTCTTTCACGTCAACGAATGCTGCCGGGACATCGTTCTTGAAGAAGCTGATGTTCCCGTCAATCTGCTCGATCGCGATCTGGGTATAGATCTTCGGCGGGTTCGCCAGATTCTTCCGCGCCTCGGCCAACGTCGCCGGCATCAGCCGTTCACGCGCAATGAGCGACTTCAGTCGGTCCGCCGGGGGCGCGAAGTCGCGTTTCATGATGGTGTACGCGGCGTTGGTGATCGCGCCGCTATACGCGTCGGGGTCCTTCGCCCAGCGTTTGATGACGTCGTTGGCGAGGATACCCGCGTTCATCGAACGGATGAGGAGCTCACGGTCGGCGCGGTTCGCTTCGGAAAGTGCCGACGTGTCCACCGCCATGAGCTTCGCGCGGAAGTCGGTGAGGGCCTTCGACTCGGCGTGAATCGCAGCTTGCGATGCGTCCTCGATCATGGCGTCGTACTTGTGGACGCCGAGGTCCGTGGCGGAACTCGGGTAGCGCGCCATGCGATCGTCGATGATCGCGCGCGCGAGCGCGGTGAAGCTCGAATCGGCGAGGCTCATGGCGGCGGGAGTTCCCACTGCAGGCGCCTTCTCGGCGGGGCGGCAGGCGGTGATGGCGAGGATGCAAGTGACCGGGGCTGCGAAGAGGATGCGGAGACGAATGTTCATCTCCGCTATTCTAGCAGACGCCACGCCTTTTCGCTTCCGTCAACGACCAGTGCCATAAATTCGCTCACCGGCTATCTTGGCGGTGCCGCCGCCAGCCACGGGCGAGCTGGCGACCCGCTCGTTCCCGATGTCCTTTTCCCGCTCGACATGGGCCTGCGGCACTGGGCGAGGGCGGCAAGGTTAACGTGGAACTGCAGGACCTGTTCTGAGGCGCCCGGATGACCCACAGCTCCCCGCAATGCCAAATATTTCACCAGCTCCATCAGTCTGGTTGCTTCGTGATACCCAATCCGTGGGATGTCGGGAGCGCACGACTGCTTGCGGCACTCGGCTTCCCTGCTCTCGCGACCACCAGTTCGGGGTTCGCCTGGTCCCGGGGACGGGCCGACAATCACGTGTCGCTGGAGCAAACCCTGGCCCATCTTCGGTCGATCGCCGCCGCCGTGGACGTGCCCGTCAACGCCGACTTCGAAGGCGGCTTCGCGACCATGCCAGCCGACGTTGCAGCGAACGTCGCCCGTGCCACGGCCACCGGCATCGCCGGACTCTCGATTGAAGATTCCACCGGCGATACGTCCAACCCCCTCTTCGACTTCACCCTCGCGGTGGAACGGATTCAGGCCGCCCGACGTGCGATCGATGAGAGTGCAACGGGAATTCTTCTTACCGGCCGATCCGAAGGCTTTATCGTCGGACGTCCCGACCTGGCGGAAACAATCCGCCGGCTCACGGCCTATGCCGCGGCTGGAGCCGATTGTCTCTACGCGCCAGGCATTCGCACCAAGGCCGACATCGCCGCCGTGGTCAGCGCGGTCGCTCCAAAACCGCTGAACGTTCTGGTCGGCAGCGATTTTACCACCGTGGCCGATCTGGCGGCGATGGGCGTCCGCCGGATCAGCGTCGGCGGCGCACTTGCCCGCGTAGCGTGGGCGGGCTTCCTCCAGGCGGCGAGGGAAATCGCCGAACAGGGGACGTTTTCGAATTTGGCCCGCGCCGTTCCGTTTGCCGACATCAATCGTTCGTTCAGCTCGGAGTGACCGATCCGGTTCCGGTCACGCGGCGGCAAGGCCAGCCCGCTACAGCGACTTCAGGTACTGGACAAGATCTGCTTTCTGCCGCGCCGTGAGGTTGAGTCCCTTCCTCGTGTTGTAGCGATCCACGACCGCGACAAGCGTCGGGGCAATGCCGTTGTGGAAGTACGGTGGGTGCTGCCAGATGCCCTTCAGCGGCGACGTGCGATACATCTTGGTGGCGCTGCGTGAGGCATAGCTCGGTACACCGTTCGGTTCTGGCTCGCTGACGACCTCCGCGGGCGAGTGGAGCCGCTGGTTGGCATCGGTGAAAAGGGGTGCCGCGTGGCAGGTGGCACACTTGCCCGGGCCATCAAAGACTTCCTTGCCTCGGCCGGCTGCTATCGGGTCAAAGCTCCCCGCCGTCGGCGCCGGGGCCTCGATGCTGAGCTGATACGCCTGCAAGGCCGCAAGTTTCGACGAGATCATGTCCGGCGGATTTTGCACGCTGACGCGGGTCCGCGAGTCGCTGAACGACCCGTGGCCGTGCATCTGGGTGACGCCCACGTAGCGATTCCAGTACTCGACCTGGTCGCCATCGCCGGTCGCGGTAATGCGGTGAATGCCGGCCAGGCCGTAGGCCGGCGGGATGACCTGCGGCCCATTCTTGCCATCGAAGTTGTAGCGCGGGTCGTACTTGCCCGGCCCCCATGAGTTGTACACGGTCTTCTGGCCGGCCGTGAGCGCGGCCGAGAGCGCGATGATCGCTCCGGGGTTGAGATCGCGATTCGGCCAGCCATCGCGCCGCTGACCGATTCCCTTGGCGAACGAATTATTCACGGTAGAGTGGCAGAGGGCGCAGGTGATACCGACGCGGGTGAGCCTGTCCTTCCCGTTGATGGTCTCGACCGTGCCCTTCAGCCCGACCACGGCGTTGAGTTTGAGCAGCGCGAGTGTGGTGGCCGGACTGGTGAGGCTGATCGAGCCGTTCTGAATCCCCTGCACCACGGCTGGCGGGAGGGCGTCGGCATCCACCTTGAGGCCGACGGACAGCGCTGTTGTGGGATCAACAGCGGTCTCGATCACCTCATGCATCCGGAGAGTATCAGTCCAGAAGGTTTCGTCACCGAACGTGTCGAAGCGGAATGTTTCCTTCCCCTCGGCCACCCGACCCGGAACCGGCGCCTGTAGTCCGGTCGTTCCGCCGCGGCAACCGACAAAGAGCGCGGATAGGTTGCAGACAGCGAGCGCAGTGGCCGACCAAGCGACCGCCCTTACGTTCCTGGTCATACGATCCTCCTCAGCGTGGGAGCGTGTGGTCCCGTCGGAGGCGGCAACCATCACGACAGCGTGAAGCTACCTAAATGGCGCACCGGCGTGTTCAATCCCAACCTCGCATTCACACGCAAAATCTCGACGTCACCTGGCCAGCCAGCTAAATGATAAGCATTCTCAAATAGATTTGACAACGGTCTCCGGCAAGGGAATATTATCGCCACGAATCTGATAATTATTCTCAACTCATTTTGCTGGAGCCGTCATCTGATGCGCCGACTAGAAGTTGTCGCTACCCTCCTGATCCTTAGCCCTATCGCAGCATCCGCGCTCGGCGCCCAGTCACCCAGCGGAACACTTCGCGGCCGGCTCACCGACGCGGGCAGGGTTTCCCAAGCGGTCATCGAAGTTCGCGTGGAGCTGCTGGGCACCAATTTCCAGACCAGGACCGACAGCACTGGGAAGTGGACCTTCCCCGGCGTCCCCGCAGCGACCTATACCGTGGTCATTACCCCGGCAAACTGGCTGGCGCTCAGGCGGGTCGTCACAGTCCGGGCGGGAGAGGTCGTGGACGTCTCCTTCGAGTTGCCGCGGGCACCAGTTCGCCTCGCGGCCCTCGTCGCGACGGCGACTCGCCCGCTACACGTGATCGGACACCTCCCCGACGTCCGCGACAACGTGATCTACGCCGGGAAGAAATCGGAAGTAATCACGCTCGACAGCTTGCATGCAAACCTGGCCCAAGACGTCGAGCGCCAAATTCTGGGACGAATTCCGGGGGCCAATTTTTCCGAGACGGCCGGCGCCGGCTTCCCTTCCAACGGTGTCGGCTTCCGCGGGCTCAATCCGACCCAATCGGTCGAGATGAATACCCGGCAGAATGGTGTCAACATCGCGGCAGACCTGTTCGGCTATCCGGAAACCTACTATACGCCCCCGTCCGAAGCACTCGACCGCATCGAGGTGGTTCGGGGCGCCGGGTCGCTCGCATTCGGGCCGCAGTTCGGCGGGACGATCAACTACGTCGTGCGGCAGGGCGCCTTGGCCACCCGACCATCGCTTTCCGCTAACCTGACGAGCGGAAACTTCGGCCTGCTCAACGCCTTCAGCGCGGTCGCGGGTGGCACTGCACGCAGCACCTATTACGCGTTCGTGGACTACCGCGACCAAGGCGGCTGGCGACCGAACTCGGATTTCCGGCAGGTGACGGCGTACGGTAGCGCAACCCTCCATGCCTCCGAGCGGCTGACGTTGGGGTTCGACTACACGCTGTTCCGTAACCGGATTCATATGCCGGGCGGGCTCTCGGACGCCGAGTTCGCCAAAAACCCGCGCCAGTCATTCCGGGCGCGCAATTGGCTGGCCAGTCCCTGGAACATTTTCGCGACGCGACTGCGGTACCAGTTCTCGCCCACCACCAGCTGGGAGACGGTGCTCTCCTATCTCGCCGGAGACCGTCATCTGGTCTGGCGCAGCGAGGGTGGCGGCCCGCAGGCCCTCGATACGGTCGACCCCGCGACGGGAGCCTTTGTGCCACGCGAGGTCGAACGAGAAACCTTTCACAACGGGACCATTGAGTCCCGGCTCAGGTTCGAGCACTCCTGGTTCGGCCGCCCGAGCACGACCGCGGTCGGCGTGCGACTCGGGCTGAATCACATGCAACGCTTCGAAGGCGGCCCCGGATCGACCGGTGCCGACTTCGACATGAGTTTGTACGGTGGCACGTGGGAGCGGGCGCTCCGTTTCGAAACCACGAACACCGCCGCGTTTGTCGAGAGCCTGGTCCACGTGAGCGATCGCTTCTCGATCACGCCGGGGGCCCGCGTCGAATACGTTCGATCGTCGGCCGCCGGCTACACCGACGTGACCTCGAGCTTCGCGCCCCGATCGCTCGGTTACCCGTTGTTCGGCCTCGGCGTCGCGTACATCACGAGCTCCGCCACAGCGCTCTATGCGAACGTGTCGCAGGCCTACCGGCCGGTGCTCTATTCGGCGCTCACACCGTTCGGAAGTATTGCGCGCGTCGATTCCTCGCTGCACTCCGCGCGCGGATTCAACGCCGACCTCGGTTGGCGGGGCACGATTGGCAACCGGCTGAAGCTTGACCTGAGCGCGTTCTACCTCCACTACGGCGATCGGATCGGCAGCCGCACCCTGAACGACGGGGTCGGCGGCACGATCCTGGAGACCGCCAACATCGGCAACAGTACGCACACGGGAGTTGAGGCTTACCTGGAGTTTGATCCGCCGGGCCTGACCGGCATCGACCTGTTCACCTCCTTCGCGTATGTCGACGCGCACTACACATCGGGAGTGTTCGGCGGGAACCGGGTCGAGCAGGCTCCCCGCGTGGTCGACCGGAACGGGGTCACCTACTCGCGCGGGCGCGTCGCGACCACGGCGCAGCTCAGTTATACATCGGGTTCCTACGGAGACGCCAACAACAGCATGGCGCCGACGGGAAATGCCGCCGCCGGCTTTGTGCCGGCATACACGGTGCTCGACTTGTCAGGGCAGTTTCAGCTGGACCGCACGACCATGCTTTCGCTCGGGATCAACAACCTCGCGAACACCCGGTATTTCACCAAACGCACGGATGAGTATCCTGGCCCGGGGATTCTGCCGGGGATGGGGCGGAGCGTCTACCTCACGATTGGATCGAGATTCTAGCAGCGGCGATCCCTCGTGGTGGCATCTCCCGATCTGGTTCGGCCGCCGGACGTGACTGAACTTCCGCCCGAAAAGTACGGCCCTCGTCGTGGCCAGCCGCAATGCCCTCACCGAGGCTTCGACCACCTGGCCTTGGCGAAGGCATCGTCGAGCGGTGTTTCAGCGAAATGATTCGTGTAGTTCGAGAGCGTCTTCATGCCGACGCCGAGGACCACCTCCAGAATCTGTGCCCGCGAATAGCCGGCACTCAGAAACGCCCGGGTGTCGGTGTCCGACGGCAGGCCCCGCGAAGCCACAACGGCCGCAGTGAAACGGCGAAGTGCCTGGAGCTTCTGATCCGCGATCGGTTGCCCCTCCCGGATCGCTTGCACCACATCGCTTGGCACCTTCTGCATCCCGGCGATGGCGCTGTGCGCCGCAACACAGTATTCACAATTGTTCTCGTAGCTTACCGTGAGCAGGACGACCTGACGTTCAGCCAAAGTGAACGACGTCTCGTCGAACAGCTCACCGACGCGACGGTATGCCTTCAGCAAGGCGGGAGCCCCGGCCATGACGGCATGAAGATTCGGCACGAAGCCGTACGCCTTCCGGGAATCGGCGAGCATTGCCTTGGCGGTATCAGGAGCGGTTTCGATGGTATGAATTGGGTACGTCATTTCAAATTCTCCATTGGTTGAAATTAGAGGTGGAACCGGTACGACACGCCACCGGTCCACGCCAGATCGAATTGAGTCCTGTTGACACCCGTAAGGGACCCGCCGACACCGTTCGGCTTGTAGACGTATCCCACGCCTTCAGTGAATACGGAGACCGCGGACCCGGGGATGGCATAGCTGAAGCCGGCCCCGAAGGTTCCTTGCCCCTTGCTCTTGGTGGCGGTATTGATCGGCTTCAGGGTCACGCCACCCCCGCCTGCGAGGACGTACGGCGTGAACCCACCAGCGAACGGATATTGAAGTTGAATGGCGCCGCCGTAGAAGTACTTCTGCAGGTGTTCGCCAGTGCCGGTCCCGTTGATTCGGAATTCGTCCCGTGCGTACGTGAAGTCGCTTCGGACGACGACGAATTTGGAGAGTTGAACGGCCACGCCGCCGCCCACCGACCAGCCCGTCTTGAAGTCACTCGTTCCGAGATCGTTGAGATTGGCGAGCGCTGTGAAGCCGCCACCGCGGCCGCTCACGACGATGGCGCTGGAGGACGATTGCTGGGCAGTCAGCGGAGTCGCGGCGAGGAGCGCGAGAACAGCAAGGTGGGGAATCCGGTTGGCCAACATCGTAGTCTCCGTGTCAAGAGTTGGTGGTTCGGTTGCGACGTGTGTCGCGATGCCGGTGCAGCATGTTCCAACCGACAAAGTGACGAACCCGCTCGAGAGTTCCGGCGTTGCGCGTCCCATGTAGGAAGGCGATCGACGCGCGCCGGACCGGGAACTTCTACGCGCAGTGTGGAGTTCCTACGCGGCGGCGGCGTGACTCCACCGACTCAGCCACCGGGATAGCGACAGCGTCGAGGCAGGCAACGTGGCCACAAATGAACCGCGCCCCGGCTGCCGTCGAGAGTTCGCGTAGTTTCAGGGTGATATTCCCACGGTTGTACCGACCTGCGATGTAGCCAGGGATCATTCCCGAGTACGCATGCTCATCGGCCTCGGAGAGCAGGGTGATACTCGAGCACGGCCACGGGTGTTTGGCGAACGCCGCAAGCACCACGAGATGGGCGTGACCGCCGCCAACGAGAACCAGCCGCGGCGCGGACACGTTCGGCAGTCGCGATCTCGGTCCACGGTCTCGAGCACGGCCGCCTGGTTGACTCCGTGCTGTGACCCTGCCCACACCATCGAACCATCAACCAGGAGAATGGCTTGCGGAGATTCGTGCCGGATTCCGAGGTCCTCAGCGATTTGCTGCGAGAGTCCCCGCTGTCCCACCACATCCACCTGCCGGATCGGGAGATCGGGATGGAGAGTCGGCAGCCATCGGACTTGGGTTGGGGCGACGGCGGACAGTCCGCACAACGGGCTATGCTTGAAGATCATCGCGATCCCCCTTCTGCCAACCAAGTCGCGCCACATCGGGCCGGCGTCATCGGGCAAGCGATGGGCCGTCATTCGGAACTCCATGCTGCACAAGGAGAGACGCCACGCTCAGGAAGGCGTCGGATCGGGACCACCGCGGCGATCTCGCGGTCTGTCAACGCCGATGAGCCGTTTTTGCCACATGCTCGCTTCGAGGGACTACGGCAGTCCATTGGCTCGGAGAGCCGCCATGACACGCTCCCGCTGCTGGGCGGGGGGCGGGTTCTCTTCGCGTACCGACCTAACGGCCCGCAGGAACGCCCGTTCGAAGTCGTACTGCGGGAAACACCGATTGCAACCCGACAGGTGTGCGGCGATGGCAGACATCCGCTCGGGGGTCAACTCTTCATCGAGATAATCCCAGAGTTGCCGCATCACCTTGTCGCAGGAGAGCATTTTCCCCATCGTCGCGTCTTCGTTCACGTCCCCTCCTTCAACGGGCCAAACGATCGATTGGCAGCGAGTCCAGCGTCCTGGGCGTGGGCGAGTAACAATTCCTGAAGCAGGCGACGACCCCGAAAGAGGCGTGAGCGTATGGTTCCAACCGGTACACCGAGGACCTGAGCGGAACCCTCATACGACATCCCTTCGAGGTCGACTAGGACCACCGCCTCCCGAAAGGCCTCCGGGAGCTTGTCGAGTCCGCACTTGATCGCGTCGCCAAGGTCGATACGGCTGAAAATGTCGCCCATACCCGACGAGACTGCTCCGGCATGAACGGCCGCGGCGGCCAGCGCCTCCAGCTCCGGGGCATCATAGGCGACCGGCTTCCTGCTCTGAAGTCCCTGAATGAACGTGTTCCGGCAAATCGTGAACAGCCACCGGCGACATTCGGTACCGGGGGTGAAGGTGTGCCAACCACGGAGGGCGCGGAGAAATGTCTCCTGAAGCAGGCCTTCGGCATCGGCCGGATCCTTCGTCAGGTGGCGACTGAATCGGGCGACGTCGTCCAGCCACGGGATGGCAATTTCCTCGAAGCCAGTCTCGGCTGCAGGTGCTGATGGGTCTTGACCCATGGGGAATCAACTCGCGAGTTGGTGGATAAGTTCCGTGAGATGAGGCACCGGTCCGGCAGACAACATCCTTCTCCATGGCTCGGCATCGTTACCGGTGAGACCGGTGAGTAGCGTGCCCATCGGTCGTGGCCGCTGACCTGAGTTCAGCGGCGACGGACCGCCGGATCTGGTCGTAATTTTCGTCGGTCGACTCGCCGACCCATCGTCCAACGACTTGACCGTCGCTGCTGACCAGCAACGTCCGCGGCAGATCGAGGTACCCGTATTCCCGCTGCAATCGCCCGAGCCCCAGCGCAGTTGAGAGTGATTGTTCGGGCTTGCAGATTCATTACACGGTAACCGTCGGAGGCCAGCCAAAACTGGAGAGGATCCCGAGCGAGTCGCTGCAGTTAAGCGCGGCGGCCTCGACGTGATCGATCAACTTTTCCGGAAATCGTACCAGGACTACTCCGGGACGGCGTGGGCATCGACGCCGCGAGATCGTGGGATTCGAAACCGAAGAGATTTGTAAGATTCTCGAGGTGTCGGCAAACAACTTGGGTGTACTTTACCTCTTGTACGCGAAACCGGCTGCGGGAATGACTGGAGCAAAAAGGTTTCAGGGGATCCGCAGACGCTCACCTGTAAGGATGCCGCCCAACTCGGGGCCAAGGTGGCGCTGATCGAAGCCCATCACATGGGCGGCGATTGCCTCATCGTCGCTGCGCACGCCGGCGAACTGCTCGGGGAGGCAAGCGTGGCCGTCACCAGAAGGATGCGACTCGGCACCATCGGGCAGGTGATGTACCCCTACCCCACGAAAGCCGAAGCGTTTCGCAAGGCGTCCGACATCTGGCGCCGGGAGAAGCTCACCCCGCTGGTGCGGCGGGTGTTTACAACGTGGCTCAGAATGCTTCGCTAAACTCCGTCATGCACAGCGCACGAATCTCGGCGGTCCAGCAACTCCGGCGCGCCACTCTTATCAGGAGATGCCAATGGCCTTCATTGAATACCGCAGTCCCGAAAACATCCCGCCGGTGCACCGGGTACCGGACGGCGACAACATTCTGCGCATCCATGGTGTCCATCCGGAGGCGCTGTCGCTCCATTATGCGCTGTACCGGGAACTGATGTATGGCGCCAGTCCGCTGAGCCGCGTGCAGCGTGAGATGATCGCCGTGACAGTGTCACGGGTGAATCGCTGCCGCTATTGTCTCCTGCATCACGGTGGCAACCTCCGCGCACAGCTCAGGGCGGAGGGCGCCGGTGAGGGCGAAGCGCAGGCGCTCTTCAATGCCCTCGCCGAGGATCACCGCACCGCTGACGTCAGCCCACCCGACCTCGCAATGCTTCACTACGCCGCCAAGGTGGCCGGCCTGCCATCGGAGATCACCGACGCCGACGTCCTGGCCCTGCGTACGGTAGGGTTCGACGACCGGGGCGTCCACGACATCTGCGCGATTGCGAGCTATTTCGCATTCGTCAATCGGATCGCGCTGGGGCTAGGTGTGGAGCTCGAAGCGCGGTTTCTGCCGTAGCGCCGGTGTGGCAGTGCCTGATCGAGGCGTCACGCGCCTTCGGCCATCACCATTCCCCTGACGGATCAGACCCCAGCGCCCCGCGAACGGTTCGCACGCCGCACCTCTTCGAGAAGTCGGCGCTCGAGATCCGGCGCGGAAGTCGCGACCCCGAGAAGTTGACCCGCGGCCCGCCGCGCCGCCGCACCGATCATGGCGAGTTCGCGAACGTAGCGCCGACAATGCCGGCACATCACCAGATGCATCCGCACCGCGAGCCGTCGAGTTAGCGGCGCGCGGCGTATCTCCTCAGTCGCCCAGAGCCGGGTGACCTCGCTACAGGCGAGCATCTTCACTTCCTTTCATTCCTTTGGATTCCAGACACTCCCGCAGGCGATTGCGCGCACGGAAGAGGAGCACTCCCAGATTGTTGGCCGATACCTGCAGAATGTTACAGATCTCCTCGGTTTCGAAGCCCTCCACTTCTCGGAGCACAAAGGCCAACCGTTGCCGGTCCGGAACCTCGTCGAGGCAGAGGCCCAGCAGGCGGTGGACTTCACCGGCTGCCAAGTCCTCGCCGGGCCCCTGTGGTGGTCGCGCCCAGTTGCCGTCGCGGTCGAACCGCGCTTCCATGACCTCGTCAATATCCTCGCGCGCATCGTCCCGCCGGAGAATCCTTCGCTCCTCGGCAATCTTGTGCACCAGGATGCCGTGAATCCAGGTCGCAACCCGCGCCCGCCCGTCGAAATCCTTCAGCCGCCGCAGAAAGACCAACACGCTGGCCTGGACGGTATCCTCCGCGCGGTCCGAGGAGAGACCGGCCGCGCGGGCGGCGCGCAGCAGCCCGGGCAGCGCATCGCGAATGATCTCCTCGAGAACCGCCGGATCGCCCCGCTGAATCGCGGTGGTCCGCTCGGGACGCTCCCTCATGCCCGCGCGCGAACGGCAGGCGCCGTGTAAGGAATCTGCACCCGCCAACAATAATCCTCGTGACCGACCCGGGACCAGCGTGAGCTGAAGCCGGGCACGCTCCCTTGGGTTGCCAGGTCGCACCGAGTCCGGTCATCGCGCTGCGTATCGCAGCATGCGCATCGTCGCTGCTCGAAGGCGACGTTCTCTCACGTCTTGGAGGTACCATGGTACGCGCTTTGGTGGTCACCGCCCTCATCGGGGTCTGCACGCCGCTCGCGGCGCAACAGCCCGCGCAGGGTGCCAAGCCAATGGGCAACATGCCCGTCGGCAAGGAGACAACGATTACCGGAACGGTGATTGATGTCTCCTGCAAGTTCGGCAATGGGCTGTCTGGTGCGGAACACCGGATGTGCTCGCAGGTGTGCGCCGACAACGGGTTGCCGCTCGCCATCCTCGGCAGCGACGGGAAGCTCTATGTCCCGGTGACCCCCGAAATGCCGGGCAAGGGACAGAACTTCCGGCTCAAGGAATTCGCGGAGCAGAAGGTGTCGGTGCACGGCAAGGTGTTCGCCGCCGCTGGCGCGCAGGTGATCCAGATTCAGACCGTCAGTGCGACGAAGTAGTAGCTCCATGGAGGACCGCACGGCGGGGCGCCGCACGCGCCCCGCCGTCGCGGTGGTCCTCGCGGCAATCGTCCTGGCCGTCGGATGGCACGAACGGGCTGCGCTCCTGCCGCACGCAGCGCTGCGTCCGCCCGCACGGCTCTCCGGGCCTGACGGCGTCGCGCACATCGCGATCGACACCGTCGCCCCTGCTGTGCCGGTCCGGTTGCTGTGGCTCACGGGTCGCCCCGCCACACCCGGCAGGGATGATGTGCTCGTTGAGGATGGGGCGGGCGGCGTACTCGCGGTGACGGGGTCGCTGAAGAGTTCGTTCGCGTCGTTGAACCCCGGCGGCGATCCGGTGGCCGCCGTGGCCGCAGCGGCCGATGGCTCGACGTGGCTCGTTGACGGTCGCGGGCGCCTCCTCCAGTACTCTCCGCGTGGCATGCTCCTCCGGACACTCGTGCCTTCGCTGCCGGTGTCGTCCGTTACCGTCGATCCCGCCACAAACAGTGTATGGCTGGTCCGTTCCAGTTCACGATTCACTTATCGACTACCTGGCGAAGTCAGCCCGTTGTTCGAACGGCTAGTCGTCGGCGACTCGGTTCTTCGCCCCGTCGGGCGGGCGCAGGTTCCCGAGCACAGCATCCTGGTGGATCTCCAGAATGCCGGGCATCTCCTCGCGCGGGGCGACACGGTCTGGTTCGCGCCGTTCATCCGCGATGAGGTGATCGCGATGACCGCTACGGGAGACACGCTCTGGCGCACCGTGCGCCACCTTCCACACACGACGGTTGAGCCTCGGTTCGAGCTGGTCGGGGGAAACGCCGTTGTCGACTACCATGCCGTCAATCTCGGCCTGGTATTCGAGCCGAACGGGCGTCTGCTCGTGCTCTCCACGCCGACCGGAATGCCCGACGGCGGACGGCTGGATGAGCTGGATCCGGCAACGGGCCGGGTGCTCGCGACGGCTGCCTTGGCCAACGCGTTGCCGACGCTCGCCGCAGACGTAACCGGTCGCATCTACTCGATCGATCCGTTGCACTTGCTGATCCCTGGTGGCGGGCCGGCCACACCACTGCCGGCCATCGACCTCCCGATGGCTGACGGCTCCCGCTTGCATGGGTCGGGATTGCGCGGCGCGCCGACGGTACTGAACTTCTGGGCAAGCTGGTGCGGACCGTGTCGGCGCGAGTTGCCGGCGCTGGATTCGCTTCGTCGTGAGCTGGCGTCCTCTGGCGCGCGGGTCGTCGGCATGAACGACGACCGAGACACAGTTGCCGCGCGGCAGTTCCTGGCGAAGGTGGCGCCCGGGTTTCCGACGGCCTTCGGCCTGGGCCGGTTACAGGAACAGTTCGGCTATCTGGGGCTGCCATGGACCCTGCTGGTCAGTGGCGACGGCCGGGTTGTCGAGCGATGGGTCGGTGAGCTGACGGAGCAGAACATGCGGGAAATTCGGCTAACCGTCGCGATGGAACTTCGCCGCACTGAGCCGTCCGATGGTCATCGCGCGCACCACTGAGGCGCGGCTCTCACGACACATTCACTTTTCATTCCGGCGGCGGAAGCGATGCGCATGAACGACGTGAAGGTGATCAGTGCCGGCATGATCGCTGACCCAGCGTCGCCAGGGTGAGCAAGCGCATGGTTTGTCCACCAGGTGTTGCGTGAGCCACTGTACGGCGGGTGGTATGGCGTGTGCGTTCGTTCCGATCGTCACCGCGCGCATCGAGAACCTTGGGGTACTCGCGCCGGTCGCGTTCATTCTCGTCTACGCCATGGCCGATGTTGCCTTCGTCCCAGGGAGCCTGCTCACGCTCACGGCGGGGGCACTCTTCGGCCCGGCTGTCGGGACGACGGTGGCAATGGTCGGTGCGACGCTCGGTGCGTCGGCGGCCTTCCTGCTGGCGCGATACGTCATTCGGCGCAGGGTGGAGCATTGGATCCACGCATCGCCCAGACTGGCGGCGCTCGATGCCGCCGTGGCGAACGAGGGCCGCAAGATCGTCTTCCTCATGCGCCTGGTGCCGTTGATTCCATTCAACGCGCTCAACTACGCGCTGGGCGTCACCCGAGTCCGTTTCGTCGACTACCTCGTCGCATCGATCGGGATGCTGCCGGGCGCGCTGCTGTATTCCTACTACGGGCACGTCGCAGGTGACGCGGCGCGGTTAGCGGCGGGGGTTGCTCCGCCACGAGGCACCGGGTACTACGTCCTGCTGGTTGGCGGACTCCTCGCCACGATCGCGCTCACTCTCGTGCTGACCCGCGCTGCGCGCCACGCGCTCTCGGCCACCACATCGATCGCTGCCGAATGACCACGCTGCCGCACTCCGCCGCTCCGTTGGATGAGAACGACCGGCGGCTACTCGAGCAGGTTCATCCACCCGGCTGGATCGACCCCAAAGCGAAGGACCGATACGACCTGGTAGTTCTCGGCGCTGGCACCGGCGGATTGGTGAGCGCGGCCGGGGCGGCCGGTCTGGGGGCGCGAGTGGCCCTGGTGGAGGAGAACCGGATGGGTGGCGATTGCCTGAACGTCGGCTGCGTCCCGTCGAAGGCCCTCATTGCCGCAGCACGTTCGTGGGAAGCCGCACGTGATTCCGTCAAATACGGCGGCCCACCGGTTTCGGGAGACGGCGACTTCGGCGCGGTGATGGCCCGTTTGCGCCGGTTGCGCGCGGATCTAAGTACCGTCGACGGCGCGCCACGTTTCACTCAGCTGGGAGTTGACGTCTTTTTCGGCCGGGGGCGCTTCACGGCGAACAATCGCGTCGAGGTGAACGGGCAAACGCTCCATTTCCGGCGCGCAGTCATCGCGACCGGGGCGCGGCCGGTTGCACCGCCGATTCCGGGTCTGGCCGAAACAGGCTACCTGACCAATGAAACCGTCTTCTCACTTGCGCAACTGCCGACGCGGCTGGCCGTGATCGGTGCGGGCCCCATCGGCTGCGAGTTAGCGCAGGCGTTCGCCCGCTTCGGCAGTCAGGTGACGGTACTCGATCAGTCGCCTCGCATTCTCCCGCGGGAGGACTCCGAGGCCGCGGCGGTTGTGCACGAGGCGCTCGTATCCGCGGGGGTGGTTCTCAATCTGGCGACTCGCATCGAGCGCGTAGCGCGGGAGCATGGGGGCACGACGGTGCACATCCTCCGCGACGACGGACGCCGGTTGATCATCACGTGCGACCAACTGCTGGTGGCCACTGGACGGGTGCCCAACGTAACAGACCTTGGTCTGGCACAGGCTGGCGTGACGTTCGATCATGCGGGCGTCGCCGTCGACAGCCGACTTCGCACCACCAACGCCCGCATCTTCGCCGTGGGCGATGTCTGCTCGCCGCAGCAATTCACCCACGCCGCTGACTTCCAGGCGCGACTGGTCATCGCCAATGCGCTGTTCTTCGGCCGAGGGCGACACCCAAGCCTGGTGTATCCACGATGTACGTACACCAGCCCTGAGCTCGCCCACGTGGGAATCACGCCAGAGGAAGCGGCACGCCAGGGGATTCCTCTCGACACGATCACCATCCCGTTTGCCGAGGTCGATCGTGCCGTGCTCGACGGCCCGACCGAAGGGTTCCTGCGCGTCCTTCTCAAGCGCGGGACCGATCGGATCCTGGGCATCACCATCGTCGGTGACCACGCCGGAGAGTTGATCGCGGAGGGGTCGGTTGCGGTGACGAATTCCCTGGGCCTGTCCGCGCTGGGGCGCACCATCCATCCGTATCCAACCCGAAGCGAAGCCTACCGGAAGGCGGCCGATGCGTGGCGGCGTCGCAAACTCACCGCGACGGTTCGGCGGCTGCTCTCGTTGTGGTTCCGGCTGCTTCGGTAAGTCCGCGGACGTAATGTCCGCGCTCCTCACGTCAATAATCACAGCGGGTCGCACTGCTGTCACCCGCGCGCTGAACAAGTGCAGCGCTGACCCGATCGCCCTCCGGAGCGCCGCCTGATGATGCTGGCCGAACGAACTCCCCTGCACCTGCCCGAACTTGATCTCTTCGCGGACCAGGGTCTCACCTACTTCGTGCAAGGTGCCGCCCCGAACTGGGTCGCGGTGGAGCCCGCGGGGCGCGAACTGCTCCGGGAAATCCAACGGGCCAACGGCCGGTTGACCGCGGGTGATCTCACCGCGGGGTACTCCGCTGCAACCGGACTCGACGGGGCGAAGGCTCGACTGCATGTCCACGCCTTCTTGCAGGCGCTCGACCGGGCCAACCTCCTCGCTGACCAAGCATTTCCGACGCCGACCTACCCGGGACGGTTGGCGCTGATCCAACCCGAAGGACTGCAGGAGCTCTGGCTCCAGATCAACAACAACTGCAACCTCTCCTGCAGCCATTGCCTGGTCGGCTCGGGACCGGGCAAGGAACCTGGCCTGCCGCTCGAGAAACTCGTCGCAATCGTGGATCGGGCCGTGGAGCTTGGCTTGGAGCGCCTCTATATCACCGGAGGGGAGCCCTTTGTGAGGCGGGACATCTTCGCGCTGCTGAGGCATGCAACCGAGGAGAAGGGGCTTGAGGCGATCGTCCTCACCAACGCCACCGTCTTTCAGGGCCCCGTTCGCACCGGCATCGCCCAACTCGATCGCTCAAAGGTTCGCTTCCAGGTCTCGATCGACGGCGCCCACCCCGCGACGAACGATCCGATTCGCGGTCACGGCACCTTTGAGCGTGCCCTCGACGGCGCGCGTTTTCTCGCCGAAACGGGCTTCGATGTCTCCCTGACCACCGTCACGACAAAGGACAACCTGGCGGAGCTGGCTGAGATCCCCGAGTTAGTGCGATCGGTGGGGGCGCGGAGTCAGCACCTCATGTGGGCCCACAAGCGCGGCCGCGCGGCAACGAGCCTGAACGGGTTCTTCCCCGATAGTTCGGCCATCGTCGCGGCCGTCATGCAAACAGCCGACGCCGCCGAGCGCGCAGGCACCGTGCTCGACAACCTGGAGACGGTCAAGCGCCGAGTGAATGGCGTCCCGGGTCTCAAGTACGATCTGGGCAACGGCGGCTGGGATTCGTTGTGTGTGAACTTCGACGGGCGCGTGTACCCCACACCGGCGCTCGCAAACGAGCCCGCGCTTCTCTGCGGCGACGCCAATCAGGAAGACTTGGCCGACATCCTCGCCGGCTCGACGATCGTACGCCAACTGCGTGAGGCGACGGTTGCCCGCAAGCCCTCCATGCGGGATGATCCGTTCCGGTTCCTGACTGGCGGTGGCGATTGGGAACACGCGTGGACGTTCTCCGGCGGCGACCCGCTTGCACCGGATCCGTACTACTCCATTCAACTTGCGTTGGTGCGCCGGGTCATGACCACGCTCGGCCAGGAGAAGGCCGCGCGGCGCAATCGCCGCTCCGGATACGATGCGCCCGTCGTGCTGCATGCGATGGGTGAAGGGGCGATCGCCTGTGGCACCGCCGACGGACGGCTCGCCGAACAGCCGGTGCTCACCCTCCACTCCAACTGCGTGCTCTCATTCGACGTCGACCGACCGCGGGCCAAGGTCCGGGAGTATTACCACGCCGCCGCCGAGAAACCGCAGGCCGATCTCTGCTGTCCTACCCGGTATGACGACAACCTCGTCTCCCACATTCCTCGAGAGGTGATCGACCGATTCTACGGTTGCGGCTCGCCGATCGCACTGGCTGGGATCACGGCAGGTGAACGGGTCGTCGACCTCGGGTCCGGGGCTGGTATTGACGTATTCATCGCCGCGAAACTCACCGGCCGGGGCGGCTGTGCGATCGGGGTCGATATGACCGACGCGATGCTGGCTGTTGCTGAGGCCAATCGCCCCGTGGTCGCAACCGCACTCGGCTATGACGTAGTTGAGTTCCGCAAGGGCTATCTGGAGCACATTCCGATCGAGGATCGCTCGGTCGATCTCGTCACTTCCAATTGCGTGATTAACCTCTCCCCTGACAAGCCGCGGGTCTTCGAGGAGACCTGGCGGATTCTCAAGGATCACGGTCGGATCGTTCTTTCCGATATCGTGAGTGAGCGCGAGGTACCGCCGCACCTCAAGGTCAACCCGGAGCTCTGGGGAGAGTGCCTGGTTGGCGCACTGACCGAAGCGGAGTTGCTCTCTCAGCTTGAGCGCGCGGGATTCTACGGGCTCACGATCCTCCGCAAGAGTTATTGGAAGGACGTTGAGGGTTATCCGTTCTTCTCCGTGACGGTGCGCGGCTACAAGTACCAGAAGAGCGCCGGGTGTGTGTACCAGGGACATCAAGCGATCTACCTCGGACCCGGGAAGGCGTTTCTCGACGAAGAAGGCCACCTCTTTCCGCGCAACGAGCCAATCGAAATCTGCACCGATTCCCTGGCCAAGCTCCAACGCGCGCCGTACGACGCGATGTTCGCGGTACTGGAGCCCGGCGAGGCACGAGCGGGGTACTCCTGCTGCGAGCCGGATGCCGCATGCTGCTGACAGCACTCCTCCTCATCGCCCTGACATTGGGCGTCGCGTTCGCCAACGGGGCAAACGATGTCTCGAAGGGTATCGCGACACTGGTCGGGGCGGGCCTCGCCGGGGAGCGTCGCGCCATTCTCTGGGGGACCGTCTGGACCGTGCTCGGCGTGTCTGTCGCGCTGGTACTCGCGCACGGGCTCGTCGCGACGTTCTCGGGGCGCGGCATTCTCGTCGCGCCGCCGGCGGGGCTGATCTGGCCCGCGTCGGTCGCGGTCGGTGTCATCGGCTGGCTCGTGGTTGCTACCCGGGCGGGCCTGCCGGTCTCCACCACTCACGCGCTCGTCGGGGCGATCCTCGGTGCCGGGATGGTGGCCGGTGGACCCACCGGTGTCTTGTGGACCGGAGTACTCGCCAAGGTCGGGCTACCGCTGTTCGCCTCGCCACTACTCTCTCTCGCGCTCGTGTTCGGCCTGCTTCCGACGGCCGCCGCCGCGTTTCGTCGCCTCGCCACGTACTGTGTCTGTCTCGAGCAGCACGAGGTGGTGCTCATCCCGTTGGGCTTCAACGAGGCGGTGATCGCTGGACGCGAGCTCCGCGTCGTGGCTGCCGCCGACTGTCCGCCGCGGGTCCTCACGCGGGTGAATGCGCTGGATTCGATGCACTGGCTCACGGCTGGCTTCACGAGCTTCGCCCGCGGGTTGAACGATTCACCCAAGATTCTTGCCCTCGGATTGGTCGCCGGCCCTACGGTGGGCGTCGGGCCCGGTGCTCTCCTCGCGCTGGTGGCGGTGGCGATGGGTGCAGGCAGCGTGTACGCGGGACGCCGGGTCACCGGGACGCTCGCCACCAAGGTCACCGCGATGTCCGCCCCCGAGGCGCTGACGGCAAACGCCGTGACCGCAGGCCTGGTCGGCATCGCGTCCAACTTCGGCTGGCCGGTGTCCACGACGCACGTCTCGGCCGGCACCGTCATCGCGGTCGGAATGCACCGTCGGGAACTGCAGTGGAAACTCGTTCGGGAGATGGCCGTCGCCTGGCTGGTGACGGTACCAGTCGCCGCCCTGCTGGCAGGCGCCGCGTACGCGGTGGCGGGCCGATGAGGCTCTCCGTCGTGATCCCAACCATCGACGAAGCTGCGGCGCTTCCGGCACTTCTCGATGACCTGCGCGAACTGAAGCCGCTGTTCGGTGAAATCGTGATCGCTGACGCCGGCTCGTCCGACGGAACCGTCGACCTTGCCCGGGCCGCAGGCGCCCGCATCGTCCCGGCCCCGCGGGGACGCGCGCATCAGTTGAATGCTGGCGCGCAGTATTCTCGGGGTGACTGGTTGCTGTTCCTGCACGCCGACTCCCGGATCGACACAAACGCGTGCGCCGCGATTCGAGATGCACTCGCTGTAGTTCCGCCAGTGGACGCTGCCGTCTTCCGATTCGCGATCGACCTGCCGCCGGTGTGGAAGCGCATGATCGAGGCCGGGCAGGCGATCCGCGAATCACTCTTCGGCCTGGCGTATGGGGATCAGGGACTGCTCATCCGCCGCGAGTGCTTCGACGCAGTCGGGGGGTACCCGGAATTGCCGCTCATGGAAGACGTCGAAATGATCCGTCGTCTGCGGCGGCGCTACGGCGTCGCCCGGCTCCCCGCCGTGGTGCTGACGTCGGGACGACGATACCGGCAGCGCGGGATCGTCCGCACCTGGATTTCGCATACTCTGCTCATCACCCTTTTCGCGGCCGGCGTTTCCCCGGCACGCCTGGCCCGCTGGCGCGATGGCACAACCGCTCTCGCGCGCTGACGTTCTCGGCGTCTTCGTCAAGGTTCCGACGCCGGGTCACGTGAAGACCAGGTTGGCTCAGACCGTCGGTGCCGACCACGCTGCCGCCCTTTACAGATTTATCGGGAGGCAGGTGGTGGCCCAATGTGTGGACCCGGGCGGGCACCGCACCGCCATCTGGTTCGCCCCCTCGGGCGGCGAAGCGGGGACACGAGCCTGGCTGGAGTGGCTGGGGGTTGACGACTTCCTCTCTCAACCTGACGGTGGGCTCGGTGTACGGCTCACCGCGACGTTCGATCATCACTTCGCCCACGGAGCGCGCCGAGTCGTCGTGATCGGCTCCGACTGTCCTGACGTCGGACGAGAGCTGGTACATCGCGCCTTCGCCGCGCTCGAGCAGGACGATCTGGTGGTCGGGCCAGCGGTTGACGGTGGCTTCTACCTGCTCGGGCTCAATTCCCCGGCGCCCGAACTCTTTCGCGATATCGAGTGGTCCACTGACGCCGTCTACCGCCAGACGATGACGAATGCTGGACGCCTCGGCCTTTCCATGGCCGTGCTACCCGAGCTTCAGGACGTCGACACGGTCGATGACGCCCGCGCGCTTGGACTCCTACCGCCCGTTTCCCGCGGACAGTTGGAATAGCCGAATGACCCATGGAGTCAGCGCGCGCGCCACAGGTGCCGTCGTTCGGTCGCGACCTGCCGGCGACGAGCCCTTGACCTTATAGCTGGGTACAGGGTCTATACTGAACGCGAGCGGCCTGAGGAGGACTCGAAGATGCCCTTGACCATCGGCCAAGTCGCGCTGGCGGTCGACGTAAATGTCCAGACGGTGCGCTACTACGAGCGCCGCGGTTTGTTGGCGGCGCCACAGCGCACCGTATCGGGGTATCGCCAGTACCCCGAAGACACCATCGGTCGGTTGCGGTTCATCAGGCACGCCAAGGGCCTCGGGTTTGCCTTGAGGGAAATTCAGGAGTTGCTCGAGCTGCGGGTCAGCCGTCGAACCGCCTGCGACGCCGTCGAGCGCAAGACCCGCGAAAAAATCGAGCTGGTCGAACAGAAGATTTACGACCTGCGCCGGATCAACCGGACGCTGGGGCACCTCGCCGCCGCGTGCGCGGCAAGGCGGCCAACGGACGACTGTCCCATCCTCGGGGCATTGGAGGAGCATGACGAATCCGACAACTAAGACCGCGCTCGCCGCCAGCGGTGGCCTCGCCGCGGCCGTGGCCTCGGCACTCTGCTGTGCGGGACCGCTGATCGCGGTCGCGGTCGGCCTGAGCGGCGCCGGACTGGCCGCGACGTTCGAGCCGTTGCGGCCCTATTTCGTTGGCGCTACCGTACTCGCCCTCGGCTCCGGGTTCGTGGTCGTTCACCGGGAGGAGCGGAAGGCTTGCGAGCCGGGATCACTGTGCGCGTCACCGGTCACGCGCCGCCGCCTGAAGCTGGCGCTCTGGATTGCCACGGTCATCGCCGTTCCCCTGGTGACGTTCCCCTGGTGGTCGGCGTTCATACTCGGCTAGGAGGTTGCACATGTTGAAAGCACTGAAAGCAGGATGGGTACTCGCGGCAGGAATCGCTGGAACCGCCTTCCTTTGTCCGCTGTGCGGCGGCGGGGTTGCGGCGGTAGGCGCGCAGAGCATACGGGCAGGCGTTCAGGTCGCGGATTCTGCCACCGTGCGCTTCCATATCACCGGGATGACCTGTGGCAGCTGCCCCACGACGGCGCGCCTCGCACTGAAGCGGCTGCCGGGTGTTTACCGTGCCACGGTGACGCTGGACGACAGCGTTGGTGTGGTACGCTACGATCCACACCAGGTGACGCCTGCCCTGATCGCCGCCCACCTCACGCGACTCACCGGATTTGGTGCGAAGGTCATCGCGGACAGCACCGAAAGGACCGGCCGGCGCCGGACATGACGATCGCGGACCGCACGGGGCCCGGTGCCCCCATGGTAAACTCCCGAAGCGGCGACGAGTTTGACCTGGCCATTGTCGGCGGCGGGTCGGCGGGCTTCGCTGCCGCGATCAAGGCGGCAGAGCTCGGTGCGCGGGTCGCGATGGCCGAGGGCGGGACGCTCGGGGGCACCTGCGTGAACGTGGGCTGCGTTCCGTCGAAGACCTTGATCCGCGCGGCCGAGGCGCAGCACCGCCGGGTGAACCACGGATTCAACGGTATCGCCGCGACCGATGGTCCGCCCGACTGGAGCGCCGTGCGGGCCCAGAAGGACGCGCTTGTGTCGGACCTGCGGCACGCCAAGTACTGGAACGTGTTGCAGTCCTACGAGGCGATCTCGCTGTTCGAACAGCGCGCCGAGATCCTCTCCGGCAACGTCGTACGGTTGGCCGATGGCCGCACGATCACCGCCGGCAAGATCCTCATTACCACGGGTGCGTCCTCCTGGCCTGCGCCGATCCCGGGATTGACCGAAGCGGGCTACCTCGACAACGTGACGGCGATGGCGCTCGAGCGGCTCCCCGACTCGATGATCGTGATCGGCGCGAGCGCGGTGGGTCTCGAGCTGGCCCAGATGTTCGCGCGTCTGGGGGTCAGGGTTACCGTGCTCGAAGCCCTTGCCACGGTGGTACCCGCCGAGGATCCGGAAATCGGGAATGCGCTCGGCGACTACCTGCGAGGCGAAGGCCTTGGTGTACGGACCGGCGTGCGGATCGAGCGCGTCAGTCGTACGGCAGCGGGGTACACCGCGTCGTTCAGCGACGATGGCCGTACCGAGGCGGTTCGCGCTGAGCAACTTCTCGTCGCGACCGGGCGCCGACCCAATACGGCGGGACTGGGATTGGACGCGCTCGGTGTCGCGCTTGGTGGAAAGGGCGAGATACAGGTCAACGAGTTCCTTGAGACATCCCATCCGGGTGTTTATGCGGCAGGGGACGTGATCGGCGATCCGATGCTTGTGTACGTCGCCGCGTACGGCGGCACGCTCGCGGCCGAGAACGCGCTGGCGGGCAACCTGCGCCGCTTCGACCTCACGGCGTTGTCGCAGGTCACCTTCACCGACCCGGCCGTCGCCTCGGTCGGGCTGACCGCGGACCAGGCTCAGGCGCAGGGGATTGAACCCCTCGCGACCAAGCTCGCCATGGAACACGTGCCGCGCTCGTTGGCGGCGCGCGATACGCGTGGGTTCGTCAAACTCATCGCCAATGCCGCAACCCGGAAAATCGTCGGCGCGCACATCCTCGCCGGGGAGGCGGGCGAGATGATCGCGGAACCGGCCTTGGCGATCAAGTACGGGCTGACGATCGAGGACCTGACCGCGACCTTCCACCCGTACCTGACCCTGTCAGAGGGGATCAAGCTCGCCGCGCTGTCGTTCACGAAAGACGTGGCGAAGCTCTCGTGCTGCGCGGTGTAAGACTGCGGTCGGTAGTCGGTTTTTCGCGCAAGTCCGCCGGCCCCTGCCCAAACGCCACGACGGACCAACAGAGGAGGCGAGATCCCATTGTGAAGGAGTATTCCCGCCTCGCTCCGGAGTACGACACGAGGTGGTCGTTCTACATCGCGGCGACAACGAGCGCGACGTTAGCGCGATTGTCGGTGCCTCCAACCGGGCGGGTGCTCGACGTTGGCTGCGGCACTGGCGCCCTACTGCAACAGCTCGCACGCAAATTCCCACAGGCCACGCTGGTTGGCGTGGACCCGGTGCCGGAGATGCTGGCAGTCGCCCGCGGACGAGTGCCGTCGAGCACGGAGCTCCGCGAGGGGTGGGCTGAGGAACTACCCTTCGAGGACAACGATTTTGACGTCGTCGTGTCGTGCAGCATGTTTCACTACGTCCGGCAGCCGGTCGCCACACTTATGGAGTTGAGCCGTGTCCTCCGCCCGGGCGGCGAGCTTATCATAACCGACTGGTGCGGCGATTATCTGGCCTGCCGCGTTTACGATTGGTGGCATCGCCTGTTCAGCCCGGCACATGTTAACGTTTACCGCGAGCGGGAGTGCCTCCGATTGCTCAAGGAGGCTGGGCATCCGCGGGCGCAGATTGAACGCTACAAGATCAACTGGCTCTGGGGCCTGATGACCGTCAGGGTTACGAAAGATGCAGCCTGACTACGGCGTGCAGCGGCCAGCCCGCGCCCGCCAGTTACGACGCGCGGCCGTTCTCGCTGACCACCCGTTCACCCTGATGCCGCCATTGGCGGCGCCGAATGATTCGTCAACCCGAGGAGAAGCGACCACGCATCCCCTCCGATTCGATGGCCACGGCATGACCTGCAGCGGCGGCACGAAGCATCGACACCGAGCGGATGGCGCGCTGAATTCGCCGGTCCAGGAACCACCACGAAAATGACCACGACACCCGAAGATGCCCACGCCGGCCACGCGACACCGGGCGGGCAGGCCGCGATGGTCCGCGACATGCGCAACCGTTTCTGGATCTGCTTCATCTTCACCGTGCCAATCCTCTTCTACTCACCGATGGGACTCTTCACTCCGCCCCAGCCACCATTTGGCCTGAAACGCAATCTGTGGTTGTTCATCTTCGCGACGCTCGCGATCGTCTATCCGAGCTGGCCGTTCTTCGTGTCCGCCTGGTGCGACGAACACGGCGTGCGACTCCATCACATCCAGCCGGGGAAACCGAACCAGAACGCCTTTATCGAGCGCTTCAACCGGACGTACCGCACGGAAGTGCTCGACGCCTGGGTCTTCACCTCGCTGGCGCGGGTACGAGAAGTGACGGAGGAATGGCTGGAGATGTACAACACGGAGCGGCCGCATGGCAGCCTCGGTGGCGTGCCGCCTCGCACCTGTTTGCCGAGGCTCATCGCGGTGTGACAGTCTAACTATGAACTGTGTCCTTGACGGGGAAGCTTACGGATCGACGGAGCGGAACCGGGAGTGCCGATGTTCCGGCTCCGGGGCGCCCGCGGGCTCATCGGAGATAGCAAGTCCACGAGCGCGGCGACGACGGCCGCGGGGACCGGCCGCCGCGGCCGAATTCTTGACCCTGCCCCGGAGTTGACGATGACCGTGGACCCAGCAGCCGGAACACTCGCCGACCCTGGCCACCTCACCGACATTCCCAGGTTGATGACCGCGTACTTTGCGGCGGTGCCCGACCCGGCCGTCGCTGCGCAGCGCGTCGTCTTCGGCACCTCGGGCCACCGTGGTTCGGCGTTCGATACGTCGTTCAACGAAGGGCACATCCTGGCCATCACGCAGGCGATCTGTCACTACCGCCGTGCCCACGCCATCGACGGTCCGCTCTTCCTCGGCATCGACACGCACGCGCTCTCCGCATCGGCCTTCGTGACCGCGCTCGAGGTGCTGGCTGCGAACAATGTCGACGTGATGATTGATGATCGCGACGGCTACACACCCACGCCGGTTATTTCACACGCAATTCTCGCGTACAATCGCGGTCGGTCAACCGGACTGGCCGATGGCATCGTGATCACTCCCTCCCACAATCCGCCGAGTGATGGTGGCTTCAAGTACAATCCGCCAAACGGCGGCCCGGCAGACACGCGCGTCACCACCTGGATCGAGCGAGAAGCGAACACACTGCTCACCGATGGTGGCATCGGCGTCAAGCGCATCCCGTTCGATCGGGCGCGTCACGCCGCGAGTACGCGCCGATACGATTACATGGACAGCTACATTCGTGATCTGGGTAATGTCATCGATTTCGACCGGATGCGGAGCGCCCGGCTGTCGCTAGGGGTCGATCCACTTGGCGGCGCCGGGGTGCATTACTGGGGCATGATCAGCGAGCGCTATCGCGTGCCAGTCACGGTCGTAAGTGATGAGGTCGATCCCACCTTTCGCTTCATGACGCTCGACTGGGACGGCAAGATCCGCATGGATTGCTCCTCGCCGTACGCCATGCAGCGGCTGATCCAGCTCAAGGATCGCTTTGACGTCGCCTGGGCGTGCGACACCGATCATGACCGGCACGGGGTGGTTGCCGGGAGCAGCGGCCTGCTCGATCCGAACGCCTATCTCGCCGTCGCAATTTCATATCTCTTTGGCCAGCGCTCGAATTGGCCCGCCGCGGCCGGCATCGGCAAGACGATTGTCAGCAGCAGCATGATCGACCGTGTTGCCGCGCACCTGAAACGCCCGCTCATGGAAGTGCCGGTAGGATTCAAGTGGTTTGTCGATGGTCTGGGCGATGCGTCGCTCGCGTTCGCTGGCGAGGAAAGCGCGGGCGCCGTCTTTCTGCGTCGCAATGGTACGGTGTGGACCACCGACAAGGACGGCATCGTGCTCGGCCTGCTGGCCGCAGAAATGACCGCGGTGACGGGGCGCGATCCAGGTGAACTCTACGCCAACCTGATACGGGAACTCGGCGTCACCACGTATCAGCGGATCGACGCACCGGCGACGTCGGCGCAGAAAGCCATTCTTGCCCAGTTAACAGCCGCCGCGATCAACGATCGCGAACTGGCAGGCGACCCGATCGAACAGGTGCTGGTCGAGGCGCCGGGGAACCATGTGAGAATCGGCGGGCTGAAGATCGTCACCCGGAATGGCTGGTTCGCGGTGCGCCCATCGGGTACGGAAGACGTGCACAAGTTGTACGCCGAAAGCTTTCGCGGTACCGAGCACTTGCACCGTATTCAGGCGGAGGCCCAGGCGATGATTGTGCGCGTGCTCCAAGCCGGTACCGCGAACTGAGTGGACCGGCGACATCATAGCCAGCCGCTGGCAAACCCCGCTCGCCGCAAGCCATTGACGAGGTACGGGCAGTGTCGCGTCAATCGCCACAATAAGCCCGTGCGATAATTTTCAATCATCAGAACGATCGGGCCCTGGCTGAGCCCGAAATGCCACGGCGATACCCAAGCGTCGGCATTGCCCGCTTTCTCCGGGAAGGTCGGATTAAACGACGCCTTGAATCCGTACGGATTCGACGCTGTCAATTGGGCCTCGTGGATACAATAGCCAAGCGCGGGCAACACGATCTCGGGCGCGAACGGCAACGACGCCACCACGGCCCACGGCGCGATGGTGCCGTCATCCGGTCCGTACGGTACGCCTCGCCCCACGTAATCGAAAAACTGTCGCTCGATGCCGTTGACGCTCAGGGTCGTTGGACCCGGACCTTCGCTGGCGCTGATTCCCCAGCAATCGCGGCCGTAGGCGTCGAACTTCAGCGGGTTGTCGATCGCGTATTGTTGCTGCACATACGTAGCACGGCGACTGTTCTCGAAATAGTCGATGCCTTTCCCACGCATGAAGGCGTCCTGAATGCCGCGAAAGTCGATCCAGATATGTGAGAACTGGTGCGGGAACAATGGCCCCGCGTAAAGATACTCCCGTCCGTAAATGCGTTTCCATTCATACGTGGAACACCACGCTGAGTAGCTGGTTTCCGGCAGCGGATGCGTGGGCGAGCCGAGCCCCAGCACATACAGCAGCAGCGCCTCATCGTAGCCTTCCCATCGGTATTTGAGAAAGCCGCCTTCGGGCGTCCAGCCGTGGGTAACGGTTGCGCCGCCATTTTGCGCCCATTGCCAATCGGCCCGGCGATAAAGCGCGTCGGCCAAGGAGCGGATCTCCCGCTCGTCGGGCGTATCCGCATCAAAATAGAGTCGCGCCGTCAACGCGCCGGCCAGCAGAAACGTGCTGTCCACCGTTGACAGCTCGCATTGCCAGGCGCGCCGTCCGGTCTGCATGTCGAGAAAATGATAGTAGAAGCCATGGTAGCCGGTGGCGTCGGGCTCCGGACCTTGCGGGCTGCTCCAAAAGAACCGCAACGTCAGGAGCGTTCGATCTACTGCGGCGGCACGCGACATATACCCGCGCTCGACCCCAACGGGATAGGTCGCCAGCGCGAGGCCGGTGGCGGCGATGCTCGCGGGCCAGTCCGGCGCTGTCTTGTCGATCACCAATCCATTGGCGGCACTCGCCTCATACAGGAAGTAGTTGAACGATTCGTGCTGGAGCTTTTCCAGGTCGGCATCGGTGGTTGGCTGTCGGTGGCGCATATCGATTTCTCCGTGGTCGGCTCCCACCTCCCCCGCGGCGAGACAGGGTGTCCTAGCCGCGCACGCGCTCCGCACAGACATTGCACGCGTTCTCCACCCGCTCCAGTCGTCAGCCTGGAACGCCGGCCCGAGGGCGATGCGTCTCCGGCGCCGGAAAGCCCCCCAGATCGCGGTATCGCAGATGAAGATAGGTGATGCGGTACCCGCTCGGTGGCTGGGCGGTTGCCCGCCGTGGACCGAAGGGCTACCGTTCCACCATGTTCCGGTCCTTCGCGGTCCTCATGCTGGTGTTGCAGGCGCGCCCATTCATGGGAGCGGCTGTCTGCCTTCATCAGGCGCTGGCGAACGATCAGAAGTCCGAGATGGCGATGCCGGGCACCGATCGTCACAAGGAATCGGTTCCGCATGCTCCGGGTACCGCCCCCACGCCGCGCTCCTCAGCGGACTGCCCGCTGGCACAACTTTGCGCCGTTCCCGCTGGTGCCGTCCTCTTTGCGACCGCTCCTGCTTCTCTCGCAACGACGGAAGCGGTGGCTCCTGTGCCGCCGTACACCGACACGCTGCTCGCTGCCGACCCCACCGCGCCCCTCGTCCCACCGCCCAACAGCTGACCTCAACACGCGCCTGTTTCCCGACCTGACGCGAACGCGCCCGGTCTGAACTCACGTATGCAGACCGTCCGTGGTCTGCGGTGTCGAGGTATGACATGTCCAGCTCCACGTTTCGCGGCATCACCGCCATGCTGGTGCTTTCCGGGTCGGTTCTTCCCGCATCCGCGCAGCCGCTGCCGGTGCCTGATACGCTACTGGCGCGCCTGACCCGGGAGGCGCTCACCACGAACTTCGCGATTGCGGCTCTCACGAACCGGGCGCGGGCGGCCGATGCGCGGGCTGTCACTGCCGGTGCCCTGCCGAATCCGATGTTGACAGTCGGCGTGATCGACCTCGCGCTGCCGCGGTTCGCGTTCCGGCAGTCCGACTTTACCGAGGTCGATGTCCAGGCCGAACAGGCGTTCCCTTGGCCCGGCACCTTGGCGGCGCGAACGCAGAGCGCACAAGCCGCGGCGCGCGCCACGACGGCCGGCCTTGAGGCGCAGAAACGCGACGTGATCGTTCGTGTGGCGCGGGTCTACTTCCGGTTGCGCTCTGTCGTCACCGCCGAAAGCCTGCTCGCCCGCCAACGGACGGTGCTCGACGCAGCGGTCCAGACCTCAACGTCGCGCTATTCGACCGGCGCCGTGCCACAGAGCGACCCGTTACAGGCGCGGGTCGCGGCCGCTCGCCTCGATGCAGATGCGACGGATCTCCGCGCCGAGGAAGCGACGCTCCGCGCCCAGCTGCGCTCCCTCCGCGGGCGATCGAGGGCAGACACCGTGGCAGTCGCCGTCATTCGCCCAGAGGAAGCCGATTCCTTGATTGCCGCCGGTGATGCACAGCATGCCGGCGACCCGCCGCACCTCGACCGGAGCCCACAAGTGACGGCACAACTCGCCGCCGAACAATCCGCGACCAGCTTGGCCCGCGCCGAGCGACTCGCGGCGAGACCGGAATTCACGCTCACCACCCGTTACGGTGCGAGGCCGCTGGGCGTGGACTTCTTCACCGCGATGGTCGGCGTGCGCCTGCCGCTGTGGCGTGGTCGAACACCTGCACGCATGGCCGAAGCAGCTGAAGCAGAGGCCGCAGCAGCACGCGACGCGGTGGCCGACACGAGAGCGAACCTGCGCGCCGAATGGGATGCGACGATCGCGTCAGCCAGCGCCAACCGCGAGCGGCTCGACATTCTCGTCCATCGCGTGCTGCCACCCGCAGACGCTGCAGTGGACGCGGCGCTTCGAGCGTACTCGCTGGGCGGCGCCGATATCAGTGCCGTACTCACGGCGCAGGAAGCGCGCTACCGGGCACAGGTCGCGATCGCCCAGAACGTGGCCGAGCACCTCACCCATCTCGTCCTCCTGGTCCAACTGGCAGCGCCGGAGGTCGGCTCATGAAAATACGTTCGCCTCTTGCCGCCCTGGCGATGCTCATCAGCGCTTGCGCTCCCCGCAAGCAGTCGGAATCCAAGCCACCGGCGGACACCATGGCGAGCACGGCGGGGATGCCCGGCATGGCCATGCCGGCGACGAACGCCAGCGATTCGGGATCGGTCGGTGTCGATCGCGCGGTGACCGCCCGCGAAGGGATTTCGTTTGCGCGCGCCACCGTGGCACCGATCCGGAACGACGTGCTGCTCGGCGGCACCGTCGCATATCCGGAATCGAGTCGGCAGGTCGTCACCACCCGAGTCAACGGATGGGTCGAAACGCTGAATGCCGACTACGTCGGAAAGCCGGTACGCGCCGGGGACGCATTGCTCACGCTCTACGCCCCGGAACTGGTTGGCGCGGAGGAAGAGTACCTGACCGCGCGATGGCTCGGCGACTCCGCGCTCACGATCGCCGCCAGGCGGCGACTCAGCGTGTGGAACCTGCCCGCCGACCAGCTCGCAGCAGTAGATAGCGCTGGCGTGTCACGGCGTACGCTCACGCTCACCGCTCCCCGCAACGGTGAGATCGCCGAGAAGATGGTGACCGCTGGGCAAGCAGTGCGTGCTGGCGATGCCCTTCTCGTGATCGCAGATCGCGCGACACTATGGGTGAATGCCGCCGTCCACGAGACGGATGCGTCAGTCATACGAATTGGCACACCGGTCGCGCTCACCGTTCGAGGGCTGCCCGGCCGTACTTGGCGTGGCCGGGTCACTTTTCTGCAACCGACCGCGGATTCGAACACCCGCACTCTGACGGCGCGCATCGAGGTGGCCAACAGGGATGGCCAATTGCGCCCCGGCATGTACGCCACTGTTGCCGCAGCTCCGGCGGGTCGGCGCGCGCTCAGCGTGCCGCTGACAGCGGTCCTGCCAACTGGCACACGCAACCTTGTCTTCGTCAATCGGGGCGATGGCCGATTTGTGCCGCGCGACGTGCAGGTCGGGGTCCGGGGCGACTCACTGATTGAAATCGTTTCCGGCCTGCGACCCGGCGACGAAGTCGTCGCTTCGGCGACCTATCTGATCGATTCTGAGTCCAACCTCGCGGCGGCGATGCAAGGGTTGATGCTGCAGATGGGCATGCGCCCCGGTGGCGGCCAGCCGCGCCCGTCAGGAAAGGATCGGGCGCCATGATCGCCAGACTGATCGCCTGGTCGATCCGCCGCCGGGGCCTGGTGGCCGCCACCGCGTTGGCACTGCTCGTCGCCGGCACACTGCACCTGCGCTCGATGCCGGTCGATGCGATCCCTGATCTCTCGGATGTTCAGGTGATCGTCTATTCGGACTTCCCCGGGCAGGCGCCGCAAGTCGTGGAAGACCAGGTCACCTATCCCCTGGTCTCGGCCCTCCTGGGCGTGCCCAACGTCAAGGTCGTACGCGGGCAGTCGATGTTCAGTACGTCCTTCGTGTACGTCACCTTCCAGGACGGCACCGACCTCTATTGGGCGCGGTCGCGCGTGCTGGAACGTCTGGCTGGCATGCAGTCCCGCCTGCCATCGGGTGCCCGGAGCGAACTCGGGCCGGATGCGACCGGGGTTGGCTGGGTGTTCCAGTACGCCGTCGAAGGAACGGGATCGTCGCCAGCCGATCTCCGCTCAATTCAGGACTTCCAGATTCGCTATGCGCTCCAGGGTCTCCCCGGCGTCGCCGAGGTTGCCTCAATCGGCGGGATGGTGCGCGAATACCAGGTGCTGCTCGACCCGGTACGGCTGCAGGAGTTCGGCCTGACCGCACCGCAGATTATCGCGGCGGTGCGCAACGCCAACCAGGACGTTGGAGGGCGTACCGTGGAAATGGCCGGCAGCGACTATGCCATCCGCGGTCGCGGCTACTTCCATGGCATATCGGATATTGCCAACATCCCTGTTCGCGCCGCTCCCGGCGGTCGGACCGTTCGGGTCGCTGACGTGGCCGATGTCACCCTTGGCGGAGACCTTCGCACCGGGATCGCCGAACTGAACGGCCGGGGCGAAGCGGTGGGGGGCATCGTGGTCATGCGCGTCGGCGCGAATGCGCTCGATGTGGTGGCGCGGGTCAAGGCGCGGCTCCAGGAGATCGCAGCCACACTGCCCCCCCGCGTGCGCGTCATCACCACCTACGACCGGACCACATTGATTGAAGGGTCGATCGCGACGCTGCGGCGCACCCTGATCGAAGAATCGATCATCGTGGGCCTCGTGTGCGTCCTGTTCCTGCTGCACGGGCGCAGCGCTCTCGTCGCAATACTCACGTTACCGCTCGGCCTGCTGGCATCGCTCACCGCAGTGCGGCATCTCGGCATCAATGCCAACATCATGTCGCTCGCCGGACTCGCCATCGCCATTGGTGCCATGATCGACGCCGCGATCGTGATGGTGGAAAATCTCCACAAGCACATGGAACATGAGCCCGACCGACCGCATTGGGAGCGCGTGCGCGCCGCCGCGACCGAGGTCGGACCGGCGCTCTTCATGTCGCTCCTGATCGTGACGCTGTCGTTCACGCCAGTCTTCGCGCTCGAGAGCGAGGAAGGACGTTTGTTCCGTCCCCTGGCGCTGACGAAGAGCTTCGCCATGGCTGCGGCGGCGCTGTTATCCGTCACGCTGGTGCCCGTCCTGATGGGCCTGTTTGTCCGTGGGCGAATTCGCAACGAAGCGAGCAATCCACTCAATCGCGCACTGGCGGCAGCCTACCGCCCGGTGTTGCGTTGGTCGCTGCACCATCGCGGCGTGGTGCTGCTGTCGGCGTTGGCACTGCTCGGCCTGACCGTGCTGCCGTTGCGGCGACTCGGCAGTGAATTCATGCCGCCGCTCCGGGAGGGCAGCCTGATGTACATGCCCAACACCATGCCGAACATCTCGCTCACTGAGCAAAGGCGCCTGCTGCACCTGGAGGACAGCATTCTCAGGACCTTTCCCGAAGTCGCGTCGGTGTGGGGGAAAGCGGGCCGGGCGAGCACGGCCACCGACTGGGCGCCGATCTCGATGGTGGAAACCACCGTGAATCTCAAGCCGTCCGACGAATGGCCTCGCGGATTGACGCAGGATGCGTTGACCGCGCAGATGGACCAGGCGCTTCGGATTACCGGTGTGATGAACAGCTGGACCATGCCGATCAAGAATCGCACCGACATGCTCTCCACCGGCGTGCGCACCACCCTGGGCGTGAAGATCTTCGGGCCCGACCTGGCGGAGATTCAACGCATCGGCGAAGGCATCGAAACTGCGCTCGCGGCGCTGCCCGGCACGTCGAGCGTCTACGCCGAGCGATCCTTCGGCGCGCGCTATCTCGACATCACGCCCGACCCCGCCGCGCTAGGTCGCTTTGGCCTCACCACGGGCGATGTTCAGACGCTGGTCGCGTCGGCGCTGGGCGGCGAGCGCGTCACCACCACCGTCCAGGGCCGCGAACGGTATCCGGTATCGGTGCGCTACGCCCGCGACTTCCGCGATTCTCCCGACGCCATCGGGCGATTGCTTGTGGGCGGCGAGAACGGGGTACAGGTGCCTTTGGCGCAAGTGGCGCGCATCGCCGTGGTGCCAGGAGCGCCGATGATCCGCAGTGAGAACGGACAGCTCAGCTACATCGTGTCGGTCGGCGTCCGCGATCGGGACATCGGAAGTTATGTCGCCGAGGCGAAGGCAACGCTCGAGCGACTCAAGATCGTTCCACCGGGCTACCGGCTGGAATGGAGCGGCCAGTATCAGGCGCTGGAGCGGGTCCGTGCCCGATTGGAAGTGGTCGTGCCGATCACGCTGGCGGTGATCGCACTACTACTGTACCTGACGTTCGGGAGCCTGGCCGAAACCGCGATCGTGATGGTTTCGTTGCCATTCGCATTGATCGGCGGGGTCTGGACGATGTGGTTGCTGCAGTACGACCTGTCGGTGGCGGTGGCCGTGGGCTTCATCGCGCTGGCGGGCGTGGCGGCGGAAACCGGGGTGATCATGCTGGTCTATCTCGATCACGCCTGGGCGGACATCACGCGAGAGACCCGGATACCGACGCTCCTCGACCTGTTCGGCGCGATCGAGATCGGCGCCGTCAACCGGCTACGCCCCAAACTCATGACCGTCGCTGCCATCATGCTCGGGCTGCTGCCGGCGCTGTGGGCGACTGGTACCGGTTCCGAAGTCATCCGGCGCATCGCCGCACCGATGGTGGGCGGGATGCTGAGTTCAACGCTACTGACGCTGCTGGTGATTCCCGTGCTGTATTTCCTCTGGCGGCGCCGCGGGCTCGTTGCCGGGACTACGCCCGCCGCTCAGGTTGTGCCCGGGATCGTCGCGCAGCCGTCCGTACAGGCGGAACGGCCGCGAACGCCCTGATAGCCTTCGTATGCGATGAGGGGAACCATCACCATCGCGGCGACGGGATCGGCCCACCACCAGGAGAGAAGGGCGTTGAGCAGCAGCCCGGCGAGCAACGTGGCGGCCAGGTACCCGCAGACCTCAGTCTGCCGGGCTTCGGCGACCAGCGCACCGCTGGCCAACCCGAAACCGACCCGCCGCTTGGCCCGTCCGAGCAACGGCATCAGCACCACCGACGCGAAGGCGAGCCCGATGCCGACCTTGCTCTCCGTTGGTGCCGAATGGGTCAGCAACGCGTGCATCGCGTCGGCGCCCACATAGCCGGCTAACGCGAGAAAGCACAGCCCGGTACATCGCAACGTGATCCGCTCAACCCGTTCGCGACGGACCGGATCGAGATCAGCCGACAGCCGCCACAACGCCGCGGCCGCCGCCACCAACTCGATGAAACTGTCAATCCCGAAACCGACCAGCGCGACGCTGCCCGCAACGATTCCGGCGGTGAACGCCACGCCGCCTTCAACGGTCATGTAGACCAACGTGGCGTAGTTCAGCAGCCTGCCGCGGCGGCGCAGGCGTGCGCGTTGGTCAATGGCAAGCGAGGTCATGCCCACAGTATAACAACTCCAGGACGAAGTCCTCTGTGGCGAAGGGTTCACGCCGCGCGGAACACTAATGATGGCGCCCGCGGCGTGGCACTTCGTAATCTTGCAGGGGGTGATGACGACTGCTATACTCGCTCAGACCGCATCGCTTCGTCGCTTCATCGCGGAGGATGGACGCATGTGCCACCACGCCCCGCACCGCCACCCGATCCTCTGCATCCTGCCGCCACAGATCCTGCGTGAGCTCGCTCGCAACGGCACCGCGGCGGAGCGTGACATAGCGCTCGCGACGCTCGCGACGGACCAGACCGCCCGCATGACCCGCGTGACCTGCGAGCTGCAGGAGTCAGGCGCGCACCACGCACTGATGCCGGCCGGACCTGCCCGGAAGCAACGAACCGTCTACGATGGCGGCGCGCGGGAAGCCCTGCCCGGCCGGGTCGTGCGCAACGAGGGTGACAAGGCCACCAGGGACGCCGCCGTCAACGAGGCGTACGACGGCCTCGGCGCCACCTGGAACTTCTACTTTACCGCGTACCAGCGCAATTCGATCGACGACCGGGGCGTGCGTCTCGACGCCACCGTGCATTACGGCAAGCGCTACGACAACGCGTTCTGGAACGGACAGCAAATGATCTTCGGTGACGGCGATGGCAAGTACTTCAACCGGTTCACCGCCGCCCTCGACGTGATCGGTCATGAGTTGACACACGGGGTCACGGGCAGCGAGGCCAGGCTTGCCTACCTCGGGCAGCCGGGCGCACTCAACGAGTCGATTTCGGACATATTCGGGTCACTCATCAAACAGTTCACGTTGGACCAGACGGCCGATCGAGCCGATTGGCTGATCGGCGTTGGTCTCTTCAGCAGTCGCGTCAAGGCGAACGGTGGGCGCGCGGCAGCGCTGCGGTCGCTGAAATCACCAGGCACCGGGTACAATGACCCCGTGCTCGGGAAGGACCCCCAGCCAGCTCACATGGCGGACTTCGTCCACACCTCGCGGGACAACGGCGGCGTGCACATCAACTCGGGCATCCCGAACCGCGCCTTCTACCTCGCCGCCATGGCGATCGGCGGGAAGGCGTGGGAGCGCGCGGGGCGCATCTGGTACGAGACGATTCGAGATCGGCAGCTGAAGCCCACGGCGCAGTTCGCCGATTTCGCCCTCCGCACGGCGATGGCCGCTGGCCGGCTCTACGGCAGTGCGAGCGATGAGCGTACGGCGGTGCTCGCGGCGTGGCGGCAGGTGGGCGTGACGGTGCCGAGCCTTCAGGCCGAGCCGCATGTGCCGGCCAGTGTCGCAACGGTCGGCGCGGCCGACTAGAAGGCCGCTCGCCGGCGGCGCTGAACTCACCTTCGCCCACCGGACTCAAGAACATGCGCATCCAACTCGAAACAGACGGTGGCTTCGCGCTCATCCCGGGGCTCAGCCGTCCGCTCACGGTCGACACCAAGGAGCTGCGACCCGTCGATGCAGCGGAGTTATCTCGCCTGGTGGAGGATGCCGGCTTCTTCGCCCGTCCAACTAGCGGCGGCGAAGCTCCGGCCGGAGCGGCCGACGTCAGGCGCTTCACGCTCAGCGTCGTGGCTGGTGCCCGCCGGCACACGGTGTCATTCAGCGACCCCGTGACAGACCCGCACCTGGCAGCGCTGCGAGACTTCGTGCGGACGCACGCGCGAGGCGGCTGAGCCGCCTTGGGCGCAAGCGGTCGCGGCGGGAGCTACGTCCGCGATGCGTCACCGCGCTCACCCCGCCGTCGACTCGCGACTAGCTTTCCCACATGCTACATCGCGATACGCTGCTCCTTGCCGCACTGATCGGTTCGCCGTTCCTCCTCCGCCACGGCGCATCGGGGCAGTCGGTGTGTGCGGCCGGGAAGGTAGCCCTCGTGCAAACCCGCACGATCTTTGCCAGCATTCCGCGCTATGCCGAGCAGGACTCCGTGCTGACCATCGCCATCAACATGTACAAGGTTGACGTGTCGCGCCTGCAAGGCGTGATGGACTCGGTTGCCCGGGCCTACCAGGAGAAGTCCGCGCTGCTTCCCGCCGCCGCCAGACAGGTCGAGCTCAAGAAACTCGACGACCAGAATGCGCAGATCCAGCAGCGGATCCAGGAGCTCCAGCAACAACTTCGTCAGCAGCGGGAACGTATCCTCCAGCCGATCGAGATCGGGGTACAGTCGGTGATCGATTCGATTCGCACCGAACTCAAGTGTGCCATCATCTTCGATGTCAGTTCGGGGGCCGGCATCGCCTCGGTGAACCGATCGCTGGACCTGACCCAGCGCGTCATCGATCGCATCACCACCACGGGTGACACGGCACTCTTCGGTCCGCACAGCCGCATTACGCGGCGACCGTAGACGCGGCCTACCTTCTGGCGCGTCGTCTCACGGACATGTCAGCACACCGTCGACGGTACGACTCGCCCCCGCCCCTGTTCACGCGAGAATGATGTCAGTGCGACGCCTTCGCCAGATCCCGGACCGCTGCCGCCATCGCCTTCACCCGCGCCCCATCAGCCGCGCCCGACGCGTCCTTGTCGAGTTGCCCGGCCAACTTCGCCAGTGCGCTCGCGCGACCAACGCCTCTCAACTTCTCGGCGCTGTTCAACTCCTTGGCGATCGCCGAGGTGCGGGCCGTTGCCAGTCCGTCCCCTCGCACCAGTTGGTCGAGATAGGAACGCACGACCGGAAACGCGGCGGGCCAGACAATCTTGGGCTGCATCTGCGGGTTGAACTGGTCCCACTTCACCAGTTTCGCTGCATCGATCTCATTCTGCGACAGCCACTCGCTCGGCGTGAGTTCGAAGATGTCGATTCCGCGGGCGATCTCCGACGCGATGATGTGACCGTTATACCAGTACCCTGCCCAGAAGCCGCCGGTGACGATAGCGGTCGTGCTCGAATCGGGACGCTCGGGATGGTTCGGGATCGGACCGCGGTCGAAGTAGGCAATCTCATGCGGGTGCATCGGATCGGTGAAGTCAAATACGTCGACGCCGCCCTGATACCAACCCTGCACCATGATGTCACGCCCCGGCACCGGGACGAGCGAACCGTTGTGCGCGACGCAATTCTCCTGCTCGGTCTGCGCGGCCGGCATCTTGAAGTAGGCGCCCTGGATGAGCTTGCGGTCCTTGATGGTGAAGATCGCGTCGCCGCCCCAGTTGAGCGGGTCGATCACGCGGCAGCGTGGCGAGGTCCCGCCGCCCCACTCGTCGGTGAAGATCACCTTCGAACCGTCGTTGTTGAACGTGGCCGAGTGCCAGAAGGCGAAGTTCGAGTCGCCGGCGAAGTCGATGCGGCGTGGATTGACCGGATCGGAGATGTCGAGGAGCAGTCCGTATCCACCGCACGCGCCGCCGGCCAGCCCGACCGCGGGATACACAGTGATGTCGTGGCACTGATTCGGCCCGCTGTCGCCGCGACCGCCACCAGGTGCGTTACCGTGGGCCTTTGCGCGCGTGAGATCGTTGAAGAGTCTTGCGCCGCTGACAACCTCCGCCCGCTCCGGATGCGCCAGCGGCACACGAATCACGTCAATGCGGAAATTCGCAGTGTTCGCGGAGTCAATCGGGTAGTTCAGGCAGCCTGGGAGCTCGGTCAACGACCGAACCGGGGCTGACCCGGAGACATACACGTACACCACGCTCTTGTCCTTGGCATCGGGCACCAGCGTGTGGGTGTGCGAGCCGCGGCAAGTCTGCACGTCGGCGACCTTCTGGGGATGCTCAAGGTCCGAGATATCCCAGATGCGCACACCGACCATGCGGTCCTTGCCGGCCCCGGCGGGCACGCCCTCCGTCCCGCAATCCGTGCGGTCGCTGGCGCCCTCGGACGAGATGAACAGGAGGTTGCCCCAGATCGAGGGATCGCCCTGACCGGTGGCGCAAAGCACCGTCTTGCGAAGCACCGGCCGGCTCGGATTGGCGATATCCCAGATCGAGAAGCCGCTGAAATTGCCCTGGACGACGTAGTTACCGCGGAACGCGAGGTCGGAATTCGCGTATGTCAACCCGCGATTCCCGCCGGGGCCATCGAAGAGGTCCGGCTTGGGGCGGTGCCCCACCAGTTCCATGTTCTTCGACGCCACGCCGGCGTCCGTCATGCCGGGATGGAGACCGACCCGTGGATCGGTGATGCTCGCGGCGTTGGGATCGATGACGGCGGCGCCGCCGCCGCGTTGCGCACCGACAGCAGGCGCCACGGCGAGCGACGTAATGGTGAGCAGCGAGACGACCTGACGTACGAGTACCGTGTGGCTCATGGTGACTTGCTCCCGGGGGACGAGTTCAGCATTTGCTGCATGCGGTCGATTTCGGCGCGCTGGTCGGCATCAACATCGGTGGCGTACCGGAATATTTCCGAGCCCTGACCGGCGCTCGGCGTGGCAAAGAGATCGGCAACCATCTTGAGCGCTCCCTCATGATGCTGGATCATGCCGGTGAGCAAGAGCCGATCGAACGCCGTGTCCTTCGCCTGGTCGAGCTGCTTGAGCTGTTCGGGGGTCAGCATGCCGGGCATCAGCATAGCATGGTCTGCCATGCTCATGTTCATGCCGTCGTGCGCAGGCATGGCGGACGGGTCCGGCGCTGACTGGTTCCGGTCCTTGAGCCAGTTCTGCATCATCACGATCTCGTCGTGCTGGGAAATCATGATCTTCCTGCAGAGCAGCGCCACCCTGGCACTGGCCCCGTGGGTCGGTGCCCAGGCGGCCATCACCAGTGCCTGCGCGTGGTGACCAATCATCCCTTGCATGAATTGCGCGTCGGCGACGACGAACCCGGTGCCGCCATTGGCAGTCGCCGCGGGCGCCTGGGCCGTTCCAATTTGCGTCGCGAGCGGCAGGGAAACCAACAGGCAGGCAGTAACAAACGTGGAACGTGGTCGTTTCATGAAGCGAAACCTCCACTGCAACAATACCGAATTCCTCGTTCGGTTGAAAGTGGCTCCTCACCGCAACCGGGACTACGGGCGGCGAGGCGGCGTGGTCGGCGTCGCGGCCGTCGCGGCCGTCGCGGCCATCATCGCCTTGATCACATCTTGCGAGACCTTGTTCTGGTTCAGCTTGATGATGCCGCTGGTGGTCAGGTCGTAGTCGGCCTTCGCCGCCTGAATTTTCAGGAGAATGATCTCCTTCGACAACTGCCCGTTCACCATCTGGATGATCGCGTCGTCATTCAGTGTTTCCTTGGTGGCGCCCGACGGCGTCGCCTGGATCATCGCCTTCACGACGTCATCGGCGACCTTGCTGGCGTGCAGGCCGATGAGACCGGTGGGCGTGAGGTCGAACGCCGCCTTGGTCGTGCGGATCTTGGTCAGGATCAGGTCCTTCGGCACCTTCCCCAGGACCATCTGGGTGATCGATTCGTTGGTGAGCACCTCGATGCCGGCCGTGCCCGCCTGCGCCCTCGCTGTCACCGCCGATGCCGCCACGAGACAGATCGCGAACAGAAGTGATCTCGCACAGGACTTGAGCGCCGAGTAGTTCATGATTCCCTCACGTGGTGATGAACCGTCCGACGTCGGCACGAGCGCGTGTTCCGTGCCGAAGCAGCGGGTGGGGTTCGACCTGTGGCAACGATCCAGCGAAGCTACGGCGCGTGCGCGATGCAGGCAAGATGGCATGCAGTTTCATGCATATCGCTACCAGTCGGTCGGCCGATAGTCCTTGAGGAACTGCCCCCAGACGTGTTCCCCGGTGTTGATCCCCGAGATGATCGGGTCGACGATGCGGGCGGCGCCGTCCACGATGTCGAGCGGCGGATGAAACCGATGCTCGTCGACCTTGCGCGCCGCGATCTCGACCGGATCCTCGTCGGTCACCCAGCCGGTGTCGACGCTGTTCATGTGGATCCCGTCGGCGTGGTAGTCGGTGGCCGACGTGCGCGTCATCATGTTGAGCGCGGCCTTTGCCATGTTGGTGTGCGGGTGCCGCGTGGTCTTGAACTTCCGGTAGAACTGCCCTTCGACTGCCGACACGTTGACGATGTGCTTGTCACGGTTTGGCGTGCGCAGCATCAGCGGCTTGAGGCGGGCGTTGATGATGAACGGCGCGATCGCGTTGACGAGTTGCACCTCCAGCAGCTCGACGGACGGCACCTCGGCCATCATCAATCGCCACGAGTTGCGACCACGCAGGTCCACCTGCTGCAGGTCCTGATCCAGTCGCCCCTCGGGAAAGAGACCCCGCTGCGCGACGCGCTCCTCCGGCAGGAGTACCACCTGAGACAGCTCCGCGGCGCGCGTCAACCCCGCCGCGCCGGCGAGGCGGCGGTCGGTCTTTGCGATGGCGCCATCGCCCTCGGGGAGCATGTGGTACCCGCGCAGACCCTCGTATGGGCCGAGCAGGCGTCGGACGTGTTCGGGCAGCTCACTCAGCAAGGCCGTTTCACCGGCCATCATGTGGCGATAGAAATCGGGCGGGCGCCGCACGGTCTGACACGCGTTGTTGACGATGAAATCGAGCCGATCGAGTTCGCCGACGAGCTGCGTGCAGAAGGCTTCCACGCTCGGCGTGTGGCGCAGGTCGAGCCCGAAGATTTCGAGGCGATCGCGCCACTCGGCAAAATCGGGCTCCCCGGCGTACCGCATCGCGGAGTCGCGGGGAAACCTGGTCGTGACGATCAATCGTGCGCCAGCGCGCAGCAGCTTGATCCCGGCCTGATAGCCGATCTTGACGCGACCGCCGGTGAGCAACGCCACCCGACCGCGCAGGTCGGCGGTCTCCGTGCGCTTGGCGAAATTCAGTGCCGCACACGACGGACAAAGCTGGTCGTAGAAATGATGGATTGCCGTGTAGTTCCGCTTGCAGACATAGCAGTTCTGCGGCTCCACGGTCTCCCGGAAGTCGGCGTCCCCCTCGACGTCGCGCTGCTCGAAGTGTTCCGGCGGGAACACGTTGGGCGTGGTGAAGACGGTCTGCTTGCGCAACGTCCGGATGCCTGTCGCCGAGAGCACGTGTTCTTCGCGTGCCACCTTCGCCGCCTTGCTCTTGCGATGGGTGGCCTTCACCAGCTGGCGACGCTGGAAGAGGTCCGGGCTGTAGATCTCGCCCGCAGCGCGAAGCAGTCGCCGGCGCTCCTCCTCCGAGAGTTCGCCGAGCAGCGGGCGGTTGGCGGCGACCTGTTCGAGCAATTCCATCGCGGCGCGGAGCCGCTCAGCGAGCGCTGCGCGATCGCCGGCGGTCACTTCGGCCTCTTGAGCAGGTGGGCGCCGAGACCTGGCTGCTTCATCAGCTTCTCGATGTCGGCAATCTCGATCGGGACGAATCCCGAGAGCACTTCATACCCGGTCTCGGTGATCAGGACCATGTCCTCCAGCCGAACCGAGAGTTCGCCGCCCGCGATCGTCATCTGCGGCTCGATGGTGAAGATGTATCCCGGTTCGAGCGTCGCCGTGATGTTGCGCACGTCGTGTACCTCCATCCCGACGCTGTGGCCGAGCACGGCGCGGAGTCCGGTGCCATCCGGGTTGCGCCGGTAGCGTTGCACGAACCCCGCCGCGGCTACCGTGATTTTCGGATCGGTGAAATGGTACCTCGCCATGATCCGGTCCATCGTGACGACCGCAGTATCCATGATCTCGCGCCCGGTCACGTGCGGCCGGATCGACGTCAACACCGCCTGATAGAGCCGCAGGTAAATGGTGTAGAACTCGCGCTGCCGTGGCGTGAACCGGCCGTTCGCCGGAAAGACACGGGTGACGTCCGACGTGTAGTTGGCATAGTCGGGCGCCCAGTCGAACTGCACCAGGTCGCCGTCCCGGAGAAGCGCCTCGTTCCGGTGATAGTGCGTGAGCGGCATGTTCGATCCGTTGGCGATCAGTGGGAAATACGCTTCGCCGTACGCCCCGCCTCGCTTGTACACGTACTCCGCCGCCGCCTCGAGTTCGTATTCGTGCATGCCAGGCTTGGCGTCCCGCATCACTTCCATGATGCCGAGGCCGGCCTGGCGTGTCGACTCGCGAATGACCGCGATCTCCCGCGGGCTCTTGAAGGCTCGCAGCGAGTCGAGGAGTGGATCGAGGTTCTTGATCTCGGACGTGGGTGCCGCCGACTGGAGATGGGCGAGAAAGGCTTCCTCGCGTGAGATGCGACCATCCCACGGATCACGCTTGTTGGCGCGCGCGAGCGCCCCCGGATCATCGGCCGATTCGCTGCCGAGCACCTCGGCTCGGAACGGGGTAACGATGGTCCTGCCGTCGGCCGCCAACCGGGCGATCGCCGGGGCGAACGAATCGCGAGGCATCACGACGTCGATCCCGGTGGTCTTCGCTGCCGCGTCGCCGGGGCCGAGATACGGCCCGATCGCCCGCCCCGCTCGACCCTCGTTGTATGCCTGAAGAAAGAGCGTCGTCCGCCTGGTGCGACCGTCGATGATCAGGAGTGCGCGCGGTTCCACCACGCCGGTCAGGTAGAAGAACTGATTGCTCTGCCGCAGTGGCTCTTCACCCGCGCGCTCGGTCGTCCCTTGCATCACGGCGACAGCGTCACCGATGTGCTCGATGACCTTCGCGCGCCGCGCCGCGAATTCCTCCGGCGGGAAGAATCGGGTGAACCCCTGTTGCCCGCGAAGTGGCGTGGCGACGACGATGACTCCAATGCCGATCGTCCATCCCCGGTTGCGCATGCGGCGATCCCTCATCGTGCGAAGTCGATGAATCCGCGCAGCGGATCAGTGTCAACGAGTCGTACGGTCACCTTATCGCCGACGTCCATGCCATGCTGTCCGCGGACGACCATCCCCTCCGCCGGTGGCTTCAGCGTGCGGACGAAGGTGCCCTTCGGTCCGGCGCCGGTAACGATCGCGTCGAACGTTTCGCCAATGCGGGTCGCGAGCAACTGCGCCGCTGCCTGCTTGCGGCAGGTCCGTTCCACCTTGCGTGCAGCGTCCTCCATCGACGTGCACCGGTTGGCAATTTCGGTGAGCGCCCCGTCGTCGTACGCCGCCTCCGATCCCGCCAGCGACGCTTTGAGCAACCGCTGGGTGATCAGGTCCGAATAGCGGCGATTGGGCGCGGTGGAATGGGTGTAGTCGTGCACCGCGAGGCCGAAGTGCCCCTCACCCGTTTCACCCGGGCGTTCCAGCACGTAGATACCCGGCCCCATCAACTTCACGATGGCCAGCGAAAGATCGGGAAAGTGATCAGGATCCGCCCCGCGCCGCTTCGCAAGAAAGGCGGAGAGCGCACCGGAGTCCGGTGTCGCTGGCAGCGTGTCGCCGAGGCCCGCCGCCAACGCGACGATGCGATCCCAGCGCTCTGGCACCTTGACCACGCGTCGGATCGACGAGGACCCCTTTGATTCGAGAAAGAGCGCCATCGTAGTATTCGCCGCGATCATGAAGTCTTCGATCAGGTACGTGGCGTGATTCTGCGGGCGAATGATCAGGTTGGTCACGCGGCCGTCCTGCGCGACAGGCGTCGCCTCGATCGTCTCGAGTTCCAGCGCGCCGGCGAGGTGCCGCTGCTTCCGGAGCAACTGGGCCGCCTGATCCTGCAAACGGAGTTGATCCTGGAGTAGCGTCGATGCCGCAACCTTCGCAGGCGCGGCGGCCTGACCTTCGAGCCAGGCGCCAACGGACGGATAGTCCAGCTGAGCCGCGTTATGCGTCCAGGCGCGATAGACGTCGCGCGAGCGCACGGCACCCTCGGGAGTCACCACAAACTCAATCACGACCGATCCGCGGTCGACTCCCTCGTTGAGCGACGTCAAGTCGGTCGAGAGGTGTTCCGGCAGCATCGGAAAAGTGATCACGCCGCAATAGACCGACGTGGTATTGTGCGCCGCGTGCTGGTCAGTCGCCGAGCCCGCCGCGACCAGCGAATCCACGTCGGCAATGCCAACCATCACTCTGATATCGCCATTCGGCAGCAGCTCGGCGAACTCCGCCTGATCGAGGTCGCGGGATTCCGGATTGTCGATCGACGACCAGAGGAGCTGGCGCAGGTCGCGGACGCCGACACCGGGGTTCGCGGCGTGGTGCACCGCCTGCACTTCGCGAGTGACGTCGGCCGGAAAGTCCGGCTCGAACCCGCCGCGAACCATCTCGAGGTGCGCGGCGGCTTTCAGGTCGAGGGGAGCAGGCATCGGATTCTCGATCTCAGGGGAAGACACCCAACGGCTTGCCCAGCACGTGCATCATGGGTTGCACACCGAGTCCGGGCTCTCGCGACGCGGCGAGCCGACCGTGCTTGCGCTGGGGCGCGCCGTCGGCAACGGCGACGCTGACGTAGGAGTTGAAGTCAGTGGATGAAAAGAGGAACCGTTCCGGCGTGCTGTGCGCGAGGTGGGCGATCGCCGCAGTCGTGATATCGCCGCCCCAGGTGTCTTCGATCGTCATCGCGATGCCGAGCGACACGCACAAGTCACGGATCTGCCGCGCCTTGGTCAGGCCGCCCACCTTCGAGATCTTCAGGTTGATCACGTCCATTGCCTGATCCGCCACACCTCGGACGAGCATGTCGATGCCATCGACCACTTCATCGAGAACGAACGGCCGGTTGGTGTGCCGACGCACCGCGAGGCACTGCTCGTACGTCAGGCACGGCTGCTCGATGTACACATCCACGTCGCGCACGGCATCGACGACACGCATCGCCGCGTGCTGCGTCCATCCGGTATTCGCGTCGGCGATGAGGACGTCGCCGCGCTCGAGCACTGCTGCCGCGGCGCGGATGCGGTCGATGTCGGTGTCCGGATCGCCGCCGACCTTGAGCTGGAACTTCCGGTAGCCTTCGCTGCGATAGTGCGCAATCCGCTCCGCCATCTGCGCCGGCGCTTCCTGCGAGATGGCGCGGTAGAGCGCGAAATCCTCGCCCACGTGCCCACCCATGAGCGTTGCCACGGACAATCCGCTCGCTTGGCCGAGCACGTCCCAGCACGCCATGTCAATTGCCGACTTGACGTAGGGGTGGCCGCGCATCGCGTTGTCCATCAGTTCGTTGAGCTCACCGAGTGCCAGGGGATCGGCGCCGAGCAGTTGGGGCGCGAGTTCGGCAATGCCGGCGCGGGCGCCGCGGGCATAGGCGGGGAGATAGGCCGGTCCGAGAGGACAGATCTCGCCCCAGCCCGTGATCCCGTCGTCCGTCTCAACGGCCACGACAGTGGAGTCGAAGACGGACACCGCGTTGCCGCCCGACCACTTGTAGCTCCCCTCGTGCAGCGGCAGGTCGACCTGATACACGCGGATAGCGGTGATTTTCATCAGGCGACGCTCGCCGCGTTGCGCGAAGACGACCAGAGCGTCACTGCCGTATAGAGGAGCACGCCGACTACGATCCACCGCACCACGTCGAGCGGGAGCGCCTTGACGACGAACACCGCGAGGAGCACGCCGGGGATCCCGCCCATCGCCAGGCCGACCGCAGTACGCTTGTCGAATCGGCCAGACTTGTAGAATCGAAGCGCCGCAGCCGGCAGGATCAGCGACGCGGAAGCTGCCATGATCGGAAATACCGCCTTCTGATTCATCCCGAGCATGTACGTAGCCGCCATGGTCGGTGCGTAGTTGCCGATGCCCAGGCTGGTGAGCGAACCGATCACCAGGCTGGCCACGATTGCAACCGCCAATGCGATGCCGGTGAACCCGATGGTGCCTTCGGTCAATGAAAGACTCGTGAGCATCCGGAGGGCCATGAACGCGGCAGTGATCACGAGGGCGATCGCCATGGCGCGTTGAATCGTGCGCCGGGGCCAATGCACGACGATGCTCGTTCCGAACCAGGCGCCGATTCCGCCAGCGATCACCATGGTCACGATGGTCGGCACGTCAATCATCCCACCCAGCGCAATGATGAACAGCACGGCCTCGAGAATGGTGGGGATCGCATGGCCGACGTTGAGCGTGCCGGGGATGTTTTCGTCCGGCATCACGCGCCCGAGCCGGAGTACCGCTGTTGTCGTCGCAAACGAACCCACTCCCAGCGTATCGAAGAAGTTGGTCACGGCGCCGAGCAGGAACAGGCCCGGCGACGGAACTGCGCTGGCCGAAGGCGTCGCGGTCTCGGATGTTTCGGGCATCAGGTGTCCTTCCGTAAGCGGATGGAGGAGCGGCGGGCGGGGTCCGGCGACGTGGCCAAATGTACGGCCCACTACCCCGACTGACCAACCTCGAAGTTCCTGAGCCGCGATATGCACAGGGCCACGGCCCCGACCACGATCACGCTACTCATGTAGAACGCTGTCTTGTGCGGCAACGGTGCCGTAAAGACCGCGGCATCGGCGGTCGAGATCGCGTCCGTCACGCTCAGCATGTACTGACGGATGCTGAGTGTGCGCGTGCCGGCGAACAGCCTGCTGAGGGCACCTTCCCAGACCACCAGATAGACGAGACCCACCAGCATCCCGCGCCGCGTCACCAGCCCCAGCGCCAGGAAGACCGCCGTATACATTACGCTGCCCAGTGCTGCCCCGACCGCGAAACCGATCAACAATCGTGTCGCATCGAACCCGCCGAGTGCGATGACGCCGGCAGCCAGCGTGGAGGCCACCGCCAGTACCACAGCGATGAGGGCCGTCACCACCAGTTTCGTCACCACGATCTCGGGCCGCGGGATCGGCTTCGTGAGCAGGTACACCACCGTGCCGTCGTCCACCTCGGCGCCAAATCCCGAGCTCGCGAGGGTAAGTGCCGCGATCGGCACCACGACGGTGAAACTCAGCGCCGAGAGGATCTCGATCAGGACGCCGATCGGCTCCTGATCCTGGCTGGCATAGAGACGGGTCAGCATCGCCATGATCACGGGCAACGCCGCGAGCACGCTCACAACGAGCCAGCGACGGCGCGCGAGCGATTGACGAACGGTCAACCCGGCGATGGCGGGATTGAACAGCATGGCTATCCCTGCACCAGGTAGGAGAAGACACTCTCGAGCGACTCGTCCGTGGGCGTGACCTCGAGGATCGACACGTTCGCATCGCGCGCGAGTACCGGCAGCGCCCGCGTGAACCGGCCGAGATCCGCGGTGCGGATACTCATGCCGGCCGGAACAAACTCGACGCTCGTAGTCGCCGACTGCCGGACCAGCGCGGCGGCAAGCGCCCGATCATCGCTGGTCCGCACGGTGAAAGTGTGCGGGCGGTCCGTCATCAACTGGCGGATGACACGGCTTGGCCCGGAAGCCGCCAGTCGTCCGCCGATGATCACCAGCACCGTGTCGGCGAGGCGATCCACTTCCTCCAGGATGTGCGAGCTGACCAGCACGGTGCGGCCCTCGTCCGCGAAGCGTCGCAGCAAGGCCATCATCTGCAACCGCTGCTTCGGATCCATCCCGTTGAACGGCTCGTCGAGCAGGAGGACGGCTGGGTCGTGGACCAGCACCGCAGCGATCTTCGCGCGCTGACGCATGCCCTTGGAGTACGTCGCGATTGGGCGATGCTGCGCCTGCTCCAGCTCCACCAGCCCGATGGCACGCGCGGCCGCCACCGCCGGCTCGGCCACACCCTGCAGGCGCGCATTCAGCAACACGAACTCGTAGCCGCTGAGAAACGCGTATACCCCCTCACTCTCCGGCACGAACCCGAGCCCGCGATAAATCGTGGGATGCTGCCACGACGGCGTGCCCGCGATCGTCACCGTGCCGCCGGAGGGTCGCAGCAAGCCCACGATCATGTGCAGGATGGTCGACTTGCCCGCCCCATTCGGCCCCAACAGCCCGGTGACGCCCGCGCTCAGCGTGAACGAGACGTCATTCACGGCGACGATGTTGCCATACCACTTGGAGGCATTCGTGAGCTCGACCGTCATGTTTCGATGCTCCGGTAACGGAGCGTGAGCACGCCAGCGCCGAGCAGAATCAGGCCGACAGTGGTGGCGAGGTACACGACGCCGGGAAGATTGGCGGTCTCGAGCACACTCGGGCGTCGCCGCCGAAAACGACGGCGCATCTCGGCGCGACGCGCTGCGATTGCCGCCGAATCGGCTCCCGGTGCCAGTGGCGGCAGCGGGACCCATTCGGTCGTGTCAACCGGCGGGCGCACCGTCGTCGTGTCGAACACCCAGGTGGTGAGGCCGTCGCCAACCATCATCGGACTCGCGAGAACCAGGTAGCGCATCTTGTCCGGGCGACTCATCACCAGCGGTGCCACGAACGCGCTTGCAAGCAGGAAGAGCGCGAGAATCGCCGCCGTGGCGAACGGGCGCCGCCGGATGATCGCGGAAATCGTAATCGAGACGGTGGCCAGCAGCACCGCGATCGCGAATGCGGCGCCAAGAATGCGCGGAATCATCGGCAGGCTCTTGCGGATCGCCTCGCCAACATGTTCTGCCGCGAAGTAATCCCCCATAAGCATGACGAAATGCGGGAGCAGCGCCACGATGAAGAGTGCGGTCGCCAGTGCGCCGACGCGGGCGAGCACGTAGTCGGATCGAAGCACGGCGCGCGAGAAGTACAGCGCCAGGACGCGGTACTGTTGGTCGCCCGTCACCAGTTCCGGCGTCTGGAACGCGCAGAACAGGCCGAAGATCCACACCGTCGTGCGGAAGTAGCCTTCGTGGGTGAACACCTGGATCTGGCCGTTGCCAAGACCGGCGAGTGCCGCCTGGATCACGGCGGGAATCACCATGATGGCGATCAACGCGATCGGCGGAATCTTGGCACGCCCGCCGCGGCCGATGCCGAAGACCGTGCGCAAGCCGTGGAAGTACAACGCGCGGACCGCGCCGGCCCGCCCCAGGCGCTTGCCGTCGTAATGCTGATAGCCGATGTCGTAGATCGCGCCGGCGGCGGGCTCAGGCTGCGGCATTCGTCGCCCCGCCCGCACCGGCGGGTGCCGCCTGAAAGAGGTCCTCGAGCCGATCGCGACGCCGCGCCACCCGCATCAATCCCACGCCCATTTCGGCAGCGGTGTCGCGCACCACGTCGAAGGGTGAACCGTCACCGAGCACAATCAGGATGCTGCCGCCGACGCCGGCCCGGGCGGCGAGCCCCTTGGCCACCAGGCTCTGCCGGAACGCCTCGCTGTCGCCAACGACCTCGACGACCAGCAGCTCCGTCTCGCGCGTGAACGTCTCGATCGAGGCGGCGCGCAACAGGTGGCCGGCGTCGATGGCGACGAGAAAGTCGCACACCTGTTCGATTTCGCTGAGCAGGTGCGACGCGACGATGACGCCGATGCCGAACTCGTGACCGGTCCGCCGGATCAGGTCGAGCATGTCGGCTCGACCGGCGGGGTCGAGGCCGTTGGTCGGTTCATCAAGGAGCAGCAGCTTGGGGTCGTGCACCAGTGCCTGCGCCAACTTGACTCGCTGCTTCATCCCGGTGGAGTACCCGCCGATCTGTCGATAGCGCTCGTCATAGAGACCGACGTGCCGGAGCATTTCCGCCGCACGCTCCCGGGCCGCCGTCGCGGGAAGACCGGACACGCGCGCCATGTGCGTCACCAGGTCGGCGGCCGTCTGGTCCGGCGGCAAGCAATCGAACTCGGGAATGTAGCCGAGGAACTGGCGCAGCTCCGGACCGTTCCGGGTGGCATCGATGCCGAGCACGACGAGTGAACCACTGGTCGGTGCGAGCAGGCCGAGCATGATCTTGAGAAAGGTGCTCTTCCCGGCGCCGTTCGCCCCGACGAGACCGATGATGCCCGGTTCGAGCTCCAGGGTGAGCCCGTCGAGGGCGGTGACGCCGCCGGGATAGCGTTTGGTGAGTTCAAACGTGCTCAGGAGCGGCATGAGGGAAGGATAAACTGCAGCCGCGAGCCGTCGTGGCTCACGCCTGCCGTTGGGGCTCCCGGCTCCACCGTGCCACCAGCACCGCCGCCACCAGGTCGCCGGTGACGTTCATGACCGTGGCGAACAGGTCCGGGATGGCGTCCACGGCGATCAGGATGCCGATCCCTTCGGCCGGCAAGCCGATCGCGAGGAAGAGCGGCGTGAGCAGCAAGAACGCTCCTCGCGGAACGCCGGGTGCCGCGAACGCGAGAAAGATCGCGGCCAGCGCGACGAGCACCAGTTGCGCCACGTGGAGCTCGACATGATAGAACCACGCGACAAACAGCGCGCCGACCATCCAGGACACGGGCGCGGCCAGCTTGAACGTCGACACGGCGAGCGGCAATACGAATCCCGTGACCCGCTTCGGCAGCGATAGTCCCTGCTCGGCGGCCGCCACCAGCGCGGGGAGCGAGGCGATGGACGAACTCGAACTGAAGGCGATCAACTGCGGCGCCAGGGCGGCACGGGCGAACTGGCGCACGGGGACCCGGCCGGCCACCGCAACCACCGGATACAGCAGCAGCACGAAGCCCACGCTCGCGATCGAGTACACGGCGATGTAGAAGCCTACCGCACCGGCAAGGCCCGCTCCGCCGTGTGCCGCCAGCGGCAACATCAACCCGAACACGCCGATCGGCGCGAGCGCGATCACCCAGCGAACCAGGATCAGCATCGCGTCGCTCAACGCGCGAAAGAAACCGAGCAGCGTGTCGCGCGTGCCGGCCGGGCTGCGTGCGATCGCAAGCGCGAGCAGAAGGGTGAACACAATCAACGGCAGAATCGCCCCGGTGGCCGCCGCCGCGATCGGGTTCGTCGGGATCAGCGACGTCAGCCAGCTCGAAACGCTCACCACCTGGCCACTCGCGGCGAGCGCACCGGCCGCCTCCGCCGCGCCCGCCGGCAGCGCCGGGCGTACGGTGATGAGGTGGGGCAGCCAGGCGAACACCGCCACCGAGAGCGGTGTCACCACCACCGCCACACCGGCGAGCAGCACACCGAAGACGAGCAGGGTTCTCGCACCGATGCGCCCGATTGTCGCGAGGTCGGCCGCCGACGCGACGCCGGTGATCAGCAACGACACCACGAGCGGGATCACGGTCATCCGGATCGCGTTCACCCAGAGCGTGCCGACCGGGGCGATCGCGTCCGCTGCGTTCAGGAGCGCGGCGTTGTGCGACGCCGCAATCGCGAAACCACCAACGAGTCCCGCTCCGAGTCCGGCGAGAACGCGCGTGCCTTCCTTCACGGTCGCTCCTACATCATGAGGTCGCCACCGTTGATATCCAGCGACGCGCCGGTAATGTACCCTGCAGCCTCCGACGCGGCGAAGCAGATCAAGTCGGCCACCTCGAGAGCAGTGCCGAGACGGGGAACCGGAAAACCCTGCGCCAGCCGTTCCAGCGTCTCGGATGTTGCCGTTTCGCGCGTGAGTTCGGTATCGATCATTCCGGGGCACACCGCGTTCACGGTGATCCCGTATTGTCCAAGTTCCTTCGCCGCCGCGCGGGTGAGGCCGAGCAGTCCGGTCTTGGACGTGGTGTAGTGCGCGCCACCGAGTGTGCTCACCATCCGCCCCGCCGTCGACGAAACGTTGATGATGCGCCCATACTGCTGCGCCTGCATCGCCGGCAGCATCGCCTTGATGAGCAGGAACGGCGCCGTGAGGTTCACCTCGAGCGCCTCCCGCCACTCCTCGACCGAGAGGTGCTCGAATCGCGTGGTCAGCGGCAACGCGGCGTTGTTGACCAGGATGTCAATACGCCCGAAGCGGTCCAGCGTGCGACGCGCGATTTCTGCCGGCACACCCGGCGAAGCGACATCGCCCGGCACCGCGAGCGCTCGTTCACCAAGCTCACACGCGATAGCCTCCGCGCGTTCATGGTCGCGCACATTGACGGCGACCGAAGCTCCCCGCTCATGGAGCCGTGCCGCGACGGCCCGGCCCAACCCCCGGGCAGCACCGGTGACGATGGCAACGCGGCCGGTGAAATCAGCGTTCACAACGCGTATGGTTTGGCATGATGGCCCTGAATCTCCACCGAACAGCGTGGTATGTAAGGGGTAACGTGCGGCCGGTCGCGTGCATCGGCACCTGCTTCCGATTGGTTTTCCTGCTCGCTCGGTCGTACAATATGACTGCTGAACGTAAGCCGAGTTGCCAGTCACGACCCATGACGCACGATCCACGACCCACGACCCAGGTACCGATGAAACAGCGACCGCCGAAGCCTGACTCAGACATCGTCCTGGTCGCCAGCGGCGACTCGCGACTCCCTGCCAATCAGGCGTGCTGGCCGGCTCAGGTGGCGCTGGAAGCGACGGTTGCTGAGACATTGGCCGGGCTCGGCCGGCGGGTCGTTCGCGGACACCCCGTCGATGCGGTCGAAGGACACGGCTTCATCACCGGTCAGGCACACGGCATCGAAATCTTCCGGCAAATCGATCGCGATGCACCCCTGATCGTCGCCGAGTCGTGCTGGCAGTACACCAGCAACGTGCTTGCGGGGCTCACCAAGCACCGCGGCCCGATCCTGACCCTCGCCAACTGGAGCGGGCAATGGCCGGGCCTCGTCGGGCTCCTCAACCTGAACGGTTCGCTCACCAAGGCGGGCATCCGCTATGGCACGATCTGGAGTGAAGACTTTACCGATGAGTTCGCGCGCAACGCGATCGCCGAATGGCTTCGTAGCGGAAAGATTTCGCACGACCTGTCTCACACGCGCCAGCTCACCAATGAGAGCTTCGACGCCGCGCTCGCGCCGGATCGCGATCGCGGCGCGGAGCTCGGCACCGCCCTCGTCCGCGACCAGGCGATCCTCGGCGTATTCGACGAAGGCTGCATGGGGATGTACAACGCAATCATCCCCGATCACCTGCTCCACAAGACCGGCCTGTTCAAGGAGCGGCTCAGCCAGAGCGCACTCTTCGCGGCCATGCAGGTGGTGCCGGCGGCACGGGCGCAAGCGCACTACACCTGGCTCACATCACGGGGAATGCGCTTCGAACTCGGCAACAACGAGGCAACCGAGCTCACGGCGCGCCAGGTCCTCGAAGGACTGCGGATGTACGACGCTGCAGTGCGCCTGGCCCACAATTTCGGGTGTGCGGCGATCGGCATCCAGTACCAACAGGGACTCAAGGACGTGTGCGTCGCGTCAGACCTGGCCGAAGGACTGCTCAACAATCCCGACCGGCCGCCGGTGCGCGGCGAGAAGGGCGAGGTGCTCTTCGACGGGCGCGCCGTGCCGCACTTCAACGAGGTGGACGAGTGCGCCGGCGTCGACGCGCTGATCACCGATCGCGTGTGGACCGACATGGGACTCGATCCGTCCAACACGTTGCACGACGTGCGCTGGGGCGCCCACGTCAACGAGCTGGGTATCGATGAATTCGTCTGGGTATTCCTGATCTCGGGCGCCGCGCCCGCTTCACACTTCATCGGTGGCTACGCGGGGGCGGTCGGCGCACGACAACCACCGATGTACTTCCCCAAGGGCGGCTCCACGCTCAAGGGCGTGAGCCGGCCAGGCGAACTCGTCTGGAGCCGGCTCTACGTCGCCAGCGACTCGCTCCACATGGACATCGGCCGCGGCGGAGTGGTCAAGCTCTCCGATGCAGAGACGGCGCGCCGCTGGCAGGCCACGACGCCGCCTTGGCCCATCATGCACGCCATCCTGTACGGCGTGTCGCGCGACCAGTTGATGGCCAAGCACCAGTCGAACCACATCCAAGTGGTGTATGCCCCCGATGCCGACACCGCCAAACGGGCGCTGGTGCGGAAGGCTGGGATGGCGCGGGCGATGGGCATCCGGGTGAATCTGTGCGGCGACATCGACGACGCGCTCGACCGGCATCAGGGCGTGGAGCATCGCAGATGACGCCCATTAGTGGCAGCCAGTGACCGCACTCGTCGAAGCCCGCAGGGTCGGCAAGCGGTTCGCCGCCGTACCCGCCCTCACCGATGTCGACTTCGACCTGCAGCCTGGCGAAGTACATGCGCTGATTGGTGCGAACGGCGCCGGCAAGTCCACCCTGGTCAAGATCCTTTGCGGCGAGATCGGCGACTATGAAGGCGCGGTGACCGTACGTGGAGTCGCGCGACGCTTCACATCACCGCGCCAGGCGCTCGCCGCCGGAATCGCCGTCATCCCGCAGGAACTGCAGCTGGTCGCGTCGCTCTCCGTGGCGGAGAATATCCTGCTGGGGCGCGAGCCGCGGCGTCCGGGCGGACTGATCGATAGGTCCGCACTGCACCGGCTCGCGCGCCAGCAACTCGAGACGATCGAGACACACCACATTCCGACCGACGTGCTGCTCGGTTCGCTGGAGGCGGCGAGTCGCCAGCTCGTTGCGATCGCGCGCGCCATTTCGCTCGACGCCCAGTGCCTCATCATGGACGAACCCACAGCATCGCTCGGCGCCGCGGAGGCAGCCCATCTCGAACAAGTTATCCGCAGACTGGTGGCCGATGGCTCCGGCGTGATCTACGTGTCGCATAAACTCGATGAAGTGCAACGCCTCGCCGATCGGGTCACCGTGCTGCGCGATGGCAAGCAAGTGATCACTCGACCCGCCGGGGGTCTCGACGAAGGCGAGATGGTGCGCCTGATGTGCGGGCGACAAATCACCCGTGGCGTGCTGGCGCCCGTCGCCCTTGAGGCCGCCGAGCTGCTCGCGGTTGAGAATCTCTCGGTGCCCGATCCGGCGCGCCCCGACGGATATCGATTGCACGACGTGTCATTCACGGTGCGTCGAGGCGAGATCGTCGGATTCGCCGGCCTCATCGGAGCCGGGCGTACCGATCTCCTGCTGGCACTTGTCGGCGGACTCGAACGCGCGGCACACGGCCGGATCCGGCTCGATGGCCGGACCTACGTGCCGCTCAATCCTGCCGTGGCCCGCGACGCCGGCCTGGTGATCCTGCCGGAGGAACGAAAGACGAGCGGCATCTTCCCGCACCTGGGAGTGGATCGCAACATCACCATGGCGGCGCTCGGACGCGTGAGCCGAATCGGATGGATCGATCGGAGGCACGAACGCCGCGAAGCGGCGCGAATGATGGCCACCACCGGCGTCCGCGCGGCGAGTCCCGCCGTCGCCATCAGCACCCTGAGCGGCGGCAACCAGCAGAAGGCGCTTCTGGCACGCGCGCTCTTCGCCTCTCCCAAGGTGTTGCTGCTCGACGAGCCGACGCGCGGAATCGACCTGGCGGCAAAGGCAGAGATCTACGCCGAACTGAGTGCCCTCGCGGCACAGGGATTTGCCGTGGTGCTCTGTTCGTCTGAAATGGCCGAAATCCTGACTCAGTGTCACCGGATACTGGTGTTTCGCGACGGCCGCATCGCGGCGTCATTCAATCGCGACGAAGCGACCGAGGAGAAGTTGCTCGCTGCCGCTGCGGGCCAGGGCGCGGAGTCACCGGCGACACCCTCGCGCAGGGCGCCGCCTCCGACGCCACCCATGCGCCGACGGCGGGAGCGCATCGCGCGCTACGCCGGTGCGTTCGGTCTCGCACTCGTGTTGCTCATGGCGATCGTCACCTCGCCACTGCGCGGCGGACGGCTCGTCTTCCTCGACCTCGGCAACCTGACCGACATCCTGCGACAGGTGTCCGAGAAGGGCGTCCTCGCAGTCGGCATGACCGCGGTGGTGATCGCCGGTGGGATCGACCTGTCGGTCGGCTCGGTGCTCGCCTTCGCCGCCACGATGAGCGCCTGGCTCTGGATGAAGGAGGGAGTCGGCCTTGGGCTCTCGCTCGTGCTCGTCACGGCAGTCGGCGCCCTGTGGGGAGCGCTCAACGGCATCGTCATCGCGCGGTGGCGCCTCCCGGCGTTCATCGCTACCCTGGCCACCATGAGTGCGGCTCGCGGCGCCGCCCGGTACCTCAGTAACGGTGCGGCGATCCCGCTCGGCTTCGGTCCCGGTGGCGCTCCGGCGTCGGTCCGTTCCGTCGCAGCGCCGTTGCTGAACCACGTGCCGGCGCCGGCGCTGATCTTCGGGCTTGCGGCGTTGGCGATGCATTTCTATCTGGCGCGAACCCGCAGCGGGCGCTATGTCTACGCGATCGGGGACAACGAGGCCGCGGCTCGACTCGCCGGCGTGCGGGTGGCGTGGCACAAGGCGATGGTGTATGTGATCTGCGGCGCTCTCGCCGGAATCGCTGGACTGGTACATAGTGCGCAACTCGAACAGGGAAACCCGAACGACGGCGTTTCCTACGAACTCGATGCGATTGCGGCAGTCGTCATCGGCGGAACGGCGCTGAGTGGCGGGACCGGCACGGTAGGCGGAACGATCGTTGGCATCCTGATCATCGGCGTCATCAACAATTCCATGGGACTCAACAACGTCGATGCGAATCTCCAGCTCATTCTCAAGGGCCTCATCATCGTCGTCGCAGTCTGGCTCCAGCGGCGGCGTCCTGCGACGTAGTTTCGCCTCGCTCCTCGTCCTGGTACTTGCCGTCGGATGCGGTCGCCAGCAGAAGGGCAAGTTCCTGATCGGCTTCTCGCAGGCGAACCTCGGCGAGCCCTGGCGCGTGGCGATGAACGCCGAAGTGGCAGCGCGTGCGACGGGTTTTCCCGCCATCGAGATCGTCTACGCCGACGCGCAGCAGGACAACGCCAAACAGGTCGCCGACGTCGAGAACTTCCTGCGACAGAAAATCGATCTGCTGATCATCTCGCCCAATGAGGCGAAGCCACTCACGCCGGTGGTCAAGCGGGCATTCGATGCCGGGGTCCCCGTGATCGTCGTTGACCGCGAGATCGAGGGCGACAGTTACACCACGTTCATCGGCGCCGACAATCGTGCCATCGGCCGCGCCGCCGGCGAATACGCGGACTCCCTCCTCGGCGGCCAGGGGAACATCATCGAGATCAAGGGATTGCCTGGCTCCACACCAGCGCGCGACCGGAGCGACGGGTTCCATGAGGCGATCGCCAAGTCACCGGGCCTGCACATCATTCATGACCCGGTCGCCAATTGGCTCCGGGAAGAAGCGATGACCCAGATGGAAGCGGCGCTACAGGCACATGACAGGATCGACCTGGTCTACGGCCACAATGATCCGATGGCGGTCGGCGCCTACCTTGCCGCGAAGGCCAAGGGGCGCGAAAAGGACATGAAGTTCATCGGGATCGACGGACTCGCCGGCCTCGACGGCGGTCGGCAGGCGGTCGCGGACGGCAAGCTCGCCGCGACATTCGTGTACCCGACGGGCGGCAAGCAAGCCGTCGAGTTAGCCGACAGTATTCTCCGGCACCTCCCGGTCCCGCACCGCGTGACGCTACCAACCAAACGAATCACCCAACCGTAACACACCGAAGCCGGCCCATCCGGCAGGAGACCCATCATGTGGCGGAGAAACTTTGTGCAATCGATCGCCGGCGCCGCGGGATTCGCGGCACTCCCCGGTATGCCGCCGATCGACGCGCCGGTGGCGCCCGTCACTGAGTGGGTGCCGCCCTACGCCAGACTGCAACGCTACCGTTCCCGCAAGCAGTCCAGTCATGACGTCACCGGCGGCAATAACGATGCGTGGCCGATCAAGGCCGGGGCTGAACGAGAGATCTTCAACGCCACCGGCGCCGGCGTGATCAGCCATATCTGGTTCACGATCTCGGCCAGTTCGTTGCACCTCAAGGAACTGGTGCTGCGTGCCTACTGGGACGGCAATGCCAAGCCGAGCATCGAGACGCCAATCGGCGACTTCTTTGGTCTCAACCTCGGCGACTACGTCATCTTCGAAAGTCAGTACATCGCCTGTTCGCCCGGACAATCACTCAACTGTTACTTCGCGATGCCGTACCGGAAGGGAGCGCGCCTCACAGTCACCAACGAGGGGTCGCGCGACGTCGGGGCGTTCTACTCGAACATTGACTATCTCGAGGCCGACGCCGTTCCCGATGATGCGCTCTACTTTCATGCGCAATACCGTCAGGCCGCTCCGAACGTCGCCCAGAGCCTCGCGAACGAAAAGAACATCGACGGTAAGACCAACTATGTCTTCTGCGAGACCCGCGGTCGGGGCCATCTGATGGGCGTCACGCTTGGCGTGATCCAGACGGCCGAGGGGTGGTTCGGCGAGGGCGACGACATGATCTTCGTTGACGATCCCGCGATGCCGATCATCACCGGGACCGGGACGGAGGACTACTTCCTGGGCAGCTGGGATTTCGGCGGCCGGATGCATGCGGAACAATTCTCCCATCACCAGTATGGCGCGCCGCTGATGCAGAGCGCCGAGAAGATCGGCGGGCGGTATTGCCTGTACCGGTTCCATGGCGACAATCCGGTCACGTTCAACACCTATCTCAAGCACACCATCGAGCACGGCCACGCCAACAACCGCGCCGACAACTTCTATTCGTGCGCGTTCTGGTATCAGGACCAGCCGTACACGGACTTCCCGGCAATGCCGCCGGCGACACAGCGGCGACCCCGGGTCAATGGCTGACGGAGGATCGCCGCCCGTTCAGGAGATAGATGACGAGAAACGCTACGCTCCCACTACTCACCGCCAGTCGCGCCGGTACCGACCAACCGCTCGACGAGATGAACCCCTCGATCGTGCCCGCGACGATCAACAACACGACCGCCACCCCCACGAGTCGCATGGCTCGGCGTCCTGCCAGGATCAGCGCGTCGGTTCGCGGCAGATCGCCCGGCGCGATGATCGCCCGCCCCAGCAGAAAGCCGGCGGCCGCGGCGATACAGAGCGCGGTGATCTCCAGCAATCCGTGCCCGATCACGAACGTCCACAGGTAGCCCAGCATGCCGACGTTGGCGTAGTGCCCGGAAACGGCGCCGAGGAGCAGGCCATTGTACCCCAGCACGACGAGTGAGCCAACGCCCAGCACAATCCCTGCGGCAAAGCAATAGAATGCCACGCGGACGTTGTTGGTGATGATCGATGTCGCCATCACGGGTCGGTCCTCGCCGGGCGCGAGCACGTACCCTTGTCCTTTCGCGAGCCGGGCGGCACCCGCTTCGGCGCGCTCGAGCATGGTGTCCGGAATCAGTTCCGGCGCCAGGCTCGGCCGGTCGCGAAGCAACGCGAAGCCCGCACCGGCCGGAATCAGGAAGACGAGGTAGGCGATCGCGACGTAGCGCCACGACTCGGCGACAGCACCGGGGCATTCTCGCGAGATGAAGGTCCAGATTCGCCGCCACGTCTGTCGTTCGTTCCGGTACAACGCGTTGTGACCGGCGGCGACCAGCCGTTCAAGCTGGGCGAGCACCAACGCGTCGGCACCGTACGTGCGGGCCCGCGCCAGGTCCGCGGCAACCTCGCGGTAGCGCGTCGCAAAATCGGGCAGTTCACGCGCGGCGAGTACGTCGAGTCCCCCGGCGGTGACCCGATCCGCCATCGCGTGGAACTCGTTCCATCGCACCCCCTTTCGCGCCACCAGCCGTTCGGCGACGGATCGCCGCGGCGCACGCCCGTCACTGGTGCCGGCGCGCGCGCCGAAGCGACCGCTGCGTCGCGCCAGTTCATCCTCGTGCAGCTGGGTGACGAACTCCAGGTCGTCGGCAGGTCGTCCCGGATGGCGTTCGGTGAACCGCGCGGCCAGTTGCCTGGCAAATCGATGGCGAACTTGCGGCGGCAACGCGGGCGCACGACTGGCGAACCCGCGAAGCAACTGGAACTCGCCGTCGCTGAGTTGTGGCGTGCCGGCGTCCGCGGCGCCAGCGGTCGATCCACGAGCCGATGCCGGAGCGACGGGCACCGGGACCGGTCGGTCCCGGACGACGACGGTGCCGGCGACAAAATCGCCGAGGCGCTTGGCCTTGGGATGGAGGGCAATCAGGACAATGCCGATCATTCCGATCATGTCGATCGGCAGCAGCAGGTTTCGCGCGGCCGCCTCGGCGAACGTGACACCATGCCCGGTGTCACGAATCACCCGGATGCCGAGCCACCGCTTGCCGGGCGTCTGTCCCTGCCGGAGTCCCTCGAACAGCGAGAAATACCCCCAGATGATCCCGTACACGATCACGATCCCGACGGCGAGAAACCACTTTGAAGGCCCCCGCACCGCCATGCCCGCGGTACCAAGGCCAAGGATCGCCACCAACACCAGCACGAACACCAGCGCCCAATCCACCAATGCCGCGAGGGCACGGCTGCCGACACCGGCAATCTCGTAGTCGAGCACGACGTGCTCAGGCGTCTCGAGTTCGAGGTGCTGCCGAAAATCGGAGCTGCCGGGCTTGGACATGGGTGCCACGGGACGAGGGGGTGCCGGAAACGACCTGCGACGGTAATGTACGGGCTCGCACCGAACACACCCAATCCGCTGCCTGGAGACCTTTGCATGGCCGCCCCCGTCCTTCGGCCCCTGTCCACCGGCGAAGTGCTCGATACGTCGTTCGGGCTGTACCGCTCCCTGTTCGCTCCGCTCCTGATCGTGGCACTCGTGTGCCGGACGATTCCTGTGGTACTCGGGATCTACCTGCAACAGATCAGCAGTGGCTCGCTCGCAATATTTGACCACTGGGCGCTGTTGCTGGCCAACTTCGTCCTGGCGGTGGTCCTGAGCGCCATTGCCGTCGCTGCCACCACGTTCATCGTGTCGGGCGCTTACCTGGGTCACCCGATGGCCGGTGACATTGCGCTCCGCAAGGCGTTCCGATTGGTCGGTCCGTTGATACTGGTTTCCATCTTCAGTTCGATCGCCATCGGCCTCGGCTTCATCGTCCTGTTCGTGCCCGGTGTGATCCTCCTTTCCGGCCTGGTCCTCGCCACCGCTGTGCTCGTCCTCGAACAGCCGCTCAGCGCCCTCGGCGCGATGAACCGCTCCTGGGAACTCACCAAGGGGTTCCGTTTCAAGGTGCTCGTATCGGTGTTCGTGGCGGTACTCCTCTTCGTCGTTCCAATGATGATTGTCAGCCTGATGTCCGCCGTCGGCACATGGACCGGCGTCTGGTCGCCGTTGATTTCCCAGGTCCTGATCGGGGTGCTGCAGATTTTCGTCTATCCGTTCTTCTACATCGTCATCACGGTGTTGTACTACGATCTGCGGGTCCGGAAGGAAGGATACGACCTGGAACTTCTCGCAACGGCAACGCAGCCGGCCGCATGAACGGGCAGCACCCGGACTCGCTCCGAGCGGTCCTCGATTCCGTTTTCGCTGCCCCCGCCTACAAGTGGGTGCAACGACCCGATCCGTTCGCGGCACTCAAGCGCGTGCGCGACGCGATCTGGCATTGGTTCACCGGCCTGCACGACATGCACCCGTTCGGCTTCCGCGTCGTCCTCTACGCGCTGGTCCTCGCGATGCTCGCGGTCGTTGTTCGTGCCGGGTGGACGTTCATCAACACCGTCCATTCGACCGATCCGGCGCCGGCGGCCACGGGCCCGGGCCTCATCCCGCGAGACCAGGCGTGGTACCGTGGCGAGGCCGACCGCCTCGCTGCGTCCGGCCGCTTTGCCGAGGCGATCCAGGCGGACTTTCTGGCACTCGTGCTCGCGCTCGACGCCCGCAGCGTGCTGCGTTTCCATCCGAGCAAGACACCCGGTGAATATGTGCGTGAGTCTCAGCTGGCCCCCGGTGCGCGCGACGAATTCCGCGACCTGGTGCGCCGGCTGTATCGCTATGCGTTCGCGCGATCGCCGTGTGGTCCCGCGGAATTTGCGGATTGGCGCGCGAGCGCCACCCCGGAACGGTATGCGTCCGCGAACTGACGCCGTCATCGGGCTCGGCGCCCTCACCGTCCTCATGACCGTTGCCGCGCTCGCCGGCCGGTCACGGGCGCCCGAGGCAGAAACCGCGCGAGTCGCCCACCCGTCGACCTTTCTCACCGGTCCCGGTGGTGCCCGCGGCTTGCTCGACGCGATCCAGCGCTTGGGGATCGAGGCGCAACGCTTCCGCGACCGCCCAAAGGAACTGGCGCGCTTCGAGGGCCGCCCACGTCAGCTCCTCGCCATTCTCGATCCGAGCGTGGACATCGCTGCGCCGGACCTCATGCTCCTGGTGCAATTCAACAAGTCCGCGGACCTGCTGCTGGCCGGCCATGGGGCTGAACAACTGATGCGTTGCTTCGGCTACAAGCTCGAGCGGCGTCGCTTCGATTCGGTGCGCGTGGATGGACCGCAGGCCGCGGCACCTTGGGTCCGCGCCGCACTCATCGCCACCGATCAGGCGGTCTACACCGATTCCAGCCGAGCCGGAGACCTCGGCCGACTCAGCTGCAAGGTGCCGACATTCCGTTCCGTCACGACGTTACTGCTCTCGCCACGCGGCCCAGTCGTGCTCCGACTCGAGCGGGATTCCGGCCAACGGGTGATCCTGGTTTCCGATGCGCGCCTCCTCAGCAACCAGGCGCTCCGCGACACCGATGCCGGTCCGTTCGTGCTCGCGCTGCTGGTCGGACAATATGAGCACGTGCTGTTCGACGAATACCATCACGGCTACGGCGCCTCGGGATCGCTTGCCGCCGCTACCCTCGCCTGGAGTTGGCGCTCGCCGTGGGGCTGGGCAGCGTGGCAGTTGACCGCCGTGGGGGTGCTCGCCCTGCTGTCCGGCGCTATGCGCTTCGGCCCCGCCGTCCCCGGGATTGCGCGCACTCGTCGCTCCACGCTCGAGCATGTGCGCGCACTTGCCACCGCGCTCTCCGCCGCGCACGGCTATGATGAGGCGATCGGCGCCATGGTGCGCGGCCTGCGCCGTCGCCTCGCCCCGCCGGCGATGCGTCCGCGCGGCGACTGGCACGCCTGGCTCGAACAGCAGGATCGCCGCGAGACCTCCGCGGGCGAACGCGAGGCGCTCGCCACATTGACATCACTCACCCAACCAGGACAGCCGTCATCGAGCGTGCTGCATGCGGCGAACGCCGTGGAGGATCTTTGGCAGAATCTTCAGCGCTGACCACCGACGAAGTCCGCCGCCATGCCGACGCAGCGAATCGGGTGCTCGGCGAACTGCAGCGCGTCGTGCTCGGCCAGCACGCCGTCCTGCGGGAGTCGCTGCTGGCATTGCTCGCGCGCGGACACGTCCTGCTGGAAGGGCCGCCGGGCACCGCCAAGACGCTCCTGGTGCGGTCGCTCAACCGCGCGCTTGGCCTCGAGTTCCGTCGGATCCAGTTCACACCGGACCTGATGCCGTCCGACATCACCGGCGTGAGCATCCTTGGCGGATCGGGCACGTTCACCTTTCGCCCCGGTCCGTTGTTTGCCGACCTCGTCCTGGCGGACGAGATCAATCGCGCGCCGGCCAAGACCCAGGCCGCGTTGCTCGAAGCAATGGAAGAGCGAAGTGCCACGGTCGACGGGATCAGCCACCCGATGAGTGCCAGCTTCACGGTGTTCGCGACACAGAACCCGATCGAGTTCGAAGGGACCTACCCGCTTCCGGAGGCTGAACTCGACCGGTTCCTGATCAAGAGCAAGCTCGACTATCCCGGCGCCGCCGTCGAGGAAGCCGTCCTGACGCGCGTGCTTGGCGGATTCGAGTCCTCGGACGTCGCGACGTTCGGCATCACGCAGGTGCTCGATGCCGACGGTCTGGCGCAACTTCGCGCTGCCGTGCGGCGGGTTCGCGTCGAACCGACACTCACGGCGTATATCACCGCGCTCGTGGGCGCGACACGAGACGCACCGGCACTGACGCTCGGCGCATCGCCGCGCGCGAGCGTGGCACTCCTCAAGCTCGCCCAGGCCGCCGCGCTCATCGACGGCCGCGAATACGCCATCCCCGACGACGTCAAGACACTCGCGGCACCGGTCCTCAGGCATCGCGTCATCGTCGCACCGGAACTCGAGTTGGAAGGTGTGTCCGCCGATGATGCGCTCGCCACATTGATCCAGCGTGTCGAGGCGCCGCGCGGGTGATCATCCCCTCGACGCGCTGGTTCGTCAGCGCGGCCGCGCTCGCGTTGCTGGCTCCCGTCGCGTCCGTGTGGCCGACAGCCACCAACGTTCTTTTCGCGGCAGATCTAGTATGGTTGGCGGCGCTGATCGTGGACGTGCTGCGTATCGGCGCGATCGACGTGCCCACCTTTCCGGTGGTGCGCGAGGCGCCACCAGCGTTCTCGGTCGGGCGAGCACTGCCAGTGACCTATCGCTGGCGCAACCCATCACGCCTGAGACTCGTCGTCCGCGTGCGGGAAGTCGTCCCGCCACTGCTCACACCCGGCGCCGGCCGCGACCGCCTGCTCGTCCTGCCGCCGCGGGTCGAGACGCGCGACGAACAGCTCTTCGTGCCGGCGCATCGCGGCAAGGCGCACGCCGGTCTGCTCCATCTTCGCGTGCGCGGGCCCTGGGGACTTGCGTGGCGGCAAGGGAAGCGGGATTTGCCGTGGGACGTGATCGTGTATCCCTCCCTCAAGATGGCGGCCCTGCGGGCGCTCCCAGCGCAGACCCAGAGGCGACGCGACGCCGGCTTCCGCAACATGCGCCGGATCGGCGAGGGCCGGCTGTTCGAGAGCATCAAGGAATGGGTGCCCGGTGATGAACTACGATCCATCGACTGGAAGGCGACGGCACGACGCGGGAAGCTGATGAGCCGCCAGTACGAGGATGAACGTCGGCAGCAGGTGATGATGGTGATCGACGCCGGACGGTTGCTCACCGCCGAGATCGACGGTCGGCCACGACTCGAGGCCGCCATCGACGCCGCGCTCGACCTGGCGCACAGCGCAGTCCAGCACGACGACAACATCGGCCTGCTCGTATTCGCCGACGAGATCCTGCAGTTCGTCCCGCCAACCCGCGGCCGCCGGGCGCTGCGCCAGGTACTCGACGCCCTCGCCGCCGTGGAAGGACGCCTGGTGGAACCCAACTATCCCGCCGCGTTCGCCTACCTTGCCGCGCGCAACCGCAAGCGTGCGCTGACCGTGCTCTTTACCGACGTCGTGGACCGCACCGCGAGCGATGCCTTCGTGGCACACGCTGGCTCGCTCCGAGCGCGCCACCTTCCACTCGCCGTCACGTTGCGTGATCCGGGACTCGAACGACTGGCAACGTCGCGCGCGCTCACCGTTGACGATGCCTTCCAACGCGCCGCCGCCGAGGAGCTACTCGAAGCGCGGGACGCGGCGCTCGCCGAATTGAGATCGCACGGGGTCCTGGTGCTCGACGTGCTGCCGGATGGTGCGGCGCGCGCCGTCGTCGATCAGTATGAGCGACTCAAGCGGCGCGCGATGGTCTGACCGATGTCCCAACCCAACGTCATCATTCTGCTGATTGTCATCGCGACGGCAGTAGCGCTCGTCACCCGCCGCGTCCCAGTCCCCTACACTGCGGCCCTCGTGCTCACTGGCATCGCCCTCGCCGCGCTGCACCTGGTCGAACCACCCCACCTGACCCGGGAGCTGCTGTTCGCCGTGTTCCTCCCCGGTCTCGTGTTCGAAGCAGCCTTTCACCTGTCGTACGACGACCTCCGGCAGAACGCCCGCGCGATCGCCGCGTTGGCGATTCCGGGGGTCGCCGTGAACATCGCCATCACGGCCGCAATCCTGATGGCCTCGCGCGCCCTGTTCGGCACATCGCTGGAACTCGGCTGGCGCCAGGCGCTCACCTTTGCCGCCATCGTCGCGGCAACCGATCCGATCGCGGTGGTGGCACTGGTGCGATCGCTCGGTGCGCCGCGACGGCTCTCGCTCCTGCTCGAGGCCGAAAGTCTGCTGAACGACGGCACGGCGATCATCTTCTTCGGGCTGGTGCTCGCTGCCACCGCCGGCACCGCGATCGGTGGGCTCGCGCTGACCGTCGACTTTTTCCGGATCGTCGTGGTGGGGACCGTTGTCGGCCTCGCCGTCGGGGCGGCGGCATCACGGCTCACCCGTGTTGTCGACGAAGCGGTGATCGAAATCACCCTCACCGTCATCGCGGCCTACGGGTCGTTCGTGCTGGCCGACCAGGTCGGCGGGTCGGGCGTCATCGCGACCGTCGTCGCGGGGGTGATCTACGGCAACCACGGGCTGCGCTCGGGCATGTCGGCATCGACGCGTGCCGCCGCGCAGTCGTTCTGGGACTACGTCGCGTTCCTGCTCAACTCGATCGTCTTCCTGCTGATCGGCTTTGCGGTGCAGTTGCCGTCGCTCCTGCACCATGTGCCGCTGGTCGTCGCGGCACTCCTCGCCGGCTGGATCGCCCGCGGCGTCATTGTGGGTGGCGTTGCCACAGCGCTGGCGATGACCAGCGAACGGATCCCGCGCGCGTGGGTGGTCCCGCTCATCTGGGGTGGCCTGCGCGGCGGACTCGCCATGGTGCTTGCGTTGAGCCTTCCCGCCGACTTCATCGGCCGCGACCTGGTGATCACGGCGACCTTCGGCGTGGTGCTGGTATCGATCCTGTTGCAGGGTACCACCATGGCGCCGCTGCTGCGCCGTACCCGGGTCTAACTACTTGCCGGCGGGATGGCGGAGCCGTTGAGCAGGCCATCGATTCGGACCTCCTGCTGTCGGATCTCCACGCACCGCCAGCGAATCGACCTGCGGCACGACTCCGCCACCCTGCCGGCTCGCACCACCGGGCTCCGCACGCGGAACCGAGGTCCTTCGACTCCACAACCGCTGTGCGGTTGTTTCGCTCAGGATGACAACGCCGCCCGCCGTTCCCCGGCGTAGGCGAACGCCCGGCACCGCTCGGCGACCACGTCCAGGTCCACCGGCTGCCGCGCTTCGCCGGTTTCCATCGCCACCTTCGCCACCGCCACCGCCACCCGCGGTGCCACCGAAAAGTCCAGCGCCGACGGGATGATGAAGTCTGGCCCGAGCTCCTCGTCTGTCACAGACGCGGCGATGGCGTGCGCCGCGGCGATTTTCATTTGATCATTGATCTGGCGCGCCCGCGTGTCGAGTGCGCCGCGGAAGATGCCGGGAAACGCCAGCGAGTTGTTGACCTGATTGGGGAGGTCGCTCCGCCCGGTGGCACACACCACGGCACCGGCCTTCTTCGCGTCGTCCGGAAAGATCTCCGGCGTCGGGTTGGCCAGCGCGAAGACGATCGCGTGCGCGTTCATGCTGGCGATCATCGCCGGCGTCGCCGCACCCGCCGCGGAGAGGCCGATGAAGAGGTCGCGCCCGCGCGCGGCGTCGCTGAGCGTGCCACGGACGTTGCCGCGGTTGGTGATCGCCGCCATTTCCTCCTTGATCCAGTTCATCCCGGCCGCGCGCCCCGCGTAGATGGTACCGGTCGTATCGCAGAGGATCACGTCGCCCACCCCCACCCGGATCAGGAGCTTGCTCACCGCAATGGCACTCGCACCGGCGCCATTGACGACGATCGAGATGTCGCGCAAGGCGCGTCCGGTGATCTTGCACGCGTTCATCACGCCGGCCAGCACCACTACCGCTGTCCCATGCTGGTCGTCGTGGAAGATCGGAATGCTGGTCTCCCGCTTCAGCCGCTCTTCGATGTAGAAGCAACGCGGCGCGGAGATGTCCTCCAGGTTGATGCCTCCAAACGTCGGCTCGAGTCGCTTCACGATCGCGACGATCTCATCCGGATCCTGCGTGGCCAGGCAGATCGGAAACGCCTCCACACCAGCAAACGTGTGGAACAGCACCGACTTCCCTTCCATGACCGGCATCGCGGCCCGCGCGCCGATGTTGCCGAGTCCGAGCACGGCGGAACCGTCCGACACAATCGCCACCAGGTTGCGCTTGATGGTGTAGTCGTACACCCACTCGGGATGCTCGGCGATCCACTCCGTCGGCTCGACCGCGCCCGGCGGCAGGTAGAACAGGCTCAGGATGTGCTCGTCAGTGATCGGCACCTTGCTCTTGATCTCGAGCACGCCCTGATAGCGCCGGTGGAGGTCGACCGATTGGGCGGCGTACGAGGCGGTCGAATCGACCGTGGCCAGCGGCACGGGGAAGCGGCCCTCGTCGATGAAGCGCCGGGTGCGCTCGGCGATCCAATCCGGGTCGACCGTCACCTTCGCCGCCCCGGTCGTGATCGCCGCCGTCGCGACCGCATGGGCGATTGCCGGGGCCGCCCGGAAGTCGAGCACCTTCGGGATGATGTAGTCCGCTGCCAGCGCGTCCGCGGTCACCACGCCGGCGAGCGCGACCGCGGCCGCGAGCAGCATCTCGTCATTCACCTCGCGCGCCCGCACATCGAGCAAGCCGCGGAAGAGCCCCGGAAACACCGACGCGATGTCCATCTGGTTGGGATACTGTGACTGCGCGGTGGCGACCACCGCGGCCCCCGCGGCACGCGCCGCGGCCGGCTCGATCTCCGGCACCGGGCCCGCGAAGGCGAAAATGATCGGACGCGTCGCCATGCTGCGAACCATATCCGGCGTGACGACATCGCCCACCGAGAAGCCGATGAACAGATCGGCACCGCGAATCACCGTGGCGAGGTCACCCCGTACCCGGTCGGGATTGGTCTTCTTCGCCAACTGCCACTTGGCCCAATGCATGGTGTGCGGACGGTACGGCGACAGCGCGCCATGCCGGTCGCACACGATGATGTTCTGCACCCCGATCTTCAGCAGGATCTCGGCCGTGCCGATCCCCGCCGCACCGCTCCCATTGATGACAACCTTGAGCGCACCCGGCGCCTTGTCGACGATTTTCAGCGCGTTGAGCACGCCGGCCAGCACACCAACCGCCACCGCCTCGCGGTGATTGTTGACCACCGGAATGTTCATCGCGCGCTGCAGCTCTTCGCCGATCGTGAGGCACGCCGGTGCGACGATGTCTTCGAGGCAGATGCCGCCGAACGTCGGCGCCAGTTCGATCACCGTCTCGACGATCTCGCTGATGTCGTGTGTGCCCAGGCAGATCGGCAGCGCATCGACGCCGGCGAAGGTCTTGAAGATGACGCTCTTCCCTTCCATCACCGGCAGGATCGCCTCGGGCCCGACCCGGCCGAGACCGAAGGCCGCCGATCCGTCGGACACGATGGCAACCGTATTGCCGCGCATCGTCTGCGCGAACGACTCGCTCGGGTGCTTCGCGATGTCGAGGCAGGGCTGGGCCACGCCGGGCGTGTACACGGTGCTGAGGACGCTGGCGTCCACAATGCGGACCTTGGAGGCCACCCCGATCAGTCCGGCTTGTTGCTGCCGGTAGGTCATCGCCTCACTGAGCGGCCGTTTGCCGCCGGGACTGGCTGATTCTGCCATGGCGTCAAAACTAATCGCCGTGAAGTCCGCCGATCACGACGCCGCGGCGATCTCGGCCGCCAGCGGTCGCCGCAGCCAGAAGAACCAGCCAGCGGCAGCGACCTGCAGGATCAGGCCGAAGCCGACGAGTAACGCGAGCGAGTGGCCATACAACAATCCCATCATGACGCTGCCGGCAAACCACATCACGCCGTAGGCGCCGTTGAACAGGCCGAAGGCACTGCCGCGCTTGTGCATCGACACCACCTGGGCAATCCCGGCGCGCAATGATGCATCCTGCATACCGGGACCGAGGCCCCAGCACGCCACGATGAAACCTACCGGTACTGCACTCGCACCCAGCCCCTTCAGGAACGGGCCGGTGATGCTGTACGCCCCTTCGTACGTCATGTCGGCGAACAGCGAGACGAATCCCAGGTAGACGATGAAGCGGATCGCCGCGCTGCGCGGCGTGCGCTCGGCGGTCATGCGTCAGCTACGGTCAGCCGGTTGATGACGATCACGATACCTCCTCTCCGGCAGGTTCGAAACCCGCCACGGAGCCTCTGCGGCTCGCCATCCCCGGTCCGTCCGCATAAGTTCCCGAGGGCGGGATCCAGCGGGGCCCCGCCGACGTATGGTTTCCAGCCGGTGCGGCGCAGCCGACACGTTACGTATTGCATCGTTAATGGGTCGCCCGCTGCGTCGACTGGCCGAGCTCGTTTCTCTTCTCTTCGGTGCACCGGAAAGGATTCATGACCGCTACGACAATCACCTTCCCCCGGCGGGGTGCGGAAGAGTTTATCCGCGACGTCAAGGCACGGGTGACCGGTCATTTCACGGCGACGGGCCAGTCGATGAAGGCGGACTGGACGATGTGGCTCAAGACGGCCATCCTGCTGGCGATGGTCTTCGGCTCCTACGCCGCGATCCTGTCGAACCAGCTGAGCCTGCTCGCGATGCTCGGCCTCTGCTTCGTGATGGGCGTGGGCGTGGCCGGGATCGGCTTCGGGATTTCGCACGACGCCCTGCACGGCGCGTATTCGTCGAACGCCACGGTGAATCGCCTGCTCGGTTTCACCTTCGACCTGCTCGGCGCGAACAGCTACATGTGGAAGCTGACGCACAACGTCATTCACCACACCTACACGAACATCGAGGGCGTGGACGAGGACATCGACTTCGCGCCGTTCCTCCGCCTCTCGCCGCACGCGAAGCATGGTCCACAGCATCGCTACCAGCACCTGTACGGCTTCGCGACCTACAGCATCGCCACGCTCTTCTGGGTGTTCATCAAGGACTACAAGTACTTCCTCAAGCGCGACCTCGGGCCCTACAAGAACAAGAAACACCCCGGCAGCGAAGTGGCCTTGCTGTTCGTTGGCAAGCTCGCCCACTACAGCTGGCTGATCGTCATCCCGTTGCTGGTCCTGCACGTGACGTGGTGGCAGTTCCTGATCGGCTTCCTGACGGTTCACCTGACCGGCGGACTGATCCTCGGCGTCGTCTTTCAATTGGCCCATGTGGTGGAAGGCACCGACTATCCGCTCCCCGATGCCACCGGCTCGATGGAATACACCTGGCTGCTGCACGAGATGGTCACCACGGCGAATTTCGCGCCGAATAACAAGCTGGTGGGTTGGTATGTCGGCGGGCTGAACTACCAGATCGAGCACCACCTCTTCCCGAAGATCTGCAGCATCCACTATCCGGCCATCAGCAAGATCGTCCGCGCAACGGCGGAAGAACACGGCGTGCCGTACAATTCACAGCCGACGCTTCGCGCCGCCGTCCGTTCGCACTATCGCATGCTGAAGCAGCTGGGCCGCGATCCGGGCATGGCAACGAGCACCGCACCGGTGGCCAGTCGGTGGCAGCATCGCGCGACGGCGGCGGCCGGGAAGTAAGCGGTCTCACCGCTTACCGCGTCGCGGCCGCAGCGCACTCCACGGGGCCAGCGAAACGACCATACCAGTGCCACCATATTGCGGCATGAGCGATCGAGTTGCCCAACGCGACCTCACGGTGCACGGCATCGCCCTCGAGGCGCAAACGCGCTGCAGCCACTATCACGGGCCACTCGACATCATCGCGATTCGAATGAAGTGCTGCGGCGCGTACTACGCCTGTCGGTCCTGCCATGACGCCCTCGCCGATCACACGGTCGACGTGTGGTCAATGGCAGAAGGCGATCAGCCGGCCGTGCTCTGTGGTGCGTGCCGAACCGAGCTGACCATCAACGAATACTGCCGCAGCGGCGACCAGTGCCCGAACTGCGGCGCCGGCTTCAATCCGGGATGTCGCTCGCACCACCAGCTGTACTTCGCAAGCAGTTGACCTGCGCCAGTACCGCCAACACCGGGCGGGAAACCGCTTGCCCCCCACGAGCGTATTAGTAGCGGACATCACATCACGGAGCAGAACAATGTTGCAGCGCAGATTGGAACGCATCACTGGAGTCGTCGCACTTGTCGTCGCGGCCGTGGTCATCTCGGGCACCCCCGCGGCGGCGCAAGCGCGACCCGCGGCGGCGCCCGCCAAGGCCGCGGCTCGCGACACCGTCGTGTTCGCGGGCGGCTGTTTCTGGGGCGTCCAGGCGGTATTCGCCCGGGTGAAGGGCGTGGTCAGTTCGCTTTCCGGATACGCTGGCGGCCAGCCCGCGAACCCGAGCTACGAAAAGGTCAGCACCGGTACAACGGGGCACGCCGAGTCGGTGCAGGTGATCTATGATCCGACGAAGGTGACCTACCAGCAATTGCTCGAGGTGTTCTTCGCCGTCGCCCACGATCCGACCGAGCTGAACCGCCAGGGCCCCGACGTTGGCACGCAGTATCGCTCGGCGGTGTTCTTCGGGAACCCCGACCAGCAGCGGGCGACCAGCGCGTACATCGCCAGGCTGACCCAGGCCAGGACTTACCCGCATCCGATCGTGACGCAGGTGGCCGCGCTCAGCACGTTCTACCCCGCGGAGGGCTACCACCAGAACTATTTTGACACGCATCCGGACCAGCCCTACATCGTGTATAACGACAAGCCCAAGGTGGAGCACCTGCGGCAGCAGTTCCCGCAGTTGTATCTGGCGAAGTAGCTTGGGATCTGGAGACTCGTGCAGCCCGGACCCGGCCGAGCGTCTCCCAGCACGTGGTTCTCACCCTTACTGCGGAGACGCATCCATGTTCGCCATGCTAGCCGTCATACTGATCGTGGCCTGGCTCCTCGGCTTCGGCGTATTCCACGTCGCCGGCGGGTTGATTCACATCCTGATCGTGGTCGCCCTGATTTCGTTCGTGTGGCACCTGTTCCGCGGACGCAAGGCCATCTGAACGGCGCGGGCTGGGCGCTGGGGGCTAGCTATTCGCCCCCAGGCCCCGCCACTTGCCGCCCGATCGTGCCATCAATTCGTCGGCCTCGGGCGGACCCGCGCTCCCTGCCGCGTAGTTCGGGAACCGGTCGGGTGGCTGCGCTTCCCAGTATGCCAGCAGCGGATCGACGATCGCCCACGCCGCCTCGACTTCGTCGCTGCGCATGAACAGCGTCTGGTCACCCAGCATCGCGTCGAGCAACAGCGTTTCGTACGCATCGTGTTCCTGGGTGCCGAACCCTTCGGCATACGCAAAGTCCATCTCGACCGTGCGGGCCTGCATGGCCATGCCCGGCACCTTCACGTCAAAGCAGAGCGAGATCCCTTCACGCGGCTGAATCCGCGCCACCAGCAGGTTCGACGCCAGGCGCTCGCCCGCTTCGGCTGGGAAGAGCATCAGCGGCGGCCGGCGAAACCGGATCGCGATTTCGGTGCCACTGGCCGCGAGCCGCTTGCCCGCGCGCACAAAGAACGGCACCCCCTGCCAGCGCCAGTTGTCGATGGTAAAGCGCATCGCGCCGTAGGTCGGCGTCTGCGACTTCGGCGCGACATGCTCTTCCTGGCGGTAGCCTCGAACGTCGACGCCATCCAGGTGACCCGGCCCGTACTGTCCGCGCACCGCCGCGTCCGGCTGCACCGGCCGGATCGCCCGCAGTACCTTGACCTTCTCGTCGCGCACCGAGTCGGCACCGAACGCCGTCGGTGGTTCCATCGCGGTGAGCGTGAGGAGCTGCAGCAGGTGGTTCTGGAAGACGTCCCGCACAACGCCGGCTTCTTCGTAGTACGTGCCGCGGTGCTCCACACCGAGCGTTTCGCTCGCGGTGATCTGCACCTCCTCGACGTAATGCCGGTTCCACGACGTCTCGAACAACGAGTTCGCAAAGCGCAGCACCAGGAGGTTCTGCACCGTTTCCTTGCCGAGGTAGTGGTCGATGCGATACAGCTGGTGCTCGGCCATCACGCGCCGCGCCCCGCGCTGCAGCGCCTGGGCGCTGACCCCGTCGTGCCCGAATGGCTTTTCGATCACCACCCTCGTCCACGGCCGGTCCGCCGGGTCGCGCGACTTGGGCAGCAGGTCGGCAGCAGCGAGCTGGCGGATCACCGACGGATAGAGACTCGGCGGCAACGCCAGATGGAAGAGATGCCCCTGGACATCCGGCACGGTCTGGTCCACCGTCTCGAGCCGGCGATGCAACTCGGCGTACCCCTCGGCCGTGCCAAGATCGGCCGCAACATAAAAGAGACGCCGGGCAAACTCCGACCAGCGCTCCTGAGACACCGCGTCGTCGATGCCGGCCGCCTTGAGCGCGCCGGCGACGACAGCGCGAAACGCCTCGTCGTTGGTGGCCGTGTCGCGCTCGACTCCGACGATGGCGAACTCGTCGGGCATGCCGTCGTCGAGAAAGAGGCGGAACAGGGCCGGCCAGAGCTTGCGGTGCGCCAGGTCACCCTCGGCGCCCAGGATGATCACGACGCAACGCCCCGGCTTGGGCATGGGCGAGCGTGGCACCGGGAACTCGCCGGTCACCTTCATCGCTGTCGTGACGGAGCTGACGGTCATGTGCGCTTGACCGCGTGACCGCCGAACTCATTCCGCAACGCCGCGATCACCTTCGCCGAGAACGATTCCTGCTGTCGCGAGCGCAACCGCGCCAGCAACGACAAGGTGATCACCGGCGCCGGCACGTCGAGCCGCATCGCCTCGTCCACCGTCCATCGCCCCTCGCCCGAGTCATCGACGTACCCGCGCAGGTCGGCCAGGTCGCCGCTCTTGGCGAATGCCCGCTCGGCCAGCTCGTTGAGCCACGAGCGCACGACGCTCCCCTGATTCCAGAGCGCGGCGATCTGGTGCAGGTCGAGCGCGAAGTCGTTCGACGCATGCAGGATCTCGTAGCCCTCGGCGTAGGCCTGCAGCAAGCCGTACTCAATACCGTTGTGGATCATCTTGACGTAGTGACCGGAGCCCGGCGGACCCATGCGCGCGTAGCCGTTCTCGGGGGCGAGCGTCCTGAAGATCGGCTCGCAGGTGCCGAACGCAGCCGCGGAGGCGCCCACCATCAGGCAGTAACCGACTTTGAGGCCCCAGACACCGCCGCTGGTGCCGGCGTCGATGAAGTCGACCCCCTTCCCGTTCAACGCCTCGGCCCGCCGCATCGAATCGCGGAAGTTCGAGTTGCCGCCGTCGATCACGATGTCGCCGGGCTGCAGAAGACCCGAGAGTTCGTCAATCGTCTGTTGCGTCGGGGCGCCGGCGGGGACCATCACCCATACCACGCGGGGTACGCTCAACTGTGAGCACAGCGCAGCGAGATCCGCGGCGCCGCTGGCACCCTTGGCAACCGACGCCGCCACGGCGTCGACGCTACGATCGTACACGACAACTTCGTGGCCGCCGCCGAGGAGGCGTTCGACCATGTTACCGCCCATCCTGCCGAGGCCGATCATTGCGAGCCGCATGAGTCAGGTATCCCCTTGTTGCAGGTGCCCGGCCGCGGCCTGGTCAAGGACCCAGGTTCCCGAGCGGGCGAGTTGTGCCGGCAGCGTGTTCGGCTGATCCGGACCTTCGAGTATGCGCGCCAGCAGTGCCGCCTTGTCGGCGCCGGCAACCATCACCAGCACTTGGCGCGCCGCGGCAATTACCGACGGCGTGATCGTCATCCGCCTGACCTGCGGCTGAAGTGGTGGCGGCGGTGAAGCGACTGCCAACACGCGGCGATTGACTTCCAGCAACGCCGACGAGTTCGGAAAGAGCGAAGCGGTATGGCCGTCCGGTCCAACCCCGAGGAGGAGGAGGTCGAGTCGCGGCGGCAGCAGACGATCGTACTCCGTCGCCGCAGCATCGACGTCCTGGCGTTCGGCCGCCATCCGGTGGATGCGTTGCACCGGGATTGCCACACGGTCGAGCAGCGCCTCACGCGCCATCCTGAAATTGCTGTCGGGATGCCCCGGGGGAACGGCCCGTTCATCGCCGAAGTAGATCGCGACATTCGCCCAGCGGATCGCGCTCGCCGCCAACGTCTGGTAGACCAGGACCGGCGTGCTGCCACCGCAGAGGGCCAACCCGCACTCGCCGCGCGCCGCGATTGCCGCGGCGATGCCCGCCATGATCATTCGTGCGGCGGTGCCCGCGAACGTTTCCGATGCCACGACGATTACCGATGGCGCCATCGGTGAAGGATAGTGCTCAGCCGCGGGAACGGAAAAGCGCGATGGCCTCGAGCAGGATCAGCACGCCGATCACCACACCGATCCAGCGAAGCAGGCGCCGGTGCTTGGCGCCGCGCTCCCGCTTCAGGTCGTCAAGCACCTGGGGAAGAAGCAGCGGTCGCGGTACGTGCGGGCGATACGAACGACGCGGCGGTTTCAACCGAGGAAAGGTACCGGCACGAACGTCAGTGCGAAGACCGCCACGCACGCCAACCCGGTCAGCCGCCCGCCCCACAGGACCGGTCGGTCCGGGATCACGACCTCCGGATGGCTCCACTTGCCGCCGCCGATCGCGAACGTCAGCGCTGCCCACAGGTACCACATCGGCGAGCGGGTGCCGAGCACCACCAATCCGGCCGCACAGGCCATCGCGATCCAGCGCTGCCGCTTGCCGGCGAGGCCATAGACAACGTGTCCGCCATCGAGTTGCGAAAGCGGCAGCAGGTTGAGCCCCGTGATGAATAACCCGACCCATCCGGCGAACGCCTGCGGCGCGAGGAGCACCGCCCCATGTCCCGGAATGAGCCACTCGCGCAACGCATGGCTCAGGATGGAGTCACCAAGGAACACGGGCCGGCCGGCAAACAGAACGAATGACGGTGTCGCCGCCCCGGCCAGCCCGGCGCGTTGCGACAACTGGTAGCCCCACAGCAGCACGCCGACCGCGACCAGAAACCCGGCCAGCGGACCCGCCGCACCAACATCAAGCAGCTGGCGCCGGTCATAGACCGGGCTCCGCAACCGGATGAATGCGCCGAGCCCACCGATCGGCGAGAGGTTGGGCGGCACCGGAATGAAGTAGGGCGGTGACACATCGATGGCATACCGGCGCGCCGCGAAATAGTGCCCCAATTCGTGGACCAACAGGATGCCGAGCAACGGCGCCGCGAACTCCCAGCCATACTCGAGCAGCATCCGCCAGCCACCCGTGACCACAAATTCGCCGAACTCGATTACCCCCGTCACCGCCCCGCCGAGGCCCGGATGGGCCGACGGCCGGAGGTGGCCGGACACGACCGCGCCGGCGCCAAGGGTGCACAGGACAAAGAGCACCAGCAGGGCGCCGTGCCAGAGCCAGCGTTCCGGGCGGGCAGCGGCGGCACCGCGAATCAGGATCAGCCGGGTCCTGGCGTCGTCACCCCAGTACCAGGCGCCGGGCCATCGGCGCAGGAACGCCGCCAGCTCCGGGCTCGGCCCCCGGTGCTCGGGGCGGACCACGCCGTCGAGCACGTCGCGTGTCCCGGCAAGCGAAATCGACCGCCACCCCTCGAAGAAACCGGTCGGGTCGGTCATCGGGCGGCTTGACGCGAGGTGGGCGGGACCGTATTGTCTGTTGCTTCCTGCAGTTCCGCACAACGTCCCTTCGCTTCTTCCGCGCGTACCGCGCGAGTCTCATACGCCAGATACGCTCGACACTCGATCATCAGACGCTCCGCCATCCCGGCCTTTCTTGGCGCCAGCCTGCGGCGGGAAAACTCCACCCGGAGAGCACCGTGGATATTGCTGAACTGAAGCAGAAGTCCGTTGCCGAGCTGCACGCGCTGGCGGCGGAACTCAACATCACCAACTACTCCGGCCTCCGCAAGCAGGACCTGATCTTCCGGATCGAGCAATCGCTGCTCGACAAGGACACGGTCATCCGCGGCGAAGGCGTCCTCGAGATCCTCCCCGAAGGGTACGGCTTCCTTCGATCACAGGACTGGAACTACCTCTACGGTCCCGACGACATCTATGTCTCACCCTCCCAGATCAAGCGCTTCGACCTGCGCACCGGCGACACGGTCACCGGTCAGGTGCGCCCCCCCAAGGAAGGGGAACGCTACCTCGCGCTCCTCAAGGTCGAGAGCGTCAACTACGAGGAACCGGACAAGACCAAGTCGCGAATCGCGTTCGACAACCTCAAGCCGCGCTACCCCGACCAGCGCATCCGTCTGGAGCTGAAGAACAACGACCTCGCGATGCGCGTCGTCGACCTGATGTCGCCGATCGGCAAGGGGCAGCGCGGCCTGATCGTGGCACCCCCCAAGGCCGGCAAGACGATCCTGCTCCAGAAGCTCGCCAACGCGATCACCGAGAACCATCCCGAGTGCTACCTCATCGTGCTCCTGATCGATGAGCGCCCCGAAGAAGTCACCGACATGCAGGAGAACGTCGCCGCCGAGGTGATCGCCTCGACGTTCGACGAACCCGCCGACCGTCACGTGCAGGTGGCCGACATGGTGATCGAGAAGGCGCGCCGGCTCGTGGAACACGGTCGCGACGTGATCATCCTGCTCGACTCGATCACCCGCCTGGCCCGCGCCCACAACGTGGTGGTGCCGCACTCGGGCAAGATTCTTTCCGGCGGCGTGGACGCCAACGCCCTGCAGAAGCCAAAGCGGTTCTTCGGCGCCGCCCGGAACATCGAAGGCGGCGGTTCGCTCACCATCGTGGCGACCGCCCTGATCGACACCGGTTCGCGCATGGACGAGGTGATCTTCGAGGAGTTCAAGGGCACCGGTAACATGGAACTGGTGCTCGACCGCCGCCTCGCCGACCGGCGGATCTTTCCGGCGATCGACATCAACAAGTCCGGCACCCGCAAGGAAGAGTTGCTGCTCGACAAGGACGAACTCAACCGCGTCTACCTGCTCCGCAACTTCCTTGCCGACATGCCGGTCGTCGAGGCGATGGAGTTCCTGCTCGAGCGCATGAAACGGACCAAGACGAACAAGGAGTTCTTCGCGACCATGGCGCAGTGATCCCCGCCACCGGCCGCGTCCTTGGCCTCGACTGGGGCACCTCCCGCATCGGCGTCGCCATCAGTGACGAAACCCAGCTCGTCGCCTCGCCACTCGACACGCTCACGCGCCGGGCAGGTCGCCGTCTCCCGCTCGCCCAGTTCCTCACCATCATCACGCGCGAATGTCCCGTCGGCCTTGTCGCGGGGCTGCCGCTCGACGACTACGGCCGGGAAGGCGAGTCCGCATCCGCCGCGCGCGAAATGGGCCGCATCTTCGCCGCGCGCACCAACCTGCCGATCGAGTGGGTGGACGAAAGCTTCAGCACCGCGCAAACACTCGAGGCGATGATCGCAATGGGCCGACGACCCACCATCAGCAACATCGATCGTTCGGCCGCCGCTGAGGTGCTGCAACAGTGGCTGGACAAACGGCGATGAGAGAGACCAGAGGAGAGGCGAGAGACGAGAGACGAGAGACGAGGGGAAAAGGCGAGATGACGAGGTCGGCCCTTCCCGCTTGTCTCGTCTCCCGTCTCTCGTCTCTCGTCTCTCCCTTTTCGTCTCTCGTCTCTCGTCTCTCGTCTCTCGTCTCTCCCTTTTCGTCTCTCGTCGCTCGTCGCTCGTCGCTCGCCGTTCTCGTCGCCCTCGTCGCGTGTTCCACCGGCGCGTTGGAGCGCGTCCCGATCCCGCCCGGTTCCACGGTGCGCGCCGCGGCGGAGTCGCTCGCCGCGCATGGCGTCATCCGCTCGCCAGCGTGGTTTCGCTTGCGCGCCCGGTTGGCGCACACGGATCGCACCGTCAAGGCCGGTATCTACCAGTTCGCGCGCGGCAGCAGCACGGGCACCGTGCTCCGCCGCCTCAAGGCTGGCGATGCGGTGCGCTTCCGGATCACGCTGCCGAGCGGAGGCACGTTGTTCGACTTGGCGCGGAGTGCCCACGTAACACTCGACATTCCCAGCGACAGCATCGTGGCGGCCGGAAGCGATTCAGCGGTACTGCAGCGATTCGAACTGCCAGGGCCGAGTGTCGAGGGATGGCTGCTGCCGGAGAGTTTTGACTTTGGCGGCTTCGATGCCGCCCGCGACGTCATCGCCCGGTTTGTGACGGCGCGGCAGCACGCGTGGGACTCCACCTGGGATGCGCGAGCCGCCGCACAGCACCTCGATCGCAAGGCCCTGATAACGCTCGCAAGCATCGTGGCCGCCGAGGCGAAGGATCCGGCCGAGCAGCCAATGATCGCGGCGGTCTACCGCAATCGGCTGAAGCAACACATGCCGCTGCAGGCAGATCCGACGATCCAGTATGCCTGGCTGCTCCGCACCGGTAGCCGGAAGGGACGGCTGTACAACGGTGACTACCTGCTCGACTCACCGTGGAACAGCTATCGACATCCGGGACTGCCGCCGGGACCGATCGGCAATCCATCGCGCGAAGCGATTGAAGCCGTCCTCAACCCCGCCAGGATGTCCTACCTCTATTTCGTGGCCGGGCCGGATGGGAAAAGTCTGTTCGCGACGACGTACGCGGAGCACCGGAGGAACATCACGCGCGTGCGGGGTGACGAATGAGGTCCTCCCGTGCCGTGGTCGGGCACCGCCGTTGCGACCGATACGGCGGCGAGGACCTCGCGGGTCACCTTTCACCATAGGTCCGCGCCGCCCCCTCAATATCCGCCACCGCCAGGATCCCCCGCACCACCGCAACACCCGCAAACCCCGCCGCACGCGCCACCGCCACATCGTCAGGCACCACGCTACCGATCACGACGCACGGCTTCCCGCCTGCCCGCGCGAGAATGGTCCGCGCGCCCGCGAACCCGAGGGCCGCACCCGCGTCGTGCTTCGTTGCCGTGTCATTCAGCGGTCCGACCCCCCAGTAGTCCGCATCCTTGCCGCGCAGGATTTCGGCTTCGGTGCCCACCGACGCGCCGATCACGAACCCCGGCGGAACGATTCGTCGCGCCAAGGCCGGCGGCAGATCGTCCGGGCCGAGGTGCACCCCCGCGGCACCAGCCGCGAGTGCCACATCGACCCGATCGTTCACGAACAGTGGCACGCCTAACTCCGCCACGAGGCGGCGCGCCAGGTCGAAGAGCAACCGGTCGGAAGCCTGCTTGAGCCGCAGTTGCACCGCCGTCACACCACCGCGCGCCGCCGCCTGACAAACGGCCACAATGTCACGCCGGCCAAGGAGGGCGTCGTCGGTCACCAGCAGGAGCCGGAGGGCGGCAGCTAGATTCTCGCGCATGAGGACAGCAAGATGAGCTGGGCGACAGTCTCGGCGCGCGGGGCCGCGCGTTGGGCCGCCGGTCACCCGTGGATCTATCGCAGCGACGTCGTGAGTAATCCGGACGCCCCGGGGATCGTGCCGGTGCGCGACAATCGCGGCAAGTTCCTCGGCCAGGCGCTCTGCTCGCCCCGCTCCGAGATCCGGCTTCGGCTGCTCGAACGCAGCGATGCGCCGATCAGCCCCGCCTGGTGGCAAGCCCAGTTCGAGCGGTGCCGCGAGCGTCGGCAGACGATTGATGCCAACGCCTGGCGCGCGGTGCACGCCGAGGGAGACGGCCTGCCCGCGTTGATCGTGGACCGGTATGACCGCTGGCTCGTTGTTCAGCTCCTCTCGGCGGCGCTCGAGACCCAGCGCGGGCCGATCATCGACGCCCTTCGGGCAACCTTCCACCCCGACGGCATCCTGTTCCGCCATGATGTCCCGACGCGCAAGCTCGAAGGGCTGGACGACACGGTCGAACTCGCCTGGGGCAACGTGCCCGAGCGAGTCGAGGTGCGCGAGGGAGACGTCCGCTGGTTCGCGGCACCGTGGACCGGCCAGAAGACCGGCGCGTTTCTCGACCAGCGCGACAACCGACTCCTGATGGGCGGGCTCGTCCCCGCCGGCGGAAGCGCGCTCGACTGCTTTGCCTATCACGGCTCGTTCGCGCTGCACCTCGCCCGGCGGGCGGGTGCCGTGGCCGCGCTCGACGTGAGTCAGGAGGCGCTCGCCCGGGGCGCCGAGAACGCGGCGCTCAATGGCGTCACCAATATCGAGTGGATCGGCGGTGACGCGTTCGACGTCCTCGCCGAGTGGGGGAAGGACGGCCGCCGATTCGATGTCGTCGTCGTCGACCCGCCGGCCTTTGCCAAGAGCAAGGCACACGTCGCCGCTGCCTTGCGCGGATATCACGAAATCAACCGCCGAGCGATGCACCTGGTGGCACCCGGCGGCTGGCTGCTGACCGCCAGCTGCTCGTTCCACGTCCCGCGACCACAGTTTCTCGAGATGGTCGCCCGCGCGGCCGCCGGCACCGGCCGGCGGTTCACACTGCACCGGATTCTTGGGCCTGGTGTGGATCATCCGGAGGTGATCACGATTCCGGAGACGGGGTACTTGAAGGGCGTGATTCTCCGGGCGGATTGACGCGCCGCCCACAATTCACGACTTTGCAGCCATGCTTTCCGCGCAACAACTGCTCAGCACCCCCAACAGGCGGCGTCCGCTCCGCTCGCTGCGCCAGCAGTACGATCTGTACATCATGGACCGGATCGAGCACTACAAGAACAGGATCTCGCGCGAGGAGCTCCTGCGACAGGCCGACGAGGCGATGATCGATCTCCGCGGCGACGAGCAATTCCTGCTCACCGAAGTCCTCGCCCAGACCGCGGTCGATGAGTACATCAAGAAGCGTCTCGGCATTCGCGGGTTCGCCAGCTGGCGAAAGTCCTTCCCCAAGTTGCGCGCTGCGCAGCGGGACCCGACCCACTGGGGCCTGGCTGCCAATCACCTGGTCGCCAGCCTCGCGCCGCGAGTGGAACCCGACGATCCGGTCCTGGTCGTCGGTTGCGGGGCCGAGTCGTGCGCCTACCTCCTCGCCGCCCACGACACCGCAGTGACCTTTCTCGATCGCGACTTCGGTGTCGTGGGCCGGGCCGAGGATCGCATCGCGATGGAGTCGCTCTCCTCCACCTTCGAGGCCATCTGCGTGCAGTTCGGCAAATGGCTCCCCTGTATCAGCGGCAACTACCAGTTGGTGGTGCTCGACGCCGGGACGCTCGCCTCGCTGAACCCGAACGAACGCCGGGTGCTCCTGGCGGAAATCCAGTCGCTGACGGCCCCCGGCGGCCTCCATGCGCTGGTGCCCGATGCGCTGGGAACCGGGCCCGAAGGGCTGGCCGGCCACTACGCCACCTGGCAGCGGGAGTCGGTTCCTCATGCCGGGCGGCGGGCGCGTGGGGCACCATCGCGCGGTGCGTTGTTCGTCAAGCCGGCGGCAGAAGTCGCCGACCAGCGCCAAGGCGTGAGGGCGTAGGCAGGTCGGCTGCGGTCGGAATCTCCGAGCCGTTAAAAGCGCATCGGGCCGGCAGCATGCCGGCCCGATTTACTTGCGCTCGCGAAGTTAAACGCGAGTGCCGCGAAACTACTTTTTCTTCGCGGCCTTCTTCTTACCACGCTTCGCGGTCTTCTTCGCGCCGCGCTTCGCGGCCTTCTTGCCGCGCTTCGCGGCCTTCTTACGAGCTGCCATGGAGCCTCCCTGAAGAGTTGGTTGCGTGAGTCATCGTCGTACGCGCGATGATCACGGCGACGACCCCGGCACCTTGTGCGGAGTAGCGTCGGCATATACAAGATCGAAATTTTCCCGCAACGCGCAATACCCCCCGCTGATCCGAACCACCGGCGGCGTGTCGGCTCGCGTCCGCCCACGGTGCTGGCGGAACCGGTTCGGACACCGTTTGGCCTCGCTGGTACACCAACACGCGACACGCGTTCGCGTCGTGTGTACTCGCCAACAATGGCGTGTTCGCCACGCAACGATCGCGCTGAACTCCAGTATCGGCACTTGTTTGCGCGTGATTGATATCGGACGCGCGCGCCGCGAACGGAATCCTCGCGCGCCAGGCGGCGCAACACATCACGAGTGCACCGATTCGCCGACACCGACGGCGTGAACGCAAAAAATCCCCGGTACTGGTCCCGAGTCGGTCGGTGCGCGTCAACCCGGAAATCCCCCGCGAAAGCACTTTTTTCACACCCGCGAGTCGGCCGGGGGTCGTTGCGACACCGAGAGGAGGCGCAGCAATGCTGTGCCCATACCGCCAGATTTTTCCGCGCGCGGTCGGTTTCTCTCGCCTCTCATCCCTCGTCTCTCTTCTGTATATTCCCGCCGTTCTCCAATCGTCAGGTGTCGCATGCTCGCACTCATCAAGCCAGCTCCCGGTATCGGCATGGAACTGGTCGAGCGTCCCGTTCCCACGTTCGGTACTCGCGATATTCTCATCAAGGTGCATCACGCCGGTGTGTGTGGTACCGACCTGCACATCTGGGAATGGGATGCCTGGGCCGCCGGACGATTGCGGCCACCGGTCGTGATCGGACACGAGTTCGCCGGCGAGATCGCCGACCTCGGTGCCGAGACGCGCGCCGAGGGACTCTTCGCGGTCGGTGACCTTGTGACGGCCGAAGGCCACGTCATCTGCGGCCACTGCGTGCCGTGCCGCACCGGCAACGGCCATCTCTGCGTCCGGACCTCGGTCATTGGCGTGGACCGCGACGGTGCCTTCGCCGAATACATCGCCATGCCCGCCTCGAACGTGATGCACCTGGACGGCATCCCCACCGAAATCGGCGCCATCATGGACCCGATCGGGAATGCGGTACACACGGCGCTCGAGGGTGGCGATATCGCGGGGAGCACTGCCCTTGTCCTCGGCTGCGGACCGATCGGCTGTTTCGCTGTCGGCGTCCTCCGCGCAGCCGGCGCGTCGCTGGTGATCGCCTCCGACTTCAACGACACCCGCCGCGAGCTCGCCACCAGGATGGGTGCCCACCACGTCTTCCATCCCCAGGACGACGACGTCGTGGCGCGCGCCCACGAACTCACCGGCGGTCTCGGCGTCGACCTGGTCTGTGAAATGAGCGGCCACCCATCCGGTCACGCGACGGCGTTCGCTGCCGCGCGACCGGGCGCCCGGGTCAACCTGCTCGGCACGCCGAGCCGCACGACCGAAGTCGACTTTGCTCGCGACGTGATCTTCAAGGGGCTGACCCTCTACGGCGTCACCGGCCGGAAGATGTATTCCACCTGGATTCACATGAAACGCCTGTTGCAATCGGGACAGCTCGATCCCCGGCCGGTGATCACCCACCGCTTCCCGATGGAGCGGATCGCCGATGCGATCGGCGTGATCAAGGATGGGTCCGCCGGCAAGGTCATCCTCGAGGTCGCCCGATGAGTGACGCCGCCAACCCGCTCGAACACCGACTGCGCGACCAGCTGGCGCAGTTCCGCAACGATGGCGTCTACAAGCAGTTCAACCACCTCGAATCGCCGCAGGCACCGCGCGTGCGCATGGAAGGACGCGGCCAGGTCATCATCCTCTCGTCCAACAACTACCTCGGGCTGTGCGACGACAAGGTGGTCATGGCGGCCGGCAAGGGCGCCATCGACCAGTTCGGCGCGGGCACCGCGTCGGTCCGCTTCATCTGCGGTACGTTCACCATTCACCGCGAACTGGAAGCCGCCTGTGCCCGCCTGGTCGGCACTGACGCGTCCGTGTCATTCGTCAGCTGCTGGAACGCCAACGAAGCCCTGCCAGCGACCGTCCTCACCGACCGGGACATCATCCTTTCCGACCAGCTGAATCACGCCTCGATCATCGATGCCCTGCGGCTGGCCAAGTCGATCACCAAATGCGAGACCGGCGTGTTCAAGCACGGCGACTACGCCGACCTCGACCAGAAGCTTGCCGCCGCTTCGGCCAAACAGGTCAAGATCGTGGTGAGCGATGGCGTGTTCTCGATGGAAGGCTCGATCGTGAATCTGCCCGCCCTCATCGCGGTGTGCCGCAAGCATGGTGCGCTCGTCTGGCTCGATGACTCGCACGCGACCGGCGTCCTCGGCGCCCGAGGGCGGGGCACCGCCGAGCACTTCGGCCTGCACGGTCAGGTCGACATCATCACCTCGACCCTCGGCAAGGCGCTCGGCGGCGGCGCCGGCGGGTTCGTCGCCGGCTCCTCGGCACTCTGCGATTACCTCATGCAACGCGCCCGTCCCCAGCTCTTTACCAACGCCCTCCCCGCCACGGTCGCCGCCTCGGCACTGGCCGCCATCGAGGTCCTTGAGGCCGAGCCGGAACGGGTCGCCAGGCTGCGGGAAAACACCGGCTATTTCCGCCAGGGGCTCCTCACGCTCGGGTTTCGACCCCTTGCGGGCGATACTCCTATCGTCCCTGTGATTCTCGGTGAAACCGCGGCCGCGATCCGGATGAGCGAGCTCCTGCTGGACGAGGGCGTTTTCGTCACCGGCTTCGGTTTTCCCGTGGTGCCCCAGGGGCAGGCGCGGGTGCGCTGCCAGATCTCGGCGGGGCATACCCGTGAGGACCTGGACCAGGCGCTCGCCGCCTTCGCTCGAGTCGGCCGGCAGCTCGGCCTGATCTGAGCCCGCGGTCTGTTCCTTGCGGCTTTCGGTCCTAACGTTCTTTCAGGAGACCACCCGATGATGCTCTTCCGACACCGTGTCGCGATCGCTGCCGTGGTACTCGCCGCCGCCATGCATGGGACGGCCGCTGCACAGCGCAACGACTCGTACACGTGGAAGCTCGGACTCAATGTCGGCGCGATGGCGTTCCAGACCGTCGGCCAGGCGCAAACCACCGTGGTGCCTTCCGGTGGCGCCCACTTCCTGATCATGGCACATCGGGGCGGCTTGCTGGTCGGTGTTGATGAAGGGGTGGGCAAGAATGAGCACGCCACCGGCAACGTGCTGTTCAACGACATCCGCCGCTACCAGGCGGTGCTCATGGCCTTTCCCGTCTCGGGACCGCTCGAGCCGTACTTCGGCGGTGGCGTCGGCATCCTGCAGATCGTCGGCCCGCGCGTGGATCGCAACCTGATCACCGATCCGTCCCAGCAAGCGAGCATCCTCGCCGATGCCCGGGACCGGAGTGCCACGGGGTTCCTCACCATCCTCGCCGGCATTCAGGGGCGCTGGAAGCGGTTCACCGTGTTCGCGCAGTACGAAGCGGCTACGTCGCCGAGCGACGACAAGCTGCTCCACGGCTCGACGCAGTCGCTGCTCGGCGGCATTCGCATCGGGCTCGGCAGCGCGCGAGAGGGTGTCAGCGCGGGGAATTAGTCGCGAGTCGTGAGTGTGTCATCCTGAGCGAAACAACCGCGAAGCTGTTGTGAAGTCGAAGGACCTCGGTTCCACGCATGGAGCGTTGCTTCTGCGCACGGAACCGGGGTCCTTCGACTACGCGCACCTGCGGTTCGCTCCGCTCAGGATGACAACACTGCGTTCACCCCTCACGTCCCACGTCCCACGTCCCACGTCCGAGCACAAACCGCAACGGCCACGCCACCGCCCGCGTGATCCCAATCCGCGGTGTCACCTCGATCGACACTCCTCCCGGTGTGCGCCTCGCCGGACCCAACCGCAACGGACTCGCTTTCGTCACCGCCATGCCGTTGTGTTCGCCGGTGATCGCGAACGCCTGACCGACCTTGCCCGGCCCGTTCGTCAGCTGGGTGTCAGACACGCGACCGCGCCGCTCGCGGATGACGTCGATTCCCCCGATCGGCACAACGGCACGGATCAGCACGGCGGCACCATCGTCGTCGGTGGGTGCGGTGAGATTGAGGCACCAGTGGATACCGTACGACCGGTAGACGTACCAGGTCCCGGTGGCCGCATAGATCCCGTTGTAAAGCCGATGCCGGCGACCACGCCAGGCATGTGATGCGGCATCGTGTACGCCGAGATACGCTTCGGTTTCCATGATAACCCCGGAAACACGCGCGCCTCCGAGATCGGAGGCGAGCGTACGCCCAAGGAGACCGCGCGCCACCACGATGGCGCGTGGGCTCAGCCGGCGCGCGGCTTCGAAGTCCGCGGTTTCGATGCCTTCTTCGCCTTCGCCGGCTTGGGCTTCGCCACGCTGAGCGTCGCCGGCAGAGCAGTCTCCGCTTTGGGCTTTTGCCCACCGCGCTTGCCACGGCGACTCTTGGGACCCCGATCGCCTGCTGCGGCAACCGGTTCCGCCGACGCGACGAGCGTTGCAACGGGCGGGACCTCCCTCGGTGCGGCGGCGGCGGCCGCTGGCGGCACAGCGTCGCCGTTGCGATCGACGACACCCACCATCTGCAATGCCGGCGGCCGGGTCGCCGTTCGCGAGCCACCACGGAAGCGCAGCGCGGCCGGTTGGCGGACGATCGGGGCCGCAGTGCCTGCTGCGTTCACGGCGGTGTCGGCCGGCGGACGCATCTGCAACGCCAGGTCCGCCTTGTGTTGCGAGATTTCGTACTGATCCTCCGCGACCATGCGCACATCGGCGATTTCGGCGTCGTTGGCCTGGCGCAGCAACTTGTCGAATCGCGCCGGATCGAGTAGCGAATCTTCCTTGCCATGTAACGCGGCCATCCGGGCGCGCAGCGTCTCGTGTGGCGCCGGCGCCGGCAACTCACCCAGTGCCCGCGACATCAAGTGAAACGCCTCGGCCAACGTGAGGCCGGTCATCAAACTCGCAGCACGAACCGACGGTGCTGGTGTCGCTGACGTGACCGCCGTGGCCGACGACGCGGCATCGTCAGCGGCGGAGCCGCGGCCGCGACCGCGGCCACCCCGACGGCGACGCGACGGGTGGCCCTCGGCATCCTTTGCGGCGGGCACCGATTCGGCCGGCGACACCGCTGAAGCCGCCCCCCCGCGCGTCCGCCTGGCCGGCACACCCGCCGCGGCCGCCGTGCCAGCGATCGGCGCCACGTCCAGCTGCCCATTCTCCTGCTTGATCACCTGAATCACCCGTCGCGCGCCAGCCTCGGTGACGAACTTGCTGAACCGGTTGTAGCCGGCGTTGGCCTCATCAAAACTCGGGTCGATCTGCTGCATGACCTGCTTGAGTCGGTCGGCGCGCATCACATCACGATTCTGCACCATCTGCGCGACCGCCTCGCCTACCAGCTGCCACGGATCACGCGGCGGTCCGGGAACGTCGGCTTCCTTGCTCAGCCCGGCGAGGTCGCTGTAGGAGTAGTACTCGTCGCAATTCTGGATCAGGATGTCGCTCGCCGACTCACGGATGCCGACGCCGATGACATACTTGCCGTACTCCTTCAGTTTGAGCACCAGCGAGGAGAAGTCGCTATCGCCCGACAGCAGGATGAAGGTGCCGATCTCGGGCCGGGTGAATACCAGCTCGACCGCATCGACCGCCAGGCGGATGTCCGTAGCGTTCTTCTTGTTGGTCCCGAACGCCGGCGCGAAGATCAGGTCGATCGACGATTCCGACAGCGACACGATGTACTGCGGATAGCGACGCCAGTCGGCATAGGCGCGCTGCACCGACACCTTGCCCTTGACGATGTCGCTGTTGAGCAGGGTGCGCAGTTCCTTGGCGAGGTCGGACCGCACGCCGAGGGTGACGTTGTCGAAGTCGATGAGGAGCGCCGCGTTCGGCGCGTGATGGATGGGTGCCGCGCTGGGCACATGATGGGCGGGGGCGGCGGCTTGCTGCCGACCGGCCCGACGAACGGGTTGCGGATTCACGACGGTACCATTGTGTTGGCCGTCCCCGGTCTCGGCGTCAGCCGCGCGATTCGCTCATGCGCGATGCAGCGGCCACGTCGACGATCGAGACAGCAGGTGATGCGGTGCGGCACCAGGGTGGCGCTCGCCCTCGCTTGTCCGACGAACCCAGCTGGCTCTGCAATCGGACAGCCTGAAGAATAGACGCGACGAGGCGGTCTGCGCCAGCGCGAGCGAATAACCGTCCAGCGGATCCACGCGGGCACGTTCAGGCGAACGGGCCCTCCGCACTGGTCACCCGCGGCAGCACGAGACGGAACGAGAAGCGCGTCCCTTCACCCTGCGCCGTGCTGACCGAGAGTTCGGCACCCATCGCCTCCACGAGTTTGCGGCAGATCGACAGCCCGAGCCCCGAGCCGGAAAACGCGTAGTCACCGCTCTGCTGGCGCCGCCGGAACGGTTCGAACAACGTCGGCATCGCGGCAGCAGGCACGCCCCGGCCGGTATCCCGCACCGAACATTCCACGATCTCGTCGGTCACTTCCGTCAGCTTCACCTCGACGTACCCTTCAGCGGTGAACTTGAGGGCGTTGGTCGTCAGGTTCAGCAGCACGCGATTGAGCGCACCGGGATGGCCGCGGCGACGATCGCTCGGCGGGCCTTCGCAGCGCAACTCCAGCCCCTTCTCTTCCGCGATCGGCAACACAATGTCCCGCACCGCCTCCATCACTTCCGCCACGGAGAACGCCTGGGTGTCGTGACTGATCAGACGATCGCCGCCGCGAACCAGTTCGATGACGTCACTCGCGACCGCATTGAGGCCGAACGCCGCGGAGTACACCAGGCCGAGTTGACGTTCCTGCAATGGCGTGAGGGGTCCGCTGCGCCCACGCAGCATCGTTTCGGCAAGGAAGAGGATCGAGGTGAGCGGTGAGCGGAGATCGTGCGCGACTTCGACGATCAGGTCGAGTCCGCTCGGTCCCGTCATCCGCTCCTGGAAGTGTTCGGACCAGCGTGGCTCAAGCGACGTCGCCACCGACTCGACCGCGCACAGCAGGGGGAGGCATTCTGCCGGTGCGAGGCGCTCACCCTGCTGGATCACGCGGCGGCGGAGCAGCGTCACGATCCGGCGGGTGAGTGGCGAGGCCGGTCCGGCTTCAGGTTGGGCCTTGCCATCCGCCGCATCCTGCACGCGCGCCACCACATCCGCCAATCCCGCAGCGACTTCTGCTTGCGAAATAGCATCCTCGGAAAACGCGCGCCAATCCTCGACCAGCGCGTCGGCCACTGTGTCCAGGTGCTGACGTGCGGCAGCGCCGAGAGGCATGCTACTCGCCGTGGTCGTCGCGCTGGAGCCCGTGCTTCTCCATCAACCGGTAGAGCGTCGTGCGGTCGATGTTCGCCTGGCGGGCGGCCTTGGACATGTTTCCGGCCGCGCGGGCCACCAGACGGGTGAGGTAATCGCGTTCGAATTGCGAAACCACCTGGTCCTTCACCTCGTGGAACGGTCCGTCCAGCATCGGCACGGGCGCCCGCTCCGACGCCACTTCCGCGTCATCGAAGATCGGGATGTCGCCCGGTTCGATCAGCTGTTCCGGCTCCACCAGCACGGCGACGTGCTCAATGGCATTCTGCAGCTCGCGCACGTTGCCGCGCCAGGGCAGCGAACGCAGATACTCGATGCTCGATTCGCTCAAGCGCGGCGCACGATCCGGCATTTGCCGGTGGCGATGCCAGAATACGCCAAGAAAGTGATTGGCGAGTATGGCGATGTCCTCGACCCGCTGGCGAAGCGGCGGCAGCGTGATCGGCACCACGCGGAGGCGATAGAAGAGGTCGCCACGCAGGACGCCCCGCTCCACCGCTTCCTGCGGATCGCGGTTGGTCGCCGAGATGAAGCGCACGTCCACCGGATCACCCGCCGTTTCGGCACCGACGCGACGCACCACACCGTCCTGGACGACCCGGAGCAACTTCGCCTGCAGCGGCAGCGACATCTCGGTGAGTTCGTCGAGGAAGAGCGTACCACCGTTGGCGGTCTCGAGCAGGCCGGGCTTGTCGCGGTCCGCGCCCGTGAAGGCACCCTTGCGATGGCCGAACATTTCCGACTCGAGCAGCGGTTCGGGCAGGGCGGCGCAATTGATCGGCACCATGGCCTTCTTCGCCCGGCGCGAGTGCTGATGGATGAACTGGGCGATGACTTCCTTGCCGGTGCCACTCTCGCCGCTGATGAACACCGACGCATCGGTCGGCGCGACCTTGCGCGCCAGATCCACGGCCTTGCGAAACGCCGGCGAGATCCCGATCAGCGTGTGGGTATCGGATTGCGAGTGCTGGCGCAGCACCTGAAGCCGGAGGTCGGCCGCTTCCCGGCCCTTGAGGACCGCGTGCGACGCCCGGCCGATCAACACCTGCAGGTGCGTGGCCGAGAACGGCTTGGGCAGGTAATCCCATGCCCCCATGCGCAGCGCCTCGATGCTCGATGTCACACTCGGATTGCCGGTCATCACGACGACCAGGCAGTCGCGGTTCGCTTCCAGCGAGGCGTTCAGGAGGTCGAGCCCCGACACCTGCGACATGAACAGGTCGACCAGCACCAGGTCGAACTGGCGCCGTTGCACCATTTCCAGCGCTTCCTCCCCCCGCCCTGCCAGGGTCACGCTGTATCCCTCGCCGCGCAACACGGACGCACAGCTCTCGCGGAGTGTGCGCTCGTCGTCGACGATCAGAATCCGGATCGACGCCTTGACGTCCGCCGGAAATGACAATGCATCCCGGCTGGCAGGCGACTCCGAGGGGCCAACGTTCGAGCCGGCCCCGGTAACAGCGGTCATGACGGTACTCCTGGCAGCCTTGGTGGCGTGGGATCTGTCCTGCACTCGTCAAGGCGAAAAGCGTGCCGAAACTGTGGTGCCGGTCCATCGCTGACGGGCGTTATGAAGTTACACCGTTGCTTCAACGGCGCAGGTGTGTCGTAATAACATCATAATCGTTGCCGCAATGCAACAGAGGTGTCGCATGAAGTCTGGGCTATTGGCGCAGGTTGCGGTATCATGCTTGCATAGTCGCCGACAGGAATCCGCTGCTCTTCACTGGACCCGGTTACCTCGAACGCAGGCGTCATGACGAACCTTGCCCCGCAACGCGGATCGCTGCCGGCCCCCCTCGGGCCGCTGAGTTTCAATCCCGGATCGCCGCTCGGCAGTGCCAGCGGCGGCCCGCGAACCAGCCCGCTGGTGCGCTACTTCGGCGCGGTCAAGCGGGCCAAATGGCTGGTGCTCCTGTTGACCCTCCTCGGGCTCGGCGGCGGCTACCTGATGAGCAAGTTGCGGCCGCAGCAGTTCGTCGTAAGGGCCAAGCTGCAGATCGCCCCGACCGACAACCCGACCTTCCAGTCCGACCAGTGGACGATCTACCTGAAGAGCTACTCGATCGTCAACCCGGTGGTCCTCAGCCGGCGGCTGTACATCCAGGGACCGAAGCGGGTTGGCGGACCACCGGCGCCACTCGGCCCGAGCGGACCGGCCGCTGGGCTGTTCAACGGCTTTTCGCTGGCGCCCCGATCGACCGCCGGATCCTATCGGCTGAAGGTCAGTTCGGACGGGCGCAGTTGGGACTTCACCAACACCCTCAACTCGCAGAAGGAGCGCGGCGCGGTCGGCGATAGCGTCGGCCGGGCATTCGGCTTCCAGTGGTTGCCGGTCATCGAGCACCGCTGGGCGGGACAGACCTTCGATTTCGACGTGATGACCCCGCGCGAGGCAGCCGATGCGCTCAACTCGCAGCTCGATGTTTCGGTGGTGCCATACAAGAATCCCCGGTTCATCATTCTCTCGCTCGATGGCCAGGATGCCGACGCGACCGCGGGGACGCTCAACGAGTTGATCGACGTGTTCGTTGCTGCAGCGGGGATAACCAAGCGCCACGACGTGACCACGGCCGCCGCGGGGCTCGACTCGCAGCTGACCCTGGCCAAGGCGAAGCTCGACGCCGACGACCGGGCGCTGCAGCAGTATCAGATCAAGACGATCACGCTGCCGCGGGAGGTATTTCCGGTTGCCCCCGGCCTGCAATCCACCACGACCGGGGCCTACAGCGAGTACGTCACCAAGCGCAATGAGGTCGCCAAGCTCCGGAAGCAACGGCGTGATCTCGCCGGCGCACTGGCCAAGATCGAGCGAGGCGAAGGTGCCGCCGACCAGTACGCCATGAATCCGGTCACCAAACTGTCGCCGGAGCTGATGAGCTACATCACGGAACTGGTCCAGAACGAGCAGCTCTACCAGACCCTGCATGCGCGCTATACCGATTCTGCGGTCAGCTTCGACGGCAAGATCAACATGCCGCGGCTGCGAGACGACATTCATCGCCTGCGGGCGGCAACGATCCCGATGTACACCCGAGAAGTCCTCAGCACCCTGGATGGCCTGATCGCCAGCGCCGATTCGGAAGTGGTGGCCGGGCGGGGTGAACTGCAGGATATTCCGCAGCGTTCGATCACGGAGGCCGAACTCCAGCGCAACCGGACCTTCGACGAGGGCATCGTCGGCGACCTCACCAAGCAGTATCACGCCGCCAAGGCGCGCGAAGTGAGTGCGGTTCCGGATGTCGCAATCCTCGACCCTGCCGTCGCTCCGCTCAAGCCCACCAAGAACAAGTCGGTGGTGTTGATCGCGATGGGCGCGATCATCGGCCTGGGTGCCGCCCTCGGACTCGCACTGCTCCTCGACATGACCGACAAGCGGGTACGCTACGCCGATCAGATCACCAGCGGCCTCGGGCTCACAATTCTCGGCGTGATCCCCGAGATCCGCCGGGCCAAGGGCCAGCAGCCGTCGGCCGACGAGGCCGCCCAGGTGATCGAGTCGTTCCGGACCGTGCGCCTCAATCTCTCGCACGCGCTGGGTGAAGGTCCGGTGCTCCTCACCATTTCGAGCCCGTCGCCCGGCGACGGCAAGTCGCTGGTCGCGTCGAACCTCGCGCTGTCGTTCGCCGAGTCCGGCTACCGGACGCTACTGATCGACGGTGACGCCCGCCGGGGTGAGCTGCATCGCACCTTCGGCACCGAACGACGCCCGGGGCTGCTGGATTTCCTGTCCGGCGAGTTGGCCATGGATCAGCTGGTGCGTACCACGACGCACAGCCAGCTCAAGCTGATCACCGGCGGCAGTCGCAAGCGCAATGCTCCCGAGCTGCTCGGCACCCCGCGCATGCGCGAGTTGCTGACCGCCATGCGCAACCAGTTCGACGTCATCATCGTGGATACACCGCCGCTGGGAGCCGGGATCGACCCGTTCGTCCTGAGCACCCTGACTGGCAACCTCATGCTGGTGGTGCGGGCCGGGGCCACCGAGCGCGACCTGACCGAAGCGAAGCTGCAGATTGTGGACCAACTTCCGATCCGGCTCGTCGGCGCGGTGATGAACGACGTGCGCTCGACCATGAACGACTACAAGTACTACTCCTTCAGTTACGGTTACGGGGCAGTGGACGAACCGCTCGAGCCCAAGGCGCTGGTCGCCGACGCCAGGAGTTCCTGAGGGACACAAAATACGATCGGCCCGCCAACGGCGAGCCGATCATCGCTTCGGGCGCCGCCGATTCGTTCGCCGCCTCAGCTGGCCAGCGCCAGCGTCACCTGATCGACGAGTTGCTCGCCGTTTGAAGGAAGTGCCTCGGGGTGCGTACCGGCCACCACCGTGGCCCGGAGTTGATCCGCTCCGAGCCCCGCAGCGCCGGAGATCACCTTCCCCAATCGATCGGCCAGGCGGACCGCATCATCCGCGTTGGTACCCGGCGCGATCACCGCGAGCGTGCTGTCCCCCAGATGTCCCAGGGCGTCGGTTGCCCGCCCGCTGGCCTTGAACGCGGGCACCGCAACGCGCAGTCGGTCGGCCGAGTCGGAATCCCGGATCGACCACGCCACGCACGCGAACGCGCGGCCGAGTCGGCGTGCCTCGGCAAGCAGTTCGGTGGCACGGCGCGCCAGCCCGAAACGGCTGTACAGCCCAGTGGCGTCGTCGATCAGCGCACCGCGTCGCAGCCGGCGCGTTTCCCGGTACGCCGCGAGATAGATATTGATCTTGTGCAGCAGCGCCTCGGCGTCGAGTGGCTGGCCATAGAACTCCCAGGCACCCGCCGCGTAGGCGTTGAGCCGTTGCGGGCGCCCCGACGGTCCGGCGGTTGTAATGATGATGGGGAGCGACGGACCAAAGCGCGGGTTGGCTCGCAGCTGGCGACACACGTCGGTGCCCGAAAAATCCGGGAGTTGCTGGTCGAGGATGACGAGATCCGGATCCGTTTCGGCGACAACGCGAAGAACCGTTCCGGCGGTGTACGCGTGCATCACCTGATACCCGGCGGCCGCCAGAATCGTCTCGACGGCCCGTGCCGTCCATTCCTGGTCGTTGGCAATAACGATCAGCGGGGGTGCCTGATCAGTTGGTGTGGCATCCAAGCTCGACAAGAGTCCCCCGGAGGGCGAGTCACCCAACGACGTGTTAGACCGATGCACAGTCGCGACAGTATTGAGACACCGCGTCACAGCCTGGCACAATTCATCAGGGCCAGAGCGCGCCACGCGCATCGACCCTAAGTCGTTGGCAATAAATAGCTTCCAGCCAGTTGGTGGCGCCAGGCGGCTGCCGCATCGCCGCCGTGGCGATGTCGGCTCTTGTGCAATGTCCCTGCCGTCAGCCATCATCCCGCCGCGCTGGTAGTTGTGGGCATCCGGTCAGCGCCGCTGTGGCGCGCCTGCAGTCGCCTGTGGTGGCCACACGACACCGGTGACTCGGATCCGCCACGGTGTGGCAGCAATCTTGCCAAAAAGGTGCCACCTGGCTTGGCTGACGACTCGCATGCACCACCGGAATAGCGAGCACGAGATGTGCGTTGTATTGATTCGTCTGTGTCGGCCGCCCTTTTTCTGGAGTTCCCGCGTGAGGATCCGTTCGATCGTTGCAGCAGGGCTGGTCGCGTTCGCGGCTTGGTCGTCACCGCAGCCACTGGCCGGCCAACAGAGCGGCCCGGCGATCATGGCCGCGAGCCGATCGATGGTGACGCGCACCGAATTACAGGCCGCCCTGGACGAACTGCAGCGCGGTCTGGCATCGAGCGGGTACAGCTCGGCGATTCGCGGCGCGAAGCGGGCGGAGGCGGACGTCATCCGCGATCGGTTGACCGAAGGCGACATCCGCCAAGGCGACCAGATCAAGGTCGATATTCTGGGCGACCCAGGCCTGAGCACCACTTACACCATCACGCCGGCGCGTACGTTGACCTTGCCCGCCGGGGTGGAAATCCTGATGCGTGGCGTGCTGCGATCGGAGGTCCAGGATTATCTGACGAAGGAATTCAAGCGATACATCGTTGACCCGTCGGTCACGGCGACGACGTTCGTCCGCATCTCGATGTTCGGGGCGCTCAACAAGCCCGGCTTCTTCGCCGCGCCCGCGTCGATGCTCCTGAGCCAGGAGATCATGACCGATGGCCTGGGTCCCGCGAACAACGTGCGCTGGGACAAGTCGACCATCAAGCGGGGAGACCGCGTGATCGTCGATGGCCCGGCCTTCGAAGCGGCGGTGCGCCAGGGCCTGACGCTGGACCAGCTGAACGTGCAGGCCGGTGACCGGATCGACCTCGCCGCGAAACCCGCGAGCGGGCTTTTCTTTCGCATCCTCGGCGCGGTGACTGCGCTGGGCGGGTTGATCTATCTCGTCCGCATCGTCCGATAACGCGACCCAATGTCCGGTCCGGTAACGTCCTCCATGCCGCACGCAGACGAGACGTCCTTGTCGCGACCGCGCGATGCCGTCGCCCTCGTGGCCACGGCTGAGCAGCGCCCGCTGTCACGCGATGAGCGCGTCATTCGCGCCCTCAACGTCGTGGTCGCCACGGTGATCCTCATCCTGAGCCTGCCGGCGTGGCTGCTGATCGCGATTGCCGTAAAGCTGACCTCGCGGGGACCGGTCCTCTACACCCAGATCCGGGTCGGGCTCGATGTCCGCAGCGGCCCCGACCGCGGCAAGCGCAGTGGCCGCGCCACCGCGACACGGCGCGGCACCGACATGGGCGGGCGGCTGTTCACCATTGTAAAGTTCCGCACCATGAAAGTGGACGCCGAAGCCTCAGGCAAGGCCGTCTGGGCCTCGGCCAACGACCATCGGTTGACGATGATCGGCGGATTCCTGCGCAGCTGCCGCCTGGACGAGTTGCCGCAGCTGCTGAACGTGATCAAGGGTGACATGAACCTGGTCGGGCCGCGGCCGGAGCGCCCGCAGCTGTTCACCGAATTGCGAGCGCAGATTCCCGACTACCAGCGACGCCAGAAGGTGCGGCCGGGCATCACCGGCCACGCGCAGGTGAACCTCCAGTACGACACCACCGTCGAGGACGTCGAGCTCAAGGTGCAGCGCGACCTGGAGTACATCGCGAAGCGCAGCGCGTGGGAAGACGTCAAGATCATGCTGAAGACCATCCCGGTGATGCTCTTCCGGAGGGGCGGATGGTAGCAGCCGGTGCGGACCTGGTCCGCACCCGTCCACTGCGCGAGTTGCTGACGCGCCCCCGGTCGGTTGCCGTGTGGTTGCCAACGGGCGTCGCCGCGGCCGCATTCGTCCTGCTGTTCGCCAGCCCGGTGGGTACGCTGGTCCACGACTGGTTACATGAAGACGACGCGAACTACGGGCTGCTGCTGTTTCCCGTCGCCCTCTGGCTGGCATGGCGCGAGGGCCTGCTGGCCGACGCTTACCCCGACACGCGAAGCGGGTCATTCGTCATCGCCGGCGCCGTGCTGATTCGCCTGCTGGGATCGATCGCGTCGGAGTTCTTCACCCAGCGCTTTTCGATCTGGCTGGCGATTCTCGGCATCGTGGTCTTCTGCTTCGGGTGGCGCCAGGCGCGACACTGGTGGCTGGCGCTCACCATCCTGCTGCTCGCCATCCCACTGCCCGCGCTGCTGATCAACTCGCTGGCGATCCCGCTGCAGTTTCGCGCCTCGAGCCTCGGCACCCTGCTGATCAAGTGGCGGCACATCCCGGTGCGGACCGAGGGCAACGTGATCCAGATTCCCAACGCCACGCTGTTCGTGGCGGAAGCGTGCAGTGGGCTACGCTCGCTGTCGGCCCTGGTCGCGTTGGGCGTGCTGCTCAGCGGCATGTATCTCCGCACGGTCACCGCGCGCGTGCTGCTGGTGTTGCTCGTCGTCCCGATCGCGATCCTGCTCAATGGTGTTCGAATTTTCCTTACCGCGTTCCTGGTGTACTTCGTCGATCCCGAACTCGCCAACGGGCTCGCGCACGAACGGCAGGGACTGGCGATGTTCGTGGTGGCCTTTGCGGCGCTCGGCGCGGTGACGGCCGTGGCGCACCTGATCGAGGCGCGTCTGAGCCGGAGGACGCAGGCACATGCCTAGCCGGTCGCGCTGGATCCCGGCGGTACTCCTCTCGGCCGGATGCCTTGTCAACGCCATCGTCGCCGCGCGCCGTGCCGGTCCGATCCCGTTGCGCGCGGAACTTTCCAGCGTCGCGACCCGGCTCCAGGGATTTGCCGCAACCGATGACACCGTCTCCACCGCGGTGCGCCGCGTCGCGGGAATGTCGTCGTACATCCTGCGCGACTATGGGCCGGCGGCCGCGCCCCTCTTTTCGGTCTACGTCGGTTATTACGACGAGCAGCGACAGGGCAAGAGCATCCACTCGCCGAAGAACTGCCTGCCCGGAGACGGCTGGGAATCCGTCGAGGCCGGTGCGATCGCCGTCGCCACGACGTCGGGAACCGTCACCGTCAACCGATACCGGGTGGCGAAGAACAACTACGCATCCATGGTCTACTACTGGTACCAGGGCCGCGGCCGCGTGGCGCACGACGAATTCCGCGTCAAGTTCGACTTGTTGCGGGATGCGGCGCTGCGCGGGCGGACCGAGGAGGCGCTCGTGCGCATCGTGGTCCCGATCCACGGAAACGACGTCGCGATGGCGGACAGCCTGGCGCGAAAGCTGGTTTCGCCGCTCGTTGCCGACATGGATCGCGTGCTGCCGCGGCTTTGACTGATTCCGGAATGCCCGTGAAGCAGAAGCAGAAGATCGCGATCGTCGGTGCGGGATTGTGCGGATCGGTGCTGGCTGCCCGCCTGCGGACGGTGTTCGACGTCACCGTAGTGGAGCAGGCGCGAAAGAAGCGACCGTTGTACCACGAGATCAGCTGCGGCGATGGCGGCATCAACTCGTCCATCAATCGCGCCGCCGGCCTGGGTGGCACCACCAACTACTGGCACAACGCGCTCATCGAGCTCGCCGACGACGAGCTCGGCGACCTCGGGCTTGATCCCGCGCGTTTCGCGCCATACTACCGCCGGGCATGGTCGCTCTTCCTGTCCGACTCGGACCTGGCCCGTTGTCAGGCGATCCGCGACACCAACGCCCAGGCGCTGCCCCCCGGCCGCGTGGCCCACATGGTCGTGCCCCAGTCCCGCGTCAACCTGTGGCAGCACGCGCAGCGCGCCTATCCCGGTGAGCCGGTCACCGTGTTATACGGGCACGCCGAGCGGCTGACGCTGGGCACCAATGGCGCGCCGGAGCACGTGCTGGTACACACCGACGCCGGACCAGTGAAGCTCCGGGCGGATCACTATATCCTCGCCGCTGGTGGCCTTGCCAGCCCGGTCCTGCTGGCGAATTCACTCGGTATCAGCGAAGCTCGCTTCGGCGGCTATCACGATCATCCCATGGCGTACGTGGCCAAGCTGCGGCTCCGTCCCGACAGCACGCTGCGCGAACTCTCCTGCCGCGACACCGTCGCCGGCAGCGTTCGCAGCGGTTTCGTCTACGAGGCCGACGGACTGAAGACCGCCTTCTACTTGCGTCCCGCCCTGTCGCTCCGCCTCGGCTCGATCACCGGCGAAGCGCGCTACGTACTTTCTGACTTGCGGAACGATCCCGTCTCGCCCAGGAAGATCATCCAGCTGCTCACCAACATCGAGGCGTTGCGGGAGGCGCTCCTCTTCAAGACCCGAGCCGGCTTTCGCGGCGATTACTACTCGGTGCTGATGCTCGGTGAGCAGCGCGCCACTGATTCGCGCGGGATCCAGGTGTCGGCCGGTCGGCCGCCAGCGCTCAACTGGCAGGTGAGCGCCGACGAGCGGGCCGCGTACCAGCGCTGCTTTACGCAGTTCCTCGCCGCAATGTCCAGCCAGATCGCCGCCAGCAACGTGATCCCGCCGGACCAGTGGGAATACCGGACCGCAGCGCACCATTCCGGGGCGGCGCGGGACTTCCTGGCGCCAGCCGATGGCAGCGCCCTCGGCTGGTTCGCGGTCGCCGGCATGCCTGCCGTATCCGTGTGCGATGCGTCACTGTTGCGGCGCGGCGGCGTGGCCAACAGCGGGCTGACGCTGGTCGCGCTCTCTCACCAACTGGCCGACGCACTCGCGGCGCAATCGACATGACGCCCGCGGCCGAGTACCGCCCCAATCCGGTTCGGCAGGCGCTGCGGTCCGCCCTGATCAGCGTGGTACCGCGGACCCGGCTGATTGCATCGCTCCCGCCGGGCGACCGCGTCGTGGCACTGACGTTCGACGACGGACCGCATCCCGAGTGGACGCCTCGCATTCTCGACGTCCTCGCCCGGCACGGCGCCCGCGCGACCTTCTTCGTTGTCGGCGCGCAGGCGGCGCTGCATCCCGACATCGTGCGACGCATCGCCGCCGAAGGCCACGCCGTGGGCCACCATTCGTGGACCCATTCCGAGCCGGCGACCACGCCGACGCGGCTCCTGCTCGCCGAAAACCGACGAACCCGGCAGTTCCTCGAAGCTCTCCTCGACCGGCCCGCCCCGCTCTTTCGCCCGCCGCACGGCAAGCTGACGCCGCTGAAGCTGCTTGGCGCCTGGGCGCAGGGAAACGTGCTGGTGCTCTGGAACCGTGACCCCAAGGACTACCAGATGCCAAGCGCCACGGAACTTCGCACTTGGGTCAGCAGGCAACCGCTCTTGGCGGGAGACATCGTGCTCTTGCACGACACTCATGCGCACACCGCAGCGGCGCTGCCGCACCTGCTCGACAGTTGCGCGGTGCCATTCACGGCCCTCAACGCCTGATGACCAACGTGCCCGTTGCGAATCCCGCTTCGCCGAAGGTGACCCATCTCTACTTCGGCACCGACTGGGAGGGGGAGAATCGCACCTCGGCGCATCACGTCGCGCGGTGGCTCGCGGAACGCGCGCCGGTGATGTATTTCGAGTGTCCCGGCATGCGCGCGCCACGATCCACCGGCCGCGATATCCGCCGAATCATCGCGAAGCTCATCGCCGCCGTCGGCCCGCCGCGACGGCCGTCAGCCGGGGTCGAAGTGCGGACGCTGCTGCAACTGCCGTTTCACCGGCTACCGGGCATCGCCGCGTTCAACCGATGGATCCTGCTCCGTTCCGTCCGCCGCGTGGTCGCGCGCGTGCGCCGCGGCGGGGGACAGATCGTGTCATGGTTCCTGTCGCCCCATATCGGTGTACTCGCGGGACGGTTGGGCGAGGACCTAGCGGTGCAGTACTGCGTCGATGATTACGCATCGTTTCCCGGTGTCGATGCGGACGCCATCGCCACCATGGACGAGGCGCTCAGCCGTAATGCGGACCTCGTCTTCGTTACATCAGAAACCATGGTGCCGCGCAAGCAGGCAGTCGCCAAGCGCGTGGTCCTGTCACCGCACGGCGTCGACGTCGAGCATTTCCGGAAGGCCACCGACGCGGGGATACCGTTGCCGGAAGAGGTGCGCTCGCTCACCGGCGCGGTGATCGGATTCTTCGGGCTGATCGAGGCCTGGATCGACCTCGACCTGGTGCAGACGCTGGCCGATCGGCATCCCGAGTGGACCTTCGTCATGATCGGACGAGTCGCCGTTCCCGCAGCGCAGGTCCCGGTGCGAAGGAATATTCTCTTCCTGGGTGCCCGACCATACCAGCAACTGCCCGACTACGGCCGCCGATTCGACGTCAGCATCATACCCTACCGGTTCACCCAGCAGGTGCACCACGCCAATCCGATCAAGCTCCGTGAATACCTGGCAATGGAAAAACCGATCGTGTCGGTACCCACGCCGGAGATAACGAAGTTTGCCGACGTGGTGCGCATCGCCACGACGGCGGATGAATGGGAGATGGCGATCCGGGATGCCCTGGCCGCACCCGATCCCGCGGGTGAGCGTGCGGCGATGCGAGCTGCAGCCGACGCGATGACCTGGAACGCACGGCTCACCCGTGTCGACGCGATCGTCGCCGATGCGCTGGCCGGCCGGACGTTCGACCCACCGCCGGTCTCGCGATGAATCGCCCCGTCGCGGTCACCGGAGCAACCGGTCGGATTGGTACTCCGCTGGTCGAGGCACTGCTTCGCGCCGGGCGCGTGGTTCGTGCCCTCTCGCGCCGCGCGCAACCGCCGCGATCGGGCGTCGAATGGGTGGTGGGTGACCTGCTCGACACCAGGGCCGTCGCGGCGCTGGTGGCCGACGCCGAAATGGTGTTCCACGCCGGCGGCCAGCTGCACGGTGAACCCGATGTCGTCCAACGCTCATTGGTGCAGGGTACCGAGACGGTTCTTCGGGCCGCGCGAGCTGTACGGGTCGTCCATCTCAGTTCGCTCGTGGTGCTCGATACCGGGTCGCCGGCGAGTCCGTACGTCATCGACGAAAGCTGCCCGCTCGAGCCATTTCCCCAACGCCGGGGCAGCTATACCCGCGCGAAGTCGGCGGCCGAAGCGTTAGCGCGGACCGCGGCCGTACAACAGGATGTGGTCATCGTGCGTCCTGGCCTCGTCGTGTCCGGCGCTGACGGTGCGATGCCACCCGCAATCGGCATGCAAGTGGGCCCGGTGGTTTTTTTCGTCGGTCCGGGCGATGGGATATTACCGGTGGTTCACGCCGAAGACGTCGCATCGGGGTTGCTGTGTGCCGCGGCTCGACTGGAACGCGGCGAACTGCTCCACCTCGTCGATCCGATGCCGGTTTCGCGTGCCGCGCTGCTGCGCCGAATCGTCGCGGGCGGCGACTTCAGGCTGCCGGTCCCGAGCGGTACCGCCGCGTTGTTGCTGGCGCGGTGCGTCGTGAGCGCCGGTCAACACCAGCTGGCGAATCCTGCCTATCGCGTGCTGTCTGCCGGGATGCCGCACCAGTGGAGCGCCGAGCGCGCGGCGGCGCTCGGCTGGCATCCCGACGCGCTGCGATCCTGGTTCGCGACGGCCGCAGGATAGCGCCGCAGACGCCAGCGAACGCGTCCTACTCCTGTCCGACGACCAGCCCCTGTCCCTGCAGCCGCTTCGCGGTTTCATCCGGCCGCGGGCTCGCCTGTATCCCGCGAACGCCCAGCCAGAGCATCGTCAGCGCGAACCAACCCGCAAACCCTTCGGCCTTCAACCCGGCGAGGGTGAAGCCCTTCAGGTTGTTCTGGGCGACCAGCCGCCGCGACTGCAGAAAATCCAGGGTAAAGAACGGCACCATCACGATCACGATAGCGCCCAGCAGCACCGCCGCAATCGCCGCACCACGGACGGCGCCACGCTGGCCGCCGAGCGTCCCCAGGGCGGCGATCAACGCCAGTTCCACCGCAATCTGCGGGGTCGATGCGAACAGCAACCCGATCACCTGGAATCGGTATTGTGCGCTAACGGCTTGGGTCGCCATGGCGGTCACGACCACGTCGGCGAACGCCGAAATGATCGTCACCACCAGTACGGCGATGAGCGCCGGGAAGAGCAGCTGCGATCGACCGGAAAGGAGCGGAGTGGTGGACGTCGAAGCCATGCGGACTCCTCGGAAGCAACAAGGTTGGTTCCCGCCGCAGGTCTGGAAGCGGGGGGCGGTGTACGCGGTCGGAAAACAACAGCACCCCGACAGCAAAGCAAGTCGCGGGCCGATTGCCCCGTTTCTTGCTTGTCCAGCCGAGGGACCATGCGAGTTCTTCACCTGACCGTATCAGCCGCCCACGGCGGCCGTCGGGACGCGATCCTGACCTTGATCGATCATCTCCGGCCCTTGGGCGCGGAGTGCGGCTTTGTTGCACTCCGCAACACCGCCGATGAGGTTGCTCAGTTCGCGCTGCAACTGGACTATTTTGATGGGTTGCAACTTGCCACGCGACCGACACTGACCGAATTGGCGCATATCGCCCGTCTATGCCGGGCGTGGAAGACCGATATTGTCCATGCTCACGACGCCGCGAGCCACTATGTGGCGGCTATGCTACGCTTGGTATCACCGAAGCTACGGGTCGTGATGACTTTCCACCGCACCCTTGGGGTCGATTCCGAAGGCCTGCAAAACCGCCTCCGCAACGCGCTCCTCCTGCCACTGGTTCATCGGGTTGTGACTGCTTCGGAAGAACGGCGGGCTTATTTCCGTTCGAAGACGACGATACCTGCCGCCAAGGTTGCGGTCATCCCATACGGGATCGACCTGACGCGGTATCACCCGGACCGAGGACAACGAGACGCGGTGCGGGCGGAACTCGGGCTGGCACCGGAAACAGCGTTGATCGTTGCGATCGGGCATTTTGGCCCCGAGAAGGGGCTCGATCAGGTTCTCGCCGGCGCCGCGCTGGCTGCCGCTGGTCTTGCCGGCGTTCGCTGGCATCTGGTGATCCTGGGGAGCGGGTCCGCCGACCAGACCGCCGCGTTGGGAGAGCTGAGCGGACGCCTGCTCGGCGATCGGGCGACCTGGGTTGGGTTTCGGACCGACGTGCCGCGTTGGTTGCAGGCGGCCGACCTGCTGATCCATGCGCCACGGATGGAGGCGTTCGGCCTCGTGGTGATCCAAGGCATGGCGTGTGGTCTGCCAGTGGTCGCGACGGCGGTGGGCGGTCTCCCGGAAATCGTGGCGGATGGTGTGACCGGACGGCTGGTGGCGGCGGGCGACATCGCCGGGTTCGGGGCCGCGATCGCGGCGTTGTTGACGGACCCCGCCTCGCGATGCCGCATGGGAGCGGCGGCGCTGGCGCGGGCGCGCGACCGCTACGACGCCCGGCTGATGGCTGCGCGTCATCTGGCGCTGTATCGTGCAATTCTTGGTCGCCGCCCAGCGGCCCTCCCTACGACACCGTGAGCAAGCCAATGAACCGCCACATTCAGTGCGGTGGCCGCCGATGATGCCGCCAGGGCCCCCTTGGGGCGTGGTGCATTGTGTCTTTTCGGTCGGCGTCGGCGGGCAGGAAGTTGTCATTCTGTCGCTGGCGGCCAATGCCAATCGTGAACTATTTGCGCCGCGGGTACTCTGCTTCGAGGGTGCCGGCGAGTTGGCCCCCCGGTTCGAAGCTCGCGGCGTCCATGTGGACGTACTCGCGCGTCCTGCTGGCACCAGACAATTGGGCACCCTGATAGCGCTGCGTCGCTACCTGCGCGCGCGCCGCCCGGCAATCCTGCACACCCACAACCCGACGCCTCATCAGTACGGCGCGATCGCCCGGCTCGCGGCAGGCGTTCCGGTCCTGGTGCACACGAAACACGGTCGAAACGAGGCCTTGAGCCCAAAGAGCAGACGGTATGAACGCCTGGCCGGACGGCTGACCGATGCGGTGGTGCCGGTTTCGATCGATGCAGCCAACGTGGCGCAGTCGCTCGAGGGTGTTCCTGCGCACCGCATCCGGGTGATTCACAATGGCGTCGACGTCGCCGACATCGCGCCCCGCCTCAGCGCTCAACCGGGGTGGCGTGTCGTCCATGTGGCGCGGCTGAACATCGTCAAGGATCAGGCGACCTTGCTACGTGCCGCCCGACTGGTGCTGGATCGCGAGCCGCGCTTCCGGCTCGACCTCGTCGGCGACGGCGAAATGCGTCCGGAGCTCGAACGCCTGGCTGCCGAGCTTTGTCTCGGCGACGCGGTGCGGTTCCACGGATTTCATGACGACGTGCGGCCGTTTCTTGCCGCGGCGGACCTGTTCGTGCTCTCATCGTTGAGCGAAGGGATCGCGATCACACTGCTGGAAGCGATGGCGGCGGGATTGCCGGTGGTGGCAACGGACGTGGGTGGCAACAGTGAGGTAGTCGTCCACGACGAAACCGGGTTGCTGGTCCCGGTCGGCAATCCGGCGGCGTTGGCCGACGGGCTGTTGCGGATGCTCGGTGATCCTGCGGCCGCCGGACGGATGGGTCGTGCCGGACGCGAACGGGTCGCGACCAACTTTGCGCTGAAAACGACGATCGATGAGTACGAATCGCTCTATCTCGAGCTGCTCCACCGTCGCTTCGGTCGGGACCGCGTCCTGTGACGGCCGACCAGCTGAGCATCGCCGGTTGGCGCGGCATGATTCACCTGTACGAAGCGGGTGTGCTGCGGCGCTACGTGTTTCGACACTGGCAGGCACTTGAGGCCTCGCAGTGGTACACGCCAGGCCAGCTGCAAGCACTTCAGTTCGAGCGCCTGCGCCGCCTGCTGCTGCACGCGCAGGCGAAGTCCCCGTGGTACCGCGATACCTGGCGGGCCCGCGGTCTCGATCTGCGAACGCTGGCTGCGCCGGGTGACTTCCACCGGTGGCCGATCATCGACCGGGAAACCATCCGAACCCACCGCATGGCAATGCGAAGCACGGCGGCTGGCACCAGGCTGATCCACAAGGCCACGGGAGGGTCGAGTGGTGTGCCGTTGCATTTCGATCTCGACCACGGCAGCAACGATTGGCGCATGGGGGCGTGGCACCGCGGGTACCGCTGGGGTGGTGCCGAGCCGGGCACCCGTCAATGGTACCTTTGGGGCGTGGCACCGACGTCGGCCTCGGCGTGGCGAAAGCGGAAGGACCGGCTCTACGATGCGTTGTACCGACGCACAACCGCGAGTTGCTTCGCCCTGGGCACCGCCACGGTGGACCGGTTCCTCGCGTCGCTGGTGCGGACGCGCCCGCACGCGATCGTGGCGTACACCAACGCGATCTACGAATTCGCGCGGATGCTCGAAGCTCGCGGGCTGGTACCACCGTCCCCCCGCAGCATCGTGGTGGGGGCGGAGCGACTGCACGACTACCAGCGCGAGACGATCGAGCGCGTGTTTCGTTCGCCGGTGTTCGAGACCTATGGATCGCGGGAGTTCATGCTGATTGGCGCTGAGTGTGACCGGCACGCCGGCCTGCACCTGACGCACGAAAACCTGCTGGTCGAACTGGTGGACGACGATGGCCTGCCGGTGCAACCGGGGACCGAGGGCAACGTCGTGGTCACGGATCTCATGAACTTCGGCATGCCGTTCATCCGGTATGCCAACGGCGACCGCGCAATCGCGGCGCCAGCGGGCTGCTCCTGCGGCAGGGGGTTGCCATTGCTGGAGACGGTGACCGGGCGACGCCTCGACATCCTCACTACGCCGGACGGCCGCAGCTTGCCAGGCGAGTTTTTCCCCCACATCCTGAAAGACCTGCCGGCGATCGATCGGTACCAGGTGGTACAGGAGCGGGCCGACACGATCGCGATCCGGATCGTGGCGCCGGCGTGGACTCCGGCGGATGAGGCCTGGCTCCGGCGCGAGGTGACCGCGGTGGCGGGTACGGCAATCCACCTCGACGTCGAACGGGTGAGCCAGATCGCGCTGACGGCGGCTGGAAAATTGCAAGTCGTGGTCAATCGGCTGGCATCATCCCAGCGGGAGCGGGCATGACGACCCTGGGCGCCAACGATCCCTTCGCAACCGACATCGTCGCAGCCGTTCGCAAGGTCACGGACGCGGTGCCGAAGCGGCCCCGTGCGGGACTGTTCTCGCTCATTTCAGCCAGCCCGATTGAACGAGCGTTCGCCCCCATAATCGGGCTGTACCTGGGATACACCGTGGTCCGCCTGCCCGAAGTGTTCCAACCGCTGGCAGTGCCCCACCTGCCGATGGTGCTGATGCTGGTGTTCATCGGGATACTCGGAATGGCGATACCGACAGACGGCTGGCGCCTGTTCTGGCATCAATCGAAGCCGCTCAGGATCGTGACGGCGTTATTGGTGGTCGCCATCGTGACGGCCCCCCTCGGGATCTGGCCGAGCGAGTCGTTCCTGTTCCTCGGCGATCACTATTTCACGGCGGTGCTGATCTTCGTCTCGTGCCTGGTGTTCCTGCGAGATCGTCGCAGCTTGCGCCTGGCCGCCACCATTTATGTGCTCTGCGCCGCAACGGTGTCGGTCAAAGTCTTGCACGACTACGATCCGAACGCGGTGGTGTACAACGAAGACGGTGACCCCGTCAGTCCCGAGGCCCTCGCGGCGCGCCCCGAACTTCGCCGCCTGCAGTCGGTCGGCATCTCGCTCGATCCCAATGATTTCGGCGCCGTCCTCTGCACCACCTTCCCGCTGGCCCTGTGGCTCTCGGTGGGAAGTTTTGCCCGCCGGGTGTTCTGGACCGGTATCGCCGTGCTGTTCGTGGTGGCCGTCGTGCCAACCCAGTCGCGTGGCTCCGAACTTGGCTTCGTGGCGGGGGCAATTGTGGTCGTCAGTCTCGGCGCGCGGGGCTGGCGACGATGGCTGAACGCCGCATTGATCCTCAGCTGCGTGGCCCTCTTCGTGATGATGGCGACCGGCATCGGCGCCGGCGAGCGCTTTGCCGATTTCGGCAGCGATGACTACAACGTGTCGGGCAGCGAAGGCCGCCTGTTCTTCTGGAAACAGGGCTTCATCTGGATGCTCAAGCGGCCGTGGGGCTATGGTATCAGCAACTTCTCCACCTACTTCGGCATCCTCAACGGCCAGGAGCGCGCGGCACACAGCACCTGGGTGCAGTACGGCATGGAACTCGGCGTCGCAGGGCTGGTGCTCTTTGTCACGTTGTGTGTCCTGCTGGTCAAGGGGCTGCGCCGACTCCGGGCTCACGCCACGTTGCTGCGGACACAGCATCCAGCGGCGAAGGACGAGGAAGTGCTCACCGGACACATGCTCGCGGTGCTGGCCGGGGTGCTCGTCACGGGGACCTTCCTCTCCAACGCGTACTATCCGCTGATGTACATGTCCCTCGGCATGGCGGCCGCGGTACTGATCGGTTCACCGCTCGCCGGCACGGTGCCAGCGGCACCGCCCGCGGCCGCCAGCGTCGGGCATCCTCGGGCCCGCCGCCGACTCCGCACCTTCCCGGGACCGGCGCCAGCCGGTTGAGCATGCGGCTATTAGTGATCACCAGTGTCTTCCCCTCGTCGCGTCGGCCGACCAAGGGAACCTTCAATCGCGCGCTGGTCGCCGAGCTCCGCGCAGCCGGCGACGACGTCCGCGTCGTCTCGCCAATCCCGTGGACCGACCTGTTTCGCATGCGGGTCATTGCGCGGCCGGAGCCGGCGACGACATACCAGGTGTGGTGGTATCCGCCGCGTCTCGCCCACCCGACCCATCATCGCTGGATGTCCCATTCGGTGCTGCCTGCGGCCCTGCGCGCGACGCAATCGTGGCAGCCGGATCTCGTGCTCGGATACTGGACCCATCCGGACGGAACCGTGGCGCTCAGGATTGCCAAACGGCTCGGTGTACCCGGCGCGCTGCTGGTCGGCGGCTCCGACATTCAGCTGCTCACTCGCAACGCCGCCCGACGGAAGGTCATCGTCGCCACGCTGCGCGCAGCTGACCGCGTATTCGCCGTGGGAAGTCCGCTGCGGGACGCCGTGATCGCCCTGGGCGTGCCACCAACCCGCGTAAGCACCGTTGTTCAAGGCGTCGACCGCAAACGATTTCACCCCCGGTCACCCGAGCGCGCGCGGGCTCATCTCGGCCTGCCGCGCGATCGCCCGATTGTCCTGTGGGTCGGCCGCATGGTGCCGGTCAAGGGACTCGACGTGCTGATGCGCAGCTGGATCGAAGTCGCTCGCGATCCGGCGCGTCCACTGCTGCTGCTGATCGGCGACGGCGAAGAACGCGCCGCGCTCGAACGCGCGGCGGCGAAGCTGTCGGACAGCATACGCCTGGTGGGGTCGATCGCCAATGATGCGCTGCCCGACTGGTACCGCGCCGCCGACTGCGTCGTGCTGCCATCGCGGTCCGAGGGTGTGCCCAACGTACTCGTGGAGGGCCTGGCGTGCGGCACACCGTACATCGCGAGCGCGGTGGGCGGCGTCACGACGCTCAACGACGAGGAAAGCATCACCGTGCCGCCTGAGGATGTCGCGGCGCTGACCGCGGCGCTATTGACACGAGTGCGGCTCCCGCCGATGTCGCGACGCTCGGTCGTGGATATGCCGGATCGCCAGGAAACCGTTGCCTCACTGCGTGAACAGTTGCGTTCGGTAATCGATTCCGGCGACCGCACGATCGAGCCCGTCCCATGAAGCTCCCTCGCAACGCACAGGCCTGGCTGCCCGGGTGGTACCAGGCGCGGCGCCGCCACCGGGCCCATCGGTTCGACCCGGCGAAGCCGGTCACGGTACACTTGATGTTTGCAGACCACTTCGAACCGTACTGGGGCAAGCCGACCGACGTGGTCGCGCGCGCGCGCGTGGCGGCGTGGGCGAAACGTTGGCCCGAGATCGCCGAACGTCAGCGCGACGACGAGGGCAGGCCGGCGCGCTGGACGTTCTTTTACCCGCAGGAGGAGTACCGGCCCGAGTTGCTGGAATCGTTGGCCGGCCTGGCCCGGCGCGGCGTGGCCGACGTGGAGGTCCACATTCACCACGACGGCGAAGGTGAAGCGGACTTCATGCACCGGATGCGAACATTCATCAGCACCTTGTCGCGCGATCACGGGTTGCTGCACCAGCAGGACGGCCGCACGGTGTTCGGCTTCATCCACGGCAATTGGGCGCTCGACAACTCGCGCCCCGACGGTCGCTGGTGCGGCCTGAACAACGAGTTGACCCTGCTCGGCCAGCTCGGCTGTTACGCCGATTTCACCATGCCCGCAGCACCCGACGCGTGCCAGACGCGCTTGGTGAACGCGATCTATTGGGCGGTGGATGATCCGGCACGCCCCAAGTCCCACGACACTGGTCCGCTGGTGACAAGAGACGGCGCGCCACCGGCCGACGCACTGCTTTGTGTGCAGGGTCCCTTGACGTTGCGACGTCACCCTCGCTGGCGGGTGATCCCGTCACTCGAAGTCGGCGAGCTCGCGGCGTATGCGCCGCCGTCACCCGCCCGTGCGAAATGCTGGATCGACACCGCGCCACGGCTTGGCAACGATCTCTTCCTCAAGCTCTATACCCATGGCGCACCCGAGAAGAACGCGGGCCCGCTGCTGGGCGGCTTCAGCGAGAGTGCCATCAACCAGGTTCGCACCGAGTGCCGGCGACGCGGGTATCAACTCCGCTTCGCCACGGCATGGGAACTCTGTCACGCCATTGGCGCGGGGCCGTTCGCGGGATGAGGTATCGCACCGAAGAGCATCGCGGCCCGGCAGCCTTCGCCGCGCTGGAACCGGAGTGGAACGACCTGGTGTCGCGCGCGGTCGATACCAACGCCTCGGACATGTGGCCGATCATGCACGGGGCGTGGCAGGTCGCCCAGGATTATGTGGTGCCACGGATCTTCGTGGTACGCGATCGCGACGATCGCGCGGTGGCGATCCTGCCGCTCGGCGCAACATCAGCAGGTTACCCGCCCTTCACCCGCACCGAACTCCTGGCCATCGCGCCGGGGCTACTGGACGACAACGGGTTGCTGCTCGATGAGGCGCACCGCGACGGCGTGGCACCGTTGATCGAAGCCGTACTGCTCCAGTTGACGAGCGAAGGTTGCCTGACTGACGTGCGGCCGGTACCGCGGGTCAACCTGCTGGCGCAGACGGCCGAACATCTCGGGTCGCCGCTGCAGGCCAGATACATTCCGCCAAGCCGCGTTGCGCCACTGCCGCCCCACCCGGGAACGTGGCAGGATGTGCTCCACGACGCCGGGGCCCGGCGCGAGATCCGCCGTTGCCAGCGCCGCCTCAACGACAAGTTCGGCGCCGCGCCGACCAGCGCAACCAGCGCGGATGAGGTGCGTCGAGTGGTGTCGCGCTTCGTCGCGCTGCACGTTCGTGAACAGGCACTGAAGGGACGGTTGAGCAAACTCGCGTCAGCGATGGCCCGTCAGCAGTTTCCAAACTACATCGTTGATCTGCATCGTCGCGGTGACGCCGAGGTCATCGGCATCACGACGCCCGATGGCGTGCTGTTGGCGGGGTACATCTTCCTCAGGCACCGCGGCAGGGCGACCGGTTACCGCACCGCGTTCAACTCCGATTATCGGGCGTTCGGGCCCGGTGCGGTGGCGCTCGCCGCCGCGATCGACCGCGCCATCGTGCTGGGCGACAACGAATGGAGCTTCGGCTGCGGCGGGGACTTGTACAAGAACCGTTGGGCTGAACCGCAGGCGGCATATGTTCGCATCGTCGGACTGCGCCGGACGCCGCGGCGCATCATATCGCGGGCGTGGGAGCGTGGGCTCGCGGGTATCGCCCGCCTCGCCCGGGTACCGCGTCCACACGAATCCCCTGGAGCAGAGGCGCCGGACGAGGTCTGAAGCCTGGCGATTTCCCGTCGGAATAAAGGCCGGAATCGTCAACGCCTCGCCGACCAGTCGAGGCGGCGACGATTCTGGTTCGCGGGCGTTCCACCTTCGCCACGAGACACCTGCCAGCGTTACGGAACGTGACCCGTACCCGCTGGCGGCGTCGCCTTCGGCGGCGCATTGAGCATCAGTTGCTGCAGTCGACCGGTCAGCGCAGCGGTCAGCCGGATTTGCGCCCGATCGACCCACGCCAGGAAGTCGCCGATATCGTACTTCCCGTTGCCGTTGCCCTGGACATCGAGCACGGTGCGCTGGTCGTCGGTGAGCACATTGGCATGGAAGAGGTCCTCCACCGCAGCGGTGGGATCCGGCAGCGAAACCGACACGACCTCGAGGGTGTCCACGTAAATCCCGCGGATACTGGCATCGCGCTGCAGCTGCACCTGCACGGTGTCGATGTACAGACCCACCGGCAGCGTGATGGCCGCACGCTGCCAGACCAGGGGAGAACCGACCAACCCTTGAGCGGTGAGGATCCGGAGGCGCGACGCCGTGGTACTCGCCGACCACATGTCGGACGGCGCCGCGCCGCCATCCAGCTGCACGATGGCCGAGTCGATCGTGGGCGACACGATGCTGGAACCGCGGCCGACGGCGAAGATCCTGGTCCGCCGGCTCCCCGGGTGCATCCCAATCACCACCTGCCGGGCAGTGACGCGAACCGTGTCGTACACCGTCGCGGGTGATCCGCCTGCCGCGCCGGGCGCCGTGACGGTGATGGTGTCGACCCAGGTACCCACGGCGAGGCTGCTCACGTTGCGGGTCCAGGTCACCGTACCGCTACCGGTCCCGTTACTGGTGCCCAACACATTCCAGTTCTTGCGGTTGGCCGCGGTCCACGGCGTCGCTGCAGCGTTGGTGCCCGAGAGGACAACAGCGGCATTGTCCCCGCCGACATTGCTTCCCTGCACCACCGCCACGTTGCGTGACGAAGGACTCACCGCGAGCACGACCGGCACCGGCGCGGCGGTGATACGGAGGGTATCGACCAGCGTGGCGCTCGATCCGTTCGATGTCGTAACCGTGAACGTGTCGACATAGGTGCCGACGCCGAGGCCGTTGGCGGAGCGGTTCCACGCGAAGGCGCCGTTGCCGGTACCGCTGCTCGTCGACGGCGTGTTCCATCCCTGACGCCGGGTCACCGACCACGCGGTCGATCCGGCGTTCGTGCCGGTCAGCGTGACCGTGCCGTTGTCACCGGGGGCGCTGCCGCCCTGTTGGACCACCACATTGCGGGACGCGGGGCTCACCGCCACCACCACCGGCACCGGCGCTGCCGTGATGCGCAACGTGTCGTAGATCACGGCGGGCGAGCCGTTCGCGGCACCGGGAGCGGTCACGGTAATCGTGTCGACGTACACACCTGCCGCCATTCCCGCCGCGGCGCGCGTCCACGCGACCGTGCCAGAACCACTGCCGCTCGCCATCGTGAGAGTGGTCCAGCTCTTCCGCTTGCTGGCGTTCCACCCGATCGACGCGGCGTTGGTTCCCGTCAGCGTGACGGTCGCATTGTCGCCCGGAGCGGGGCTCCCCTGCTGGACCACCACGCTCCGCGCGGCCGGACTCACCGCCAGCACGACCGGCCCAGCCGCGCTGGTGACTTGCAGCGTGTCGTAGATCACAGCCGGTGAGCCGTTCGCCGCACCCGGCGCGGTCACCGTGATGGTGTCGACGTACACGCCGACTCCGAGACCCGCAGCCGCCCGACTCCACGCCACCGTACCGCTGCCGGTACCGCTCGCGGTGGTGAGCGTGGTCCAGCTTTTCTTCCTGCTCGCGCTCCACGCGGTTGACGCCGCGTTGGTGCCGGTCAGCGTGACCGCGGCGTTGTCGCTCGGCGCGTTGGTACCCTGCATCACCGCGACGTTGCGCGAAGTCGGGCTGACCGCGAGCACGAGGGGCACCGCAGCGGCGGTAATCCGAACGGTATCGTACAGTGTCGCGGGCGACCCGCTGGCCGCACCCGGGGCGATCACTCTGATGGTGTCGACATACGTGCCCGCCGTCAGGCCGGCCACGTTACGGTTCCAGGCGATTGTGCCGCTGCCGGTTCCGCTGGCGACCGTGAAAGTGTTCCAGGCCTTGTGATTGATCGCCGTCCAGGTGGTCGACCCGGCATTGGTTCCCGTCAACGTGACGGTCGCGTTGTCGCTGGGCGCGCTGCCGCCCTGCAGGACCGAGACGTTACGCGACCCGGGACTCAGCACCAGCACGATGGGCACCGCGCCGGCCGTGACCCGCATGGTATCGTAGATCACGGCCGGTGAGCCGGTCGCCGCACCCGGTGCGTTCACCGTGATCGTGTCGACGTACACACCGATTCCGAGGCCCGCCGCGGCCCGGCTCCATGCCACCGTGCCACTCCCGGTACCGCTCGCGGTTGTCAGCGTGGTCCAACTCTGCTTCCTGGTTGCCGTCCACCCGGTCGACGCCGCGTTGGTGCCGGTCAGCGTGACCGCGGCGTTGTCGCTCGGCGCGTTGGTACCCTGCGTCACCGCGACATTGCGCGAAGCCGGGCTCACCGCCAGCACGACGGGAACCGCAGCGGCAGTGATCCGCAAGGTGTCGTAGATCGCCGCGGGTGAGCCGCTCGCTGCTCCTGGCGCTGTCACGGTGATGGTGTCGACATACACGCCGACACCAAGCCCGGACGCCGAACGGCTCCACGACACCGTGCCGCTGCCGGTGCCGCTCGCGATGGTGAGCGTGGTCCAGCTCTTCTTCTTCGTCGCGGACCAGGCCGTCGTCGCGGCACCGGTTCCCGACAGGGTAACGCCGGCAGCGTCAGTCGGCGCAGTGCCGCCCAACGTGACCGACACGTTGCGCGACACCGCCGACAACGACAGCGTCAACGGTGGCGAGCCGCCACCCTGGAGCGAGTTGAGGGCCCGCACCAGACCCCAGCCGGTGTTCTGGTCGTAGCCGGGCGCGTCGATATCGAGCGCACCGTTCTGCAAGGCAGCACGAACACCGGCGAGCGTGATGTTCGGGTTCTGTTGTACCAGCAGCGCGACCGTTCCGGTCACGTGCGGCGTCGCCATCGAAGTGCCCGACTTGTACCCGTAGGTGCCGCCGGGAAGCGTGCTTTCGATGTTCTCGCCCGGTGCGGCGATCGCGATCTCGGGGCCGATGGCGGAGAAGCCTGACCGCGTATTCGACGCCGTCAGCGACGCGACCGCGATGGCGGAAGGGAAGGCCGCGGGGAACTCGACCGGACCGCCGCTGTTGTTGCCCGCCGCTGCCACGAAGAAGGTGCCGCGCGCCGCCGCCTGATCGACCGCAATCTGGTAGGTGTACGACCAGCTCCCGCCCAGGCTGGCGTTGATCACCCGGATGCCGTTGTTCGCCGCCCAGTTCACCGCCGCGATCTGGGTCGAGATCCAGGCGCCGCAGCCGCCGCTGAGATCCTCGAACACCTTGATCGCATAAATCGCTGCTTCGGGCGCCACGCCCACGACGCCGAAACTGTTGTCGCGGCCGGCGATCGTGCCGGCAACGTGGGTACCGTGACCGTTGCACGACGGAATGTCATCGGTCCAGTCGCCCGGGTTGGTGCCACCAGTCACGGCGTTGTAACCGCCGGCGTAGCCGAGGTCGGGATGACCCGGATCGCCGCCGGAATCCATGACGCCGACCTTGACGCCGGTGCCGCGGAACCCTTGCGCCCAGGCTCCCGGAGCGGTGATCTGACTGATCCCCCACGGCAGGTCCTGGCTGCGGTACCGCAAGCCTCCCGAACCAACGGCATCCGCCGCGGTGGTCCGCGGGTACGCGTGGTGATCAGCCCGAGTGGATTGGAGGTAAACCACATGGTCCGCTTCCATCATGAGCACGTTGGCATCGGCGTTAAGTGCCGCGAGGCGAGCCGGGTCGACGCGGGCGAAGAGCGCGCCGATCATCGGCGCCATCTGGCTGACCGAGATTCCCGGTGAACTTTCGAGCCGATTCTTGACCTGATTCAACTCGATGTCGCTCAGCGGGTTGGCACCGGGCGCCAACAATCGCGCCTGGACGTTCGCCGACTTGAGCAGGATGATTACCCGGCCGCCAGCGGCGTTGACGGAATCGGCCAATCGGGCCAACAGCTGGGGCGACCGCGCCTGCGCCGTCGCCCGTGCGGGCATGCCACAAACGGGCGCGCCGATCAACAGCGCCAATCCAAACCGGGTAGTCCACCGCATCAGCATGCTTTTGAGACTCCTGTCCACGACAGCGAGACCGAGAAAGATCGGGCGGCGCTTCGCCGAGCCGCTACTGTCAAGATTGTATGCACATCGCTTGCCAACCATAAATCGCCGTGAAAACACTGATGGCGCGACCGTATTGTCCGGCGATATGGCGGTTCAGGCCTGATAGTATCGTCAAATAAATGGACAAGCATAGAGCGACCAGAGAAGCATCCGGGGCGGAACGCCGCCACCGCGAATGGTGCACCGCCTCAACAGCAGGGCGTTGGCTCCTGGCCAGTCGCACGCGTCGCGGCCACGCAACAGATTGTTGTTGCGGCCGCACCATAAAGCGTCCGAACTAGCCGAGCGCTGACTGATGCGAATGGCTGATCTTCTGAGCGTAACAAATTGTCACGCAATGAGTTAGCGTTTGTGAAATCACTGGTACCGGGCCGCATGGCGGTCGGATTCTGATGGCATGCCGTGTGCGTTCAACCGGGCCGTAAGCAATTGCAATCACCCCGAAAGTTGGAGCATTCATGCTGCGCCGAATTGTCAGTAGCGTCGCCCTCGCAGCCGTCTTCGCGACCGGCGCGCAAGCTCAGAGTCCGTTCCTGGAAAACTTCACCTTCGTCTCGGCCGGCACCAGCGGGCAGCAGTTCAACGACTACTTCGGCCGGTTCAACAACGCCGATGTTGCCAATCTTGGTGTCGCGTTCCCGACCGGGCCGACGACCCAGTTCCAGGTCTGGTGCGCCGACGAGGTCGATGGCGTCGCGGTGGGCGACACGTACAACGTGTGGGTCACGCCGTTGTCGGCCAGCGACTTCTCGAAGACCTACAAGCCCCTCGGCGCACCGACGAACTACCGCAGGGCGGCCGGGTTGTCGACCCAGATGAGCGGTACCGCGATTAGCGCCGCCAACGACAACGTCCAGTACTCGATCTGGGACGTGTTGGGCTACAGCCGGCCGCCGACGCCGGAGCCCGGCTACAACTTTACCGACTACAACTCGACCACGGTCAATGCGGACGAGGCGATCGCCAACACGTTCCTCAACAACGTGAACCTCAATCAGTGGCTGGTCATCACAGCCACGACCAGGGACGGCCGCAAGCAGGAGTTGCTGTTCAACGACACGTCGCGTCCGTTCGAGACGCCGGTGCCGGAGCCGGGTACGATGGCGATGCTCGCGCTCGGACTGGTTGGCATGGCTGGCGCCGGATTCCGCCGTCGCCGGAAGTAGTATTCGCGACCACAACTGACGAGTCCGGCGAGCGGGCCTCGAAGTCATCTTCGAGGCCCGCTTCCGTTTCCCCCCTCCGCGATGGTTCTTTCCCGCCTGTGAGCGCTATCCCCTCCGAGCCACCGCGCCCGGATCCCACCGTGACCGTGGTGATCCCCATGCGCAACGAAGCCGGTTGCATCGCCAGTTGCATCGAGTCGATCCGCGCCAACGCGCTGCCCGCGGGCGTCACCATCGAAGTGCTGGTACTCGACGGCGACAGCACCGATGACTCCGCGGCGATGGTGGCGAACCTGGCCAAGCGGGATCCGCGGATCCGGTTGTTGCCCAACCCTGACCGGCTGCAGGCCGCCGCGTTCAACCGCGGGCTGGCCGTGGCACGCGGTCAGTACCTGATGCGCATGGACGCGCACTCATGGTACGAACCGGACTACATCGCGGAGTGCCTGCGCTTGCTCGAGCACACCGGCGCCGGCAACGTCGGTGGGGTACAGCGGGCCGAGGGAACGTCATGGCTCACTTGCGCGATAGCCGCCGCCGTGTCGTCGCGATTTGCCGCGGGCGACGCGCAGTATCGCAACGCGACGAAACCGGCGTTCACCGACACCGTGTATCTGGGGGCGTGGCGAACCGCGACGCTGCGCGAACTGGGAGGGATGCGGGCCGACTGGGCGGTAAACGAAGACTACGAGATGAACGTCAGGCTCCGGGCCGCGGGTGGCACGGTATACCTGTCACCCACGATCCGGTCGACCTACCGGGTTCGCAGTTCGTTGGCGAAGCTCGCGCGTCAGTATGCTCGCTATGGTTTCTGGAAGGTGCGCACGCTGCTCGAGCACCCGGGCTCGCTTCGCTGGCGGCAGCTGGTGGCGCCGGCTTTCGTGGTGTCGCTGGTGCTCACGCCCTGGCTGGTGTCCCGCTTCGGTGCCTGGGGCGCAACGCACCTGGCGCTCTACGCCATGGCGAACGTGTCGGCAAGCGTGGTCGTCGCCCGGCGTTCGCGCGTCGCGCTGTTACCGGCACTCCCGGTGGTGTTTCTCATCATTCACTGTAGTTGGGGGGCCGGATTTCTCGCCGGTGTGGCGTGGTGGCCGTTCCGTCGTGACTAGGACCGCGCTGGTACGCATGCCGCGCGGCGTTCGGATGGCTGGCCGCGGACCGGCGTCTCCCGCCTCAGCGCACCAGCACGGCGCGGTAGCCGTCGAGCACCTGCAAGGCGTACGTGCCACGCGCAGCGGCAGCGGCGACGGTCGCCCGATATTGTGACGTGTGCGACAGATCGGGTACGAAGATGCGGGCCACGTCGCCGTTGCCTACCACGCCGGTCACCAGGAGATTGGCGCTGCCGGCATCGATGGCGGCGAACCCGTCGTAGCTGACAATCTTGACGCTGTCGATCGCCGGTCCGCTGACACTGAACTGCACCGCACCGTCGTCGGTGCGCGGCGTGGACAGCTGCAGGGTGAGCCAGCCGCCGGTGGGACCCGGCGGCGGGGTGGTCGGCAAGTTTGCGCTCGAACTGCACCCGGCGAGAGCGAACAGTACCAGCGGCACCAGCTTGCCGAACGTGTGGCCGATACGGTTCATGACGATGCCAACTCCCGACCCGGGTTGTTCCCGGCCAATGGCGAGCCGGGAGTTCACGCTGGCGGCTGGGCGGGCGTGGCACTCGATCGGCTGAGTGCGGTAGCTCCCTGGCTCTGCGAACCCGGATTTCCCCGGGGGTGCTCTGGGCAGCGTCTAGCTGTTCTGCCGGGAGAGTATCGTCACATACCTGTCAAATTGTAGTGGATTCGAACCGGCCTTTTGCCTGCTTACAAATTATCGCCAAGTCTATTGATATATATGAACTTACACAACACCAAATGAGATGATCAGTGGCATCAGAACGCGCTAACTGTATATTTATTGATCGGTTTATCATGGCTCAACGCCAGTTCTGGTGGACCCTCGCCGCTGGGTGGCTGATGGTGATCCTCTGGCTCACCTTGCGCTCGGCGCCGGACCAGGCGGCCCGCGTGATGGAATTGCCGTGGTACTGCGTGTTGTGCGGCGAAGCCGGCGTCGCCGACATCATCCTCAACCTGCTGCTGTTCGCACCCCTGGGTGTCGCTGCGGCCGCCTTGCAACTGCCGCGCTGGCGCGCCTTCGCATTCGCGGTCGCGTTGACCGTCGCAATCGAGACGATCCAGGCGAAGTTTCTCGTTGGCCGAGACGGATCGCTCGGCGACGTGTTCGCCAATTCAGGTGGTGCGGTGCTGGGTTGGCTCCTCTACCCCGGCCTGAGGCAGCTCGGTCGTCCATCGCCCGCGGTTGCACGCGCTGGTGTGGCTGTGGTGCTCTGCCTCAGTACCGCGACGTGGTTCGCGACGGGGATCGGCCTCCAGCCCGCGCTCAGCACGGCGGTGCCGTGGGTCGGCCAGTTGCAGCACCAGTGGCCCGGGCACGACGCCTTTCCGGGAACCATCAACGCGGCGGCAATCAATGGCGTTGCGGTCCCCAACGATCCGCTCGACCGGCCCGCGTCGCTTGGGAAATCGGTCGACCTTCACGTGATGCTGACCCGTACGCTGCCGCTGCCGGCACGCCGGACGTCGCTGGTGCGAATTGTCGATGGGCTCGGCCACCCGCAAATCTCCCTGGCCGAGTCAGGGGCTGACCTCATCGCGGAGTTGCAGTTGCGGGCGAGTCGCTGGGGTTTTCACACGCCCGAGTGGGCGTTTCGCGGCGCCATGGCGGTGCCGGCGGGCAAGCGATGGCAGGTCGACGTGCGCTGGACCAGCGACCGGGTCACCATGACCACGGCGGCCGAAGGCGGTGCGAACGTAATCGCGCGCACGCACCCGTTGTCGATCGCGCTTGGCTGGGTGTTCATCCACCCGTTCGTCCGAGTGGTGGCATCGAGCGGCCGCTTCTGGAACTGTGTCTGGCTCGGCTGCTGGTTCGGATTGGTGGGATGGCTCGCCGGAGCGCTGAACTGGCGGGCCGTTGCGACGGCAGCCGCGTTGCAGCTGGCGACCCTGCTCCTCGCGGCTCTGCTTACGAGTGCGCCATGGCACGTTGATGAACTGATGGTGGCGCTCGCGGTAGCCGCGGTGGTCGCGGCGGCGGCCCGGCGACTCGCCGCCAGGCCGCCGCCGGGCCCCGTCCCGCTCAATTCAGGATGATGTCCAGCGGACCGCGCGGCTTGACGACCCAGGTGCCGTCGCCCTGAGGCACCAGCACGCCGCGGAACGTTCCGGTGCGCCCCGGCGGAAACAGGGTGCGCGGGGCACCGAGCAATTGATCAACCAATACATTCACCGTCACACCCGGCGTCGCCGGATCGGCGACCTTGACGATGAAGTCGGGGCTGGCTGCCACGGTGTCACGAATGACAACGTTGCTGAGCTGGACGAGCGTGGCATCGAGCGCGCCCTCCTTGGCATTCAGCGCTTCCGCCACGGTCACGATCCGCGGCAGCGGAGCGAGGCCAACACCGTAGGTCAGGAACAACCCGTCGCGAAGAACCGCCTGCCCGGACTGCTGGCCGGTGGTGCCGAGCACGAGCACGGAGTCGCCGATATTGTTGCCATTGCCGCCGAACCGCGGCCGGGCACCGGTGATGCGAAGGGTACCGCTGGTGTCGACCAGGAACGCGCTGGAATCCCTGAAGTCCTGCAGCGGTGCGACCACCTTGCCACGCACCAGCACGCGCCGGCCGGCCGGCAGCCGGCGCGCCGCGGCGAGCGACACCTCGGTGTAGCCGAGCCGGACGACCCGGCTGCTCTGGATCGAATCGATCCGGCTCAACAGCCGGACCACGCCGGTGTCACCGGCGACGACGCCCACCGAATCGGCCAGCGCATGGCGGTCGATCACCAGTCGGTAGCTGCCGATCGGCACCGAGTCGAACACGGCCAGGCCCGAGGCGTTGGTGATTGCGATCCGGAGCGTGTCCGTCCCGCTGCGCGCGAGCAAGGCGACGCGAACACCCGACACGACGGTATCGAGAGGCGTGAGCGTAAGCGAACCGTCGCGGTCGAAGTAGACACCCACGCCGATCGCACCGGCGGCGAGCGACGGCAGCGTCAGCCGTTCGCCGGCGTTGGTGCAGGCGGCGGCGAGGAACGCCAGCAGGAGCGGATATCTGGCAGCGCGCATTACCATTTCTCCATCCGGATGCCAACACGGATAATTCGCGGCTCGCCGCGGCGGCTCAACAATTGTCCGAACGACGGATTCGCGATCAGGGGCAACACCGTGTGGCCGCTCGCGTCGATGGTGATGGAACCCTTCGGATTCACCAGCACCGCGGCGTGGTCGTACAGCCCGGTGGTACTGCCGAGTATGCTGAAACCGTCAAGCGTCAGCGCCCAGCCGTGGCTGATGGTCAAGGCAGCGTGCAGGTCGAGCGCATGCACGGCGGGGTCGCGGCAGCTGTTGCGCGCCGCGATGGCACCCGCTTGCGAAGCGAGACAGGCGTGCGCCCCGCTGAGTTCGGTCATGCCGGGAATCGCCGATCCCACAAAGGCGGGATCGTTGTTGACCGATCCGTCGCCGTTGGCATCAACGCCGGAGCGGAAGCCGGGCGTGAACGGCAGACCGGAGCGGTATCGAAATCGCGCCGCGAGCGAAAGCCCGGTCCTGCCGGCCGCGCCATACGTCAGCGTCGCCGCCACGCGATGCGGAATGTCGAAGTCCGACCGCCCGTCTTCCCAGCGAGCGCCATTGAGTCCGTCGGGGAACGGCGAAAGTCGGTCGGCCGGATCGGCCGAGAGTTCGCCGGGAAGATTGTCCGTGGTGCGCGAGTAGGTGTATGAGAGCAACGCGCCAAACTGTTGCGAGAGGCGCCGCTCCAGCGTGACCGACGCCTCGTAGTAGTCGTTGTAGCCGGTGCTGCTGAGTCCGTACACAAAGTCGAATTCCGGAAAGCGCCGATTGGATGCCACGGCGGCCGTGAGCAAGCCGCCGTACTGCTCGAGCGACCCGTAGATCGGGCGCTTGTCGCTGCCAATGGTCACATCGCCACCGACCCGGTTGAGGTCCTGGCGCTGCAACAGGTAGTCACTGTGCCGATAGCCGAGGGCGATGGTCAGGGTGGTGGCCGTCGCGACCTGTTGTGACAGCGACAAGTCCGTCTTGACCGCTCGCGGCAGTCGCACGTCGGGACCGAACATCGTCAGTGCCTGTCCGGCGCTGGTGCCGATGGCGGGACCAACCTGCGGCCAGGCCAGCGTACCGGTGGCCCGCCGGACCTCGACGCCGCCGTCGAACTGGGCCGCCTCGGCCAAGGCCGCGAGATCGTATTGTCCGGGGACGACGCCGAACGCACCGCGCAACGTCGTCCTGCCGCTCCCGCTCGGATCCCAGAAGAACCCGGCCCGGGGACCGAAGCCGCCACTTTTGGTGGTGCCGGGAAGAAGATTATTCTTCACATTGGCCACCCTGCCCCACGCCGCGTTGAAGGTGATCGCGTCGGCCGGCAGTGACTCGTGATCCAGGCGTACGCCGCCGAACAACTGCAGCGCCGGCGTCGCCTGCCAACTATCCTCGACCAGCACGCTGAGATCGTTGATGCCCAGGTCGGGTGTGGGCGTGGTGCGCAAAGTCTGGTAGAACGCGCCCCGTCCGGCAGTGAACGTCGGCAGGTCGCCGAACAGAAAGCGCCCGGCGCTTCCCGGCAGCCAGTCGTATGTGACCTGGCGGTGCAGCACGGCGCCGCCGGCCTTGACCGTGTGGGCGCCGAGATGCAAGGCGACGGTTTCGGAGAAGTCGGCTGCCGTCTCGCGGAAGCTGCCTGGCAGGATGACCGCACCACCAATCGCGAACGCGTCGCCAGTCAAGCCAGTGAACGGCAATGTGGCTCCGATCCAGTCGCGCTTGCTGACATGGACGCCGAGTCGCGTGTCGCTGGTCCAGGCGTCGGAGCCGGTGGCGAGGGTTGCCGCGGCGGAAATGTCCTGCGCCTTGAGGTGCGACCCGGCGCCGTTGACCGGTTCCGAGCCGACCTGTGGATTGTCTTCCGACCATGCTGCGCCGCCGGCCCTCACCGCGAACAGGGTTCTGGGGCCGAAGCGCCAATCGAGCCGTCCGGCACCGCTGCCGCCCTGCCAGGTGCGCACGGCGGGGGCGAGCCAGCGGCTGACGTCGGTGCGGCCGAGCGACTGTGCCGCGGCGCGGACCGCGCCGGCGAGGTCGGCCACGGTATCAGCCGTCGCGAGACCCGGTTCAAACGAATTCGCCGATGGTTGACGAAGTTGTTGATACTCGGCGCGGATGAACCACGACGCTGTGTCGTGCTTGATCGGCCCGCCCATCGCGACGCCACCCTGCACCGACATCGCGCTCGAATCGCCGGGATTGTCCGCGGTGCGCCCGCCGAGCTTGGCGCCACTGAAGGTGACCCACGGCTGAATCGTGAGGCGCTCGCCGCCGCGACGTGATTGCGCGTCCAGGATGGCGCCAAGGGTTCCGGGCCATTCGGCGCTGGTGCCAAAGCCGACGTAACTGACCTGGTCCACACCGTCGCGCGCGAACAGGGGCGCCGATGCGGGTTCATCAGGCAAGCCCGGATGGCGCAGGAGCGCCTCGCGGACGCCATCGACAATCAGGCTGGAAAACGCCGGACGGAGCCCATTGGCGCTGGCGACGAATCCCTGGCGGCCATCGCGTGGCGCGGCTGCCTCGGCGAACATCTCGGCAACACCGCTGATGTCGTGACGCCGGTCGAAGCGGGTGATTTCTTCGGCGGTTGCCGCGTGTCCGGTTGCCGAGCCGACGAGCGTGACGTTCGCCGATTGCTCGTCCACGCTGGTGATCGGCGGGGGCCGACGTACCAGGCGGATGGTGAGATGCGACGTGCTCGCGCTCACCACGGTGACGCCACGCATGCGCACCGGCTGATAGCCGAACTCTTCAGCGAGCACGGCATAGCTGCCGGGTGCCACCACCGCGAACGTCGCGATGCCGGAACGATCGGTCGTGACGGTTTGCAAAGCGGCGCCAGATCGTTCCAGGGTGACGGTGACTTCCTGCAGTGGCGTACCGCGCTCATCCACGACGGTGGCGACCACGCCGCCAACGCTGAGACTCTGGCCGGCCAGGGCATTGATCGGCAGGCAACACACGGCGGCGCCCAGGACGAGAAGCGCCGCGCTGGCAACGTGACGCGTGATGAGTTGGATCAGCATGGCGGTCCAGGTTCGGGGATCGAGTGAGACGAAGTCGCCAGCCTTGGTGCAGGAGCGGTGCCATAGCGAGATATCACGTAAACCGCACCGTCGCGTGAGAGGGGAAGATAGTGGTGTTGCGTAAGTGCAACAGGAGGGAAGAGGGACGATAGACGAGAGACGAGAGACGAGAGACGAGGGGGTCTGCCCGTTGCCGCGCCCCAGTCCCGCGCCCCACGCTCCCGTCTCTCGTCTCTCGTCTCTCCTCTCCCGTCTCTCCTCTCTCGTCTCTCGTCTCTGCCCCACGTCAAAATGACACGGCCCGCTGCTAGCTTTACCTCGTGTCCCGCCTCTCCTTCCGAATCCGGCTTTTCATCGCGCTGCTGGTCGTCAGCGCCGTCCCGCTGCTGATGGTAGCCGGCGCGGGAGCGTTGTTCTGGGTCAATCAGCCGTCGATCTCGAAGGCAGTCATTGATTCAGTTGGTTCGACAGCGAAGCGGCTGGTTCAGCAGCAGGCCAACCTCCAGATGACGCGCGACCAGCAGGCGGCGATGCTGGACCACGCCGCCAACGTCAAGCGACTCATGATTGACGCCACGCAGACCGGTGCCAGGGCGAAGACATTCCGTGGGCAGGCGGCGGCGGCGATCGCCGTGGTCGCCGGTTCGCTGGTGCTGCTGATTGCCGGCGTTGGCGCCCTGCTTTCGCGGCAGTACGCCGCCCCGCTCAACGAAATCGTGGACTGGACCCGGCGGATTCAGCGGCACGAACCGCTGCCGACCGAGCCGAAACCGGACACGATGCCCGAGCTGATCACGTTGCAACGGTCACTCTTCGAACTGCAGCAGGGTCTCGAGCAGGCGCGCGCCGTTGAACTCGAATCGGAACGGCTGCGGGCGTTCGGCGAAGTTGCCCGGCGCGTGGCGCACGAGATGAAGAATCCGCTGACGCCGATCCGGCTGGCAGTGCGCCAACTGTCGCGGCGCGCGCCGGCCGACATGCAGGTGGAACTCGAGGTGATCGCCGCGGAATCGGCGCGGCTCGAGACGATGGCGCGCGATTTCGCCGAGCTCGGCCGCCTCCCCCAAGGAATCGCGGCACCGGTGGACCTGTGCGAACTGCTCGAAGAATTGTTGCAGAACGCGGTTCCCGACGGAATGCAACGGGAGTTCCGCTCCAACGAGGTGGGTGTCACGCTCGAAGGGTTCTACGACGCGCTTCGGCGCGTGTTCAGCAACCTGCTGCGCAATGCCGTCGAGGCCTGCGAGGGATCCGGCAAGATCACCATTGCCGTCCACCGCGATCAGGATCGCATCGAGGTCATCTTGAGCGACAACGGACCGGGCATCCCGGCGGAGAAGCGCGAGATGATCTTTCAGCCCTATTTCAGTGGCAAGCCGGACGGCACCGGCCTCGGGCTCGCCATCGTGCGGCAGACCATCGAGCAGCACCACGGCACGATCGCGGTCAGCGACACGCCGGGCGGTGGCGCCACCTTCCTGGTCCGGTTCCCGGCATGACGACCCGAATCCTGATCGTCGACGACGAAGCCAATATCCGACGGATGGTCGGCGCGCTGCTCAAGTCGGAGGAGTTCGAGGTGGCCGAGGCGGCCAACGGCAATGCCGGGCTGCTGGCGATCCCCGAGGTGCATCCCGACATCATCCTGCTCGACCTGATGATGCCGCCGGGTCCCGACGGGCTGGCCACGCTGGAACGGATCCGTGCCGGCGATCGCGACATCCCGGTCATCATGATGAGCGGCAAGGCGCAATTGGCCGACGCCGTGCGCGCGGTACAGATGGGCGCGTTCCAGTTTCTTGAAAAGCCACTGGCGCCCGAGTCGCTGCTGGTGGCCGTCCGCTCGGCCGAGACGCTGGTGCGCACCCAGGCCGAAAACCGCGCCCTCCGCCAGGCGCTGGGGCCGCAGCCCACGCTGGTGGGAACCAGTCCCGCCATCGAGCGACTGCGCGTGCTGATCGCGCAGGTCGCACCGACCGATGCGCGGGTGCTGATTCTCGGCGAATCGGGTTCCGGCAAGGAGCTGGTCGCCAACGCGATCCACCGCTATTCGCCCCGCGCGCGCGGCCCGTTCGTCTCGGTCAACTGTGCCGCGATTCCGCGTGACCTGGTCGAGAGCGAAATGTTCGGTCATGAGCGCGGCGCGTTCACGGGTGCGACCGATCGGCGCATCGGCCGCTTCGAGTTGGCGGATGGCGGCACGCTCTTCCTCGACGAGATCGGCGACCTGCAGCTCGAAGCGCAGGCGAAGCTGCTCCGGGTGCTCGAGAGCGGCGAGATCCAGCGGATCGGCGCGGAACGGAGCCAGCGCGTGAACATCCGCGCCATCGCCGCCACCAATCGCCGACTGGAACAGGCAGTCCACACCGGGGCGTTCCGCGAAGACCTCTACTTCCGGTTGAACGTCTTTCCGATCGAGGTACCGCCGCTCCGCACCCGGTTGGCCGACATTCCGGCGCTGGTGGAACATCTTGCCGCTCGACTGCGGCCACGGCATCCACCGCATTTCACGGCGGACGCGCTGGCGGCGCTGGCGCGTCATTCGTGGCCCGGCAACGTGCGCGAGCTGGCCAACATCGTCGAGCGACTGACCATCATCGGCGGCGACGAGGTGACCGGCGACCTGGTGCCACGCGTCTTGAATCGGCCGGGGAGTTACCCCCCGCCCACGACGTCCTTCGTCGATAACGGTCGCGGACTGACGGATCGGCTGGACGACATGGAACGGGAGCTGATCAGTGGCGCGATGACGGCCGCGAACGGCAACATTGCCGAAGCGGCGCGCCTGCTCAAGACGGATCGAGGCAACCTGTACCGGCGGATGCGACGGCTCGGCATTCGCGGAGGTGGCGAATGATGCGCATGTCCTGGTCGGTGGCGCCGATCGCGGTGCTGCTCGTGACGATGACCCCGGTGTTGCGGAACACCACCGCCGCGGCCCAGGCGGGACGGACGCTCGACATCGGCGGGCCGCCCGGCGATTCGACGGCACGAGCGTGTCTGCCGGACTCGATCGTCACCGCGGCCCTCGCTGCCTTCAACAGCCCGACCGCGGTACGCGTCTTCGGGGGCGGCCAGATTCCGGCGGGCGCCACGATCAGCGGCAGCTACAGCGTGTTCCAGGGCCAGCTGAAACTGGACGGCACCGTACAAGGCAACGTCGTTGTGCTCAATGGCGACGCCCGGGTGACCCACACCGGTGTGGTAACCGGCACGATCACTGTGCTTGGCGGACGGCTGGTGCTCGATCCCGGTGCCACGGTCGCGGGCCGCTACGAGTGCGAAGCGCAGCCGGCACTCACCAAGCTGCCGAACGGAACCGTCGCACGCCGGCCGCCAAGCCGATCCATCGGCAATATTGCTTCCGGCGTGGCCTGGACCGTCGGCGACTACCGGATCACGCCGCACGTCGGGATTGGCCAGTACAACCGCGTCGAAGCGCTGCCGATCCAGGGCGGTGCCAACGTCAGCCGGCGCCTGAGCGGGTCCGACAATGTCCGGGCCGAGGTCTTCGCCATCGCGCGCACGGGGCGCGACCCGAGCGGGAGCCGTTCAGCGCTCGGCTGGCATGTCTCCGGCCTGTATGCTCACCAGGGATCGCTCCCGTTCACGCTGTCCGTTGAGGGTGGCTCGACGATCGACGCCACGAGCGACCGCCCGTTCTCCGCCATCGAATCCGGCGTCAGTGCCGTGCTGCTGCGGCGTGACTACAACGACTGGTACCTTCGCCACGGCGCCAGCGTGATGGCCAGCGTGCGAGCAATGCGCGAGGTGACGCTTATTGGCGCGTTCGACATCAGCCATCAGACGACAGTGCTGGCGATCGACGCGTTATCGCTGTTCCGCAACACCGAGGCGTGGCGCCCAAATCCGCTGATCGATGATGGCACCTACCAGACGGTCACCGGGCGGGTGGTATGGGATGCCCGCGACCCGCTGGCGCACCCGGTGCTCAGTTGGTTTGTTCGGGCCGAAATCAGCCGGGTATCAAGCAACGACCTCACGCCGGTATCAGTGCCGGCAACGATCCGTGACGCGCTGCCTGCGAGTGGATACCGCGAGACGGACGGGGAGCTCGACGTTCGGGCGTCGCTGAGGATTGACCCGGAACAGCGGCTCAACTTCCGGGTCGTTGGCGGCGGGTATCTCGCTGGCGATCCGCTGACGATCCAGCGCCGGCGTGCGGTCGGCGGTGCCGACCCGCTACTCGGTTATCCCTTCCGCGGCATCAACTGCGATCGCCAGCGCAAGCCGTACCCGTCCACGCCGGCGCTTTGTGACCGCAGTGCCGCGATCCAGGCGGAGTATCGCCGAACGCTACCGATTGACCTCAGCACCCGGATCAACGGCTACACGATCGGCATCCGCAAACCCGACCTGGTCCTGTTCGCCGACGCCGGGAGTGCCTGGCTCGCAGGCGACAGCGCGGGCCGGGTCCCGGCCAACCGGATCCAGTCGCTGCGGGAGTGGCGGTCCGACGTGGGTGTCGGTGTCACCAGCGGGCCATTCGGCCTGTTCCTGGCGAAGTCGCTCGCCGACGCGATCCCGGTTCGACTGACCCTGCTCCTGACCCAGCGCTTCTAGTCGGACATGCGTCGCGCGCGCTACCTCCTCGCCGTCGTGGTAGTCGGCGCCGCATCCGCGGCGTCGGCGCAGGGACGCGCGATTGCGTTGGCCCGACTGGTGCCACAAGGGAGCGGCCCGCCGTGGGTTGCCGTCCACGTCAGCAACCTGCTCGACGATTCGCAATGGCTGGAGCCGTGGCGCAATGCGTATGTCGTGCAAGTGCACTGGAAGGTCCAGCTCTGGCAGAAGAACTTCCTGATCAACACGTCGCAGCCAGCGGTGGAGTGGGATGTGTACGTGCAACAGGTACCCACGATCGACCTGTTCAATTACACCGAACGCACCACCGGCAGAACAATGCGGAAGTCCTTCGGTACCGTCGACTCGCTCAAGGCCTACCTGACCGAAGACGTCAGCATCCCGGGGCCGCGACAGCTGGCGCCCGGCCGGTGGTACTACCGGATTGATGTGCGGGTGGCCACGTCGGCGGAAGATCCCCTCGATCCGCGCACCGCAGCGAATGCAGGCGGCGTCGCTCAGGCGATCGTCGGCTGGATCGTCGGCGGTGGCCCGACGCGTGACTTGCCGACGGTCACGGTGCCCTTCACGGTCCCGTGAAGCGTGGCGAGCGTCAGCGCGGTCGGATCGCCGCCAGGGCGCCTTCGCCGTAAAAGATGCGGATGTACTTCAGCTGCGCTTGCGACAGGCGGCGAATCGCCCACGACAGGTGGACGAAGTGCGGTTCCATTGGCGAGCGCAGCGGGTGCATGCCGATTTCGTCGGGGAGGCGACTTCCCTTCCGCGTGTTACACGAGGAGCACGCCGTCACCACGTTGGTCCACTCATTGCTGCCGCCGCGGGACTGCGGCACCACGTGGTCGCGCGTCAGGCACTCGCGCGGCTTGAGTTGCGCCTGCACCCGGGTGCAATACTGACAGGTGTACGAGTCGCGGGCGAAGAGGAAGGTGTTGGTGACTTGGCGGCGGAAGCGACGGGGGACGTGCACGAAGCGGACGAGGCGGATGATGGCAGGTCGGGGCATTTGCATTCGGACACTGCGCACCAATTCGTCGCCGTCGGCTTCGACAATTTCCGCCTTACCCTCGATAACGAGCCGCAAGGCGCGTCGCGTGGGGACCATGGTAAGTGGTTCGAAAGAGGCGTTCAGGGCCAGACAGCGCACCCATTGAGCTCCGTTCGGGGACCCCTATGGATAACCCCGATCGGTGCGTTGTTTCAAGGGTGGCGGGGCACGGGGTAGTGTCCTAGTTCGGAAAGTGACAATCCGGCCCGGCAGCTAGCAGGTTGCTAGTTTTCTGCTATGACCGAATCCGCGCGTCGTCGTTGGGGAATCGTAGGCCGCGCCGCGCCGGAGCCTTTTACCTACCCTGACGGCAGGCCCGGTCTCTCCGTGCGGTTGGACATCCAATGTCCGGATTGCGGAGTCACCGGGGTTCAGATCATCCGTGGAACGCCCGAAAACGAGTCCGACAGCGAAGTCCCCTGCGGCTTCTGCGGTGGAGTCTTTGGGCGTCCGCTCAACCCATTCTTGCCGTTGGACCTCTGATGCCCAAGAAACCCGCCCCCAAGATGCGCCCCGACGTGAACGAGACGGCCTACCGGGTCATGCTGGAGGCCACTGGGCAAATTCCCAAGACCGACCCGGCCAAGAAAGCCAAGAACCCCGACGCGGTGGCGCGGGGTTCGAAGGGTGGAAAGAAGGGCGGTAAGTCGCGGGCGCAGACTCTTAGCCCTCAGAGTCGGTCAGAGATTGCGTCGAAGGCCGCTTTGATTCGGTGGAAGAAGGCACCGTAGTAGCAAGCGTCAATGAAATCTGCGGCGATCCACTAGTAGTCGTGCTCGGCGTCGGCGCATTTGGCATGTCCGGATATGGATTAGGGATCACGCCGTCCTCCTCTACATTCTTCCGAGCGTTCGCGACTAGGTCTGCCGCACGATAGCTCCGAGCGCGTTTCTCTCCTTCCGCGAGCAACAACCCGCCCTCCGCTAGCGCCGTTAGATCGCGACTCGCAACCTGTTGGGAAATGTCAGCCGCCGAACGATAGGTAGCGTTTACGACCTTGAAACCCTGCGCCGCGTCCCAGAGGGCGAGGGCCGTGCGCTCTGGAAGTCCGCGCGATGCCGCCAGTTCTGCGAGCGCATCATAAAGTCGCTCGCCTTCCCGGACACGGCGAAGCATTGTATTGGCTTGGTAAAAATGCGCCCGGAGACAAAAGCGCACGAATGGCCGCGCATTGTTGCCAGGATGCCAAGACCCCCGCCCCACTTCGGTCAGTACGTCGTAGTAGGGGCCTTGATGATATCCGAGATATTCCTCGATGCTAGAAAAGGTCGGCTCAAGAATCCCGCCCAAGCCGAGAACCAATGTCTGTAGGCAGCGAGCCATCCGTCCGTTGCCGTCACGGAATGGATGAATCATTGTCAGGTTGAGGTGCGACAACGCCGCGCCCACCATATTCGGCACAGTTGGTTCCGGGTTTCTCATCGACTCAACTAAGTCGCGCATTAAGTCGGCTACTTGGCCGAAATCTGGACCCTCGTATACCTGCTGGCGCTTGTCTTCGTCGTAGACATAGGTCGCGTTCTCTCGCCACATGCCTGGCGTCTTGTCTAGATCGTGCTCAAGCATCATGAAGTGAAGGCTCTTGACGACCTGTTCCGACCAGACAAAATGCGGATCGCGTGCCAGCTGAAGCACGTGGGTCATTGCCCGGCGGTACCCCTCGATTGCCCGAACAGTTTCCTCGTTTGCCTCGACGGATTCGCCCTGAGCCGCAGCGACTACATCCTGTCGGGCGATCCGGTACCCCTCGATGCTATTCGATCCCCTGATCGCCCGGCCCATCGTGCTACGGCGCAGCAGCCCGTTCCACCGGCGCGGGACGGCAAGCGTGTGCTGGAGGCCCTGCTTGGTCTCCAGAATTCGTCCTATCACATCTCGGTCTATCGGCTCAAGCCGCGGGACTGCGAAGATCATGGATATACCCTTTCATTGTGTCCGACGGACATATATTATATGTATATGGATCGTACCGCAAGGGAACGTTGGTGCCCATCATGCGGAGACTTGACAATGCTTGAGCAATTGGCTAGATTCATTCAATGAACAAGCTGACGACGGAAAAGTGCGCTGCCATCGTCCGGGCCTTAGTCGAGGGAACCTCGGTCCGGGGGACCGCCCGCATGGTAGGAGTCTCCAAAGACACCGTTTTGAAGCTGCTGGTGGAGCTTGGCGACTTCTGCTCGATCTACCAGGACTACCGGCTCCGTGACCTGAATACGACTCGGGTAGAGGCGGACGAGATTTGGGCGTTCGTGGGCGCAAAGCAGCGGAACGCGACTCGTCAGGGCGATGGCGACGTGTGGACCTTCACGGCGATTGATGCCGATTCCAAGCTGATGATTTCGTGGCTGGTCGGCCCACGCGACAGCAGCAGCGCCAACCCCTTCATGGCCGACGTGGCAAGCCGGATGCGGAACCGGATTCAGTTGACGACGGACGGCCACAACATGTACATCGAAGCCGTGCGGAAGGCGTTCGAGTTCGCCCGCGTGGACTTCGCCATGCTCGCCAAGAGCTATGCCAGCCCGCAAGACGCAAGCGGTCCGCGCCGGTATTCGCCGCCGGTGTGCGTCGGGGCGGTCAAGGAACGGCGCGTCGGTCGCCCGAAGATGGAACTTGTGTCCACGTCGTTCGTGGAGCGGGCGAACCTGACCATGCGGATGCAGATGCGCCGGTTTACCCGGCTGACCAACGGCTTCTCCAGGAAGGCCGAGAACCACGCACACGCCGTCAGTCTCGCGTTCATGCACTACAACTTCTGCCGTAGCCATACGACGCTGACGAAGGCCGCGAAAGGCATCCACACGACCCCGGCGATGGCAAGCGGCTTGACGAACCACGTGTGGACGGTGGAAGAGATTCTGGCGATGATGGATGAGACCGCGCAGATCGGATAAGGCTAGCGGCGTTTCTTCTTGGCTCTGTTGCGCGTAAAATTGAACGGCTGATACGCGGGGCCTTGTGCTGCTTTCGCGTCCTCCACAAAATCGCGCGATTCGATGGAGGGAACCCGAAAGGTGAACAACGTCTTGCCGCCGACGTTGGTGATTACGAAATCGCCCTTCGTGATGATGTCCATGCCGATAAGCGCCAAGCCGCCGTTTACCTCGCCTTCGGTGACCTGGACATTGGCTATCGCAACGTTGTTGGGTAGCGCAACATTAACCATGAACGCATCACGCCACCCCGCGCTATTGACGCCTGTACCCCAGACCTTGGTGAACGGACTCAGGCCGCACTTGGTAACGATGTCCTTTGAGATCATGGAGTTCGTGGCGCCCGTATCCCAGATTGCCTCGAACTCCTGATACGCCGGATGGGATGCTACGGGGACCGAGGCTGGATCGAACGCGGCACAGACCCCAATTCTTGTTCGGAGGTCACGCGCAAGCCCAGTGTAGTGATTGGTAAACGCATGAAACGTCTTCGTCACCGCGCAAGAACTACTCTGCTGTGGTATACCTGGGTGACGCTTTCCTTCCCCGGCTCCGCCTTCTGCACGAGGAACGTCCCAACCGGATAAAGCTTCGAGCTTTTTTGAAAAGCGGTTGTGGCGTCGTTGTAATCCCCGACCACACTCTGGCCGTGAATGACCACGAAGCGCCCCCGATACTTCTCGGCAAGCTCAGCTTGGTGCGACAGGTAGTAGTCGAACTCCTGCTTCAACGCATTCTCATTGGAAGTCACTTGCCTCACCCCCCTTCGTGCTTGTGAAACCCTTCACAAGCAAGGCAGAACCTACTCTATCGGCGCTTTAGCGCCATCCCTGAACCTACGCGTAATAGGGACGTTCGGTGGCAAGGCCGGTGCCACATTCCCGATTGTAACGGCTCAAACTAGGACACTACCGGGCACGGGGCGCGGGACGATCACGGCAGTATCTTGTCCGCCGCGAGGCGGGTGAGGTAGGCCCCGTACGGCGTATTCCGCATTTCGTGGGCGGCGCGGAGCAGCGCGTCGCGATCGATCCAACCCAGGCGGAAGGCGATTTCTTCGGGACAGGCGACCTGCAGTCCCTGCCGCCTCTCCAGCGTGGCGACGAAACTCGCCGCTTCCTGGAGCGAGTCGTAGGTGCCGGTGTCGAGCCAGGCGAAGCCGCGACCGAGCACCTCCATGCGAAGCCGCCCACGACGGAGATACTCGCGATTCACGTCGGTGATTTCGTACTCGCCCCGGGCCGACGGACGCACGTCGGCGGCAATCGCAGTCACCTCGGCGTCGTAGAAGTAGAGCCCGGTAATGGCGAGGTTGGAGGTGGGCGCGAGCGGCTTCTCCTCCAGGCTCACGACCCGGTACTGATCATCGACGTGGGCGATGCCGTAGCGCTCCGGATCAGCCACGTAGTATCCAAAGATGGTCGCGCCGGAGCGCTGAGCCGCCGCCCGCTGTAACCGGTGGACCAGGCCGTGGCCGTAGAAGATGTTGTCGCCGAGCACGAGGGCGCAGTTGTCGCCAGCGATAAAATCGCGGCCGATGACAAAGGCCTGCGCCAGCCCGTTGGGAACCGGCTGCTCCGCGTATGACAACGACAGCCCCCATTGTGAACCGTCGCCGAGCAGGGCGCGGAACTGCGGCTGCTCGTGGGGCGTGGTGATCACGAGGATGTCGCGAATGCGGGCCAGCATGAGGGTGGTGAGCGAGTAGTAGATCATCGGCTTGTCGTACACCGGCAGCAGCTGCTTGCTCACACCGCGGGTGATGGGCCAGAGCCGGCTGCCGGTGCCACCCGCGAGGACGATACCCTTCATGACGGCACGCCGAGTCCGAGGCGCTCGCCGCGGTAGGCGCCGGTGGCGATCCGGCTGACCCATTCCTGGTGCGCGAGATACCAGTCGACCGTGCGGCGGAGGCCCGCGTCGAAGTCTTCGCGCGGCTGCCAACCGAGTTCGCTGCGCACGCGTGTCGCGTCGATGGCGTAGCGCAAGTCGTGCCCGGGGCGATCAGCCACGAACGTGATCAAGCGCTCGTGAGGGCCGGCTGGATCGGGGTGCCGCTCGTCGAGCAGGGCGCAGATGCGCCGGACCACGTCGATGTTCCGGCGCTCGTTGCCGCCGCCGATGTTGTAGGTGCGCCCCGGCACACCGCGTGCCAGCACCAGCCGGAGGGCGCGGGCGTGATCGTCGACATGAAGCCAGTCGCGGATGTTCTCGCCACGGCCGTAGACCGGCAGTGGCTCGCCGACGAGTGCCTTCTGGATCGTGAGCGGAATCAGTTTTTCGGGGAAGTGATACGGCCCGTAGTTGTTGGAGCAGTTGGTGACCAGCAGTGGCAACCCGTAGGTACGCTGCCACGCGCGCGCGAGATGATCGGCGCCGGCCTTGCTCGCCGAATAGGGCGAGCTCGGGTCGTACGGCGTGCTCTCGGTAAAATGTCCGTCGGCGGCCAGGGAACCGAACACCTCGTCGGTCGAGACATGGACGAAGCGGAAGGCCGCCGCGGCCGCGGGCGCCAGCGTACGCCAGTACCGCAAGGACTCCTGCAGCAGCGTGTAGGTGCCCACCAGGTTGGTGCGGATGAAGTCGCCAGGACCATCGATCGAGCGGTCGACGTGTGATTCGGCGGCGAGGTGAAACACGCCGTCAGGCCGGGATTCGGTGAACACATCGCGGAGGGTGGCCGCGTCGCAAATGTCGGCCCGGACAAAGTGGTGCCGCGGATGATGGAGCGCCTCGGCCAGCGACTCGAGGTTGCCGGCGTAGGTGAGCTTGTCGAGCGTGACGACGTGATCCTCGCCCTCGGCGATGAGCTGGCGTACCAGCGCCGATCCGATGAAGCCGGCGCCGCCGGTTACGAGATAGGTCGGCATCGGTCCGCCCTCAGGCGGCAGTCCCAGCCGGCGCGTCGCGCAGATGCGGCTCGTAGCTGGCGATGGTGCGCCGGATGCCCTCGTCGTATCCCACTTTGGGCGACCAGCCCAGCGACCTGAGCTTGCTGATGTCGGCGGTAAAGTCCACGATGCCGACGACATCGTGGAAGCGCGGCGGTGCCATCGCACCAACGACGGACTTCCGCCCGGTCTGCCGATGGACCGAGTCGATCAGGTCGCCAAAGCGCACCGGCTCACCGGAACCTACCAGGTACAGCTCGCCGGCTGGCGCGGCGCGGGCCACGGTCACCAACGCGTCCACGGCGTCGTCGATGTAGACATAGTCGCGGACGAAGTCGCCACCGCGGTAGATGTTGATCGGGGCACCTCGCATGGCATTCCAGATGAGGTAGTGGAAGGCACCCTTCCTGGTGTTATCGAAGCGGTCGCCGGGCCCGTAGACGTTGGTGAGCCGGCAGATGTTGAAGTGGAAGTCGTACAGGCGACCGTAGACCCTGCAGAACTGCTCGGCGCAGAGCTTGGTGGCGGGATACGTTCCCAACGGCTCGCAGCGACTCTCTTCGTTCGCGGGAAGGTCGGTCAGGTTGCCGTAGACACCGTACGTGCTGACATACAGAAACCTGGGCTTGTGCTCCTTGCACGCTTCGAGCAGCGCGATCGTGCCGGTGAGGTTGGTATCGACGTCGAGATACGGCTCACTCAGGATGTTGTAGTTGTCCACAGTGCTGGCACAATGGATGACGACGTCGATCCCGGCGATGTCGGCCGCGACCAGTCCCTGGAGCGTCCCCACCCTGACGGTGACGCGCTCGGACTGGTTCAGGCGGTCGAGCCCCTGCTCCGATCGCGCCAGCACAGTGACGCCGTGCTCGCCACAGAGACGGTTGGCAATGGCGCTGCCAACGAAGCCGAGGCCACCGGTAATCAGGACATTCACGTCGGCCCTCCGGCGTTGGGAGCTGGACTGGTGTGGGCGAGGCGCGGCACCGGTGAAGCCCGGGCGCTACACCACCCGCCATGACAGAATAATAAATACCGTGTCCGGGCATCCCGGTGGCGATCCGTCCGGGCGCCGGCCCCGGCGTCGTTGCAAGCTTCGGGCCCCGAATCGCCTCAGGGGCGCGCTATTTGCTGCCCGAGCATGCCATGGCAAATAACGGCGGAACCACCCAGGACACCGGCCGGGTCGCTGACCTCGGTGGCACGGCGGGGACGCGAGAGCAACTCACGCGCTGGCTGGTGTTCCTTGGCTATATCGCGCTGGTGGTGTTCACCGCCGCCCACCACGAGATGTGGCGCGACGAGGTGCGGGCGTTGTCGCTCGCGCACGAGGGGACGCTCAGGGACCTCTTCGGCGAACTGAGGTACGAAGGTCACCCCGCCGTGTGGTACTTGCTGTTGCGTGCCGGGTACTTCGTCACCGGGTCGCGCCTGGTACTGCCCGCCTTGAGCCTGATCGTGGCCGCCGCAGCCGGGTACCTGCTGCTGCGGTTCGCGCCGTTTCCGTGGCCCCAGAAAATCCTGCTGGTGCTGGGTGTCTTTCCGCTGTTCGAATACAGCGTGGTGGCGCGGAATTACGGCATCGGCATGTTGTTGATCCTGGTACTCGCCCTGCTGTATCCCAAGCGGCTGCAGCGGCCGGTGGCGTGGGGTGTGTTGCTGGCGCTGCTGGCGAACACCAGCGCACACGCCGCCGTGATTGCGGTGGCCGTTCTGCTCGGAACCGGCTGGGACTTTCTTGCTGCGTGGCGCACGCACGCGACTGGCCCAGCTCCGCGAATCCAAGCCCGCCGAGTCTGGTTCGGTGCCGCGATCGCGATCGCCGGCTTGATCGCGGCTCGCGCCACGGTGTCGACCAACCAGCTGCCCGATGAGCCTGGTGGGATGCCCCGGGCGCAGACCGTCGCCCACCAGATGGCGCTTGCCGCGCTCAACCCCGGGCGCTATCTCGGCGCGCTGTTGCCGTTGCCCACGGTCGAACTCGGCGACAGCCAGGGCCCACTGCGCCGGTCCACTGCGCAGGCGGTGGCGATCGACGCCATCCTGGTGCTGATGGTGGTCGGGTTGTGGGGAGAGTGGTCGTTACTGCTCATCGTGCTTACGGCGATTACGGGGAGCGGTGCTCTCTTCCGGACGGTATATGGCGCCCACATGCGGCACCTCGGCCTGATCTGGTTTGTGCTCGTGCTGGTGTACTGGGAGCTGGCGCGTCGGCAACGACTCGACGGCGCGGCGGCGCGGCAGCACCGGAGGACCTGGTGGACGCTTGCCGTGCCGTTGACCGCCGTGATGGTGTTGCAGGCTGTTGAAGGCCTGCGCCGGGTACGGCAGGATGCCATCTGGCCGTGGTCGTCCGGGAAGGCGGTCGGCGAGTTGCTGCAACGGCCCGAGTATCGCGACGCGGTGGTGATGGCGACCTTGGACTACTGGCTTGAAACGCTGCCGTACTACACCCGGAACCGGCTGTATTTTCACAACCAACGACATTTCGACTCACACGTTCGCTTCAGATCGCCGTTCTTCGGCGATCATTCCCTGCCCTTCCTCCTCGGCGCCGCCGACACCGTCGCGATGGCGACCCGCTCCCCGGTCCTGATGCTGGTATCCGATAGCGACATGGTGCACGCTTCGGCGGCTGACTCCCTGTTGCTCAGCAGGCAAACCATCGAAGTGGCGGCCTTGAATCATGCTATCACCGATGAATCGTATCACGTCCTGAGACTCATCAGCGCTCCGGACACGAGCCGGCCCCGCCCGCCCTACTGAGCGACGAGCGTGGTAATGCTCTTCGCCGGCAGCGACGTGACAAAATGGGGAGCGTCGAGGGCTACATCCGGCAGCGCTCGGCCGCTCTCGAACGAGCTGGTCCGCATGGCGGTGAGCGCGCGCACGCAGCCAATGCCGGCTCCCAGTTCGAAGCGCACCGCCTTGTCGCTATTGCTGACGTTGAGGGCGACCACGACCACCTTGGTGCCGTCGAAATAGCCGCTGACGCGGATGGCCGGATCGTTCGCGGCATCCGCCGATACCCGCACCGTGCCGGGCCGGACAAAGGCAGAGTACTGCCCCATCACCGAAAACTGCTTGTTGCGGTAGAAGCCGGTGTACGTATCGCCGGTTGACTGGATCACGATCAACTGCGCCAGGTCCCAGGCACCGAAGAATCCCCAAACGTAGTCCACCGCGCTCACGTTGTAGTCGCTCAGTAGCGCGTGCATGGTGGTCGCCCAGGTGAACCAGTCGGTGGTGTACCACTCCGACATCCAGAGCGGGAGGCCGTACTGCTTCGCCAAGGCCGAGAGGGCCGCCAGCGAGGCGAAGTTCGGGTTCAGCGGCGGGAACGTGGCGTCGTAGAGATGGAACGAGATCGCCGCGACGTATTGCCGGGCCGCTGGATCGGCGAGCACCACCTGTGCCCGGTTAAGCGCTTCGGTCGGGTTGACGTCGTCGGGGATCACCAGGCGGGTCGGGATCCCCTCGGCTGCGAGGCGCGCGCCGATGATCTTGACGGCGTCGCGGATGAACGTGGCCGGCAGCGTGACGCCGCCCCCTTCGTATCCCGGCTCGTTCGCAATGGACCAGTACGGCATCGTCTGGCCGAGGTCGCGCCAGCGGCGGATCATCGCCAGTGACCACTCCACGTACTCAGCCGGATCGGTTCTACTCATCCACGCTTCGGGGTAGATCGGTGCTCCATACCACGTGGTCACGCCGAGAGGGCGGACCGCCTGTACGAAGGCGACGTGGCCATCCAGCTGCTTCCAGGCGAAGTTGAACTTGGTCAGGTCGGTGACGTTGGGGTCGGCGTTGTCGTTGACCGGCTCGGTCCCTTGCTCGGTGGCATAACGAACCCGGGTGAGACCGATATCGGTGTAGAGTGCCTTGAGGATCAGCGCCTGCTGATCCGGCGGCACGACGACCGCACCGCGCTGCGTTGCCTGGCTGAAGGTGTTGGTGAGGTGGGGGTCGTCAAAGAGCCGCTCGCTGGTCCCGAAGCCAGCGATGGTCTGGAACTTTCGCGACACGTCCAAAGTGATCGTGGCGTCACTCGCCGGCAGCGGGGCGGTAGATATGCTGCAGCTTGGCGGCGGGGGCGGCGGTGGGGGCGGCGGTTGAGTGACAACCTGGGCCGCACAGGCCGAGACGCCGAGTAAGCCGCCTAGCGCCGCCATCCGGCTCACCTGGAACCATTGCGAGTAAGATCGAATGAGTGTCACGGCCATTTCGTTGCCCTCAGGTCGAGTCCGAGCCAGAAAGCACGTCTCCGCAGGTAAGACGTCCGACGCTTGCGCGTGCACACTCGAAGCCCCAGTCACGCTAATCGGAGTGGAGCGGCGCTCTGCATCTCCAATCCGTCATTTGCCGCATACGAAGGATGGTCAAGCAGGTGCGCGAGATACATCATTTCGCACCAGAGGTCATTCGACAACGGCCAGGGCATGAAATGGCGCAGGCCGTAAATCGGAGACACCTTGCAAGCGGAATGTTGGGCATTAAAGTCCGAAATCGCGAGACGCTCGCCGTTACAGTCGCTAAACGTACCCCCCATGATGTCGTCCATGTAGCAGTGAATTCGCGGGAGCAGCATGGCAGGCGGCGCCGCGAACAGTTGGAACGCATCCATGGTGGATGAGTAGTAGTCTAGGTCAAAGGAGGCGAAGCCTATCGGGTCTACGGGTCTTTCCAGGAAGGCCGGAAGGGTCTCGGCGACCGGACCGAGAACGAGGGTAGCCCTTCGCAGTACAGACCGCAGTCGCGCCTCGTCCATCAGGTAGGTCGCCGCGGAGTACAGGTGTGGCAGGTCACGCACGTCCTGGGGTTTCGGGAGTCCGCGGCCAGTGTCGAAGCCGTATACGTGTACCGCGATCCCGAACGCACGCTCAACCTTCTCGGCAATCTGCTCCAGCGCGACGAGTCCTCGACCGCCCGCGACGCCGAACTCTATGGCGGTGACCCCGCCGCAGCCGAGACGTCGGGCGAGTGCGGCCGCTTGAAGCACGCCCCAAGTGTATGCGGGTCGGATCTCGGCCGCTCCGCCTTCGGCGACGATTTTCCAACAAAGGTTGTTGAGCCACTGATAGCTGTAAGGCTCGACAGCGCGGCGATCGCGTAGGAGCGCGGCGACGGTGTTGCGTACCTTCCGCCTGACATATGGCAGCACGAGGGACCTCTGGCAATTTGAGCTCGATTCAGCCGCCCAGTCGACAATTCGTCCGTGGTCAAGTATACCCCCAGCGCCGTGCCGTGATCCAGTTCGTTCGTGTACCGCGGCCACCGCACACACGTTGAGGAGCAACGACCTGGTCGGATCGGCGATAGCAGCGTTCAACACCTCCCATATCTGCACCCTCACCGACCTCCGCTCGGGCGGGCGATTGTCGTTGCACTCGAAGCATCGCATAACACTGATCGTCACATCACGCGGATGTCCGACACATGGTAGCTTACACCAGCGAGACAATACTGCTGGACCGAGCGCCGCTTTTACTGGCGCCTCACGTCGGGGAGGGGAGGGATTGTCTGCGGTTCGCCTTGCTCTTCAATGGAAGATCGCTACAGCATTGGCACCTGCGCTGCCTCGAGTACGTGGAGCGCGGTGCCACGCTCGCCTGCGTCATCATCGCGGCGAACGAGCGAAGTTCTGAGCGATCATCTACCGCGTCGATGCTGATGCGCCGTTACGCCAGGTCCGTCAAGCGCAAAGACATGGCGAACGTCACCCGCCGTTTCGAACATCTGCGAACCTTCGGTGCAGAGGATCCAGGCGACATTGATCGCACGGTGGTCGACTTCACGCTGAAACTCGGTCACGGGCCGACACCCGCCTGGGCCGTACGGGCATCGCGCCATGGCGTTTGGTTCTTTGAACACGAGACCAATGAAGACTTGCTGCCGTTCCTTCGAGAGTTCTACTTCTCGGAGAGCGTCACGACCACCACCTTGCTCGCGGCTCGTGAACTGGACGGTGAATTCGCAGTGCTGGAGGAGGGCTGGTTCCGAACCGAAAAGCGCTCCTACATCGAGCATCGCGACCGGATCCTCGCAGGCATTTCGGAGTGGCCTGCACGAGCCTGTCGCCGGCTCGCGCAGACCGGTGCCGATCGCGGCATACGTATGATCCGCTCGGCGCCGTCCGACATTACTCCCCCGCGGCACCTGCACTTCTCCGGGTTGATCGCCCGGATTGCACGCCAGCGCCTCAGCTTCGCCTGGGCGCGACTCTTCCGGCACCTGCAGTGGAATATCGGCATCCTCCGCGTCCCGGTCGAATCGCTTCTCCGCTCTGGCGGATATCACGACGGTGATATCGAGTGGTTTCCCCTCGGTGATCGACACGGATTCCTCGCCGATCCCTTCGGAGTCATTCGTGATGGGACCCTGCACATACTCTGCGAGCATTTCAGCTACCACTCGGGCAAAGGCACCATCTGCTCACTGATCCACACCGATCAGGGGTTCACCAGGAATCCGGAACCGGTGATGGAACACGCGGTTCACCTGTCTTATCCGTTCATGGTCGAGGACCATGGCGACATCTACTGCATACCGGAAAGTTCCAACGCCGACGAGGTGGCCCTATTCCGGGCCGACGAGTTCCCCGGCAGCTGGTCGAAAGTCTGCGTGCTCGTCGAACATGTTGCCGGAGTCGACCCGACCGTATTCCATCACGAGGGGCGGTGGTGGCTGATGTGCACCCAGAAGGGACGGGAAGTGGAAACCGCGCTGTGGATCTGGCATGCGCCCGCCCTCGCGGGTCCGTGGACGGCACACACTCGAAACCCGGTCAAGACCGACGTTCGCAGCGCCCGCCCCGGTGGCATGCCGTTCGTGCGGGAAGGCGTCCTGTTCCGGCCGGCGCAGGACTGTTCGCGGGCGTACGGGTGGCGAATCGTCGTCCAGAAAGTGACCGCGCTTACGCCATCGGAGTTCGTTGAGGAGCCTGTCGCGGTTGTCGAAGCTTCGCCCCACAGCAGGTTTCCGCTCGGGCGACACACGCTCACGCCGGTGGGAGATGTTGTTCTGGTCGACGGACATCGCGCGATCTTTGTGTGGCGCTCCTTCTTGTCGTTGATGAGAATGTCCGCGGCGGACCTCTGGGGAAGGATTCGGCGCGGCCGTCAACCTGCCGGAGAAACGCCGCGGAATCCTGCCACTGTTGACGGTAGAAGCGGCGGCTAGAAATTGTCCAGGTCGCCGAATGTGAACCGGAGCTTTTCGGGCGGGATCTGCGAACGCAGGTTCTGGTAGACTACAGTCAGACACGGCAATGCTCGGTATCGATTGCCGAAATAGCTCGTGAAGCGAGTCTCCGTTGACGACTGGAAAACGATCTGCTGGATGCCGAGCCGAACGGCGAAGCGCTCGAGCATCCAGATGGTCTTGTCCATGTCATCCTGCGCCGACGCCTCCAGGTCACCAATGAGAAGGCCGCGCCGAACCTTCAGCCACACCCGACCGCCGTCCGTCGCAAGAACGCGGCTACCCGCAAATGACTTGTAGGCGTGAAACTCGGCGCGGCGCGACGTCGCCGCAAAGCCTTCCGATAGGAGCGAGTTGTCGAAGACCGTGTTGGCAGGCACGTGCGCGTTCATGGCTCGTTCGAGTTGACGCTGGTAGAGTCGGTCCACAGGCCCACCAACACGACGGGCGAATCGTTCCACCCACAATGTGCGGATCGCGTGACGATATTCGACGAGGTCGTCAAGATGGATGTAACCGAGGCTCCGAATGAAGCCAGGGTAGGAATCGCCAGCAGGGTGCGGGAACGCGAAAAGGAACGAAACGCCGGCGGAATCGCATAGTTCCCGGGCCATACCCGCCAACTGTGAAAACAATCCCCGGCGGCGGTGGGCATGATGCGTCGCAGCGTCGACGGCCTGCGCGGCGATTTCCGTACGGGTTCCCCAGCGGATGGGCCACGGTAACATCCCGAACGACGCAACGGCCTCACCCGAATCTGTGAACGCGACACAGGAGAATCCCTCGATCCCGTCGAACGTGCATCCGTATTTACCGCGCAACCAGTCAAGCGTAAAATCGCTCCGGCGAAAGGCTTTCCGGAAGAATGGAACCAACGGTTCCATCTCGGCCGGGCCGACGCGAACAAGCCGATAGCGAGTCCCGTGCACCACGAGTTGCCTTTCCGACATCCATCGACCCTTTCGCTAGCGCCGCACCCGGTCGGGAATCCGCCGAGCTGTTGCGACATCACCGCCGAACAATACGACCGACATGTACCTGGTGCCACAAAATATCGCTCCATGGCGACCACACAATGCAAGGTGCGGTGAAGACCCCGCGCAATGGCGACGGGCTTGGTGCAGTGATAGTTTGAGCCACCGCCCAAGAGGACTACCGCACTGGCCTTGCCCTCAGCTCCGCCGCGCGTCACCATCGTGGTCCCAGTCTATAACGGGGCACCATTCCTGCGTGAATGCCTGGATTCAATCCTGGCACAGACATGGCCGCACTGCGAAATCCTGCTCATGGACGACGCATCGACAGACGCGACCCCGGAAATTGCACGCGCCTTCGGCGACGCCATCACGTACTACCGGCAGTCGGCAAACCGCGGGCAATTCCGAAACGTGGAAGACGGCATTGCGCGTGCAACGGGCCAGTACATCGCCGTCTATCACGCCGACGACATTTATGATCCTGACATTGTCGCTTCGGAGGTGGAATTTCTCGAGACGAATCCCGATGTCGGGCTGGTGTTCTCCCTCATCCGACTGATCGACGGTGTCGGCCGCGAGTACGGACGCCTTGACCTGCCACGCTCGCTCCGGAGCCGGGGAAGCCTGGGCTACGCCGACGTGCTCAATGGCGTTCTGACGTACAAGAACGTATTCCTGCCTACGCCCGGTGCCATGGCCCGCGCCGACTTGTACGCCAAGGTGGGCGGGTTCCGCACGGAATTTGGCAGTGCCGCGGATCTCGACATGTGGCTGCGATGCGCCCGCCTCGGGCGAATCGGTCTGGTGGAACAGCACCTGCTCCGCTACCGGCATACTGCCGGCAGTGTCGCGCAATCATACCAAATAGCCCGAACCGAGCCGGAGAACTTCTTCGCGGTAGTGGAACGTGAGATCGCTGAATACGGAGGAGAAATGGTCACACCCGCCGCGCGGCGCGCCTTCAAGGCCCACCGTGCGGTAGACGGCCTCCGTATTTGTGTCAACCACTACATCAGGGGAGACGTGACGGCCGCACGGATCACCTGGCGAGGTGTGCCGGTGCATGGCTTGCTGGCGAGTGGAAAGATCCGGCGCCCAAGGCATCTCCTCCTCTGGTCAGCGCTTGGGGTACTCTGCAGGCTTCCTCATATTCCGCGAATCGGATCGGCACTTCACTGGCGCTATTACCGTCGACTGCCATGGTGGGAACGCAAGTGAAGCGATCGCTGGCCCCGAACCACGGCACCGTGAAGTGATCCGCGCCCTTGTGACGATTGGCGCACTGCAGTTTCTCTCGATGCTGTTGCTGCTGATCCGTACCAAGATCCTGGCCGTGATGCTCGGGCCAGAAGCCGTCGGGACCATCGCGGTGATCGACAAGCTTGTCGCGGTAATCGTACAGACGCTTTCACTTTCGCTGCCGTTCGCCGCGCTGCGGTTCCTCCCGGCCGCCCTAAGGGAGTCGCCGCAAGCCATGGACGCCCTCTATCGTCGCATGCGGAACGTCCTGATTGGGACGATCGTGTCGGCCACACTGGTCTGCGTTGCCATTTCGGTCGTCGCGCCATCGATCTGGGGTCGTGAGCTCGCCGCACACCAGCGAATACTGCTGCTCGCGTTCGCTGGCATGCCGGTCATCGCCATGGTCCCGTTCTTGACCAACGCATACGCCGGCAACATGGAACACTGGCGGGCGATGCGATTCGCCATCGCGAATGCGAGCGGACTCGTGGTGGCGGCGGCCGCGGCTGGGATCGGACTCGGTCTCGCCGGATTCTACGGTGTTTATGCGGCGGTCGGCGGCGTGCTCGTCGTGGTGGCGGCACGTACGCTGGTGCGGATACGCCACGCCGCCCGGACCGCGATTCCCCTGAAACAGGCATTTCAGCTCCCGCGCGCGGTGTGGAGGTTCGCAGCCGCGCTGGTGACGCTCACCTTCGCGTCGCCGTACGCTGCCCTGTTCGTCCAGTACACGGCGCTCAGGTTGTACGGCGCCGTCGGATCGGGGATCTTACAGTCGGCGATCGGGATTTCGATGTCGATCCGCGCCCTGCTTGGTGCCGCCCATGCCGTGTTCCTGACACCGCATGTCAATCGGGAGGACGACGCGTCGGCGCGGATGGCGTGGACAAACGAGTTTCAGCGTGCAACCGTGTTGCTATTCATCATTGTGCTCCCGCCGCTACTGGTGTTTCCTGATGTCGCCCTGCGCGTGATGTACTCCGGCAAGTTCGTGGGTGCATCGGCGTTTGTCGCACTGTTCATCGCGGCCGAGGTGCTTACCTTGCTGTCGGGAACGTATCAATCGCTCATCGTCGCCGATGACCGCATGCTCTTCCACGTGATCCAGAACCTTGCGGCCCAGGCGCTGCTGGTCGGCGTCGCAGCGCTCGCGATGCCGCGCCTGGGACTGGCAGGCGCCGGATTGGCGGCGCTCGTAGCACCGCTCTTCCTGGGCGGATCCACACTGTTGTTTCTCCGACGTCGATACGACACCCATGTCTCACGTGAGGCCGGGCTGATGGCGCTGGTCACCGCGGGAATCCTGGTCGTCGGCGGCAGCATTGGGAGCCGTTATCCCGGCTTGTCGCCCGGATTGCTGGTGGCGAAGGCCGCGGCATGCGCGCTCATCTGGGTCGTGACGTACACCATCATGCCGGCGCAGGACCGCTCGCGCCTTCGCCACGGGGTCGTACACCTCTCGCACGACGTCGTGGCGCGCTTGGCGCGCACAAAAGGCGCCGCCTGATGCGTGGCCACGGAATCCTTCGCGTTGCTCGCACTTCTCCGAGCCCGATGCTGCCGCTGCTGGGGCTCTGGACCGAACGCCTAGTCCGATCCATCTCGACCACCAGATCCGTCAAGATCGCAACGTGACAGACAATTTCCAGACCGGCGCCGGTGTTTCGTTGTTTATCGAGCCACCATCGCATCACTTCCTCGGCGACGGCCTGTTCGAAACAAATGCCGCACCCTTCGGCGGCGATCAGCTGATGGCCCCCTATACCCACTTGCGAGCGGTACTCAACGCGCGTGGCGTTGCGGTCCATACGGCGGACGCGCTGCCTCCCGAGCGAGAGGGCGGCCAGAAGATCTACGTGTCGATCGGAAACGATTCGCGATATGAGTCGCTGACCAAGCGGCCAGACGTCACGCTGAGCGCCGTCTTCACTATGGAATGCCCAGCTTTTGATCCGGGGTTCTATCGCAGGCTCGCGCGGATGAGTCGATGTTTCCGGCGAACCTATTCGTGGAGTGACGCGGAGTCGCTCGAGCCATATGTTGGTGAACGCCTCAAGCTTGAGCGGTTCTTCTGGCCGCAATCGTTCGACCGGGTGCACGAAAGCCTCTGGACGCGCACCGATCGCCGCCTGCTCGCCATCATGAACGGGAACAAGCTGCCGGCGTTCAACCTGGCGACGCTGCATATCGAACGACTGCGGGCGATCGAATACTTCAACCGCACCGGCGAGATCGACCTCTACGGTCGGGAGTGGGACCAGCCGCCGTACCGGGTGGGCGGACGACAGATCCCGTACACGGTCCGGCGGATTGAGCGCCAGGCGCGCGCGCTCTGGCAACGGGTCCACCCGGATCCGCTGCTTGCCGCGGCCCGTAAGGCGTGGCGGGGGCCCGCCGTGTCGAAGTCGCAGACGATGAGCGGCTACCGGTTCGCCATTTGCTTCGAAAACATGGCCCTCAAAGGCTGGATCACGGAGAAACTCTTCGACTGTCTGTTTGTGGGTACCGTGCCGATCTACCTAGGTGCTCCGGAGATCCAGGAATATGTCTGGCCGGAGTGTTATGTCGATATGCGGAAGTTTGGCAGCTTTCATGAACTGCGCGAGTACATCGTGGCCATGCCGGACAACGAGTGGAACGCCTACCGTGACGCAGCCCGTGATTACCTCGCGTCCGCGGACTTCCGGCGGTTCCGCAAGGAAGCCTTCGCTGACATTTTCCTGAAGATCATCGACGAAGACGCAGGCAGGACATCGTAGTGCGCGTCAACGGCAAGCATTTTCGCACGCTGTGGCTCGCGGCAGACGGCCGCTCGATCAACATCATTGACCAAACTCGGCTGCCTGCCGAGTTCTGGGTCGTGCGGCTGGAACATCTGGCTGAAGTCGTAGCCGCCATCCGCGCGATGCAAGTCCGCGGCGCACCGCTGATCGGCGTCACGGCGGCCTACGGAATCTGTCTCGCGCTCGCCGACGATCCGTCGGACAAGGCACTCCGAACTGCGTACGACCAGTTACTCGCAACGCGTCCCACGGCGGTCAATCTTCGCTGGGCTCTCGACCGGATGGCGACCGCGATCAGCGCGACCGCCGTGGATGATCGTGTTGGGACGGCCTACGCACTGGCAGCGAAACTCGCCGAGGACGACGTCGCCACCTGCGAACAGATCGGGGTACATGGCGAGCGAATGCTGCGCACACTCTGGGACCAGAAGGGAACGCGACAGCCGCTGCAGCTCCTCACTCATTGCAACGCCGGTTGGCTCGCCACGATCGATTGGGGCACCGCGCTGGCAGCGGTATATCGCGCACACGACGGCGGCCTGCCGATTCATGTCTGGGTGGACGAAACCCGGCCACGCAACCAGGGCTATCTCACGTCGTGGGAGCTGGCGCAGCACGGCGTGCCGCACACTGTCATTGTGGACAATGCCGGCGGGCTCCTGATGCGCCAAGGGAAGGTGGATCTCTGCGTGGTCGGTACCGACCGGACCGCGCGCAACGGCGACGTGGCCAACAAGATTGGCACCTATCTGAAGGCGCTGGCAGCGCATGACAACAGCGTGCCGTTCTACGCCGCGGTCCCGTCGATGAGCATCGACTGGGACCTCGCGAATGGCGACGATATCCCGATCGAGGAGCGCGACCCCGGCGAGGTGCACTCGCTCCCCGGCATCGCAGCCCACAACCCCGGATTCGACGTCACTCCGGCACGGCTGGTGACCGGCTTGATCACCGAGCGCGGCGTGTGCGCGGCGTCCGAACCGGGTCTGCTGGAACTCTTTCCCGAGCAGGGCGCCGGCTAGATCACCCGATCGCTACCGCCATCGATCGGGATCTGCGCGCCGGTGGTCTTGGCGAACGTGGGGCCTGCCAGTGCGAGCACAGCGCTCGCGACATCGCGGGTGGAAATCTCGACCCGCAACACGTTGTTCCTGCAATACTCCTCCACCGTCATGCCGTACTGCGCGGCCCGCGCCGCCAAAACTTCCGGCGTCCACAAGCCGGTGTCGAAGACCAGGTGCGGATGGACCGTGTTGACCCGGATGCCGTCCCGGCCGAGTTCTAGCGCGGCAACCCGCGCGAGTTGAGCGAGGCCGGCCTTCGCCACCGAATACGCCGCCGCGCCGGGCCCGGGAGCCGGAACGTTCTTGGAGCCGATGATCACGACGCAGGGATCGAATCCCAGTCGAAGAAATGGTACGGCACTCCTGAGCAGTACCAGGTGACTCGAAAGGTTCAACGACAAACTGTCGTCCCACGAACCTTGATCCATCGACTCGATCCGCTGGCTCGGTGGAAAGACGCCGGCGTTGCTCACTACAATGTCGAGCCCGCCGAAGCGGCTGACGCACTCCGCGACCGAACGATGCACCGCATCGTGATCGCGGGCATCGGTGACCAGTCCCCACATCCCATCCTTCGCCAGTTGCACGACGCCGGCGCTGATGTCGGTTGCGACGACGGCCGCGCCCTGGCCGTACAACGACTCCGCCACCGCTCGGCCGATCCCGCTCGCGGCACCGGTCACCAGCGCGACCTTGCCCGACAGCACCGGGCTGGCGCCGCCCTGTCTGAGCTTCTCCTGCTCGAGTTCCCAGTACTCGACCGCGAACAGGTCGGCTTCGGGAAGCGCGCGCCAACCACCCAGCCGCTCGGCGTACTCGATGGCGCGGGCTGTGTGTCGCGCGAGATCGGTGATGATCGCGGCTTCGCGCGCCGACGATGCGACCGACACCGACCCGTTTCCCTGCCACACCACCCACCGCGGCGCCGGATCAAGACAGGCGAGCCCAGGAGTGGCATGCCGGGTGTAGTACTCGCGATACCGTGTCGCGTAGCCCGCGACCGCATCGGTCCAGTTGCCACCAGCCACCAGCGGCACCGGCTTGGTGCGAATTACGTGATCCGGGGTGAGCGGTCCGCGCGTCGCGATCGCGGCGACGTCCGCGCGGCTGCTGAAGGCGACAGCCTCCGGCGAGCGGTCGAGAAGCGCCACCACCGGCCCTCCCTTCGCCCAGCCGACGGCGTGCCGAAGCTGCGCCAGGCTCAGGAGTTCGGCCCGCTCGAGCGAGGCGGCGCGCGGCGCCGTGCCCGATGCAACGGGGGAAGCGTGCTGTTCCAGGTGTCGTTCCGCGCGGGTCACCAGCGCGATCATCCGCTCGTAACTGCTCTTTGCATCGGGACCGAACGTGAAGATGCCGTGGTTGAGCAGGACGATCCCATCGAGCTGTTCCCAATCCGTCGCGCGCGTCAGCTCGCGCACTGCCCGCGCCAGCACGAATCCCGGCATCACGTAGGGGACCACCAGCACGGTGTCGCCGTAGATCTCGTGAATTCTCCGCGCCCCGCCCGGGGTGTTGCTCACCGTGACCACGGCGTCGGCGTGGGTATGATCGACAAACGTGAACGGGATGATGGCGTGGAGAATCGCCTCGACCGAAGGAGTCGGCGCGTTGGGATCAATCATCGCGGCGCGCTGCACGCGCACCATGTCGGTGTCGGTGAGCGAGGGGAGGTCGGCCATCCGGCGCAGGACGTCGAGCCTCACCGGTGCGAACCCGGCGGCTGCGACGGTGGCCAGATCCCAGCCGCTGCCCTTGATGTAGAGGATCTCTTCGAGGTCGCCGAAGAGGTTCTGAACGCTCGCCTTGACCGAAGTGTTCCCGCCGCCGTGCAGGACCAGCGCCGGATCGGCGCCGAGGAGTCGCGAGGTGTAGACCCGCAGGTCGAGCGGCGTGGTGCACCGGGCGGCGTCGGCGGCGTTCCAGCGGCTCTGCATCAGATCTCGCTTGCCGGACTGTGGGGCCGAGGCCACGCTTACGTCGAGCTTCCCGGCCGAAGCATCGCTACGGTATCGTACACCGCGAGCGCCTGCGCCCGCCACGCCGCGCGCCCGAATCTGTCCACGATGCGCCGGTGCATGCCGTCGGCGTGAAAGCTGTTCCGTTGTTCTACTGCCCGGAGAATTCCGTCGGCTAGGGCGTGCGCGTCGTCGGGCGCGACCAGCACTCCGTCCTCCGTCGTCACGAACTCCTCGGGGCCGCCGCAACGCGTCAGAACAAGCGGTGTGCCGCAGGCCAATGATTCGGCCGCCACGCTGCAGAACGTTTCGCGCCGCGTCGACGATACCACCACAAAGGCGCACCGACGCATTGCTTCGGCGACGGCGGCCGGCTCGGCACCACCCTCGAACCGCACCGCCGCTTCGAGACCAAGCGTCCGAACCAGTCCGCGGATCTCCCGCAGATCCCGCCCGTAAGTCAGGAAGGCATTCGCCGCGAGGATCCGAAGGTGTAATGCGGGCAACACACGACGGGCTTCGGCCAGGGCCCGCAACAGCACATCAACGCGCTTTACTTTTCGAATCATCCCGACGTACAGTAGTTCGTGCGGATCGCGCCGTCGCGCAATCGGTGTGAAGATCGAGTCATCGACAACATTGGGGAGCACCCGCGTTTCAATGCGCCCGTTGGCCCATGCATCCACGTCGTTGCGCAGGAATCCGCTTACCGTCGTCACGAGGCGTATGTGGGGCAGTGCCGCCGCCACCTGCCGTCCATCACGCACCAAATCGACCAACCACGGCGTCCAGAGCGCGTGCTCGGAGGTCATGACCGGAATGCCAAGTGCGCGTCCGATCACGCTCGCCACGACGCCTCCGGGATAGATGAAGTGCGCGTGGATCAGGTCGAACGGTGTAGCCGCATGCAGCTGGCGCGCGAGCGCCAGCACGGACGGAATGGCCAGCCTGGCATCGAACCCGTGAGTGAAGTGCTCCACAGACCCGGGTACCCGCGGATAGTGAATCTCGACGCTCCCCCGCGTCTCCCGCCGGGGGATGCGCCGGAACCGCGCGAGCGCCCGAATGGGCACGAGCGGCGGCACCCAGGGCGTGGGTACGATCACTTGGACGTCCGCCGCCGAGGCCGCCGCCTGGACCATGCGTTCGACCCACAATCCTCGCAACGGCTCAGTGTTGGTCGGATAATGCCACGACAGCACCAGGACCCGTAATCGCCGGTCCGTCACGGTTCGCGCTCCCGTCAACGCGCTGCTTGCCAGGGTGTCATCACCGCCCACCGCATCAGCATCGGGTGACCCGCGCGGTCTCGGCGGCACTCATCGAGCGCTTCCTGGGCTTCCCACGCCGCCAGGCCGTCGAGGGCCGGGTATCGCGCCGGGTCGCGCGACGTTTCGGAAATGATCCGGACGTCGTGGGTCGCCGCGAAGCGGGCGGTGAGCGTCTCGGTGATCCCGGGAACGAACCCATCGTGGAGCTCCACCAGGAGCCGCGCGTTGCGGAGCCAGGGAGCCATGTCGGGTAGAAGGACCTCGGTCTCGAAGCCCTCGCAATCGCAGATCACGAGGTCGGCGGGATCGGGGAGCTTCCCGAGGGCGTCGGCGGTGCAGTATCCGTGAAGGACGATGCGGTCCGCTACGCCATTCGCTCGAGCGAGCTCGCTGCAGAGGGCGCGGCGTCCGGCGTCCGTCTCGAAGGCATGGACCCGCAACTCTGGAATTGCTCGGGCGACGCCGACAGCATAGTAGCCCTCCGCGCTCCCGATATTCACGACCGTGCGGGGAGCGGACTGGAAGATCTCACCGAGGACCCCGTGGAGCTCCTGCTCGTAAGAGCCGATGAGTTTGGCCACAATCCGGCCCACGGCCGTACGCCGAGTGTACCGCATCCCTGCGAAAGGACCGCCGGAGACGACGAGGCTATGGCGGCGGATGAAGCGCCGCGCGAGGCGCGCATACCTGCCGAAACGCGACTGGAGGAACCAGTAGGCTGCGGGAAGTCGCGTCATTTCCAAGCCCCGCCTTCAGGGTGGACGCGGGCCCGGGGTGACACGATGAACGCTGGGTAGAATGGGAAGTTCAATCGCGGCCTGGCATGTATGACAACGAATGTCTTCCGCATAAGTCGACTCCCAGTGAGCTAGCGCGATTCGGACTGCAACGGACGTTCAGCAAGGCGCGATAGGAAAGCATCCGGCGGAGTAGTGCCTACCGCTCCGTCAGCAGCCGCTCGAAATCGGCTTTGACCGTGGTGGCGTTCTTGGTGTCGTAGTACCAGCGAATCGTGCGATCGAGCCCGTCGCTGAACGATACCTGCGGCTCCCAGCCGAGCAGGCGCTTGCCAAGCGAGTTGTCGCAGACACGGTTGTAGGGTCCGGTAGGCTTGGTGGGGTCGGGCTGCAGCCGGGCCTTCACGCTGGTACGGTCAAGGATCATCTGCGCCGCGTCGATCACCCGCGTGCGCTCCATGGTACCGAGGTTGACGGCGGTGCCGTCGTCAATCCTCTCGGCCGCACGAATGGTTCCCTCGACGATGTCGCTGACGTAGGTCCAGTTGCGGATCTGTTCGCCGGTGCCCCAGACAATGAACGGGTCCTGCTTGACGAAAGCGCGCGCGATCATCGCAATCACCGCGTGGTTTTCCAGGCACCGTTCGCCATAGGCCGTGAAGTAACGGAGCGACGCGCACTTGAAGCCGTAGTCCCGGTGATAGGCCTGCAGCGTCAGCTCGCACATCAGCTTGGCCCAGCCGTAGAGGTTGTCGGCGGCGTAGGGCGGCTGCACCAGGTCCTCGGTCAGGTAGAGCACGTGCGAAGGGTCGTGCTGCAGGTGCTCGGGATAGACGCAGCCGGAGGAGGCGTACGTGAACTTCTCCACCCCGCCGCGATGGGCGGCGCGGATCACCAGACCGTCGAGCGCCAGGTTGGTGGCACACGCCGCCTGGTGGAGATCGATGTACCCCCGGCCGCCGTGGTTCGCCGCCAAGTGAAACACGTGCTCCATCCCGTCGACGGCGCCCTCAGCGGCGCCCGGCGAGAGGAGGTCGACTTCGAGGAACTCCACGGCCTTGCGGTCGAGCAGGCGCTGCACATTGGCGCGGGTGCCACTCGAGAGATCGTCGGCAATGCGGACCGACGCGCCGCGGGCGACCAGCGCGTCGACCAGGTGCGAGCCGATGAACGAACAGCCGCCGGTGACGAGTGCGCGCTTCCCCTGCCAGTACCCCACGACTCAGTTACCCGACGCGCGCTTGGCGCCGATGAACGCCCGCGTAAGCTGCACCGGCTGGAACACGATGCTGGGCCACATGAACACTTCGGTGGTGCAGTAGCACTTCTTGGCTTCGATCTGCTGCCGCAGCGTCTTCGCCTCCGCGGAGTCCCAGATCTCGAAGAAGGACTTGTCGCGCAGGTTGCCAAGCGGCGCGTGAGTCTCGCAGACCGAAACGTCGCCGTTGGCGTAAATCACGCCCGTCAGGACCCCGGCGCGACAGGGGATGAACTGTGATTCCGACCGCATGGTCTCCACCTTGGCCCACTGCAGCATCGGTTCGACGCTGGTGCCGAAGCGACCGACCTCGCGGTCCTTCCAGGTTTCGGCGATGAAGCGGTAGAGGTCCTGGTACTGCGCCAGTGCCGGCCCGGAGAGTGAGGGATTCTTGGGATCGCCACGGATGACGGCGAGGTTCTGGTGCTCCATCGCCGGGCAGCGATCGTGCAGGTAGACCGCAAGCTGGCGGATCTCATCCATGTTCTCGCTCATCGCCACCGTGTTGGCATGGATGCGGAGCCGCGGATCCTCGCGCTGCAGCACCGCCAGCATCTCGTAAGTTTCCATCGCCTTCTCGAACGACTTGGGGTTGCCGCGGAAGCGATTGTGATATTCCGGCATGCCGTCGAGTGACAGTTCGGCCACGAAGAGCTTCAGTTCCTTGTTCTTGAGCACGCCGCGAATTGACGCCTCGGTCTTGTCGGTGAAGTATCCGTTGGTGGGCACGTAGATCTGCTGGGCGCCGTTGTTCTGGATGAACAGGGTGCAGATCGCGGCGAAATCCTTGTTGATGAACGGCTCGCCGCCCGAAAGATTGAGCGTCTCGATCCGGCCGAGCTCCTCGGAGAGCTTGGTGAACTCCGCCAGGCTCAGGTCGTTGCGCTTGTTGAGTTCACGCCAGTAGAAACAATGCTCACAGGTGAGGTTGCAGATCGAGTTGATGAACACGATCAGGAAGGGAGGCGTGTCACCCCGATGGTGCGCCCGCGCCCGAAGGGTCAACCGTGCGTGCCGGCGGAGCCGGGTGGCGAAATTCATCGCATGCCTCACAAGGGAAAAATGAAGGTTGGCAACGCAAGTTACATACCGGCCGGGTCACCGCCATTGAAGGCGGCTTTTCCCCTCGCCGGCGAGGTAACCGACCCCCTCGCCCAGCGACCAGGCGACCAGCAGCACCAGCAGCCAGGGCGACGCCGCCGTCAGTCGGGCGATATGGCGCCGAGACCGCAGCGTGGCTGCCACGATCCGACCCAGCAGCAGGGCCGGCAGCAGCACCGTCGCGGCCGCCAAGGCGACGCGCCGGAGCACACCTTTTCCCGCAACACGCCCCGAGGCGTATCCGCGAGCCTGGGCGTAGGCCAGCCGGACCGCCGCCCCCGCTGAGTTGCGCTTGCTGTGCACCACGATGGCGGCCGACGACAGATACATCCCCGAACCGCGCTGCGTGCATTCCCGCTCGAGCACCGCTTCCAACACCTCGTCTTTCAATTGCGGCGCCAGCTCCGCCAAAAAACTGCGCTGCCACGACATGTTCGCGCCCGAGAGCGACGGTATTGCTCCCGAAGCAATCGGCGGCATGAAGCGAGCATAATCGTAGAAATACACCGCCCAGTCGATCGGGCTGCCGCCCGCGGCGAGGTCTACCGGTCCACCGACGCCGGCAACGGACGCCCGATGACCCGCAACGATGGCATTGCGCCACCCCGGTGCGCAGACGCAGTGATCTTCGATGAACGCGACGATCGTTCCGGTTGCCCGGGCGAGTCCCGCCGCGCGAAGCTCGGGCACGGTGCCAGCGGCGGGAGCCACGTCAATCAACCGCGCGTCGCCCGCCGCCAGGTTCACGGCATCGAGTGCGAAATTGCGCGCCACGATGATCTCGTCGGAGGCTGCGCCGACCTGCGTGACGACGGAATTGAGGCAACGACGAAGTTCGTGACCACCGGTCCACGCGGCGATCACCACCGAGAGCCGTGGCTCCGCTGGGCGCGCGTCGCCGGCGGGCATGCTAGCGAGTCAGATCCGGTGGCGGTGGCGCGAAGGATTCGATTTCGACGCTCCGGGCGTCTGCCGCGGACTGGTATGCCGCGAAAACAAGCCTCAGCGACTCGCGGTTGTCGCGGGCCGACGCCGGTGGCCGGGTGCCCGCGTCGAGCGCGTCGAGGAACGCGCCGAAGTGCCGGGCGGTCGCCGGGGCGAACGGATTCTGCGGGTCGGCCGCGAGCACCCGCGAACGATTCCCTTGCTCGAGCACCGCGCGTCCGCCACCGACCAGGCGCAGGTCGACGAACGGCCGGCGTTGCCTGGTGTGTACTCCGACCGCGGCGCGCACCTGGCCGCCGATCGAGGTGTGAATCGCCGCGTGCTCGCCGTCGAGCCGGAAATCCAGGTAGCGCTCGGGCCCCTTGCTGAGCCGATCGAGCACCGCGGAGGCCGCACGTCCGTCGGCAAAATCCATGGCGACCAGGTTGATTGCGTCCCACGACACGCTGGCGTCGGGCCGCGGCATGTGCGCCAGGATCCGGGTAGGTGTGGCGCCAAAGAAGAAGCGCACCAGGTCGAGTACATGGATCCCGAATTCCATGCCGACCCGGCGCTGCATGGCGCCTCGCCAACCCGCCTCGGTGTGGGCCGTGGGCCGCATGGTGTGCCACGCGTGGAGATAGAGCAGCCGGCCGAATGCCGCACTACCGATCTCGTCGCGCGCGGCGGTGTGAATCCGCATCGCGGGAAACTGGTTGTTCACCACCACTTGCAAGCCACACTTCTCGGCCGCGACGATGATTGCGTCGGCGTCCGCCAGTGTGCTCGCCAGCGGCTTCTCACAGAACACGTGACAGCCAGCGCCGAGGGCAAGCTCGGCATGAGCACGATGGAAATCCGGAGGTGAGCAGACCGCGACGATGTCGGGTCGCGTGCGGTCGATCATCTCGCCTGGGTCGGCAAACACCGCCGGCACGCCGTGGCCACTTGCCCAGGTTCGCGCTTGGGCGTCGGGGTCGCACCCGCCGACGACGGCGACCCGGCCGACAAGTGACGCATAGGCTGGCAGGTGAATGTTGCGCGTGACCGCGCCGAGTCCGATGATGGCGATGCGCTTCACGTGGCCGCCTGCTGTCGTGCGATGGGAATCATCAGGTCGAGATAGCGACGGGTGATCAGTCGCCAGTCGTATGCCGCGGCACGGCGAGGCCCGTCTTGTGCCATCTGCCGGCGCAACGCCTCGTCGCCGAGCACATGAAGCATTCCGGCCACCAGGGTGTCCACCCGCGCGTCGGGAAGAAGATGGGCGACGCCGCCGGCGAATTCCGGGAAGGCGGTGTTGTCGAGCGCTATGACCGGCGTACCGCACGCCATCGCTTCGAGCACGGGCATGCCGAATCCCTCGTACGACGATGGATAGATGAACAGCGCCGCCGCATTGTACACCGAAACCATCTCGGCGTGGGTGACGTGCCCGCGAATTACCACGTCCTGCTCCAGCCCCAGCTCGGTGATCACGGCGCGGAACGGCGAAGTTCCTGGCAGATCGGCACCGACGATCAGCAGCTTGTGGGGCAGCCCGTGCGTCCGCTTGAGCACGGCGAACGCACGGATCAGCGCTGACAGGTTGCGGCGTTCGGTCGGCTTGCCGACGTAGGCGATGTATGGCACGTCGGCACCCAGCACAGAGGTGCGCCACCGCGCCAGTGCCTCTCGGTCTTCGAGCGGGCGAAAGACCCTGGTGTCGACCCCGTCAGGGACCACGTGAATGCGTTCGGCCGGCAGTCGGTAGTAGTGCACCATGTCGCGCTTGCTGTATTCGCTCACAGTTGACACGCCGTCGGCACGCCACGCGCTGAGGGTGTAGATCACCCGGGCCCGGGTGAGCGTCCACCACGGGAATGCCTGGGGGTAGCCTTCGTAGGATCCGTGATGAATGAGGAACGTCGGTGAGCGCGCGAATAGCGGCATGACGTAACTGGGACAAAGCAACAGCCCGCGCCGGCCGTGGGCCCGGGCAAGGGTGACCTGCTCCCACCAGGCGAGCGATCGCCGCGTCGGCAGCACCACGTTGATCGCGCCCTTGGGTAGGTACGTCTGATCATCGAGCGGTGTCGGTGTGTAAACCCGTATCTCGGTGAATGGATGTTCCACCTCGTCGAGGGAGCGAAGCAGCGCCTCAATGACGCGGGCCACACCCGATCGCTTCACGCTGAGGCGGACACCGTTGACGCCGAGAATCATGCCGGCGGCCGCGCTGGCCGGCGAGCCGCGACGACCTGCAACACGGGAAAGACTCCCAGGAAGAGGCGTCCCAGCCCGGGAACCCGAGAAGCGACCGACCAGACGCGCGCGAGCGCGCGCTCGGCGCGGCCCATCGCGGCAAGATCCGGCTCGGTCACCGCGGGAACAGCAAAGTGGTGCACCGGCAAATGGGCCTGCTCGAGACCCCGCGCGAGCTCACGCCGCGAGAGCAGGTGCTTCTTCTCGTACGCCAGGCCACGACGCCAGCGCACATACCCGGGCATCCAGCGGCGCGGCAGGAAGCCGACTCCCCAGATCCGCACGTGTGGCTCCGGGGCGAGGGAGAACCGGTTGGTGGTCCAGACGAACACACGACCCGCCGGTGCCAGGACCCGGGCGCACTCGCCCAGCACGGCGGGCGCATTGGTGACGTGCTCGAGCAGGCTCACCGACGCGACAGTGTCGAACGCGCCATCGACAAACGGCAAGTGATCGGCACAACAGCAGATCAGGTTAGCGGGAAGGCCCGCTTCCTCCAGGCCCCGGCGCGCCACGACCAGCCAGCGGAATCCGATGTCGGCGCCGACGCAAACATTGAAGCGATCGTGCATGGCGCGAGCCAGCATGCCGGCACCGCAGCCCAGGTCGAGGAAACGCCGGCCGGTGCCGAGCAGGTCGGCGTAACCGGCAATGCGCGTCGCGTCGGTAGTGACGTGATGGATCGAGCGCGCACTCACGTCGGGCGGCGTGGCCGGATAGGTCGGCAGCGTCCAGTAGTACGCGACCAGTTCGGCGAAGGTGCGCTCCTCGGCGGCCCGCTGGAGTTTCTCGCCCTTGCGGTAGTCGTCTTCGAGCGGAATGAGTGGGTCTTCGTAGAGGCGGAAATCCGGGATGCCGAGCACGATTGGGTAGCTGTGCCGACACGCAACGCAACGGTAGGTCTCCGCGACCCGTTCCACCTCGCTGCGGCAGCGGGGGCAGCGAAGCCAGCCCGCCAACCCCAGCGTGAGCGATGCCCTTGAGGCCACTGCGGTGGAAATGATGGTCACGCTCCTCTACGATTCCGAGTCACTCGCAATATGCAAAGCCGCGAAGGCAGCAACCTCAGCTCCGCGCCGCTTGCACGAGTTGTACCATTCCGAACTATCATACACCCTCGCAGGGCCACCAGAACGGAATCCTTTGACGTGACACATGGTTCGCCAGGACTATCGGTCGTGATCGTCGGCGCCGGCTTGATGGGGCGGTGGCACCTTGACGCGGCCCGGAGATCGGGTGCGCGGGTCGTGGCCGTCGTCGATCGCGACCCCGGCCGGGCTCACGCCCTTGGCGGTCGTGCGCTGGTGCGCGCCTCCCTCGCCGAGGCGTTGCAGGAACCGGTCGATGTGGTACACGTCTGCACGCCGGCGAGCACGCATGTGCCACTGTGTCACGAAGCGCTCGCGGCCGGTTGCCACGTCATCGTCGAGAAACCTGCCACACCCACTGCGGCCGAAGCGGTAGCGCTCGACGCGATGGCACGCGCGGCGGGACGGCTGGTGGTGCCGGTGCATCAGTTCCTGTTCCAGCCCGGCGTGCAGGCAATCCAGGCACACATCCGCGGAATCGGGCCGATACACCACCTTGAGTTTGCGACGGCATCGGCAGGGGCCGATGCCCGCGGTGCAGATCGCGATACGGTGGCTGCCGAAATCCTGCCGCACGCCCTTTCGCTGTCGCGCAACCTGCTCGACGTGCAGGTATCGATGCTCGAGTGGCAACTGGAACGGCCCGCGCCGGGCGAGTGGCGTGCCCGCGCCACCACGCCGCAGGGATGTTCGATTACCGCGTTGATTTCACTGCGAGCGCGGCCGACGTTCGCGTCGCTACGCGTGCTCGGCGAACGCGGCAGCGTGGTCGCCGACCTGTTTCACGGCTTTGCCGTGTTCGAACCGGCCGGTGCCTCACGCAGCTACAAGATGATCCGGCCATTGGCGGTCGGAATCAACACGGCCACTCGCGCGGCGGTGAATCTCCTCGGGCGCACGGTGCGTCGTGAACGCGCATACCCCGGGCTTCGCGCGTTATGTGCCGCGACATATGCGGCGATACGCGGTGGTGAAGTCCCATTCGCCAGCGGCGAGATCGTCGACGTGGCTACGGTGCGCGACGGGTTGCTCCAGCTTGCGTCGCTTCGCGGTGGCGCCGCACGCCCAACGCCTGCAACGTGAGCACGGCGACGCTCGCGGCCACCAGCACAACTACCAGCCATAGCCGCTGCGTGCCGATCGCCTGATACAGTGCGGCGTGTGCGATGGTGAGACCAAGCACCACATACGCGCTCCGTTGAACGGTCCGCCACCGCGTGGTACCGAGGCCGCGCAACGCGATGTCGTTGGAAATCAGCGCCAGCACGAGTAGCAGAAGCGCCGCAACGAGGCCGGTGTCGTTGGCCGCCCCGAAGGCGTCGGCGCGCAACCCCGCGATGCTCGGGTGGCCCGGCTCGGAAAAGAAGTACAGGTGCATCCGCCCACGAAGATGAACGGTGAGCCCGATTGCGGCATGGCTGACGCCCACGATCGCCGACCAGATGCCAAAGTCACGGCGGCGGTTGAACGACACCGGATTGGGCTGGCTGCGCAGCAGGTTGAGCGGGCCCAACGAGAGCGTCATGGCGAGAAGCACGAGTGCCACATACGCGGTCGCGGTGCTGATTCGCTCGCGGAGATCGCCGTGCAGCACGGGCACCAGCGCTGCCGTTGCACCAGTGCAAACGATGGCCAGGAGAGCGTGTCGCCGCGCCCGCAAGCGGCCTTCGGCGGTCAGTGCTATCATGGCAGCAACGAAGCCGCCCGGCGTCGTTCTTGCAAATCCTGCACGGCTGCCAGACTACAACCACTCCCTTCGCCACCGGAGCGCCGTGTCCGCGTTCGAGATCTCCGTCATCCTGGCCGAAGCTCAGGGCCAGCCGGATCTTCGGCCCGCGCTCGCGTCGATCGAACGCGCCTGCGCTGGCCTCAGCACGGAGGTGCTGGTGGTGCGCCCTTCCGGGCGGCCGCCGTTGTCGTCGTGGCCCGCGCTCATGGTCCGCGAGCTGGTGACCGACGAGGCGACGCTGGTGCCCCAGCGCTGGGGCGTCGGAGTGCGAGCGGCAGCAGCCCCAGTGTTCGCCTGCCTGACCTCGGAATTCACGGTTCACGAGGACTGGGCTCGCGCACTCCTCGACGCGCTCGGCAATGGTGCGGTGGGAGCGGCCGGTGCAATCGAACTTGGCACCCATGCCGGCGCCACCGCCGCCGCCGTCTACCTGGTCCGGTTCAGTTCGTACCTCCCGCGCCCGGGCGCGGAGCCTAAGGCGGCCGAGAACATTCCCGGCGACACGGCCGCGTACCGTCGGGACGCGGTGATGCGCTTCCCCGACCTCCTGGCCGATGGTTTCTGGGAGATCGAGTTCCACCGGCGATTCGCGGCAGCGGGCCAGCAATTGCTGGCACTCCCGCAGCCGCTGGCCACCTTCCGCCCAAAGCGTGGCCTGGGCGCGTCACTACTGTTGCGCTATCGCCACGGTCGCGAGTATGGTGTCACCCGGGTCGTGAGGCACCGCCACCACGCCTGGCGGCTGATCCTGGGCGCGCCACTCGTGCCATTCGTGCTTGTCGGCCGGATCGTCCGGCGGGTAATGGCGGTACCCGGGCGACGCAGGCTCATGTTCGGCGCCTTCCCTGCGCTGATGATGATCAGTGCGGCGTGGGCCGCTGGTGAGGCCGCCGGAGCGTGGTCTGCCCGAGGTCAGCGGTGATGATCTCGGTGGTTCTCGCGTCGTGCCGCCCGGCCCCGCTGATGGTGGCAGCAGTGAGCCGGTTGTTGCCCCAATGCCGCAGCATCGGCGTCGAGTTGATCGTGGCGCGCGTCGGGGACTCCCGGCCGGACTCCGATCCCATCGTCGACGGCTGCCGCATGGTGCGTTGCCCCAGCGGCGCGACAATCCCCCAAGTCCGTGGGGCGGGGCTGGCGGCGGCGAGCGGCGACTGGGTCCTGCTCACCGAAGACAACTGCGTGGTCCGCCCCGATTGGGTCGAGCGCCTGGTGGCCGGCTTCACGCCTGACGCCGACGTGGTCGGCGGCGTCATGGCGAACGCCCAGTCCGAGCGTTCCATCGACGCAGCCGCCGGCTTTACCGAGTACGGCTTCTACGGTCCGTTCCAGAAGGCAGGCGCAGTACCGGCGCTGGCGTGCGCGAACGTCGCCTACCACCGGCGGGTGGTCGCCGACGTCGTATCGTGGTCGTTGGCGGGTCAGTGGGAATCCGGGATTCACGGCCGCCTCGCCCAGCAGGGAGTCCAGTTCCGGCTGGTAACCGATGCCGTGGTGGAACAGAATGTCCAGCATCAGGTCGGCACGTTCTGCCGGAATCGTTATCAGCACGGCCGTGATTACGCCGTGCTCCGGAGCAGTCACCTGGGATCGGTCAAGCGATTCGTGCTGGCGTGCGCAACTCCGCTGCTGCCGGCAGTGTTGACCTGGCGAGTCTGGCGCCGCGCGGGGCGCTCGGCACCGAGTGACTTCTTGCGTGCGCTACCGTTTACGCTGACTTTTTTCGGGGCGTGGTCGGCCGGCGAGGCGGCGGGGTATCTGCGCGGGAATGGTGCCGGGTAATGCCAGCTGACTTGTCAGTTGTGGTGCCCTCGGTGAACGGCTGGGACGACCTCTCCCGGTGCCTTGCCGCGCTCGAATCCGAGCGCGGCGACCTGGAGCTCGAGGTGCTGGTGCCGGAGCGCTGCGGCACGGCCGTACGCGAGCAGGCGGCGACGCGGTTTCCGTGGGCCACCCTGCTTCCGGTCCCCGCCGCCGCGACGATACCCGACATGCGGGCATTGGCGTTCGACCGGGCGACCGCTCCGTCGGTGGCGGTGATCGAGGACCATGTCATCGTGCCGCGGGGGTGGGCACGTGACTTGCTCCTCGCCAGGCGCACGGCTCGGGTGGTGGGAGGGGCGGTTTGCAACGCGGCCACCGAACGACTGGTGGACTGGGCGGCGTTCCTTTGCGAATACAGCCACCTGTTGCCGCCGCTCGAGGGCGGCGAGAGCAAGTGGCTCACCGGCAACAATGTCGTGTACGACAGGGCATTGCTGGACCAGCATCGCGGCGCCACGCATTCCGGGCGGTGGGAGAACCACCTGCACCAGGTGCTGCGTGACGCCGGCATAACGCTTACCTGTCGCCCCGAGATCGTGGTCGGTCACCGGAAGCACTACACCGTCGGAGAATACTTGGCGCAGCGGTTCCTGTACGCCCGCAGTTACGCCGGCGCACGCGTCGCGGGGAGCAATCCCCTGCGACGCGCGCTGTATGGCGCAGCCGCATTCGCACTGCCGCCGATCCTGTTCTGGCGGACGGTGTCGCGCAGCCTCGGGAAACAGGTTGGCCCGGCACTGGTGTGGCGTGCCATGCCGCTGATCGCGGTGTTCGTCTGCGCGTGGGCCGGCGGCGAGATCGTCGGCTACTGGTTTGGCGCTGGCGATGCCATGAGCAAGGTTCGCTGATGGCTGCCGCCCGGCCAGCGCCTCGCGTGGTGGCGCCACTCCGCCCGGGAGATCGCATCGTCGTGGTGGGCGCCGGGCCCGCCGGCCTCACCGCCGCGTTCCTGCTGGCCGAGGCGGGGTACGCCGTGACCGTGCTCGAAGCCGACAACATCGTCGGCGGCATCTCCCGCACGGCACAGTACAAGGGGTTCCGCTTCGACATTGGCGGCCACCGCTTCTTTACCAAGATCAAGCCGGTCGAGGATTTCTGGAACGAGATCCTCGGTGACGATTTCATCAGCGTGCCGCGAATGTCGCGCATCCACTACGACGGCAAGTACTTCGACTATCCGCTCAAGGCGTACAACGCCCTCAGCGGACTCGGCATCATCAACGCAGTGCGGATCCTGTGGAGCTATGTGCAGGCGCGCCTGCACCCGTCGGAACACGAAGACAACTTCGAGCAGTGGGTCACCAACCGATTCGGGCAACGGCTGTATCAGATCTTCTTCAAGACCTACACCGAAAAAGTGTGGGGAATTCCATGCACCGAAATCCGGGCCGAGTGGGCGGCGCAACGGATCCAGGGCCTGTCGCTGGCGCGGGCCATCCTCAACGCCACAGCGATCCAGCGCCGCAGCACCGCCATCAAGAGCCTGATCAACGAATTCCGTTATCCGCGGCTGGGGCCGGGCCAGATGTGGGAGGCGTGTCGCGACCGCATCGTCGCCATGGGCGGCGAGGTGCTCATGCAGCATTACGTGTCCGAGGTCACCTGCCGCGGCGACCGCGTCACCGGTGTCGTGGCGAACACGCCCGAGGGCGCGCGGGTATTTGCCGCCGATCATGTGATTTCGACCACCGACGTGCGATCGCTGGTGCGTGCCTTGGCGCCGGCACCAGCGCCAGCGGTGCGCGCGGGTGCCGAGGGATTGCGATACCGTGATTTCCTGGTGGTCGCGCTGATCCTCGAGACGGAGCATCTTTTTCCCGACAACTGGATCTACATCCACACGCCCGGCGTGAGAGTGGGTCGCATCCAGAACTTCAACAACTGGAGCGCGGCGATGGTCCCCGAGCCAGGCCGCACCTGCCTCGGCATGGAGTATTTCTGCTTCGAAGGAGATGGCCTCTGGGAATCGACCGACGCCCAACTGATCGAACTGGCGGCGGGCGAACTGGTGCAACTCGGGTTGGCGCCCGCCGGGCTGGTGCGTGACGGCACCGTGATCCGGACGCCAAAGGCGTATCCGATCTACGACGCAGCCTATCGCGGCCACCTCGACGCGGTGCGCCTCGGTATCGATCCGATCGCGAACCTGCACACCGTCGGCCGCAACGGCATGCACAAATACAACAACCAGGATCATTCGATGCTCACGGCGATGATGGCCGTGTGGAACATGCAGGGTGCCGGCCACGACATCTGGGAAGTCAACACCGACTTCGAGTATCACGAGGAGCAACGCCTGGAGCCACCGCAGCCAACGCTTTCGGGGGCGGCAGCCTGAGCCTCCGCATCGGCGTCGATGCCACGTGCTGGGCCAACGGGCGCGGGTATGGCCGCTTTGCCCGCGAACTCATGCGGCACCTGGTCGTGGTGGCACCGCAGCACGAGTTCGTGTGCATCGGCGATCGCGCCGCCTTCGCGGCCCTGCAGCTGGACGCAGCGAACGTGCGCCAGGTCGAGGTCGACCAGGGTGCCGCGCCGACGGTGGCCGCCGCCGCGGACGGGTACCGGTCGCCTCGCGACATGTGGCGGCTGACGCGCGCCGTGAAGCGCGCGTCGCCCGATGTCTTCTTCTCGCCGTCGGTGTACAGCTACTTCCCGGTGCTTCCGGGCCCGCGAATCGTGGTCACCATTCATGACGCGATTGCCGAGCGCTTTCCCGAGCTCACCCTGCCGAGCGTGCGGGCGCGCCTGTTCTGGCGCCTCAAGGTGGGCCTGGCCCTGCGTCAGGCGCGCCTGGTGTTGACCGTGAGCGACTATGCCGCGAGCGAGATCATGGCGGTCCACCGGATCCCGGCATCGCGCATCCGGGTAGCGGTCGAAGCGCCGGCAGCGGAATATTTTCCCACAACAGCCGCCGAGGCCGCGATGGCGGGCGCCGCGGCGGGAGTACCGGACGGCGTGGCGTGGTTCACCTATGTTGGCGGCTTCAGTCCCCACAAGCGGATCGACGTGATCCTGCGGGCGCATGCGGAACTGGCCCGCACCGAGCATCCGGCGCCGCACCTGCTGCTGGTGGGTCGCCAGAGTGGTGACGTGTTTCTCGGCGCGGGCGATGCGTTGCGGTCACTGATCGCCAACCTAGGCACCGGCACCCTGGTCCACTGGACCGGCTTCGTGCCGGATGAAACGCTCCGCGCGCTGCACACCGGAGCGGTGGCGTCGTTGTTGCCGTCGGAATGTGAAGGCTTCGGCCTGCCGGCGGTGGAAGCAGCCGCGTGTGGCACCCCGGTGATCGCGACGCTGGCCAGTCCGTTGCCGCAATTGCTTGCCGGGGGTGGCATCTTCGTACAACCGGGCGACATCGCTGGATTGGCGACGGCAATGCGGCAGTTGCTGCGCGACGTTGCCAGCCGGCGGACGATGGGAGCGGCCGCGCGGCGGGGTGCGTCAGCGCTGTCGTGGAACCGGACGGCCGATGCCACGCTCGCCGCACTCGAACAGGCCGCGGCGTGATCGGGCTCCGCATCTGCATGCTCACCACCTTCTATCCGCCGTACTCGTTTGGCGGCGATGCGATCGACGTGCAGCGATTGTCGCAGGCGCTGGTACGCCGCGGTCACGACGTGACAGTCGTGCACGACACCGACGCGTTCCGGGCGCTGCACCGTGGCCCGATCGCGGAGCGCCCGGAGCAGGATGATGACCATGGCGTGAAGGTGATCCGGTTGCACAGTCGTGCCGGGGCGCTCTCGCCCCTGCTGGTACAGCAGCTCGGCCGGCCCGTCCTGCACGCCCGACGCTTGCGACGCTTGCTCGGCCCCGGGCAGTTCGATGTGGTCAACTTTCACAACGTGTCGTTGATCGGCGGGCCCGGGCTGCTGCATTATCCGCGTGATGCGGTCACGCTCTACATGGCGCACGAGCATTGGCTGGTGTGCCCGACGCATGTGCTCTGGCGGTTTCGCAAGGAACGGTGTGACCAACGGCATTGCCTGCGCTGCGTACTCTCATACCATCGGCCGCCGCAACTCTGGCGCTATACCGGTGCGCTCGATCGTGCGATCGCGGGGGTCGACAGCGTCATCGCGATGAGCGAATTCAGCCGCGACAAGCACCGCGAGTTCGGCTTGAAGCAGCCGATGGAAGTGTTACCATGTTTCGTTCCGGACGACGCGTCAGGCGACTCGGCCGTGGGCGATTCACCGCACCTGCGCCCGTTCGTCTTCTTCGCGGGACGCCTGGAAGTCATCAAGGGATTGGATGACGTGATTCCGGTTTTCCGGAACCTGCCCGACCTCGACCTGGTGATCGCCGGGGACGGCGAACACGCGGCGCACCTGCGCCGCATGGCGAGCGGGATGCCCAACGTTCACTTCCTGGGACGTCGTCCGCCGGAAACGCTGGCGCCATTCTACCGCCACGCGCTGGCGTCGCTGGTGCCTTCGGTCGGCTACGAGACATTCGGCATGGTGGCGATCGAAGCGTTCGCGCAGGGGACGCCGGTCATCGCCCGCGGCATTGGTCCGTTTCCGGAAGTACTGCAGCGGTCCGGCGCTGGTGAACTCTTCAACCTGCCCGCCGAACTCGACGCCATACTCCGGCGCTTGCAACACGACCCGGCGTATCGCGCGACGCTTGCTGCCGGGGCGCGACAGGCGGTTTGTCAGTACTGGAGCGAATCTGTCGTCGTACCCGCATATCTTGACATCGTGCGGCGCGCCGCCGCAAGGCGCGGCCGGACAGCGGTCAGTCAAGCCCTCGCGGATCAGGCGGCGTAATGCGCGCGATCCTCACCTACCACTCGATCGATCGCTCCGGCTCGATCATCTCGGTGACGCCGGAAGCGTTCCGCGCGCACGTCGAGTGGCTGGCCACGGGAGCGGTGCGGGTCGTCTCGCTGACCCAACTGCTCGCGCTCGGCGACGAGGTGGACGCCGTGGCGCTCACCTTCGACGACGCGCTCGCGAGCGTGGCGACGGAAGCGGCACCGCTGCTCGCGGTGCATGGCTTCCCGGCCACCGTGTTCGTGGTGACGCGGCACGTCGGTGGCGATAACCGCTGGAATGGCGCGCTCGATCGCGGCATCCCGGTGCAGGCCGTGCTTGGCTGGGACGTGCTGGCGCGGCTGCAGACGCAGGGAATTGCCGTCGGCGGGCACACCCGTCATCACCGCCACCTGCACCACTGCGACCATGCTGAACTGATCGACGAACTCGCCGGCGGCGCCGACGACATCGCCAGGGCGTTGGGTGAGCGGCCCGACACGTTCGCCTACCCGTACGGCGACGTGGACGCGCGCGTGGCCCGGGCGGCGAGCGGGCAGTTTGCCATCTGCTGCACCACAGCATTCCAGCCGGTGCGCGCCGGCGACCGGCCAGAACTCATCCCGCGCCTCGATGCGTGGTACTTCCGTGACGCTGCCCGACTCCAGCGCTGGGGCACCTGGACGTTTCGTCAATCGATTGCGGTGCGGGACACGCTGCGCCGTATCCGGCGGACCTTCCATTGAGCGCCGCGCCGGAACTCTCGGTGATCGTACCCGCATATCGCGCGGTTCAGCTGCTTCCCGATACCCTCGCGGCACTCGTCGCGAGCGACCTGCCGCGGGACCGGTGGGAACTGATCGTGGTGGACGATGCCAGTGGCGACGACACCGGCGCCATTGCCGCACGGTGGGCCGACCGGGTGCTGATCCTCGACGGGCCGCCGGGAGGACCGGGACGCGGCCGCAACGCCGGTGCCACGATCGCGACCGGCCGCTGGCTGGTGTTCGTCGACCAGGACGTGCGCGTGCATCGCGACACCCTGAGCCGGATCGCCACCAACGCGGCGGAACAACCCGATCTCGTCGCCATGTTCGGCACGTACGATGCGCATCCCGCGGAACGCGGCGTGTTGTCGGAGTATCGCAACCTGCTCCATCGGCAGGTGCACTGCGCCGGTGCCGGGAACGCGGAAACCTTCTGGGCCGGTTGCGGCGCGGTGCGCCGCGATGCGTTCGAAGCGGTCAACGGCTTCGACGTGGTCCGCTTCCCGCGCGGACAGATCGAGGACATCGAACTCGGGTATCGCCTGCGCGACCGCGGTGGGCGGATCCTGCTCGACCCGAGCATCCAGGGCACTCACCTCAAGCGCTGGACGTTTGGCGTAATGCTGCGGACCGACCTTCGCGACCGCGGCATTCCCTGGATGCGGCTCCTGCTTGAACGCGGCCACCGGAACGCAGCCGCGCTCAACACCGACCGCACCGAGCAGCTGAAGGTGGTGCTGGCGGCGGGGGCCGTGATGTTGCTGCTCGCCGCACTGCCGCTGCGGGATCCGCGACTGGCGATCGCCGGGCTGGCCGCCGTGGTGGCACTGCTCGTGAGCAACGCCCGGACATACGCCTGGTTTGCCCGGCAACGCAGCTGGGGGTTCGCCCTGCTGGTGATTCCGCTGAACCTGCTCTACTACGTCGGCAACGCCGTTGCGGCTGCGGCCGGGGTGTGGCAGCACCTGACTGCGGCTCGCTCGACCGCGCGGCGCATGCAGCCGGAACGTGGCGCCGATGCGTGATACCGCCGGAATCCGTCTGTGACGGGGCCCCGGATCTTCGCGCCGGAATACTATGCCCGCATGCGGGCACTCGAGAGCGGGTCGTGGTGGAACGCGGCCATGCGCGACACAGCAACACGCTGGCTCACCCGCGCGGCCTTGCCGGATCACGGCCTGATGCTCGATGTCGGCTGTGGTTCCGGCCAGACGATGACGTGGTTTGCCCGGCACTGGCCGGCGTGGCGAACGCTCGGCCTCGACGTGTCGCGGGACGGACTGCACGCGGCACGACAGGGAGCCGACCACCGGGTCCTCGGCGCGTCGGCCACGGACCTGCCACTGCCCGACGGCACGGTCGACGCGATCATCACGCTCGATGTCCTGCAGCATCTCCCGTTGCATGGCGGTGACACGCAGGCGCTCGCGGAAATGCGGCGGGTGCTGAAACCGGGCGGCGTACTCCTGGTCCGGACCAACGCCCAGTCGTGGCCGCGCACCTCCGACGACGAACAGTATAACTTTCACAAGTATGCCACCGGCGAGTTGCGGGGCAAGCTGGCTGCGGCGGGGTTCGTGGTGCACCGACTCGGCAGTCTCAACGCGTTGCTTGGACTGGCCGAGATTCCTCGCGAGCTGCGGGTCCGGCGCGTGGTGGGTACCGGATACGCCGGGCTGTTGGCGAAGGCACCGCGTCCCGACCCGCTCTGGCGGATCAAGCACGGCTGGCTTCGACTGGAAGGAAGCCTGGTGGGCGCCGGGTTGTCGCTGCCGTTGGGCCGCACGATTCTCGCCCTCGCTCACGCCGATGCGAAAGGTGGCCAGCAGTGAACCAAGCCCTGTCGTCGTCCGACGCCGCCGAAGCGATCATGTTCGCCTTCGCGCCGCTGCACAAGCGCGCGATGGGAACGGCGCTGGGCATCGCGGCGGCGATCGCCGTGTTCGTTGCGACGGCGATCCCGCTGCTGCGGGGTGGCCAGCACATCCCGCTCGACCTGCTGGCGGCGTATTTCCGCGGCTACAGCGAGTCGTGGCGCGGCGCCGTGATCGGTGCCGCCTGGGCAGGATTCGTCGGCTTCGTGTTCGGATGGTTTCTCGCCTTCAGCAGCAACTTTGTGCTTGCCGTCCGCCTGCTCACCTTGCGGGCGCGGGCCGAGTACGCGCAGACCCGCGACTTCCTGGATCACATATGACGGCGCGACGTCCTTCATGGAGCGAACCATGTCCCAACTGACGCCGGACGAAACTCGCGAGCTGCGGCGCGCGATTCGCCGCCTCAACGCACAGGCATGGGGCGTCTCGTTCGGCGTCCTGTTCGGATTTACGCTGTTCCTCGCCACCATCATCCTGGTGGTCAAGGGCGGCGAGAACGTGGGACAGCACCTGCGGCTGCTGGCGGTGTACTTCCCCGGCTATCGCGTCACCACGGCCGGCGCGTTCGTGGGATTCATCTACGCCTTCGTGGTTGGCTACGCATTCGGCAAGCTGGTGGGCTTCGTTTACAATCGCATCGCAGGCCCGACCGCCTGAGGCGGCGACGGGTAGCCGATCCGCTGCTGACACTCGCATGCAACTTCCGCCCCGATCGGTCATGAGCAGGAAGGACCCTCCCGGAACGACATCGCGCCCCACCGTCCTGATCGTCGGTGCCGGGCTCGGCGGATGCGTGGTCGCCCATGCCCTTGCGGACACCCACGATGTGACGGTCGTCGAGTTGGGGGTCCTGGTCTCCGACATGCAGGCGCGGCTGAAGGACATCGGTGTGCCTGCACGTCTTGATCCCCACGTGGGCGCCGGTCCCGGAGGGACGACTGCTCTCTGGCACAACGGGCTCATCGAAGTCAGTGAGAGTGTGTTTGACGAATGTTGGCCATTCCCGAAGTCCGAAATGGCACCCTGGTACGACGAGGCGTATCGGCTGCTCGGCGGCGTCGAACGATTCCTGGTTGAGGACGCCGGTGCGGCCTTGCGCGGGAAATTCCGTGAAGCGGGCCTTGCCGCAGACCAGATGCCCACCATGTTTATTCCGGCGCGTCGGCGCAATCTCTGGGAGACATTGAGCCTCCGTGACCGTGTGCGCTTCGTTCGTGGCGAGGTCACCCGGCTGGAGGTGGACGGCGGGAACCGGGTCCGGCAGGCTGTTGTAGCGACCGAGAACGGCGAACAGCGCCTGCAGGCCGACCTGTTCGTGCTGGCGGCGGTCGGCCTGGGAACGCCGGTCTTGCTGCAGGCGCTCGCCGATGAAGTCCCACTTCCGGCGTTGCGTCTTGCCGGGTGTTTCTACGAGGACCACCCGATGGCGTTTGTCGGCCTCGTGACCCTGCGAGTTCCACTCTATCGCTTCTGGAATTATCGTGTCCCTCGCGCTGGGGGGAGTCTGCGCATGCCGCTGGTGGTACACCATGACGGCTTGCAGGTATCCTTTCAGCTTCGGCCGGCGGTCAAGGAAGGCCAGCGGGAGAAGGTGGCCACGATGATCACGCAGCTCCGGAACAATCCCCTGAACCTGCTCAACTATTTCAGGGTTCTCCGGCACCCCGACGACCTGCTGGACATCCTCTCATATCGCTTCGGAATTCGCCTGCCGACTCGCCACTATTCACTACTGATGGTCGCGGAACAACCGCGGACGCCGGAACGCTCCGTCTCGAGCGAAGTCGACCCCGTTTCCGCGCAGCGATGGATTACCAGGAACTGGCAGCTATCCGCGGCATACCTCTCGACATTGCGGAACGCAATCACGGGATTCATCGCCGGTCTGGGAAACATTGTGATCTCCTCACGAGTCTTTGCCAACTGGGACCAATCGCTTGATACGGCCGCCCATCATTCAGGTACGGCGCGCATGTCCGCCTCGGCCAGCGACGGTGTCTGCGACCGCAATGCCCGGGTGCATGGCATGCAGAACCTCTTCGTGGCGGATGGTTCACTCCTGCCGGGAACCGGGATCGCCAATACCGGCCTGACGATCGCCGCGGCGGCGTTGCGTCTCGGACATCACCTCAAAGCCGGCCAGGGAGATTGACGGACAGACGCACCCAGCCCTGCCTGCCGACGCGACCACCGGGCAACAGTTGCGATTCCGTTTCGACGGCGACCGGTGGCCGACCTCGTTCGGCGTCCTGTTCGGACTCACGCTGTTCCTCGCCGCCATCGTCCTGGTGATCAAGGGCGTCGAGAACGTGGGACAGCACCTGCGGTAGCTGGCGGTGTACTTCCCGGGCTATCGCGTCACGACGGCGGACGCGTTCGTGGCATTCGTCCATGGTTTCGTGGTGGGCTACGCCTTCGGCAAGCGGGTGACAATAAAGCCTGCGGCGTCAAACCACCCCACTCGACACCATAGTTGCATCAACGCAACACGATTGCTGCGATCCGGCTTCAGTTGACCGCCACAGTCGTATGCAAGTCGTTGAAAAACAATGAGTTACCTACACATACTCAGGGTACGGGCCTTGCATCACACGCCATGACTGGCGCGCAGCCGTGGTCCGTGGTTCTGCGCGGCCCAGTGCTTTGCAGCGTACACCAAGCGTTGCCAACGGCCAAACTTTTATTGGACTGGAGACCGCGTATGACTCAGCAACAGCGCCGTAGCTTGGCGACCGCCTTGATCGCAGTGGTCGGGGCCGTCGTGACGGGATGCGGCAGCGCCGACAACGGCACCTCGCCGATCACGCTCAAGTCGCCCACCACCAGCTACCTGGTTGGCACCATCGTGACCGCCACCCCGAACCCGGAGCCGGCCAAGATCAAGCTCTGCAAGATCGGCAACGTGGACGGCACATTCACGATCACTGCCACCGGCGGAAGCCCGAGCGTCATCGTCAGTCCAGTGACGGTAGCGGCGGGGACGTGTGTTGAGGTGGTCGATAACGCCGTCGATGCCCAGGCGAACGTGACGATCACCGAGACGTCGGCCGGTTTGGTCAGCGACACCGCCCGGTTGAACGCCGTTCCCGGCAGCGTCGGGACCGTCCAGACGTACACCGATGGTGTCACACCGTTGAACGTCAATACGTTCCATGGGTGGACCGTAGTGTACGTAAACTTTGTGGCGCCGCCGGCCAGCACGCAGGGCTGCAGCCCGGGTTACTGGAAGAACCACACCGCGGCCGGCAAGTGGCCTTCGCCTTATACCCCGGGCACGACCTTCAGCTCGGTGTTCGGAGCAACCAACAATCCATTCGGCACCAAGACGCTGCTTCAGGTCCTGCAGACCGGCGGCGGCGGAATCACGGCGCTTGGACGGCAGACGGTTAGTGCCTTGCTGAACGCACAGGCGCTGGGAGCGGCAAACTTCGGCATCGATGCGGCGACGGTGATCAGCGACTTTGACGCTGTATACCCCGGCACCAGCGCGGCTCAACAGACGCTGCAGACCTACTTCGAATCGCTGACCGACGTCAACGGGCGAGTCTGTCCGCTCAACTGACGGAATCCTGACCTGCCGGTCGAACTGACCGGCAGCCGCAGCAAGAAAGGCACGACGAAGCCCCGCCCTTGATCACGAGGGCGGGGCTTCGTCGCCTCAGTGGACCCGCCGCCCGCCTGACCATGTCGCCGCAACATCGGCGGTGCCGCTCGCCAGGACCGCGTCCGCGGGCGACGTCGCGGCGGGGATGCGAATGGCAGTCATGTCGGCCCACTTACCCACCGCAAGGCTGCCGCAACTCGTCTCAAGTCCGAGCGCTTCGGCGCCACCCAGGGTGAGCGCCCGCACCGTCTCGGCCGCGCTCCAGCCAGTGAGTTTCCGCGCTTCGCGCGCTTCGGCAATGAGATCGAGCGGCGACACGCTGACCTCCGAGTCGGTGCCGATGCCGATACGAAGGCCGTGGTCGACGTAACGTGCGACCGGAGCGTCGACGTGGTGGTGACGTCGATTGCTCCGCGGGCAATGTGCGACGGCGACGCCACGACGGACCATGATCGCGGTGTCGGCAACGTCGGTGTGGATGGCATGGGCGCAGAGGGTACGCGGCGTCAGCACACCATGGCGATCGAGCCAGGCGATCGGCGAAATCGCCTCGTCGCTGACTCGCTCAACGCCGCGGGCGCGGAGCGCCTCGGCAAAGATGCCGGTGAAGTCGCGCAGCAACGCTGATTCGTCTGCGGGTTCAGCCACATGGACGCCGATCGGCACGCCGTGCGAACGGGCGAGATCGCTGACGGCCCGATAGAGTGGTCCGCTCACGGTGTACGGCGCGTGGGGTGACACACCGACCTGGACCCGACCGGTGGCGTGCCTGGCGAGACGGTCGAGTTGGCGGGAGAATCGTTTCATCACCACCGGCGTCTCTTCCGTATGCATGTCGAACGCCTCGTGGTGCGCGATCCCGTTCGCCCCCAACTCGTGCATCGCCGCGATCACCGAGCCGGTGTTACCCATGTCGCAGATGGTGGTGACGCCGGCGGCCCAGCATTCCCGAATGCCGCGTGACGCCGCGTGAAAGAAGTCTTCGTCGGTACGCGTCGCCTTGAGGGCGATGATGTGCTTGATCCACTCCCAGAAGTCCGCTTCCTCGGCCATGCCGGCGAAGCCGGTGAGTTCGAGATGGGTGTGGCTGTTGACCAGACCGGGGAGGAGGACGGCGTCTTCGAAACGCTGGATCAGGGCGTCCGGCGGGACGGGCACCGCAGCATCCGGCCCGATCGCGGCAATGCGGCCGCGCTCGTCGATCAGCACGGCCCCATCGGCGATGGGTGGTGCATCGACCGGCAGCAGCCACGGTGCGGCGAGCCGCAGGCCGGCCAACCGCAGGTTCAGTTGCCGCCTCCGCTGCCGGGGCGGAATGGCGAATGAATCGGGCAGAACTCCTTCGGTTCGGTGCCCTTGGCGAACATCCGCGTCTCCCGAAGGTTGGCCGGACAGAATGGCGTGGCGCGGAGACCGTTGGTCTTGTCCACTTCGACCGCAATGGAATCCGTCGCGAGGACCCAGTCGCCGGGATTGTTCCGGCGCTGGTAGATCTCCGCCATCATCGCCTTCCACGCGGGTGCCGCGAGCTTGGCGCCCTGCGCGTTCTTCATGATCGGCTGCGGGTTGTCGAAACCCATCCACACACCGGCGACCAGGTCCCTGGTGAAGCCGATGAACCAGACGTCACGGTATTCGCTGGTGGTACCGGTCTTCCCGCCGGCGGGAATCCGGAAGCCGGCGTTGTACACTGACGAGGCGCCGGTGCCGTACCGCACGACGCCCACGAGCGCCTGGTTCATCGTGAACGCGGTGGTCGGGTCGAGGACCGGAATGGGTGCTGTCGCCTGCGGCGACCAGATGTTCTTGCCGTTCTTGTCTTCCACCCGGAGGATCGCGTTCGGCACCACACGTGGGCCGAGATTGGCGAACACGCTGTAGCCGGCGATGAGTTCGATCGGGTGCAGGGCCGCCGATCCGAGGAAGATCGAAGGGACCGCGTCGGTTTCGTCCCGCAAGGTGGTGATCCCGAACTTGCGCGCTTCGTCGACGACGGCCTGCGGCCCGACGGTCATTCCGACGTGCACGGCAATGGTGTTCTTCGACTGCCAGAGGCCCTGTCGTACCGTCAGCGTCGAATCGCTGTAGTGCTGTTCGTAGTTCCGCGGTACCCACGGGTCCTGATTGGGGCCGAGCTGCACCGGGAACGCGGCATCGTGAAAGGTCTGGTCCAGCGACAGGCCGGCTTGCACGGCGGTGGTGTACACGATTGGCTTGAAGCTCGAGCCCGGCTGCCGGAGTGCCTGCGTCATGCGATTGAACTTGGAATCGCCGAAGTCGCGGCCGCCGACCAGCGCAATGATGTTGCCAGTCTTCGCCTCGAGCACCACCGCGCCGCCCTGCAGATACGGCGTCTCGCTGCGCTCGAGGTCGTCGTCCGACTTCTTCTCCATGTAGTCGCGGTAGGACTGGTGCGTGAACCGGCCGACGCCGGTAATGCCATTCGCTTCGATCTTTTCGAGCTGCACATTCAGTGCGGTCACGGCCGCCTGCTGGGCGTCGAGATCGAGTGTGGTATAGATGCGCAAGCCGCCGGTATACACCTCGCTGCCAAACTTCGCCTGGACGATCTGGCGCACGTATTCGACGAAATACTCCGCCACATCCTGATAGTCGCTGCGCGCCGACAGGGTCAGCGGAAAGGCCTTCCATCCCTCGGCTTCTTCCGTCGTCAGGTTGCCGGCGTCGCGCATCGCTTCGATCACGACGTTGCGGCGTCGCACGGCCGACGTCGGATGCTTGCGCGGGTTGTAGGTCTCCGGCGCCTTCGCCAGCGCCGCCAGGCTGGCGGCTTCCGCGACATTGACATCGCTCGCCGACTTGCCGAAATAGCGTCGCGCGGCAGCCTCGACGCCGTAGGCGCCGTTGCCGAGGTTGATCTTGTTCAGGTAGAGCTCGAGGATCTGGCTCTTGGTGAACTTCTTCTCCAGGGCCAGGGCCACCCGGATCTCGCGGATCTTTCGCGGGATCCCTTTGATGCCCCGGATCTGCCGGTTGATTTCCTCGGGAAAAAGGTTGCCGGCGAGCTGCATCGTGATGGTCGAGAAGCCCTGACTCAGGCCGTGGAGGAACACGATGTTCTTGAGCGTGCCGAAGAAGCGGACCCAGTCCACGCCGTGATGTTGATAGAACCGCTTGTCCTCGATCGCCAGGAAGGCGGCGGGCACCGCCGGCGACATCGACGTGAGTGACAGCACGGTCCGGCGGGTGGTGCCGAAATCGCTGATCTGCCGGCCATCGGCGGCGTAAATCCGGGACGCCTGGTCCTCGTTATTGCCGTTGATGCCCGAGATGGCGGGGCAGCGGTCGTTGGCGCAGGCACGCGTCCACACGCCGATCAGCAGGAAGGCGAAAAACACCGTCCCGCCGAGGAGGGTGAGTCCGACATTGCGGCGATTACGGGGGTTCTGCCAGAAACCGCGGATGCGGGCCATACGGGAAGATGTCGGTCCAGCCATGGGCATGAAGCTATCCGGGCGGTGGTCGGGTTGCACGGGTGACGCGGCCGGCGGCATCTTGAGCACAGATGCCGACTCTCCTTGATGTGCTCTCCAGCCGCGGAATGCTGCACGACGCGACGGCCGACCTCGGCCCCCGGTTGGCGGCGGGGCCGATCACGGGCTACGTCGGCTTCGATCCCACGGCGGACTCGCTCCACATTGGATCCCTGATGCCAGTGATGGCGCTCGCCTGGCTGCAGCGACTGGGCGGCCGGCCGCTGGTGCTCATTGGCAGCGGGACCGGCATGATCGGCGACCCATCGGGGAAGCGGGCCGAACGGCAGATGCTCTCCGCAGAGGCGATCAGTGCGAATGCATCCGCGATTCGCTCGCAGCTGTCGCGATTCCTGGATTTCGGCAGCGGGCCAACCGGCGCGCAAATGTTCGACAACGCCGCGTGGCTGGCGCCGCTCTACCTGCTCGAGTTCCTGCGCGACGTGGGCAAGCATTTTACCGTCAACTACATGCTGCAGAAGGACTCGGTGAGGTCGCGGATGGAGACCGGGATCTCGTTCACCGAGTTCTCCTACATGCTGATCCAGGCCTACGACTTTACCGAGTTGGCAAAGATCGCCGGCTGCGAGCTGCAGCTCGGCGGCAGCGACCAGTGGGGCAACATCACCGCCGGCATCGAGCTCGGTGCGCGACGCGATGGCCGCAAGCTGCACGGTGCGGTGTTGCCGCTGCTCACCACAGCGTCGGGTGCCAAGTTCGGGAAAACCGAAGCGGGCAACGTCTGGCTCGATCCCGCGAAGACGTCGCCGTATGCGTTTCACCAATTCTGGTTGCAGGTCGACGACGCCGACGTGGAGCAGTTGCTCAGGTACCTGACGTTTATCGAGCTCGACGAGATCGCAGCACTGATGCGCCAGCACGCCGGTGATCGCGCAGAGCGGCTACCGCAGCGCCGGCTGGCGGATGAGGTCACTACACGGGTGCATGGCGCCGACGCGGTGCGTCGCGCCACCGACGCTGCGCGAATCCTGTTCGGCGCTGGCGATGTACGCGATGCCGACCCGGCGACCCTGGCCGTCGTGGCGAACGAGGTGCCGGCCACCGACGTCACGCGCGGTGAACTCGATGCCGGGATTCCGATCACCGATGCGTTGCATCGCAGCGGACTGGCAACGTCCAAGGCCGAGGCGCGGCGCGGTCTCGCGGGAGCCGGGTTTTCGGTCAACGGCGTGATCGCGACCGAGTCGCGGGTGATCACTGCGGCGGACCTGCTCTCGGGCGAGATCGTGCTGCTACGAAAGGGCAAGCGCAACTGGGCCGTGCTCCGAGCAGGCGGCGAGGGCTGGTCGGCGAGGTGATTCGCCCTGCACCGCCAGCTCTGCCTGCCGATACTGCCCCAAGGCAAATCATTCGCCTGAACCTGTCCGCCCCGAATGCAGGTATATGATCCGTCCCCATGTCGCGGCCAGCCTGATCGCACTATTCGGCGTTGCCCTCGGTTGTGACGCCCCGACGGGTCGCACCGATCCGCTCGTACCGCTCCCGCCACCTGGCATTCAACCAGACCTCGGCTTGAACGCCGACCTGCACGGGAAGCAGATCTTTCCGGTCAACGACCTGTGGAATCAGCCGATCGACACGGCGCAGGTCGAGCCGAGTTCGGCGCTGATCCTGGGCACCATCGGCCTGACCAAGCCACTGCACCCCGACTTCGGCGCCAATTGGTCGGGTGGACCGTTCGGGATTGCCTACGTCGTGGTGGACAACAGCACGCCGCGGTTCACCGTTCCTTTTACGTACGCCGACGAAAGCGATCGGGGTCCCTACCCGGTCCCGGCGAATCCGCCGATCGAGCCAGGCGACGGCCACCTGCTGGTGATCAACCGCAGTGAATGGAAGCTCTACGAGCTGTTCGCACTTTCACCCAGCGGTTCCGGCGGATGGAACGCGGGATCGGGGGCGATCTTCGACCTGACCACCAACACGCAACGACCGGCCGGGTGGACGTCGGCCGATGCCGCTGGCCTGCCGATCCTGCCGGGATTGGTGCGGTACGACGAGGTGTACCAGCGGGGCGAGATCGACCACGCGCTCCGGTTCACCGTGCAGCGCACCCGTGCGTCGTATGTGGCACCGGCGAGTCACGTGGCGAGTTCACTGGCCGGCCTGCAGTATGCCCCGATGGGGACGCGGGTCCGGCTCAAGGCCGGCTTCGACATCTCCCACTATCCGGCACCGGCGCAGGTGATCCTGCAGGCGCTCAAGAAGTACGGCATGATCGTGGCCGACAATGGCAGCGACTTCTACCTGTCCGGCACGGCGGATGCCCGCTGGAACGATGATGTGAACAACTCGCTGAAACAGGTGAAGGCGGGTGACTTCGAAGTGGTGCGGCTGAGCGGGGTGATCACCCCATAACCGCATGATTTGTTTCCGACGCCACGTTCTCCCGATATATTGCCCCGTTGCACCCGGCGCGCATCGCGCGTGTGGACGCCTCATGAACCCAGCTGCCCCAAGGCCTGATGATCCGCACCATCCTCGGCGACCTCTGGACATCGCGTGAACTCTTCCTGCAGCTGGTACGGCGCGACCTCAAGCTCCGCTACCGCCAGGCCATCATGGGCTTCGCCTGGGCGCTTTTCCTGCCCGTGCTCACCATCAGCGCCGGCCTGATCCTGCGGATGGCGTTCGAACGCAACGGCGGATCGGGCACGGCGCCGAGTCTCGGCGGAATCGCCATCAAGTCGTGGGCGTGGGCATTCTTTGCCGGCGCGATGAACTTCGCGACGGTGAGCCTGCTGTCGAACGCGTCCCTGGTCACCAAGATCTATTTCCCGCGTGAAGTGCTACCGCTTTCGGCGATCGTGGCGCAGGGCGTGGACTCTGCCTTCGGGCTCGCCGTCCTGCTGCTGGTGGGCTACTGGCTCGGCTTTCACTGGTCGCTGCAGCTGTTCTGGCTGCCGCTGTTGATCATCGCGCTGCTGCTGCTCACGACCGGACTGGCGTTCCTGTTCGCGTGTGCGAACCTGTTCTTCCGCGACGTCAAGTACATCCTGCAGGTGCTGCTGACGTTCGGGATCTTTTTCACCCCCGTGCTGTTCGAGCCGGCGATGTTCTCGACGCAGGTCGGACACCTGCTGATGCTGAATCCGCTCACGCCGATCTTTGAGGGCCTGCGGCTCACGCTCGTCGAGCGTACGTCGCTGCTCCATGCGTTGTACACGCCGTCGGGGATCCTGGTGTGGTCACCGTGGGAACTGGTGTACGCGTTCGCGAGCGGTATCGCGTGCGTACTGGTGGGGATGGTCGCCTTCCGCCGCAGTGCGGCCCACTTCGCGGAGTATTACTGATGGCCGGCCAGGTGTTGTTCGACGCGGTCTGGAAGCGGTTCCATCGCGGCCTGGCGCACGACTCGCTGCGCGACCTCATCCCGGCGCTGGCGCGGCGGCTGCGGCCCGGCGCCGCCACGGCCCCGCCGGAGCTGCGCGACGGCGACTTCTGGGCGGTGCGCGACGTGTCGTTCGAGGTCAACCCGGGCCAGGCGCTCGGGATCATCGGCGGCAACGGGGCCGGCAAGTCGACCACCCTCAAGCTGCTGACCAAGGTGCTGATGCCCACCCGCGGCATGGCGCAGATCACTGGCCGGGCCGGCGCGTTGATCGAGGTCTCCGCCGGGTTCCATCCCGACCTGACGGGCCGCGAGAATGTGTTCCTGCAGGGCGCGATCATGGGCATGCCGATGCAATTGATCCGCGAACGCTTTGACGAGATCGTGGACTTCTCCGGGGTCAGTGCGTTCATCGATACGCCGGTGAAGCGGTACAGCAGCGGGATGAACGCCCGACTCGGCTTCTCGATCGCCGCGCACCTCGAGCCCGAGGTGCTCATCGTCGACGAGGTGCTCTCGGTCGGCGACGCGGAGTTCCAGACCCGCGCGTTCGGCCGGCTCCGGAACCTGGTGCGCAGCAACATCCCGGTAGTGATCGTATCGCACCAGCTGGATCGCATCGTGGAACTCTGCACCGACTGTATCCTGCTGCAATCGGGACAGGCGATGTTCCACGGCCCGCCGCAAACGGCGGTGCAGGAATACCTGCGGGGCACCAGCGCGCGCGGGCTTTCGCTGGAAGAGGCGACGTCGGCCGGCATCGGTATCCTCGAACTCACCGCGCCGGAACCGCAGCCGGTGACGTCGGGGTCCAGCTTCACCTGCCGCGTCATCGGCGAAGTGACGGCAGCGGAGCCGCCGCCGCACGTGGAGCTGGGGATCGCCATCGTCGATGCCGCAACCAACCAGCAGATGTACTGGACCTGGTTCCGCTCGATCGGCGCGCATCCCACCCGTCAGGGCAAGTTCACCGCCGATTTCGAGATCCAGGCCAACATGCCGGCGGGACTCTACCGCATCGATACATCGGTGTGGCACGAGCAACGGCAGGTCATCATCGGCCAGGGCCCGAATCGCATCTTCCAGGTGATGCCCGGCCGGCCGTTCTTCGGGACACACCAGCTCAACGCCGCGGCCACCATCTCCTAGGCGCGCTCCGCTGGGCTGAGGACCTGATTCAGGCGCTCCGCGAACGCCGCCAGGCTGAACACCGCGTGATAACGTTCGAGTGCCGCAGCCGCGAGCGCCCGTTCACCGCGCGGGTCAGCGTCGAGTCGCTCGATCGCGGCCACGATTTCGTCGGGACGCCCGGGCGTGGTCAACACGCCGCAATCACCGATGACCTCCTCGAACGCGGCAATCCGGGCCGCGATTACCACGATGCCACGCGCCATCGCCTCCAGCGCGACGAGTCCGAAACTCTCGTAGCGGCTGGGCACCACCACGAACCGCGTTTCTGCCCAGTAGCGTTCGAGGTCGGCGTCCGACGCGGCGTCGACAACCTCGACCGCTCCGGCGGCGGCCTCGCCCGTCCACTGCGCCGCCCACCGGCCCACCGCCGTCCAGCGGTACATCGAGCCGCGCTCACGCGCGATCGCCGCAGCGTCCAGGAAAACGTCGACGCCCTTGCGCCGTTCCATCGCGCCGAGAAAGAGCACCCGGTCGCGGGGCGCGTCAGTCGCTCCGCGTAGCGGCGGCATGATCGCGAGCGGGAGCGTCGTGAATCGCGCCAGCGGCACACCGGTTTCGTCGGCGAGGCTGCGCGCGTGCGCGCGTGTCGCCGCGACGAGGTGCCTGGCCCGGTGCGCGGTGAACCGGTCCCAGCGGATTGCGGCCCGACCTTCGGCGTCCGGCGCCGTCGCGGCGAAAGTCGCGTGCTGGCGAGACGTGGTGTGCAGCCGCAAGAAGCATCGCCGACCGAATGCCATCACCACTGCCCAGCCGATGCCACCTTCGTGGGGTACCTCGATGGCATCGAACCGATGCGCCGCGTCTACGCGCCGCACGGCTCGCCACAGGGCCAGACCGTGGATGACCGGACGCAGGAATGCCAGTCGCCAGTGCACCTGCGGGAGACGCACCCCGCGAAGCGTGAGGCCTCCCTCCTGGCGCGGCTCGGGGACCGGACCAGAGTACACCAGGCACAGCACGTCGACGCTCCACCCTTGCCCGAGCAGTGCCGCGATCATGAGGCGCGCGTAACTCTCCATCCCACCCGGCCTGGAAGCGGCGAACCCGGGATAACTCGTGGTGACGAGTACAAAGCGGCGCGCGTTCACCGTCGATGCAGCATCAATCGCGGTGTCGTCGATTCCCCGGACACGGTCCCGGCGGCGCGTCACGCCGTCAATCTGGCTGAAGCGACGTGGCTCCTTGCGGCAGCGCAGGTAGGCCGGCCAGAACGCGATCCGCTGCATCAAGCGCATCTCGGGCAGCGCCAGGTTGCCGTTGGTCAACCGTCCCGAGGCCGCGCGATGCAGCGTCAGCCGCAACGTCGCGCCGAGCCAGCGCAGGTGCGGAAACGAAAACCGGCGGCCCTCCCAGTGGTGCACCAGAAAGGCCTGTATCTCTGCGCGCCGACCCGCCTGCTTCGCGAGCCCCGCCCGCGTGAATCTCGCTGCCTCGACCCAGTGCTCCATCACGATGTCGTGCCGGAGAACGAGCTTGAACCCGACGGCGACCAGCCGATGCGAGATCAACGTGTCGGGCGCCCAGGCCACGTCTTCATCGAAACCGCCGATGGCCCGGAACACGTGGCGACCGATCGCCATGTTGGCGCCGACGAGGAGCGGTTCGCGGGTCGCTTCCCAATGCGCGGTCGACGCGAGCCACTCTTCGTGTTCGGGCCTGATCCAGGACGGCTTGACCTGTTCGGCAATGAGGACTCCGCCGCCGACCGCGTCTGCTTCGCCCGAGAGGACCGGCTCGCTCAGCTCGGCCAGCCAGTTATCCGGCGGGCGAACGTCGTCGTCGAGGAACATGATCACCCGTCCGCGCGCCTGGCGCAGCGCGGTGTTCTGGCTCCGCGGGAGTCCAGGCTCGGCCACAAGCAGGCGATGGATCGCCACGCCCGGCCACTGAAAGTCGCGGATCACCGCCGCCGAACCATCGACGGAGCCGTTGTCAACGATGAAGGCCTCGACGGTTTTCCCGACTGGCAGTTTCAACCGGCTGACCGAAGCCAGCGTCTCGCGCAGTGACGCGACGCGGTTGCGGGTACAGAGGATCACGCTGATGTCCAACGCATCCGCAGCGTCCCCGTCGTGGCCCCCGATACCCAGCGCCGTCATGCAGGCACTCTCCGCAGTGTCATGCCGCGCCGCGCCGGCGCAGCCGTGAGAACCAGACTGCTCCCAGGATGAACTTCACCGCCAGCTTGAAACGGAGCGCCACGTGCTCGGTGTCGCGCACCCGCACCGACCACGGCCGATACCACCACGACGCCAGCAGGTGGCCCAGCGCCTGGGAACGTTTGCCTTCATCAAAAAAACAGTGCGCCGCGTCCAGGTGCATGTAGGCGAACGCGCTGCGACGGTCGCGTGCATACTGGGGGTTTGCGACGAAAAATCCGGTCAACACCCGAAGATAGTTGGCAAACATCCGCTGGGCGTTGCGGCTCATCTGCCCCGAATGATCGCGATAGCGCCAGCAGGGCGTCGAGACCTGGAGTGCGCGCACCGCGACGGCCAGGCGCAGCCACATGTCCCGGTCTTCGACCGACGTGAGTGTTTCGTCGAAGCCGCCCACCAGGTCGAAGGCGTTCCGTCGAATCAGGGTGGACGACCCGGTGACCGGAACGCCGAAGAAAAAATCGTGCACCCCGATCTCGCGCGTCGCGGGAGCGTCGGGAAGTTCAGCGGGCATCTCGCTACACGTCGGCGATCCCACGAGCCCGACAGATGCGTCAATCCCGGCGACACCGAGTTGCCGCTCGGTCTTACGGGGATGCCAGAGGTCGTCGGCGTCGAGCAACGCGACCCAGTCACCGCGCGCGTGGCGGATGCCTGTGTTCCGGGCGGCGGAGAGTCCCTTGTTGTCCTGGTAGACGTATCGGATGCGGTCGAGGTAAGGCGCCAGACGCTGACGAGTGTCGTCGGTGCTTCCGTCATCGACCACGATCACTTCGAGGGGTTGCCAGGTCTGATTGAGCGCGCACTCGATCGCTTCGGCGACAAATCGCCCGTAGTTGTAGCACGGGATCACGACGCTCACCAGCTCGCGTTCGGCGGTCATCGCCGGGCGCCCCGCTTGACCACCTCGGCGTACAACTCGACCATCTGCTGGCCCATCCGCTGGCTCGAAAACCCGGTTTCAGAGCGCTGGCGGCCAGCTTCGCCGAGACGCTGACGCCGGGCGGGATCGCGAAGCAGCGCGATGATGGCCGCCGCGAGCGACTCCGGGTCGCGCGGCGGGACCAGGACCCCGGTGCGATCATGGTCGATGATTTCAGGAATTCCGCCGGCCCGCGTTCCGATGACCGGCGTGCCCCAGCGCATTGCCTCGAGAAAGATCAGCCCGAACGATTCGTATACCGACGGCGCAGCGAACAGGGTCGCCCGGCGGAGCCAGCTCTCGACGTCGGCGTCGGGCAGCCGGCCGAGTAGCTGGACCCGACGCTGCACCTCGGGCGGGAACTCTTCGCGCAGGTACTGGGCATGGGTGCGGCCGCCCGGGCAGTGCGGCCGGTCAGCACCGATCAGGACGAACGACGCATCCGGAAAGTCGCGCAGTACGAGCGGCACGGCGTGCAACAGGTCGATGGTTCCCTTGCGGTGCTCGAGCCGGCCGAGGTACACCACTGTCTGCGCATCGCGATCGTGCGGATCCACATGCGCGGGTGCCGGGGCGATCCCGTGCGGGATCACCCGGATCTGTTCCGGGTCAACGCGCAACTCTTCCGCGATGATCAACCGATGCGACTCTGAATGCGTAGCAAGCGCATCCGCCATGCGGGCGGTCAGGCGCTCGCGCCGTACGTCAGCCCTGCGGGCGCGGGTGGGCTTCAACCCGTCAATGGCGATGGTTTCCAGCGAGGACGTGTGCAAGCGGACCACCAACGGAACCCGACGGCGCCACGCGAAATAGGGGGCCAACCCTTCCCAGTTGGGAAACTCCACCACCTCGAGCTGTTGTCGCGTGACCAGGTCCAACATGGCTCGGCCCACCTGCCAGCAGGCGCCGGCGCCCGGATAGATCCGGTCGAGCAGCGGCGACCAGTCTGCCGCGCACCGATGGACGGACACGGCACCGTCCTCGGTGCGCGGACCCACGCCCGGGGTGAGCACATGGACCTCGTGCCCGGTCGCGCACATCGCCGCGGCTGCTTCGCGAACATACTTGCCGATCCCGCCCTCGCCCGAGACCGACGGGTAGGTCGGGGTGAACATCCCAATCTTCAAGCGTCGCTCCAGGGCGCGGGGTGGCGCCTGCGAGTGGAAGGATCATGCCAGTGGCGGGACCACCGAAACGGGTGGCATCCGCCGAAAAGCCGGGGACGGCGCCCAGAAACGGCGCGGTCCGGATTCTGCGCTACAACGGGGATCTGCAGCTGCCGATACTCCCCGGCATCAGATCGGTCTTTCGTCACCTCTTCTTGGGCCGTAACTTAGCCGTCGCGGTGCCGAGTCGGATCACATCCATGTGTGTCGTGGAAGGAATCAAGGAATATCGATGCGTACCGGTAGTTTTCTTTTCGTCCTGCTCCTGAGCGGTTGCAGTCACGACTTGGTGCCCGTCACGGCCACCGCGACACCCCAGCCGACGTTGGGCAGCCTGACCGTTGCCATTGTCGGCCTCCCAGGTACTGTCGCGGCACAACTCACCGTGACCGGGCCCCGAGCGTATCAGCATGCGGTCACCGTGGCGGTCACGTTGGATTCGCTGATACCCGGCGAATACTACCTGTACGCTGCGAGAACCACGGACGGCGTCGACTCCTACGCACCGGCAGCCGATTCGCAATTCGTCAGCGTTGCCGCCGGGGACAAGAAGACCGTTGCGGTCACGTACGGGAAGTTCGCGCGCCCGGTGGGCTCCGACCTGCCGGCGCACCCGCGGGTGTGGATGACCGCCGACCGTCTCACGAGACTCCGCGCGCAGGCCTCGGCGAACACGCCGCGCTGGCAGCGCGTCAAGGCCACGGCCGACGCCGAGGTTGCCAAGGGAGGAGCAGCTGGTGACACGCGCATGCTGCCAGATCTCTGCGCCGCCTACCTCGCCACCGACGACCAGCGCTACGCGACACGCGCCGGCGTACTGATCACCAACTATGCAACCAACGCAAATACCCTGCAGGGCGACTCAGGGTATCCGTACCGGTTCTGGCTGCCGCTGGTCACCATGGGTCTCGACTGGTGCTACAACGGATTGACCGCGGGACAGCGACACCAGGCCGCCACCTGGTTGATGAACCAGGCGGATTGGGTCTGGCCGGAAACCAACACCGCGCGGGCGAGTGCGTGGGGGATGTACGCCGGCAGCAACTACTGGTGGGGTTTCATGACGACTGGGCCGGCCGCGCTGGCGGCTCAGGGCGACGACACGCTGTCGGGCACCTTGAGCGGCGCCGACCGCGCGGGCTTCCATCGGCAACTGGCGCTGACGAAGTGGAATGGGACTGCGGTGCCGTATTTCGGCGCGGATGGAGCGGGCGGAGCGTGGAGTGAAGGCACGAACTACGACAGCAGCTGGTTCGTGGGTCGCTTCGCGGATGCGTTCCTGACCGCCGGGACACCGCTGTCGACGACGTGGCTTGATGCCAGCCTGCGCTGGCGCCTGGCATCGACGATGCCTGGTGGTGGATACAAGGCGCCCCTCGGTGATCAGTCGCGCGTCAGCGATGCCAGCATGTATGCGTATGATCGCATGGCTGCGATGGCGGTGCTCCCATCGGCGAACAGTAGCCTCGCCATGCAAGTCCAAGGATGGCTCAACCAGGTCGGGCAAGTACCGACCGGTGAGACCGAAACGTCGGTGCTGGCCGAGGAACTGTTGCGCTACGACCCCAACGCCCCCGCCACCGACTGGAGCGCGCAGCCCAGGGACTATTACGCGCCCGGCGCGGGATACTTCACTTACCGCCAGAGCTGGACCGATCCCAACTCGACCGTGCTGGTGTTCGAGAATACCGACAACGGGCAGAGCCATGCGTCGCTCGACGCCAACGGCCTGATGATCTGGAAAGGCTCCTTCTGGGTGTCGGCGAGCGCGAACATCTACTCGGCGAGCGGTATCGAGCAGCAAACGAGCAACTTCAACAACCTTACGGTCGGCGACAGCAATCAGGCGCACTATGCCCGCGGTCAGATGAGTACGCCGCAGGTCTCGGATCAGCTGGTGGTGGTACGGGGACAGGCCTCGATCACCTATGGGCGACCCGATCGCGCGCCGTGGGTGCCAGACTACCTGCGAACGGTGGCCTACCTGCCGCAGGAGGATGTCTTCGTGATCGTCGATCGCGCGACCTCCGCCAACGCGAGCCTGGCCAAGGTGTGGCGCTGGCACACCAAGGATGTCCCGCAGGTTATCGGCAACACCTTCGTGCTGCAGAATCCCAATCGCGATGCACGTTGCTTCGGCAGTGTGCTGCTGCCCACCGACGCCGTACTCGGCACCCAATCGTTCGCATTGGGCTCCGGCGGCACGCAGAGCAGTAACGCCGTCACCGTGAGCATGTCAGGGCGCGCCACCGACCTGGTCGTCACGGTGCTGCAATGCACCACAGGACTGTCGGTGCCCTTCATTCCGGTGGTCGCAACCACCACCACCGAGACCCGGGTGACCATGGGCACCCGGCGCGTCACGGTGCCGCGCGACGACGCCCAGTCGGTAGTGTACGAATCGGCGTTCATCCTGCGAGATCCTTGATCCGTCACTGAGTGGTACCGCGTCCCACGGCGCCGCCGAGGATCCGTCCTCTCGCGGCGCCGTCGTCATTAGCCCGTTGGCCGCGATAGATTCCCGCCGTTGCTTCAGCTGCCTATCTCCTTGCAACACGGACAATCGATGGCTCTATCGTTCCAGGCGCCTGAACGTCGCCCCGGCAGGGTACGGGCGACGGCTGGCATCGTCGCGATGGTCGTGTTGACCGTGTTGCTGTGCCTTGGCATCACAGTCGCAGTGACGGGTGCGCGATTGAATCGGCATCCGGCGTCCGGCAGGTCCGCCATCGGCGGGCTGGACACCCTCCGCGCCCTGCCGCCGCATCCGCGGGTGTGGCTGACGCCGGATCGCATCGCGAAACTGCGTGCCCGGGCGACGACAAACACCGACCGCTGGCAGCGAGTCAAGGCCGTCGCAGACGCCGAGGTGCGACGCGGCTCGGGCGCTGGCGATGTGCGAATGGTGCCGGACCTGTGTGCTGCGTATCTCGCGACCGGGGAGAGGCGATATGCCGCGCGCGCAGGGGTACTGCTCAGCAGTTACGCGGTTGATCGCAACACGCTCCAGGGCGACTCGGGGTATCCCTACCGATTCTGGATGCCACTGGTCACCATGGGGCTGGACTGGTGCTACGATGGCCTGACGACGGCACAACGCCGTCAGGTCGCCACGTGGCTGATGAATCAGGCGGACTGGGTGTGGCCGGAAACCAACTCGCGCCGCAGCACTGCGTGGGGCATGTGGCCCGGCAGCAACTATTGGTGGGGCTTCATGATGACCGGACCCGCCGCACTCGCCGCCGCCGGCGATGACACGCTGGCCGGCACGGCGAGCGGGCGGGACCGCGCCGCATTCCATCGACAGCTTGCCCTGTGGCACTGGACCGCGAACGCGCTGCCGTACTTCGCCAGGGACGGCGCCGGCGGCGCGTGGGTCGAAGGCACCAACTACGACAGCAGCTGGTTCGTGGGCCGCTTTGCGGATGCGCTCCTGACGGCGGGTACTCCCCTGTCGACCCCGTGGTTCGACGCGAGCCTGCGGTGGCGGCTGGCATCCACCATGCCGGGCGGCGCGTTCAAGATCCCCTTCGGCGACCAGTCGCGGGTCAGCGATGCGAGCCTGTACGCGTACGACCGGATGGCGGCGATGGCAGTGCTGCCCGCCGCCAACGCTGCGCCGCAACTGGCCGCCGACGTCCAGGCGTGGCTCAATCGGATCGGGCAGGTGCCGGATCGCGAGACGGAAACGTCGGTGCTGGCCGAGGAGCTGGTGCGCTATGACCCGGCGGCCGCCGCTGCACCCGATTGGAGCGGACTGCCGCGGGACTACCTGGCACGGGGGCCGGGATTCTTTACCTATCGCCAGAGCTGGTCGGATCCCAACACGACGGTGTTCGCGCTCGAAAGCGGCGACGTGAGCCAGAGCCACGCGGCACTCGACGCCAACGGCCTGCGGATCTGGAAGGGGTCGTTCTGGATCTCGGCCGATGCGAACATCTATTCCCACAGCGGCATCGAACAGGGCACGTCGAACTACAACAATTTGACCGTCGGCGACACGGGCCAGAACCACGGCGAGGGTAACCACGGCGCGATCGTCGCCACCCAGGTCAACGACTCGCTGGTCGTGATCCGCGCGCAGGCGAAGGACGCATACGGACGTTCGGACAAGCGCCGGCCCGTCACCGATTATCTCCGCACGGTGGCCTACCTGCCACGGCAGGACGTCTTCATTATCGTCGATCGCGTGGCCGTCGCCGACGCCGCCCGGGCCAAGGTGTGGCACTGGCATATGAAGGATGTCCCGCGAATCCGTGGCAACACCTTCACACTGCAGAGCCCCAGCGCCGATTTCCATTGCTTCGGCAGCGTCCTGTTGCCCACCGATGCCGTCCTCGGCACGCAAGCGTTCGCCCTGGGCTCGGGCGGCCATCCGAGCAGCCACGCCGTCACCGTCGGCGTGGCGGGGCGTGCCACCGATCTGGTCGTCACCGTGCTGCAATGCACGAAGGCACAGCAACCGCCGCTCGTGCCGACGGTCACGACAAGTGCGACGGCAACGGTGGTAACGGTTGGCACCAAGCACGTAACGATCGCGCGCGACGAAAAGCAGCTCGTTCGCTCCGACTAGAAACCCGAATTGTCCCGGCCGGTGTGATGACGCGGACCGGATTCAGAGGAGGAGGAAGTGGTGGCGTTCGACAAGGCGATACGATGGTGGAAGTTTGCGCAACCCTACCGTGCGCGATTCGGGCTGGTGGCGGGCACACGAGTGGCGAACGCCATTGCGAATGCAGACTATCGACTGGTCCCGGGGACCGAGGTCAAAGTATTCGTACCAGAGTGGCAGGCCCCCCTGGTGATTCGTGCCGGTACCAGCGACGCTGATGTGATTCGCCAGGTGGTCGTGCAACGGGAGCTGGAAATCAAGTTCGACGAGGCACCGCGACGGATTGTTGATGCGGGTGCCAATATCGGCGTCAGCGTCCGGGTGTTCGCCGCGATGTGGCCGCAGGCAGATATCCTCGCTATCGAGCTGGAGGCCGGCAATGCGGACCTGCTCCGGCGAAATTCGGCTCCCTACAAGCGAGTCGTGACTCGGCACGGTGGCTTGTGGGGCAGGAAGGGGTGGGTGACCGTGCAGAACCCCGCTGCGGACAAATGGTCTTTCGCAGCGATCGAGCAACTTGTGCCTGATGCGACAGCGGTACCGTCGTTCACGGTTGAGGACCTCCTGAACGAGGCTGCGTGGGACACGGTCGATCTCCTGAAAATGGATATTGAGGGTGGAGAAATCGAGGTCTTTGGAACGGCCGACCGATGGATTCATCGTTGTCGGCGAATCGTGGTCGAGTTGCACGATCGATACGTTCCAGGGTGCCGGGAGGCCATGGAGCGGGCATTGAATCCGGCGGATTGGCACCTGTCCAAGCATCGAGAATACGTCGTGGCCGAACGCCGGAAGTGGCCCCACAGTGGCATGAAATAGTGATTGTCCTTGACGGGCGCTGGCGCACCCTGCCACCAACGCGCGATGACGACGGCAGGGTACTGGTCACTGACTCGTCTGGTCTGGCGCCTCATCCAGGCCGCGGCTGGCGGACAACAGTTGCCTGACGGTGAGCGCTGCACCGACTGCTTTTCCCGGGAAGCCGACCGCGACGAGCGCGAGCGGGTGAACAATGCGAACCGAGTAGGCGTGGAGATGCACCCAGGTGTCCCGGATCAGGAACCCGAGTGTCGCCGGGCCCTCATCCGCGAAGGCGCCAACGCACCCGATCGTTTCGTCCGTGTATGCGGACACGATGTTCGCGAGCCAGCCTGGTGACGCCATGGCATCATCGTCCACGAAGGCGACGATTTCACCGTGCGCCAGCCGATTCGCCGGAATGACCACGACCGACCACTGAAGCAGCGCTTCACCGGCGTACTGATGAACGCGCTGATCACGGAGCTCTCAACAATCTCACCAACGCGCTACCGAATGCCGGTCACCGAAGCGTTACGCCGCTCCATATCCGGCGCTCACACCGGATCAACGTCGAGTAACCGCGCCACCCGAACAACATCGGCGAAATCATTGAACATGTGCGGGCTCAACCGGATCGACCCTTCCCGATGTGAACAGTGCACTCCCGCCGCCTGCAGCCGGGTATACCCGGCGGCCACATCACCGCGCGGCTTGATGCACAGAATCGCCGACCCGCGTGGCCCCGACGGCGACGTGATGGTCGCGCCGCTCCGATCGGCCCAGTCGATGATCGGCTGGTGCAGCGCCCGGGTGTGCTGTGCAATCGCGTCGATGCCAACGTCGAGGATCAGCCCCAGTGACGCATTCATGGCGGCAACGTCCTGCACCGGAAAGGTAAGCAGCTCGAACCGCCGCGCATCGGGCCAGAGGCGGGGGTCGTACGACGTCAGGTTAGTGTAGTCGTCGCTGCCGGCGTAGGCCGCCCAGCCGACGAATGTCGGCTCCAACTGGGTACACAACTCCTTGCGCACGTAGAGAAAGCCGGTGCCCCATGGGCTGAGGAGCCACTTCTGGGCGCCGCATGCCAGGAAATCCACCGGCGTCTTCTGCACGTCAACCGGCAGCTGGCCCACCGCCTGGATCGCATCGACGACCAGCCACTTTTCTGCGTCTCGCGTGGCGCGCGACAGGGTGTGCAGGTCGACGGTGTAACCGTTGCTGAACTGGGTGAGTGACACGGCGACGGCGCGAACGCGCGGGTCGGCGAGCCGCTCGTGCAGGCGGGCTTCGTCGGGCCAGCCATCCACCGTGACCGGAATGCGCTCGAGCGCGACGCCACGGTCTGCCAGCCGCAGCCACGGGTAGATGTTCGCTGGGAACTCTCGATCGAAGGTGAGCACGATGTCGCCGGACTTGAGTGGTAGCGCGTGAGCCGCAATGTTGAGCCCGGTGGTGGTGTTGGGCATCAAGGCGATCTCGGCTGCGTCGGCGTTGATCAGCCGGCTCGCCAACAACCGCGCTTCGGTGAGGACGGTGTTGATCCTCTCCAGCGGCCACATCGCCGGCCGGGCCCGGTCGCGGTTGCACTCCGCGAGTACCGCGACGCTGCGGGCCGGCAGCGGCCCGATGCTGGCACTATTGAGGTAGATGCCGTTGTCGTTCAGGGCCGAAAACTCGGTGCGCCGCAACTGATCGAAGTTCACGCGTCAACCACATTCGGTGAGAGAGTCGTTGCCGTCACGGCCTCGGGGTCGGCCAGATCACGTCCACGTACCGGGAACTGCTGCCGCCGGCGACCGCACCTCCTCCCGCGATCACGATCATCCCCTCGTCCGTGATGGGAAAGATGCCGTGGCGGCCGGTCAGCAGCGGCGGGCCTGCGCGCCAGCTGTTGTGCAGCGGATCGTAGATGTCGACGCGACGATAGGTGTGCCCGTTCGATGCCCCGGCCCCCGTGACGGTCTCGCCGCCAATGACCCAGAACTCGCCGTTCAACCAGACCGCCTTGCCCATGCCGCCGCGTGCCTGAGGCACCGGCTGCGGTGCACCGCTTGATCCGTCGCTCACCGTCCAGGAGTTGTTGCGGGGATCGTAGACCTGCACGTCCGCAAAACCATTGGCGACCACGTTGGCCGCACCGCTGCCGGGCCCGCGTCCGCCGAACACGAAGAGACGTTCCCCGTCGGTGGCGGAGGCGGCGTGGTTGCGCGGGCGCGGCATTGGTGCGATCGCGGACCAGGCCATGGTTGCCGGAGCGAACACCGCGGCAGCGGCGGTCGTGGTGTCGCCGACGATACCACCCACGACGAAGAACCGCCCATGGATCACCGCCGACGCGCTCGAGCCGGCCGCGAACGGCATCCGCGGCCCCAGTCGCCACTCGCGAATCGCCGGATCGTAGATCTGCACCGCGCCATCAGCGTCGTGCTTCAGTCCGCCGAACAGCCAGAGTTTGCCGTCGAACACTTCGGCCGCATGGTGGTTGCCCACAGCGGGGCGCGACGTGGCGGCGTTCAACTCGTCCCATTGTCCCGCCGCGAGGTCGTACACCAGTGTATGCGGATCGCCCTCGCCGACGAGATACAGCTTGCGCCCGATGACGCCGCCCGCGACTTCTCCCAGCGGGACCGGCATCGAGTCGCCGCGAATCCAGACATCGTGCATGCGCCGCCGCCACAATACCGGATTGAATCGCTCGATGCCGTCGGTGGCTCCCAGACCCGCGACGACGGTATCGCCGATCGGGAAGGCGAGAGCGCCGATGACCGGGAGCGGCATCCGGCCCAAGTGGCTCCATCGGCCCGTGGCAGGATTGAACGCCAGCATGTCGTCGAGGTCTTCGCGTCCCTGCGGCCGGGCACGCCCACCGACGACGACGATCTTGCCGTCCAGTACGAACGTGCTGTTCTCGGTGTGAGAGACCGCGAACGGTGCCGAGACAAGCGTGTCCCACCGATCGGTGGCCGGATCGTACCGGTGTAATTCGCCGACGTCGATCGGCGTCGGGTCGTGGGCCAGGACGCCGCCGATCGCGTAGAGCCGGCCCGCGTACGGCACCGCGATGAAGTGTCCGCGTGGTAACGGCAGTGGTACCGCGGGACGCCACGCGCTCTCGCCAATGACGAGTGTCCAGTGGTCGGGTGAATCCGTGCTGCGGTCGGGCAGCCAGCCGCCCAGAAAATGCAGCGTGTCGCCCAGCGCCGCCAAGGAACCGCCGCCGCGGGGTGCTGGAAGCGGCGGGCCCGGCGTCCATTCGTCGGTCGCCGGCACGTACCGCCATACTCGCGCGGTGGCAGCGCCGGGATGGTTCCCCTCAAACCCGCCCACCAGCCAGACCGTGTCGCGCACGACCACCGCGTTCGCGTGCGTCAACAGGGCCGGCATGTCATGCTTGCGAGTCCAGGTTCCCCCCTTGAGGTCGAGCGCATCGACGCGAGGCGTCGCCTTCGGTCCGGCTGCATACCACCCGCCAATGACGTAAAGCGAGCCACCGACGATCGCCCTGGCCGCCTCGAAACGGGCGACGTCGGCACGCGCGAACACGCTCCACTCGGTCGGTTCCCGGCCATGGAGCGCGCGACGGAGCCATGAAATTCGCGCACCGGACCAGTGCCGTCCGATCATGAATCCCACGAGGGTGACAACGACGCCCGCGACCAGAATGCCGCTGACCCGAAGCAGCACGCCTGGCGTGCGAGACGGCATGGAGCCTCCCGGTTGGTTCATCGTGGCGGCAGCGCGAAGGCCTGGAGGCTGGCGCCGATGCCCTTCCCGGTCGCGACCACAACGTACTGCCGGCTGTCGCTGGCGCGATACGTCATCGGGTTGCTGTAGCCGATCTGTCCCAGCGGCGCCGACCAGAGGCTCGTGCCAGTCGCGACGTCGAGCGCGTACAGCGTGCTCCCACCACCGGTGATGAAGATCAGGCCACTCCGCGTTGTCACTCCACCAGGCGCTCCGGCGACGCCGAGCTGTGGCAGCTTGAGCTTGCGCAACGCCGGGTGGCTGCGCAATTCCGGCGTGTCGCCCAGGACCACTTGCCACCGGCGGTCGCCGGTCACCAGATCGATCGCGGTCAACGTTCCGTACGGCGGCCGATTCACCGGAATGTCCGCCTCCCGGCGCCAGGCACCATACCAGGTATGGCCGCCGGAAACGTGAAGGATGAGCGGGTCGAGCGGTGACGGTGGCACGGTATCGATGCGGAAGCGCGTCGCCGAGTCGGCAACCAGTTGCGCCAGCGCCGCCTGATTCGTCGCCTTGACCAACAGCAGCTGCCGTTCCGGATCTACCGCGCCCGCGCCCCAGCCGGCGCCGCCGTTCCAGCCGGGCATTACCACCGTTCCGGCCAGCGATGGCGGCGTAAACAGCGGACCGAGTTGCTTTCCCCCCAGCAATGCGAGTGCCGCCGCGTGAACGGCCGGCGTGAAGTCCACGACGTCGGCGGCGGTGAAGCCCTGCACCGCGAACGGTGCTGGCCACGTCGGCACCGGCTGGGTGGGGGATGCCTGCTCGCCAGGCACTGTGCTCGGCGCGACCGGCCGCTCCTCGATCGGCCAGCGTGGCTGTCCGGTGACGCGGTCGAACACGAAGGCGAAGCCACTCTTGGTGGTGACGATAACCACGTCGTTGGTGCCTGCCGCGGAGCGGATCGTGGCCAGGATCGGCGGTGAGGCGAGATCGTAGTCCCACAATCCGTGATGCACGAGTTGTCGCGACCAGACCATGCGTCCGGTCGCCGCCTCGAGGCACACGATCGATTCGGCATACAGGTTGTCACCGAGGCGGTTACCGCCGTACCAGTCGTTACTCGGTGTGCTCACCGGCAGGTACACCAGGCCGCGAGACGAGTCGATCGAGATCGGCGCCCATACGTTCATGTGTCCGGTCACGTCCGCCGACTTCCCCGCCCAGGTCTTCCGGTCGGCTGAGCCCGGCGGCGGCACCGGATCCCAGCGCCAGATCCGCTTGCCGGACCGCGCGTCGAAGGCCTGCACGTCGCCGGGTGGATCGCGCGGGTAAATCAGTCGGTCGGAAATCGAACTCCCGACGATCACGACATTGTGCCAGATCGCCGGCGGTGAGGTGGCGGTCAGGTGCAGCCGATTGACCGGCCAGCGCAGATGCGCCGCCAGGTCGACGCTGCCGTTGTCGCCAAAGCTTTCGATCTTCTGCCCGGTGGCGGCGTCGAGGGCAAGAAGTTGCCAACGCGCCGTGAGGAAGACGCGCCGCTCGCCGCGCGCGCCTGGAGCGGTCCACACCGCCGCTCCGCGATGCACGAAACTCGCGTGCTCGTTCGCGAGCCAACCCCAACGGGTCACGTCGGGATCGAACGCCCAGAACTGGCGCCCGGTCCGGGCGTTGAGCGCGACCGCCCGGCTGAACGGGGTGCTGAGGTACAGGGTGTCCCCCAGCATGACGGGCGTCGCTTCGAATTTCCCCGGACTGAGGTGCTCACCGGTGGCGGGATCGATTCCCGCGATCTCTCCCGTCCGCCAGGTCCACGCGGGCGCGAGGTTGACCACGTTGCCCGGGGTGATATCGGCCGCGGGAGAGTATCGCAGCGATCCGGCGTCGCCAGCCGATGACGGCCATTCGATCATCGCCGCGGCGGCGGGTCGCCCGTCACCACCTGCCGGTCGGCAACCGCCGAGGCCTGTCACGCTGACGGCGAGCGACTGCGCCAACGGGAGCAGCCCACGGTGGCGCGGAAATAGCCGCCGCGCGGAAGACCTCAAGCGGACCCGGCGCGGGACCGGGAGAGGGGATCCATCGCCTCCCGCAACCCGTCACCGAGCAGGTTGAATCCGAGCACCGCCACACCGACCGCGAGGCCGGGTGCCACCGAGACCCACGGCGCCACGCGGATCAAGTCGCGCCCTTCCGCCACCATCGCGCCCCAGCTCGGTGTGGGTGGCTGCGCACCGAGTCCCACGAAGGAGAGTGCCGCTTCCGCCATGATCGCTCCCGCGATGCCGAGCGTGGCTGTGATGATCACGACGCTGCGCACGTTGGGCACCAGGTGCCGCAGCATGACCCAGTGCGCGCGGCCACCAAGGGCGTGCGACGCGATCACGTACTCGCTCTTCACCAGCAAGAGGACCTGAGCGCGCACCAGGCGCGCAACGCCCGCCCAACCGACCGCGCCGATGATGACGAACGTCACCGGCAGCGATGGCCGGATGGCGGCCGCGACAGCGATCAACAACAGCAAGGTCGGAAAGGCGAGCGTGATGTCGGCGAAGCGCATGACAGCCAAGTCCACGGCACCGCGGAAGTACCCGGCCAGCAGGCCGAGGCTGAGGCCGAGCGTGACGGCCACCGTCTGGGACACCAACCCGACCAGCAGCGACAACCGGGCGCCGTACAGGATGCGCGACAGGACGTCGCGACCTTGCGCGTCTGCGCCGAACAGGAACCGACGGCCCGGCGATGCGAGGTAGTCGTTGGCCAAGTCGCCGCGCCGGGGGTCGTGCGGCGCGAGCCACGGGGCGAAGATCGCGGCCAGCAAAATGAGGGCGACCAACACCCCGCCCAGGCGGAAGAGCGGGTCCGAACGCCAGCGTGCCCTGAGCGAGGAGAGAGCCGGCGATTCCCGCCGGATGGGTTCCCGGCCGACGAGCAGCACCGCCGGAGTCGACATCATTGGTAAACTTACACTCCCAACCTTCGCCGGAGAGTCACATGCGTGTTCGCTCTCGCTGGTATCTGGTGCCCATGGTGGCCGCCTTGGCGGCGAGTCCGCTCGGTCACGCGAAAGCCCAGTTGGTCTCGTTCGGCGTGATGGCCGGATTGAGCCAGTCGAAGTTGACCGGAAACGCGCTTAAGGACGCCGCGAGCGCTGGCTTCATCGCCGGCGCGTTCGTGCGCCTCGGCGCCCTCGGATTTGCCGTGCAGCCCGGCCTGTACTACACGGCGAAGGGCGCCAAGACGAGCGACTTCAGCGAGACCACCGGCGTGGGCAGGAAGACGACCCTCGATTACATCCAGATCCCGATCGTGATCCGGCTCCATATGGGACCGCTGTACGTGGGTGGCGGACCGGCGATCGGCCTCAAGTTGAAGTGCATGAATACCAACGGGTCCGCCGCGGCCACCGACTGCGGCACGGCGGACGGGGCGAAATCCACCGAGATCAGCGGGATCGCCGAGGCCGGGTTGGAGTTCCGGCATTTCTCGCTGGGCGCCCGCGCGGATATCGGCTTTACGAACGCGCTCGAGGCGATCCAATCGGGAAGCACCGCGAACGTGGATTACAAGACCCAGACGGTGTCGATCGTGGCGGCGTACCGGTTCTAGCGCGGTCATCCTGAGCAATACAACCGCGAAGCGGTTGTGAAGTCGAAGGACCTCGGCCCCGAGCGCAGGCACCAGACTTCATGCGCCCAACCGAGGTCCTTCGACTGCGCATCGGCGGCGCCGATGCGTCGCTCAGGATGACAGGCGCCCGAGCGCAGGCACCAGACTTCATGCGCGGAACCGAGGTCCTTCGACTGCGCATCGGCTGCGCCGATGCTTCGCTCAGGATGACAGCGCTGACACCCGCCCGAACTCCGAGGCGATCGCCCGCATCTCCCGCACGACGCGATCCCAGTTGAGGTAACGCTCCACCCGTTCGCGACCCGCAGCGCCGAGTCGTCGTGACAGGATCCTGTCGCCGAGCAAGTTGCGAACCGACGCCTCGATTCCCGCCAGGTCGTGCGGATCGACCATGACGCCGGTTTCGCCGTCGGCGACGGCATCGGGAATGCCGCCGCTGCGAGCCGCAATCACCGGCAGGCCGCACGCCGCAGCCTCCGCAAACGAAATCCCGAAACCCTCGACGTCGAGTAGCGTTTCGCGGGTGAGACCGAGATAGATCTCGCCGATCGAGTAGGCAGCAGGCAACTGGGCGTCGGCCACGTCGGTCAACAGGTGCACCCGGTCGGCCACGCCAAGTTTGGTTGCGAGTGCGCGGAGCGCCGCTTCCTGTGGTCCGCGTCCGATGATCGCGTAGTGCAGGTCGGGGTGGTCGTTGCGCAACCGCGCGATGAGCCGGATGCCGGTGTCAATTCCCTTGTACTCGACCAGCCGGGCGACGGTGACGAGCCAGCGACCGTCCGGCAGGCCGCGGCGCCGGCGGAACTCCGCGCCGGCAGCGGGATCGGCGCGCCAGCGAACCGGGTCGGTGCCAAGCGGCACGACGCGCACTCGCCGGGCGGCGGATTCGAGATCGAGTTCGCGGAGGAGTAGCCGACACCGTTCCGCGGTCCATTGCGAAATGGCGACGAACACCGCCGCGTCACCAAGAAGCGATCGCACCAGGCGACGCTTGAAGCGGCTGCCGGCGATCCTGGCCTGCAACGTGAGCAGGTCGTTGCCCACCACCAGGATGCCGTAAGGCAAGCGGGTGCGCCGATAGGCCCAATGCGCCGCGTATCCGGCCGGGCGAATCGTGTCGCACCAGGCGAAACGCGCCGCCGGATCGCGGGCGAGCGTCACCGCGCGGCGGGACCACGTCAACACGCCGATCAGCGTGCGCAAGCGATCGACCGGCACCAGCAGCCGATCGACTCGCTGCGGCGACAGCGCATCCGCGGCGGCGGCGCCGGCCACCGTGCCGGTCGATACCGTCAGAGAACCGTGCGGATAGCCGTCGGCGAGCGCTGCCATCCATCGCGCGATTCCACCAGCCATGGGCGGGAAGTCGTGCGCGAACAACAGGTCGTGGTGCGGCCGGCCGGCTGGCATGGCAGGAAGTTATCCTTCCCTGCCGTGACCGTATCGAACCAACTTCCGTTCCAGCGTCTCGCAGTCCTCGGTGCGGGGGCGCCGCACAACGACGAAGTCGCCTACGCGCGCGCGGCGCAACGTCTCGGCGTCGCGAGCCGGGTGTTCGACGTACTGGCGTGGCATCGGCGGCTGCGGGGACTGGCACCGCCACTGCTCGAACGCCGGATTGAACGGTTCAATCCCGACTTTATCCTGTGCACGCGCGAGGCACGTCGCCTTGGCCACGCGCGACTTGAACGGCTGTTTCGCAACCGGATGACCGCGATGTGGCACGTCGATATCGCACCGCAGGAAGGGGTGGTCGACCTCGCCCGCCAGTGCGGCACACTCTACACCACGTACTCGGGCCAACGCGATACCTATCGTGCCCAGGGCGTCCCGGTGGTGCGGTTCCTGCCGCAGGCGATGGATCCCGATCGCGACATGCCCGCAGCCGCGACCCGCGACGAGTACCGTTGCGACGTGAGCTTCGTGGGCTCCGGGCCCTATCCCTATCGCTGGCCGCTGCTGCGCGCGGTGGCGCGGGAGTTCGCGTTGCAGGTTCGCGGACCGGGATGGACGGGCGTGGACAGTGGACTTCCAGTCGTCGGCGAGGCAGTGCACGGCGCCCGATTTGCGGAAGTCGTCGCCGGCGCGGCCGTGTCGCTCGGAGCCAACTCGTTCGCGGAACAGGAGACGCAGTTCGCCTCGGCGTCGAACCGGATGTGGAAGGTCTTCGGTTGCGGCGGAGCCTACGTCGGGCCGTATGTGCCAGGGATCGAACAGTTCGCGCGAGACGGCGAACATTGCCGCTGGTTCCGCTCGATTGATGATTGCGTCGAGCAGATTCGGGCATTGCTGGCGAACCCGGAGGAGCGCATCGCGATGGCGGCACGGGCACATGCGCACGCGCTGGCCTATCACACGTATGATCATCGGCTGAGGATGCTGTTGAGCGGGGAGGAGTATCCGCTAACGAGAGACGAGAGACGAGAGACGGGAGACGGGAGACGATAGACGAGAGACGAGAGACGCGAAGGCCCGCCCAGTTCGCGACTACCCAGGCAGCAACTCCTCCAGCGCCAATCGCGACCTGGCCGGAAGCTGGGTCTCGTCGAAGTACCTGGTCACCACATCGAGAGCTTCGTTGGCGGTCGAGATGTTGAGATAACGCAGCAGGTAACGCACGTCGTCAAGATCGTGGAACTCCTCACCCAGGCGCATCGCCGCGCACTTCATCGCCAGCAGATAGGTCGGGCGAGCCACGAAGACCTTCAGGTGCGAGCGCTCGAGGAAATTGTCGAACTCGCCGCGGGGACTGAGCCAGGCTTTCACCGCATCGTTCAGCCAGGTATCAGGAACACCGCTCTGTACCGCGACGCGAGCGGCGGCCCCCCGGACGACTCTCGCGGGTTCAAACCAGGCGTGCACGTCGCGCGTGGCGGCGCGCGCGTTGAGGGCGAGACACATGACGGCTCCGCCCACCAGATAGACCTCGCCCTGTGCCGCGACGGTGGCGAGTTCCGAGTTGAGCAACTCGAGCAGGCTCAAGATCTCCTTCTTCGACAGCCTGGTCGGCTCGATCATGCTAGACCCGCGCGCCGAGCGAGGCGTCGATGAAGATATTCCGCCGCTTGAACGGCACCGGTGAAGCCCGCAGCAGGTGGAACCGGACGCTCTTGAGCGGCGTCGCGAAGTGCGGTTGGTCGAGCGGCGCGATCTCAGCCACCCAGGCCGGCGGAGCCACGCCCTTCTGCACCCCGGCCTGCTCGACCATCGCCGCGACGTAGTTCTGCATCAAGACCGGCAATCCACTGTGGTCTGCCCGGGCCACCACGTCCGCGTACTCGACTGGTGCGCAGCCGACCAGGAGATCATGCAACTCGGCGAGCGCGAAGCGGCGATCAGCCTCGTCGCGGAGCAGCTTCAACAGTTCACGGAACCGTTCCCCCTTTGGCGGCAGCGCGCGCCCAGGACGACGGAAGATCAGGCGGCGCGACGACGTAGGTCCTTCGCTACGCTCAGGACGACGACCCTTCTCGTCTCTCGTCTCTCGTCTCTCGTCAGTCACCCCTCACCTCGCTGTAGTTTCGAAACTCGAACGGCCGCCAGCCGGTAAGTCGCTCGAGCAACAGCGACGCAAGCAGCCGCACATGTCCGCGTTCGAAACGGCGCGGTGCCGTGAGTGACCGATCGTTTCGACGCGCCGCGATCCACGCGCGCGCGACCGCCGGATGCTCACCCTGAAACGGCTCGATTCCCGGCAACCACGGCAACAGCGGTCGGCCGTCGAGCTGTTGGCGCGGTACCGGGTCGAGTACCCGATCCGCGGCGCGCTTGCTGGCGAGCGCCCACGTCGGCCGCGCCCAGCCGTAGTGGTGCATCACCGCGCTACTGGCGACGGCGCGGACACGCCGATCGGCGGGGCCGGTGCGAAAGCCCTGGGCGTCGCGGTACGAATGCACCCCGAGCGCGGGATCGAGCCGCACGGCCCGGACCTCGCGGCGGTACCACTTCCGGTTCCGCGCGACCGCGTCGAATCCGCCGTAGAAGTGCCGGTACTCCACCAGGACCCCTTCGACCGCGCGATCGTCATCGTGCCGCTCGATCGCGTCGCGGACCCGGGCCGCGGCGCCGTCGGCGAATACTTCATCGGCCTGGATATAGATGCCCCATGGCGAGCGGCATGTCGCCATCGCGCGCTGGGTCTCCGCGGCAAGCATGGCGGTACCAAGAGCCGGATCCCACGCCGACTCGATGATGCGAATGCGCGGATCGCCGAGGGCGCGAACGCGATCGAGGGTGTCGTCATCGGAATGTCCGACGTTGACGACGAACTCATCGACCACTGGCAGCAGCGACAGGATGCTGGCTTCGATCGGGAAATCGAGCAGCGTGGCGTTGCGGACGAGGGTGAATCCCGAAACGAGCATCAGAGCGGGACCCGGCAGCCATGAGCCGTGAGCCCCAGACGGTACGCTAGCGTGCGTCTACCACACGCTAGCTCAACCCACGGGCTCATGGCTCACGGCTGCGGTTGCGGCTCATGGCTGCAGTTGCGGCTCACGGCTGCTGTGCTTCATCGGCCTCGGCTGATCGAGCAACAGCTGCCGCATCCGATGCATGTAGGTGTGATCCTGCAGCAGGCGCGATCGGGCGGCCTGGCCGAGGCGTTCCGCGGCGGCGGGCGCTTCGATCAAGGCACGCACGCATGCCTTCAGTTCGGCGGCATCGTGGAAGACGCTCACCTCGCGGCCTGGCTCGAAGCAGCGGGGCAGGTCGCCGCGGTCATCGACCACCTGCGCCGCACCGATCGCGGCCAGTTCGAACACGCGCTGGTTGCACGACGCTTCACGCGGGTCGTTTTCGACCAGCGCGTGGTGAATGTTGACTGCGACCGTCGCGCCGGCATACGCCTTGAGATACTCGTCGGTGCTCGGTACCTCGCCGCGGCAGTAGTCGCGCAACGTGGTCTTGCGCCAACCGGGGCCCCACACGGCAAGGCCGAACTCCACCAGTTCCGCAAGCAACCGCTCCCGGCGCGGCGTGGCGCTCCCGGCGAACACCACATTGGCGCGATACTGATCGCGCGTCTTGATCGGGCGATAGACCGAGGGATCGGCGGCGAAGGCAAGCACATCCACGGTGCGACCGAGCCGGTCGGCCATTTCGGCCGCGATGTCGGTGCCAATCGTGTAGATGTGATCGAAGGGCCGGGCCAGCACGATGGCCTCGGAGATCTGGCGAAGGTCGTGCGGCAGCCAGTTGATCCAGCGGGCACGCACCCGGCCGCGCAACCGCTCGACCATCTCCTCGTCGAGTTCCGGGTTGCCGTTCACGATGACCAGATCGGGTTGTGCCTCGTCGATCGAGTGCTCGAGCCGCCGGCCAAGGTCACCGGCACGAAACCGCGCCAGCAACGAAGGCCGGGCCTTGAGGTCGAACACGGTGACCTTCGCCCCGAGCCGCTCGAGGGCACGCCGTCGCTGGGCGAAATGCGCGTGATAGGCGTCGTTGAACTCGGCGACGAACAGGACCGAGCGGTCGATGTTCACGGGGTCACCTCGTGCACTGAGAACTGGAGATCGTGGAGCCGCCGGTACAGGCCGCCGTGCGCCAGCAATTCCGCATTCGTTCCGGATTCCACGACCCGCCCATCATCCAGGACGACGATCCGATCGGCATCGCGCACAGTGGCGAGGCGGTGGGCAATGACGAGGACCGTGCGATCACGCACCAGGCGATCGATCGCTTCCTGGACCAGACGCTCCGATTCAGTATCAAGCGCGCTGGTCGCTTCGTCGAGGATCAGGATCGGGGCGTCGCGCAGCAGTGCCCGCGCAATCGCGATACGCTGTCGCTGCCCGCCGGAGAGCCGCGTCCCACGCTCGCCGAGGATGGTCTGATAACGGTCAGGCAGCTGGCTGATGAAGTCGTGCGCATTGGCGGCGATCGCGGCAGCCTTCACCTCGTCCTCGGTGGCGCCCGAGCGGCCGTAGGCGATGTTGGCGCGCACGGTGTCGTGGAGGATGACGGTGTCCTGGCTGACCACCGCGATCAGGTTTCGCAACGAGGCCCGCGAGAGCTCCGGGAGCGGCACCCCATCGAGCCGCACGGTGCCCTGCTGCGGATCCTGAAACCGGGGAATCAACTCGAGCAGGGTGGTCTTTCCCGCACCGCTCGGGCCCACGAGTGCCACGACTTCGCCCTTGGCGATCGTGAGGGACACGTTCCGGAGTACCGGCGCCGACGCCGGGTACCCGAAGGTGACGTGGTCGAGCACGAGGTCGCGGTCGAACACGGCCGGGCGTGCGCCAGGGGGATCGACCTCGGTGGCCGGAATGTCGAGCAAGCTGAAGATGCGGGCCGCGCTCGCTTCGGCCTGCGCCAGCTGCGTCGGAACCGACGTGATCGCCTTGAGCGGCGACATCATGCGGAGCGCGGCAACCACGAAAAGCAGCGTCAAGCTGACGTCCAGCTGGACGCCGGAGAGCGAAGAGTTGGTGGCAGCCCAGAGGATCACCAGGATCATCGTGGCACCGAAGAGTTCGCTCACCGGCGAAGTGAGCAACGCAAATCGCTGGGTGCGCACGATCCCCTTGCGATACCGCTCCGCCTGGTCGCGGAAATGCACCGCCTCATCGCCTTCCGCACCGGACGCGCGAATCAGCTTGACCGCGCCGATCCGCTCGGTGATGGTGGCGGTCAGTTCGCCCCGCTCGTGGGCGAAGGCGTGAGCGTGACGCTTCAGTCGCTGGACCAGCGCCCGCACGCCCACGAGCAGGATCGGTGCGCACGCGAGCACCATGAGCGTCAGCCGCGGCGAGATCCGCAGCAGCACGACAAGGGTCGCGACGATCATCACCATGTTCTGGAAAAACGCCGCGAGGACGGCCGCGGCGATCACCTTGACCTGATCGGCGTCGCTCACCAGCGCCGCCGCAATCTGCCCGCCGCGAGTGCGCTGGACGATGTTCAGGTCGAGGCGCAACAGGTGGTCGTACAGCCGGATCCGCAGGTCCTTGACCATCCCCTCCTGCACCAGCACCGACAGGTACGCCGAGACGTAGACCGCGACGTTCTTGAACAACACGGTCCCGACGAAGAGCAGCAACAGGCGGAGCGTCTGCTCGCCATGCGGCACGCCGATCAGAATCGGACCGAGCCACCGCTCGATATCGCCTTCGAGCTTGGTGCCCCCCCCGAGTGGGCCGGCGCTGCCGAACAATTGCCTGAGCAGGGGGACCAGCAGGATGACCGTGGCGGCATCGAGCAACGAGGCGATCGCGGCCAACCCCATGCCACCGCTGAACACGCCGGCGTAGGGCCGGAGCAGGCCGAAGAGCCGCGCCCGCGTGCCCTTGGGGCTCAGCCCCGCCTCGGGGTCAGCAGTGCGATCGGAAGCACCACTTCCTCGGGCGCCACGCCGCCGTGCAGAAAGGCGCCGCGATAGCGTGCCTGGTACTCGCGCAGCTTGGTGGGATAAACAAAGAAGCGATCGTCGGTCGCCAGCAGCAGGCGGGTCGTCGGCGTGCGCGGCGGCAGGCCCCACGCCTTCAGGTCATCCACCACGATGGCGGCACCAGGCTCATCGACGCGGAGGTCTTCGCCGAACTTGAACCGCAGGTTCGCGGTCGCGTCGCGCCGGGCGTAGATCGTCGCCGGCGTATGGCAGTGGATCGACCCGTGGTCGGTGGTGAGGATCACGGTCACCTTGCGTCGCTCCGCCTCCTTGAGCGCGTCGAGCAGCGCCGAGCGTTCGAACCAGGTGCGGGTGAGCGCCCGCAATGCCGGTGTATCGCGCGCCACTTCGAACAGGGCGTCGTTTTCGGTGCGGCCATGGGTGAGCTGGTCGATGAAATTGAACACCAGCGCGGTCACACCGGGGTTCGACAGGTGGCCCGGGAGCCGCCGCAGCATCGCCTCGCCGTCGGCCGCCGAGAACATTTTCTCGTAATGGACTGGCACTTCACGGCCGGTAAGTTCCCGCAGTTGCTCGGTGAGCAGCGCCGCCTCGTGCGCGTTGAGTGACGCCTCTTCGCGATCGTGCCACCATTCGGGATGCCGCGCAATCATTTCGGCCGGATACAGCCCGGAAAAAATCGCGTTGCGGCTGTACGGTGTTGCGGTCGGGAGAATCGAGAAGTAGTGGTCGACTTCCACGTCGAAGGTGCGGTCCACAATCGGCCGGATCACCGCCCACTGGTCGAGGCGCAAGCAGTCCACAACCACCAGCATGACCTTGCCGTTGGCGTCCAGCGTCGGTCGCAGAAACTCGGAGACCACGTCGACGGAGAGCGGCGGGCGGTCGGCACCACGCTCGGCCAGCCAGCGCGGGTAGTTGGCCGCAATGAAGCCGGCGAAGTCGCGGCGGATCGACGATTGCAGATTGCGGAGCGCCTCCTGCAGTCCGGGCTCGTCGGCCGCGCCAAGCTTGACCTCCCATTCCGCCAGCTCGGCCACCAGCTCGACCCATTCGCGCCATTCCAGATGCTCGCCGCGCCGCCCTTCCAGTTCGCGGAATCGGCCAACGAAGTCGCGGGAAAGGCGCTGCTGACGAATCCGGTCCCCTTCCAGGAGCCGGGTCACCACGGACAACACCTGTCGCGGACTCACCGGCTTGGTCAGGTAGTCGGCGGTCTCGGCGCCGATGGCGTCGCGCAGCGTGTCCTGACCCTCGGACTTGGTGATCATCACCACCGGCATCGACGCGTCGATCGCTCGAAGCTGTGGCACCAGGTCGAGCCCGCGGGTGCCGGGCATCTGCTCGTCGAGGAGTACTACTCCGTACGGTTGGCGACGCAGCAAAGCGAGGGCGTCTTCGCCGTTGGACGCTCGTTCCACCGAAAAGCCCTGCTGCTCGAGAAAGAGCACCTGGGAATCGAGGGTTTCGATCTCGTCGTCGACCCAGAGGATGCTGCGGGGGCGAGGCATAAGATCAAGCTAAGCCCTTAGTTTCCTGCATGCCGCGGAACATCCTGATCGTCCGCTTCTCCTCGATCGGCGATCTCCTCCTCACCACGCCGCTGTTGCGCGCGATCCGTACCCGTCATCCCGACAGCCGGATCACCTTCGTCGTCCGCACGGACATGGCCGACACGTTGCGGCGCAACCCACGCATCAGCGAACTCATCACCTGGCCTCGCGGCTCGTCGTTGACAGCACTGGCGCGCACCTTGCGCGCAGAGCATTGGACCGATCGACTGGATTTGCACGGGTCGCTGCGGTCGCAGGCGCTGCGTCGCCTCGTGGGCGGGTCGTGGACGGGCTATCCCAAGTATCGCCTGCGTCGCAGGCTGTTGATTGCGACTCGCGGCAAGCATGGCGGTGCCCTCGGACACGTCGCGGAACGGTACTTCGCCGCCGCCCGCCACCTCGACGTCACGCCGGACGGCAAGCCCCCAGAGTTCTTCACCAGCGAGCACGCGGACGCCGCGGCGAACGCATTTCTGACGCAACACCGACTCGGACACGATCGCCCGCTGATCGCGTTCGCCCCCGGGGCGGCACATTTCACGAAGCGGTGGCCAGAACAGCATTGGGTGGCACTGGCGCACCAGCTCGCGGCGACCCACGACATCGTGGTACTGGGCGGGAAAGCGGAAGAGCGTGCGGCAGCCGCCGTCGCCGACGCCGCCGGTAGCGCGGCGGCGAGCGCCGCGGGCCTTTTCACGCTCGACGGGAGCGCGGCACTGCTCAAGCGCGCCGAGCGCTTCGTCGGTGGCGATACCGGGCTGCTGCACCTGGCGACAGCGGTGGGGACGCCGGTCGTCGGACTCTACGGACCCACTGTCGAGGCGTTCGGGTTCTTTCCGTATCAGGCGCGCGCGGTGACGCTGCAACACGACCTCGACTGCCGGCCGTGTTCGTCGCACGGCGGGCCAGTGTGTCCGCTGGGGCATCACAACTGCATGGTGCAGCTGATGCCGGAAGAAGTGGTCACGGGGATTGAGGTCGCCGGGCGGCTGTGACCGACTGGTCCCCGCCGCTGATGGCGCTGCTCACGCTGCAACGCCAGTTCGAACGCGGCCCCAAGCGCGAAGGTGCCTTCGCCCTCTGGCTCACGGTGCGCGCGGCGATCGATCTCGGCCTGAACGATGCACCGCCCGACAAGGCCGATCGCCGCCGCGTGGCACTGCTCGGCCAGCGCCTGGCGCCGCTGGCCGTGCCGCGGCCACTGTCGCGCGGCCTGGTTGCTGCGCTAAGCCATCTGGAAGACGGAACCCCGGCCGGAGCGAGAATTGCGCTGGCGCAGCTGGTGGCACCGGTGCGGGACGCCCTCGGACCCGATGCCGCCGAGGCGGTCGCTCAGGCGGCCCGGATGATTCACGGTCGTCCTAGGGCTTCTTGACCGGCAGCGTCACCGCGGCGCCCGAATCCGCGGTCTTCAGCTTCCGGGTGCTCGAGTCCCGGGTAGTGGCATCGTTGGCGCCGGCGATAATGACCTGGGACCCCTCGCTGCCATTGGGCCCCACCGTAACCCAGAGCGGCGGACCACCATCCTGCTCGGCATACAACGCCGTTCCCTTGCCGGAGACCCGTTCGTTGACCAGGTGGAAGGGATCGGCCGAGAGAACCTTGCGGTAGTAGGTGACCACGGCGTCGGGGGTCGATGGGGTCACGAACACCATCTGCATCGCCTCGGTACCACCCTCCTTGACCAGCGCCACGGCGTCTGGCGGCAGCGGGATCGTGTGGAAGGCGGCGTTGAGGGCGACCTGTTTCGGCGGCGACTTGTGGCAGGCCGTAACGAAAAGGGCCGCCGTCAGGATCGGGAAAACCAGTCGGGTGCGCATAGTGGGAATCTAGCGATGCCGCCGGGGGCCGGGAAAAACAGCCGTGAGCCGTGAGCCCCCGACGGTACGTCAGCGCTGCCGATCCGCACGCTAGCCTACCTCAAGGGCTCACGGCTCATGGCTGTCGATCCCACCGTACCCTCCGGTTCCTCCACTACATTTCCGTCCGAACCGTGGAGACGCCAATGTCGGGGCACAGCAAGTGGAGCACCATCAAGCGAAAGAAGGCGCTCACCGACAACCGGCGCGCCTCGGTGTGGACCAAGCTGATCCGTGAGATCACCGTGGCAGCCAAGGCCGGCGGGGGCGATCCGGGCAGCAACGCGCGCTTGCGCAAGGCGATCGATGACGGTCGGGCCGGCAACATGCCCAACGAGAACATCGAACGCGCCATCAAGAAGGGCACTGGCGAGCTCGAAGGCGCCAGCTACGAAGAGTTCAGCTACGAGGGCTACGGCCCCGGTGGCACAGCAATCCTGCTCGAAGGATCCACCGATAACGCCAACCGCACCGTCGCGGAAGTCCGTCACGCGTTTTCACGCAATCATGGCAACCTCGGCACGTCGAACTCGGTGGCCTGGATGTTCGAGCGGAAAGGCCAGATCGTCATTGCGGCGGCCGCGATCCCCGAGGACAAGGCAATGGAAGACGCGCTGGATGCCGGCGCGAGCGACTTTTCCGCCGACGGCGATCTCTACGTCGTCAGCACGGAGACCAACACCTTCCACGCCGTGATCGACGGGCTGAAGGCGAAGGGATACCGACCCGAGTCGTCCGACATCGTCATGGCCCCGAAAAACCTGGTGAAGCCCGAACCGGCGGACGCGCGCAAAGTGCTCCAGCTGATCGAGGTGCTCGAAGAGCTGGACGATGTGGCCAAGGTGTTCACCAACCTCGACGTCGATGCGGTGGACCTCGAGGAGGCAGGCGCCTGACACCTTTCACCGTGCTCGGAGTGGATCCGGGGACAGCGGTGATGGGGTACGGTGTGGTGACAACTCCGCTCGGGATGACAACGGTGCGGCTGGTCGAATGTGGTGTCGTGCGCACCCGCTCGACCGAGTCGCTCGCCAGCCGACTCGGCACGCTGTTCGACGGTGTCACGGCGCTGATCGAACGGCATCGCCCCGACGCCATCGCCGTCGAAGGCCTCTTTCACGGTCGCAACGCGCGGAGTGCCCTGATCCTCGGACACGCGCGTGGCGTGGTACTGCTCGCCGCAACACGCGCCGGGTTGGCGGTAGCGGAAATCTCGCCCGCCGAAGTGAAGCGCGCGGTGACCGGCACCGGTGCGGCAACCAAGACGCAGGTCGCCGCGATGGTGAAGCGGTTGCTGAACCTCGTCGCGGCGCCCAAGCCGGCGGACGCTGCCGATGGCGTGGCCATCGCGCTGACACACTTGTTGCGGCTGCAGCCAGGAGCGCGGATGATGGCGGGACGCCGATGATTGCCTCGCTGCGCGGTACGCTGGTATTGCGCGACCCGACCGGAATCGTGGTGGATACGTCGGGCGGCACGGGCTACCTGATCGAGGTTCCCCTCGGCGTTTTCGAGCGCCTGCCTGCGGCGGGAGCGTCCGTGCAACTGTACACCGAGCTGGTCGTCCGCGAAGATGCCTGGTCGCTCTACGGCTTTGACGGCGTGACGGAGCGGGCGGTGTTTCGCCGCCTGATGGCCGCGTCGGGCGTCGGTCCGCGGCTGGCGCTGGCAATCCTCTCGGCGCTGGGGCCCGAACGCACGGTGCGCGCGATCCGGGACAAGGATCTCGCCGCGCTGGCGAGTGTCTCCGGTATCGGCCGGAAGAAGGCGGAACGCATCGCGCTGGAACTCGGCGATCGCCTGGACGACCTGCCCGCCGCCGAACCGACGCCGTCGCCCGGCACGGACGCCGTGCGGTATGTCATCGCGCTGGGATACAGCGCGGCCACGGCGGACGTGGCAGTTCGCGCCGCGCTCGACGCCGGCACCACGCAGGACACGGCCGCCCTGGTGGCACGGGCACTTCAACTGGTCAGGAAATAATCGTGATGCAGTTTGTCGCTGGACCTGCGGTCACCGCGGAATGGATCTGCACCCGCTGCGGCGTGACCAACCGGAAGCTGGTCGCAGTCGGTCGGCATGAGATCATGGATCGGTGCGTCCACTGCGGGCTCCGGCACCGCGTCTCCGAAGACGAACGGCCGGTGCGTTGGCGGGCCGAGGCGGCGTGAATCGCGACGTGGAAATCACCACGCCCGCGGCGCTGCCGGAAGAGACCAGCACGGAAGCGGTGCTGCGCCCGTCGCGGCTCGATGAATTCGTCGGCCAGCATCAAGTACGCGCGTCACTCCAGATCGCGATCGACGCCGCCAAGCAACGGCATGAGGCACTCGACCACGTACTCTTCTTCGGCCCACCCGGACTCGGCAAGACCACGCTCGCGTTGCTGATGGCGCGCGAGATGGGCGTGCAATGCCGCACCACGTCGGGGCCGGTGCTCGAGCGGCCGGGCGACCTGGTGGGGCTGCTCACCGCGCTCGGCGACGGCGACATCCTGTTCATCGACGAGATCCACCGCCTGCGGCCACAGCTGGAAGAATTTCTCTATCCGGCGATGGAAGACTTTCACGTGGACGTCCGGTTGAGCGACGGGCCGCACGCGCAGACGCTGCCGATGAGCATCGCGCGCTTCACGCTGATCGGCGCCACCACACGCTTCGGTTTGCTCACGCCGCCGATGCGGGCACGATTCGGCCTGGTGGAGCGGCTGTCGTTCTATCCGACGGACGACCTCAACAGCATCGTGCTGCGCTCCGCCGGCGTGCTCAACGTGCCGATCGACGGAGCGGGCGCGGCGGAGATCGCGAAGCGTTCGCGCGGCACGCCACGCGTGGCCAACCGTCTGCTTCGCCGCGTCCGCGACTTTGCCGAAGTGCGCGCCGACGGCCGCATCACCGGCGACGTCGCCATCGCGGCACTTGAGCGCCTGAACGTCGATGAATTCGGCCTCGACGACATGGACACGCGCATCCTGAGCACGATCATCGAAAAGTTCGACGGCGGGCCCGTCGGACTCGGCACCATCGCGGCATCGGTGGGTGAAGACCCGGCCACGCTCGAAGAAGTGTACGAACCGTATCTCATGCAGCAGGGATTCCTGGAGCGCACCGCCCGCGGTCGCATGGCAACGCGCAACGCGTACAAACGCCTGGGCCTGACGCCTACCCGCCGCGACGAGAGCCAGCCTTCGCTCCTCGATGAGTGATCGCCGCTGGACCGCCGGCGATTTCGACTACCAACTGCCCGAAGAGCTGATCGCGCAGGTGCCGCCGGCCCGGCGCGGGGATTCGCGGTTGTTGGTGGTACCCAAGGGTGTCATCCTGAGCGAAGCCCGGCCCGAGGCCGGGCGGAGTCGAAGGACCTCGGCTCCGAGCAACAACGCGGCGATTGATGCGCGGAACCGAGGTCCTTCGACTGCGGCAGCGCAAAGCGCTGCCTCCGCTCAGGATGACACACTACAGGATGCCACGTTCGCCGACCTCACCGATCTCATCCCCCCCGGCGACCTCCTCGTCCTCAACTCCACCCGCGTCCGTCACGCCCGCCTGCTCGGCCGCCGCCCCTCCGGCGGGCCGGCGGAAGTCCTGCTGGTTCACCCATCAACCGGCGACAGCTGGATCGCCATGGGAAGCCCCGGGCGCGCCATGCAGCCCGGCCAGCGGATCCGCCTCGGCGACGACGTGGCGGTGGAAACCATCGCGGTGCTCGACAACGGGATGCGTCGCGTGCAGTTCGTTGGCGCCAGCGCCGCCGAGGCGATGGCGCGCTTCGGCCGGATGCCGCTGCCGCCCTACATCGCCCGTGAACCGACGGCCGACGACGACGACCGCTACCAGACGGTGTACGCGGCGCGTGAGGGGAGCGTGGCGGCGCCCACCGCGGGGCTGCATCTCACCGACCAACTGCTGGACGCGATGCGAACACACGGTGTCATCGTCGCGACGTTGGATCTCGAAGTCGGCCCCGGCACCTTCCGCCCGATGGCAGATGGCGACGTGAGCCGGCATCCGATGCACAGCGAGCGGTTCGAGATCCCCGAGGCACTCGCCCGCGAGGTCGCGGCGTGCCGCGCGCGCAGTAACAAGGTCTGGGCGGTCGGCACGACGGTGGTGCGCGCACTCGAGAGCGCGGCAACCGACGATGGGACCGTCACGGCCGGCGGCGCGGATACTTGCCTGCTCATCGTGCCCGGGTATCGGTTTCGCGTGGTGGACCACTTGATCACGAACTTCCACCTGCCGCGCTCGACGTTGTTGATGCTCGTGGCAGCGTTTGCCGGGTACGAAGCGACGATGGCGGCGTATCGCCATGCGGTGGAGCAGCGGTATCGGTTTTACAGCTATGGTGATGCGATGTGCGTGACAGACAGCCATGAGCCGTGAGCCCGCAGGCGACGTTAGCGGGTGATGTGCGCCGATCACACGCTAACTCCGATTACGGGCTCATGGCTCACGGCTGCTACAACGATCGAAACCACGAACACGAGGATTTCATGACGACTCCCAGCCAACCCCAGACTCCCGACTACGTTCGCGACACGCTCGAGTTGCTCGGCGCCCAGGATCCGATTGCGATTCTCCGCGAGATGCCCGAGTGGTTGCAGGCCCACCTCATGCGGCTCTCGCCGGAACAGTGGCGTCGCCCCGAGGGCACCGACAAATGGTCCCTCGTGCAAGTGGCCGCGCATATCGCCGACACCGAAATCGCGTTTGGTTGGCGCGCACGCCAGATCCTCACGGCCGACAACCCGCCACTGCACGGCTTCGATGAGGGTGCCTGGCTCGAACGCTTCGACTACGCGCACGCCGAGCCGGCGATGGCCCTCGACACCTTCCTCACGCTGCGGCGCTGGAACCTCCGCGTCTGGGATTGCGTCACCGCCGCCGACCTGCCGCGCACCGGGTTGCACTCGCAGCGCGGTCCCGAGACACTCGATCGCCTGATGCGGATGAACGCCGGGCACGACCTGCGGCACCGCCGCCAGATCACCCGCCTGCTCAAGGTCGTACGCTGAGTGTTCGAATTTTCGCTCGACGGCACTGACGGCCCCGCCCGCGCCGGCACGCTCGTGCTCCCGCACGGCGTGGTGAAGACGCCGTGCTTCATGCCGGTGGGCACTCGCGGTGCGGTCCGTGGCCTGCATCCCGCCGAGGTGGCACACGCCGGTGCGCAGATCCTCCTCGGCAACACGTACCACCTCCACCTGCGCCCCGGTGAGGCCACCATCGCGGCACTCGGCGGGCTCCACAAGTTCACCACCTGGCAGAAGCCGATCCTGACCGACTCGGGTGGCTTCCAGGTCTTTTCGCTCGCCGGCCTGCGGAAACTCGACGAGGACGGCGTCGACTTCGTCTCCCACGTCGATGGGTCACGGCACCGACTCACCCCCGAGCGCGCGACGGAGATCCAGTGGGACCTCGGCGCCGACATCGCCATGGCCTTCGACCACCTCGCCCCGGGGCAGTCGCCGCACGAAGAAACCCGCGAGGCGATGGCGCGAACGCTGCGCTGGCTGGAACGGTGCCGGCGACGGCACGCCGAGTTCAGCGCCGGCACACCGGAGCGGCAGACCCTGTGGCCGATCGTCCAGGGCGGCACCCATGCCGACCTGCGACAGGCCTCGCTGGCAGGCATTCTGGCCCAGGGAGAGTGGACCGGCATCGCCATCGGTGGCTTGTCCGTGGGCGAGCCGAAGCCGGCGATGCACGCCGTGATCGAACAGCTGGCGCTCGATCTGCCGCGCGAGCGCCCGCGTTATCTTATGGGCGTCGGATTTCCCGACGACCTGGTCGAGGGGATCGCCCGCGGCGTGGACCTGTTCGACTGCGTGGCGGCCACCCGCAACGGCCGTCATGGCAGCGCGTGGACGGCGGATGGCCGGGTCAACGTTCGCGGGTCCACGCTGCGGCTCGAACCCGGTCCGCTGGACCCGGATTGTGATTGTGAGTGCTGCATCAGGTTCTCGCGGGCGTACCTGCGGCACCTGTTCGTCGCCGAAGAGCAACTGGGGCCACGGCTGGTGTCGATTCACAACATCCGGTTCCTGATCCGCCTCGGCGAGACCGCACGCGCGCGGATTCTCGACGGAACGTTCGACACCTGGGCCGCGCACTGGCGCGGCCGATACTTTGCGAAAGGCACCCGCTGATGTCCCAGGGCTTGATGGTCCTCGTGATCCAGATCGCGGCAATCGTCGCGGTGATGTACTTCCTGTTCATCCTGCCGCAGAGCAAGGCCCGCAAGAAGGCGGCGGCGATGCTCGCCGGCATCCAGAAGGGGAACGACGTCATGACCGCCGGCGGGATCGTGGGCAAGGTGCGTGACGTGAAGGAGTCGCTGATCACGATCGAGACGGGTACCGCAACCATCGTGGTGGATCGCAGCCGCATTGTGCGCGTCGGCAGCCAGACCACGACCACGGGGCCCAGCATCTAATGGCGATCCGCGACATCCACATCCTCGGCTCGCCGGTGCTGCGGCACCGTGCCGAAGAGATCGAGACCGTGGACGACGAGGTGCGGGCGCTGGTCGAGGACTTGTTCGACACCATGGCCGCGGCGAGCGGTGTGGGACTCGCCGCCAACCAGATCGGTGTCGCGCGCCGGGTCGCGGTGATCAACGCCGAGGGCCAGACGTTCGCGATGATCAACCCGCGCATCGTCGAAGCCGACGGGCGCGACAGCACGGAAGAAGGCTGCCTGTCGATCCCGGACGCCTTCGCCGAAGTGGCGCGGCCACAGCGCATCGTGCTCGAAGCGCTCAACGAGGATGGCGAGCCGATCCGGATGGACGCTACAGCGCTGGTGGCCCGCGCTGTGCAGCACGAACTCGACCACCTCGATGGCGTGCTGTTCATCGATCATCTCAGCCCGCTCAAGCGGCAGCTCCTCGTGTCGCGATGGAAGAAGGATCACCGCAACGAGCCGCTGACCCGCACGCCGCGCCTCGAGGAGCCGGAAGAGACGGCCTGATGCGCGTCGTCTTCTTCGGCACGCCCCAGTTCGCGGTGCCGTGCCTCACGGCCCTGCTCGATACCGGCGTTGACGTCGTCGCCGTGGTGACCCAGCCCGATCGCCCGCGGACCCGGTCGCATTCCACGCTCCTGCCGCCACCGGTCAAGGTCCGCGCGCTCACCGGCAACATTCCCGTGTGGCAGCCGGAGCGACCGCGCGACGAACCCTTCTGGGGCCAGGTGCGCGGACTTGGCGCCGATCTCGGCGTGGTGGTGGCGTACGGCCACCTGCTGCGGCCGGAATTACTGGCGCTGCCCCGTCTCGGCTTTGTTAACGTGCACGCATCACTGCTGCCGCGCTGGCGCGGTGCCGCGCCGATCCAGTGGGCGCTGCTCGCTGGTGATGCCGAGACGGGCGTGGCCATCATGCGGGTCGAAGCGGGGCTCGACACCGGTGCGGTCTGGCACGAACGCGAGACAGCGATCAGCCAGCTCGATACCGCGGGAACGTTGACGGAGCGACTGTCACACCTGGGTGCCGACGCCCTGCTGGAAGCGCTCCCGCGCATCGCCGCCGGTGTACCGCCAGTGCCGCAGGGTGATGCCGGTATCACGCACGCGCCAAAGATCACGCGGGAACTCGCCCGCATTCGCTGGCACGAACCGGCCGCGTCGGTATCCTGCCGCATTCGCGCGATGGACCCGGCCCCGGGGGCGTGGACGACGTTGGCTGGCGCCGAAATCAAGATCCGTGGGGCGCCCGCCGGGGCGCAGCATGCGGCGCCCCCGCACGAGCCGGGCACCATCATCGGTGCCGGTCCCGCCGTGATCGTCACGACCGGCCTCGGCGGCACCGTCGGCATCACCGACGTCCAGCCCGCCGGAAAGCGCCGGATGCCCGCCGCCGAGTGGCTCCGCGGCGCAAACCTGGCCGACGGTGCGCGGTTCGAGTGAGGCCGCTGCCACGGTTGCTGGCTTTGACCGATGATCGCGTCGCGGCGCTCGACGACCTGGGTGTCCGGGCGGCGGCGATCGCGGCGGCTGGTCCGGCGGTCGCACTGGTCGCGCGGTTGCCCAGCGGCTCGACCGACCAGCTGGCGGCGTTGGCGCAACGCTTCGTCGCCCTCGCCGCACCGCCGATGGCGATGGTGCTGGTCACTGGGCGGGCCGATGTTGCGATGGCGGTTGGCGCGCACGGGGTGATCTTGCGCAAGGACGATCTGAGCGTGGCGACGGTGCGGCAGCTGCTTGCTTGTCATCCCGACATGATCGTCCTCCGCTCAGTCCACTCGTTCGCGGAAGCCAGCGCAGCCGTACAGGACGGCGCCGACGGGGTGATTGCCGGTTCGATCTGGCCATCGGCGACCCACCCGGATCGCGCGGCCGCGGGAACCGGGATGCTGGAGCAGGTCGTTTCCCTTGGGGTAGCGACCTATGCCATCGGCGGCGTCACCCCGGCGCGCGCCATCGAAGCGCGGGCGGCGGGCGCGTGGGGCGTGGCGGTGATTTCGGCGGGGTGGGACGCAGCGAACGCCTACCAGGCGGCGATGGAATTGGTCCAGTCATGGAGCGATCCCGCGCGGCACTCGGGATGACACCATGCAACTGACGATCAATGGCGACCTGCGCACCATCGCCGACGCGCGAACGGTCGAACAGTTGCTCGTGCAGCTGAACCTCGACCCGCGCACCGTCGTGGTCGAGCTCAACCGTGAGATCATCCGGCGCCCCGTCATCGCAACCACACCGGTTGCCGAGGGCGACGTCGTCGAGATCGTGCATTTTGTGGGAGGTGGTTGACGTGTTGAAGATCGCTGGCAGGGAATTCCGCTCGCGCCTGCTCGTCGGCACTGGCAAGTATCGCAGCAACGACGAAATGCTGCGCGCCATCGCGGCGTCGGGCGCCGAGGTGGTCACCGTGGCGGTGCGGCGCGTGAACCTCGATCGCCACGACGAGGCCGGCATTCTGCATCACCTCGGCTCCGAGCGGTACTTCCTGCTCGCCAATACCGCCGGTTGCTACTCCGCCGACGAAGCGATTCGCTACGCCCGGCTCGGGCGCGAAGCAGGCTTCAACGATTTCGTCAAGCTCGAAGTGATTGGCGACAAGGAGACGTTGCTCCCCGACGTGGCCGGCCTGCTTGCGGCCACCGCGGTGCTCGCCGTTGAGGGGTTCAAGGTCATGGCGTACACCAATGACGACCTGGTGACTGCATTGCGCCTGGAAGCCGCGGGTGCCGTCGCGGTAATGCCGCTCGCGTCGCCGATCGGCTCGGGGCTGGGCCTGCTGAATCCCTATTTCATCCGGACCATCAAATCGCGACTCACGGTGCCGGTCATCGTCGATGCCGGTGTGGGTACCGCGTCGGATGCGTGCCTGGTGATGGAGCAGGGTGTCGACGGCATCCTGATGAACACCGCGTTGGCCGAAGCGCAGGATGCCATCGGCATGGCGAAGGCGATGGGCCTTGCCGTCGAGGCTGGTCGCGCCGCGTATCTCGCCGGGCGGATGCCGCGCCGCGAAGTTGCCGTGCCGTCCAGTCCGGCGACCGGGATGCTCGACTGATCGACACTGGCCTCGCTCCCCGACGCGCGGCACTCGCGATCCTCGCCGACGTCCGCCGCGGCGTCCCGTTTGATGCTGCTCTCACCCGCGAGCTTGGCTCCCTCCCCGATGCGGACCGCCGCCTGGCCCACGAGATGGCCGTCGGTGTCCTCCGCCAGGCGCAACCACTTGACGACCTGCTCGCCAGGTTTGTGGCGCGCGGCATCAATTCGGTCTCGTTTCCGCTGCTCGACATCCTCCGCATGGGCGCCTACCAGCTCCGGATGCTCGATCGCGTGCCGCCCCACGCCGCGGTAGCCACCGGCGTGGCGCTCGCCCGCGAGCTCGTTGGTGAGCGCGCGAGCGGGTTCACCAACGCCGTGCTTCGCCGCGTCGCGGAGTTGCCGATCGCCGACACGGCGCACGACGATGTCGATGACGTGGCGCGACTCGCGAGCCGCTGGTCGCACCCGGTCTGGCTCGTGGCCCGTTGGTTCGCGCACTTCGGCTTGCCGGCCACGGCAGCGCTCCTGCGCTGGAATAATTCGCACCCGGCGCTGGTGCTCCAGCCAACGCGCGGCAGCGTGCTCGACCTCGAACAGTTCTTCCTTGAGAACGGCATCGCCAATACGCCGGCACCCTTCGGCGCCGGCGTGATCGTGACGGAAAGTCGTCCGGATCGACTCCCGGGATTCGATACCGGCGACTTCTTCGTGCAGGATCCGGCGCAGGCGCTGGTCGTCCGCTTCGCCGACTTTGCGTCCGATGCGATCATCTTCGACGCCTGCGCCGCGCCCGGCGGCAAGACGCTCGCACTCACGCACCGCCACGCCCAGGTGATTGCGGCCGATCTTTCGGTGCGCCGGCTCGGTCGGCTCCGCGAGAATCTCGCGCGCGCGGGACGCCACACCGAGGGCGTCCTCGCCGCGGACGCAACCCATCCGCCGGTGCGTCCAGTACTCGCCTACCTGCTCGACGCACCATGCCTCGGTACCGGCAGCTTCGCCCGCCATCCCGATGGGCGACTTCGCGTCAACAACGATGCGTTACTCCGGCTTGTTGCCGCCCAGACGATCCTGCTCGACGCCGCGGCGGACCGGATCGCGCCAGGCGGCGTGCTATGTTACGCGACATGCTCGCTCGAGCCCGAAGAAAATGAGATGCAGGTCGCCGCGTTCCTGCAGCGACACCCGGATTTCCGCCGCGAGCCGCCGGCAGATTTCCCCGCCGAGCTACTCACCCAGGCCGGCGACATGATGACGCTGCCGCAACGTGACCGGGTTGATGGCGCGTTCGCCGCGCGACTGGTGCGGGCGGGGTGAGCCCCAGCCGATCCCAGTCACGCCGGGTGCTCACGTTGCTCGCGGTGATCGCCGCGGCCGCCGCCGGGGGGTACGTCGTGACCTGCGCGATCTTCCCCGCCCCGATTCTCCCCAGGTCGATCGCCGTGCCCGCACTGCGTGGCTCGCCGGCGGATTCGGCCCTGGGGTGGCTTGGCCGGCTTGGCCTGCGCGGCAAGCTGGCCGATACCGTCGCCGACCCGCTGACGCCCGCCGGCACGGTGGCGTGGCAGTCGCCCGCGGCGGAGACCCTCCTGCCCCAGGGCGCGCTGGTGCGGATCGGCGTGAGCGGCGGGGCCCCGCTGGTGTCGGTGCCCGATGTCACCGATCTTGATCCGGCATTGGCGCGCCAGGTGATCGAAGCGGCTGGCCTCCAGTTCGGCAAGATCGACACCGTCCGAAACGATGCCGACCTCGGTACCGTGCTCGCCACCGTTCCGCCCGCGGGTGCCACGGCCCGGCCGGGCGATCCGATCCGGATCACCGTCAGCAGCGGCGCGCCGTCAGTACCGGTGCCGGACCTGGTCGGCCTGACCGTCGTAGCCGCTCGCGAGCGACTCGCTCTGGCCGGCCTGCGCGTCGGCGCGCTCGAACAGCGGTTTGAGGGGAAGCCCGGCACGGTGCTGGCACAGAAGCCGGCGCCCGGTGAACTGGTGACCAAGGAGAGTGGTGTGAGCCTGACTATCAGCGGGACACTGCCGTGACCGTGCGGATCGCGCCAAGCGTCCTCGCTGCCGATCTGGGCCGGCTCGCCGAGCAAGTGGGCGAAGCCGAAACGGGCGGTGCCGAGTGGATTCACGTCGACGTGATGGATGGTCACTTCGTGCCGAACCTCTCGTTCGGTGCACCGGTGATTCGCGCGCTGCGGCGGATCACCGACCTGCCGCTCGACGTGCACCTCATGGTGGAGCGACCCGAGCAGTACATCGCCGAATACGCCGAGGCGGGCGCGTCAGGGCTCACCTTTCAGGCCGAGGCGACCGATCACGCCCAGCGCCACCTGGCCGCCATTCGCGAGCGCGGCATGCGTGCTGGCCTGGCCCTCAATCCGGCCACGCCGCCCGACCTGCTGCTCGAGGTTGCCGGCGACCTCGACCTGATCCTGGTCATGACCGTGAACCCCGGCTTCGGTGGCCAATCGTACCTGCCGGCCGCGACGGCAAAGATTCGCCGGATACGCGCGCTGATGCACGACGCGAAGATCGCCGCGTCGCTCGAAGTGGACGGCGGCATCACCCTCGCCACGATCGCCGAAGCGCACGGCGCCGGTGCCGACACCTTCGTCGCGGGCACCGCGGTCTTCGGTGCGGCCGATATTGCCGAGGCGGTCCGCGCGCTCAAGCGCGCGTGCCTGTCCCGAGTGTGAATGTGCGCAACCGCGTTGCCGCTGTACTGATCGCCCTCGCGGTTGTCGGTGGGGTGGCGTCACTGGTGATCCGCCCCACACCATCTCGCGTCGACGTCGGCTCCCTCGCCCCCGATTTCAGCGCGGTGAACCTGGCGACCGGCAAGACGGTCACGTTGCGTACCGAGTATCGTGGCACGGTCACGCTGGTGAACATCTGGGGTACCTGGTGTGGTCCGTGCCGGCAGGAGATGCCGGCAATGGACTCGCTCTATCGATCGCTTGGGCCCCGGGGATTCCGGATTGCCGCGGTGAGCATCGACGAACCAAGCCTCGAGGCCGTCCGCAAGTTCGTTGCGGCACATCAGATCACCTTCGATGTGCTCAACGATGCCACGGGCAGGATCAAGGAGATCTACCAGACCACCGGTGCTCCCGAGAGCTTCCTGATCGACCGCAGCGGGCACATTGTCCGCATCGCGCAACTTGCGGCACCCTGGAACTCGGCCGAGAAACATCGCATCATCGAACACCTCCTCGCCGCACCGGCGAGCTGACACGATGTCCACCCCACCGGCCAACCGTTCACTGATTGTCGTCGGTATCGCCGCGCTGCTCGGCGCCGGTGCCTGGGCGTTGGTGCGCTACGTGCCAGCCAAGGACGGGGTGCAAGTGGGCCAGCGCGCCCCCGACTACCGCGTGCAGCGACTCGGTGTCGGCGACTCCGTCGGCATTCGCACCGCGTACGCCGGCCATGTGACGCTGATCAACATCTGGGCGACCTGGTGCGGCCCGTGCACGCAGGAAATGCCGTCAATGCAGCGGCTCTACCAGGCGTACCGCGATCGCGGCTTCCGGGTTGCCGCGGTCAGCATCGATCACGACGCAGCCGCACTGGTCCTCGCGTTCGCCCGCCGACTCGGACTCTCGTTCGACATCCTGCACGACCAGGTCGGCGAGATTCAGACGGCGTACGTCACGGTCGGGGTCCCCGAGAGTTTCCTGATCGACAAGCACGGTCGCATCACCGACATCGCGCTTGGCGCCGAGACCTGGGATTCACCCGAACACCGACAGCGCATTGAACGCCTCCTTGGAGCCGACTGAGATGCGCGTCCTTGGGCTGGAGACGTCGTGCGATGAGACGTCGGCGGCTGTCGTCCGCCGCGACGGCGATCGCGCGGTGATCGAAGGGCTCGCGATCTGGTCGCAGGACGTGCATCGCATCTTTGGCGGCGTGGTGCCCGAGATCGCCTCGCGGGCACACCTCCTCGCGATCGAACCGGTCGTCGACGACGCGCTGGCGCAGGCAAGTGCGGTACTCCGCGACATCGATGCGATTGCCGTGACGCAAGGCCCGGGGCTCACGGGATCGCTCCTGGTCGGCGTCATGTGGGCCAAGACGATCGCCTGGCGCGAACAGCTGCCGTTCATCGGCGTGCACCACCTCGAGGGTCACCTCTTTGCGGCCACGCTGGAATCGGCGGATGTGCGGCCACCGTTCACGGCATTGCTGGTAAGCGGCGGTCACACGTTGCTCCTCGACGTGCCCGCATGGGGCGATTACCGGCGGCTCGGCCAGACGCGGGACGATGCCGCCGGTGAGGCGTTCGACAAGGTGGGATCGCTGCTCGGATTGGAGTATCCGGCGGGTGCTGCGGTCGAGCGGCTGGCCGCGACTGGCGACCCGACCAGGTTCCGGTTCCCCCGACCGCTGCTGCACTCGGCGGAACCAGACCGCTACGCATTCTCGTTCAGTGGACTCAAGACGGCGGTCCGCCGCGCCGTCACCCAGAGCGACAATCTTGATCGCGACCGCGCCGCCATCGCCCGCGGCTTCCAGGACGCGGCGATCGAAGTGCTGGTCGCCAAGACGGTTCGTGCGGCCGACGAATTCGACCGCGACCTGGTGGTGCTCGGCGGTGGCGTCGCCTGCAATCGCGCGCTGGCAGACGCGATGCGCCAGGCACTGCCGCCCCGCGTTCGCGTCGCGGTGGCGTCACCACGATTGAATACCGACAACGCCGCCATGATTGCGGCAGCGGGGAGCTGGCGACTCATGCGCGGCGAGCGTGACGGATTCGAGCTGGAGGCGCACGACGCGCTGCCCCTTCCCGGCCTCACCAGCACCAGCGAGGTTACCGCGTGATCACGGCATATCCCTTCGGCTTCTACGTCGGACCACTGCATATCACCGGGTTCGGCATCATGATGATGCTGGCATTCCTGGCGGGCGGCTGGCTGGTTGACCGCGAGTGCCGGCGCCAGGGTTTTGCATCGGACTATGCCGGCGACATCATCGTCGGTGCGGTGATCGGCGGCATCATCGGTGCCAAGCTCTGGTTCGCGGCACTACCGGGACACGGGCTCGCGACACTGACCGACCGCGGCGGGTTGGTGTTCTATGGCGGCCTCGTGGGCGGTACCATCGGGGTGATCCTCAACGGCTGGCGCCGTCGCGTGCCGATACGCTGGACCGCCCAGCTGGTCGCGCCGGCGCTGGCCGCGGCGTACGCGATCGGGCGGGTCGGCTGCTACGTGGTCGGCGACGACTACGGCATCCCGACGACGCTGCCTTGGGGCGTTCGCTTCCCCCAAGGGATGCCACCCACGACGGCGCAGAACCTGCGCGCGTTCGACGTCACGATACCAGCCAACGTGGCACCGAACACGATCTTCGCGGTGCACCCGACACAGCTATACGAGGTGGCCGCGATGCTGGTGGCGTTCGCATTCATCTGGCGCTGGCGAACCTTGCGCCTCGGCACCGGCTGGCTCTTCGGCGCCTACCTCGTGATGGCCGGGGTCGAGCGGTTCGGGATCGAGTTTCTCCGGGCCAAGGACGACCGCCTGGCCGGCGGGGCGAGCGTGGCCCAGATCGCGTCAGTGGTGATGGTGATCGTCGGTTCGATCATCATCGTCCAGCTCTCCCGCCGGCCACGGGCGACCCCCGGGGAATGGCTGTTGGCGGGGGGCTCGGCGAGCGGCGCCAGCGCGCCTGGGCGTACTTGACAGGTCTACGGACTGCCCGTAGCATTGTCGGAGTGGTGCCGCCGGAAGGGCGCCGATCGAAAAGTCCCAGGACGAAGAAGGGTGGAGCGAACACATCTGTTCGTCTCCGTATACTCAGGGGGCGTTCTGGGACCTCCCAAAGAAAACGACCCGCCAACTGGCGGGTCGTTTTTTTGGTCCGTTGCTAAAGCTCGATTGGGATCAGGGGCGAGGACGACGAGCAATCACGAAAATCCAGATGACCGCCACCAGCGCGAGAAACGCCAGCACGCCCTGCGCAACCATCGTTTCGACGGTGGGATAAATCCCGAAGCGATCGAAGCGCGGCCAGCCGAGGCGATAGGTCGTCGGCAGCAGCTTCCCTTCCTGCAATTCGGCGATTCCCTTGCCGGCAAACACGAACGCCATGTAGTAGAGGAACGCGCTCGTGATGCCAAAGAACGGTTTCAGCGGCAGCCTGACGCCCCAGCGATTGACCGCGATGTATACCAACGTCAACGCGATGCCGCCGACCACAATGCCTGCCGTGACCGGCACAACGGTCTCGCTGAGTGCGCCACCTTCCACAAACAATGCCTTGTAGAAGAGCACCGTCTCGAATCCTTCACGGTACACTGCCAGGAACGCTGCCGACGCGAGCGCGAACGCCGAACCGCCACTGACGGCGACGTGCATGCGCTGCTTCACGTAGCTCGTCCATTTCGCCACTTCCATCTTCGAGAGCAGCCAGTAGCTCACGTAAAAGAGCACGCCGACCGCAACAATCATCGTCGCCCCTTCCAACGCCTCCTGGTGTGCCGCCGACAGCACGAACACGGTCTCCAGCAGCACGGCGGTGACAAGCGACATCACCACTGCGGCGCCAACACCCATATGGATGTCGCGCTTGCGATGCGAGGCACCGGCCTTCACCAGAAACGCGATCAGCGCACCGATGATCAGGATCGCCTCAAGCCCTTCGCGCAGCATGATCGCCAGCGATTGCCCGAACAGGTCGATCGCCGATGTCCGGTCGCTCACCTTCCGCTCGGCCTGTTCCAGCGCGGCGCCCAGATCGCGCTGCACGCCAACCAGCTCCGCAGCAGTCGCACCGCCGGCAACGCGAGCGCGCAGCGTGGCGAACGCCGCTTCAATCGTCGAGGCGAGATCCGGACTCTTGGCTCGTACGTTTGACTCGACCCTTTCAAACGTCAGGTATGCATCGAACGCCACGTTCGCGGCCTCGACGTGCTGCCCACTCGTGCCAAGATCCACCGCGTGCTGAATCCGGGCGCGCACGTCAGTGAATACGGCCGAAGTGATCGCGGCATTGTCGCCGAGCGGCTGGTACGCCCGCACGGCGGCGAGTTGTTGCGCCGAGCTATCCGCACCGAGCGATGTCATGATCTCGGAGTCGGTCATGTACGCGATCTTCGTGAAATCCTGCAGGGCGGTTGGCGGGACGGTGCCATTCGCCTGCTGTTGCCGCAGCGTCGAGGAGTACAGCGCCAGCGCCCAACGATCGCCTGCTGGCAGGCGCGTCTCGAACGCCGGCATCGCCGTACCCGCGACACCAATCGTGATTCGCTGGTAAAACGAAAGCGGTGTGGCCGCCGACAACGTCCCGCGATCCGCAAGATTTGCCGGTGGCGGAGTCAACGCCTTGCCAGCAGGACCGTCGCCGCGCCCGAGTACTCCGTGACATGCGCTGCACTCGCGCTTGAATAGCTCCGCACCGCGTGAGATCAACGGTGCGTGCGATGGGACGTCATCGAGCGATGCACCAACCGCGCGGGCCAGTTCGTCGGTGGTTCGCCGGGCGCTGGCCGTCACCGAATCGGGCTCGGCCGTAGCAGCGATCAGCTGGAGGACATGATCGATGTCCGCGATGGTTGCGGCGGCAAGCCTGGGCGAGAGGTCGCCCGCCGCACGCTTGGCCACGGATAGAAAGAGCTGTGCTTCGTCCACCTCGGCCTGCGCCGTGATCTTCCGACCCGTAACGCCGTTACGGTACTCTTCGGCAGCAAGCTGGACTCCAGCGGCAATACGAC
>JANYLJ010000073.1 GCA_025357945.1 Gemmatimonadota bacterium
CAGAGCATTGGAGGATCCGGAGGTTCATCCGGCACTTCGGGGAATCTCCTGCTCTCACTGAACGGCAGTGCCGACAATGGCGGCAACGGCGGTCAGGTCACGGTGACCAACGCTGGCTCCATAACAACCACCGGCCAGTTCGCTCGTGGGGTTTTCGCCCAGAGCGTTGGGGGAGGCGGAGGTACGGGTGGCACCAGTGGCGGGCTGATCACGCTCGGAGGGTCGGGTTCCAACGGCGGCAACTCTGGATCCGTTACAGTGAGGAATCAAAGCTCAGGCTTGATCACCACCACTGGCAAAGACTCGGACGGCATCTTCGCCCAGTCCGTTGGGGGTAGCGGCGGAAGCGGCTCCAATGCCTATGGCCTGGTGACTGTCGGCGGCCGTGGCAGCAAGGCTGGCAATGGCGGAGTGGTCACGGTTGAGAATCTCGGGGCCATTGCAACGACCGGAGATGGTGCCCGGGGGATCGTGGCTCAGAGCATCGGTGGGGGTGGCGGGGACGGTGGTTCCACGGGCGGCATGGTCTCGATTGGTGGAAGTGGTTCAGGTGGGGGCAACAGTGCGAGCGTCTCCGTGACGAACGGTGGCAGCATCACGACCAAAGGCAGGGATGCGCAAGGCATCCTGGTGGAGTCCATCGGTGGCGGTGGCGGCAATGGCGGCAGCTCTGGTTCCGTGGGCCTCTTCGCGGGCGTCGCGATTGGCGGCCACGGCAGCACCGGCGGCTCCGGGGGCGCTGTCAACGTGACTTTGCAAGGCGAGGATGTCAACACCGCCTCGATCATCCGGACCGAAGGCGACCGTTCGACGGGTCTCTTCGCCCAGTCGGTCGGAGGCGGTGGCGGGAATGGCGGCGGCGCGGTGCAGGTGTCGGGCGGCTTCTACGCCTCGGCTGCCTTTGCCATCGGTGGGCAGGGCGGCCTGGGGGGCGCCGGTGGAGCGGTCACCTTGTCGAAGGGCAGCGAAATCAGCCTCATCACGACGGCTGGACAGGATGCTTCGGGCGTGGTTCTGCAAAGCGTGGGCGGTGGTGGCGGCAATGGCGGCTATGCCGTGGCTGTGGCCGTCTCCGCAGGGGGGGAGGCTTCGGGTTCACTCAGTGTGGCGGTAGGTGGCAAGGGCAGTGCCGCTGGTGCAGGCGGCACGGTCGCCGTGGGAACTTTTGACGCTGCTGGGGATCTTCTCAATACTGGCTTCAATGGAAGCATCCTGACTTCAGGCGAGCGGTCGACGGGGTTCCTTGCGCAGAGTGTCGGTGGTGGTGGTGGCAATGGCGGCCTTGCCGTCTCGGCCGCCGGGAGTGCATCCCTGATTCTCAGTGGCTCCATCGCAATCGGTATCGGTGGCAGTGGAGGCAGCGGTGGTTCCGGTGGACGGGTTTCCGTGGGCACTCAAGGAAACATCTCGACCGTGGGGGCGAATTCCACCGGATTGCTGGCCCAGTCCGTCGGTGGTGGTGGCGGGAATGGCGGAGGATCGATCGCCGCCTCGCTTGCGCTCTCCGGCGGGACTGCTGGTACGGTCGGCGTTGCCATCGGAGGCAATGGCGCCATCGGTGGCGACGGTGGCCAAGTGACGGCGGCCACTCGCGCTGGAACCATCGAGACGGATGGCGCAAATTCCACGGGGATCCTCGTGCAGTCGGTCGGGGGCGGCGGCGGCAACGGTGGGTATTCGGTCTCCGCCGGAGGCGCTGGCGCTGGCGCGGTGGCGGGTGCGATCAATGTGGGCGTCGGGGGCAAGGGTGGGGGCGGTGGCACTGGCGGAACGGTCAAGGCGGACCTGCAGTCGAATGTTCGCACCTTCAGCCAGAACTCGGGCGGCATCCTCGTGCAATCCGTTGGCGGTGGTGGCGGCAATGGTGGTTTTGTCATCGCTGCCGCAGGCGCGGGCGCCGGTGCGGGTAGCGGGGTGGTATCCCTGGGGTTGGGCGGCCACGGCGGTACTGGTGGCAAAGGCGGTACCGTCCATGCGTCTTCGACGGGTGTGATCGCCACGCAAGGAGATCGCTCGACCGGTTTCATCGCGCAGTCGATCGGCGGAGGTGGAGGCAATGGCGGCTGCAACATTTCCGCCGGTGGCTCTGGGGCGGGCGGCGGCAGTGGGTCCGTGACCATAGGTCTCGGAGGGAGGGGCGGGGCAGGCAACGACGGGGGTTCCGTCACGGCGGCCACAGGTGGCCCAATAACGACGGCAGGTTCTGAATCGGTCGGTATTCTCGCGCAATCGGTCGGGGGTGGCGGCGGTAATGGTGGCTTCAATGCCTCCGATAGTCTTTCCGGTGCGGGCATAGGCAGTGGCAGCATTTCTATTGGCCTGGGTGGAGCGGGCGGAGTCGGAGGTCGGGGCGGGAACGTCTCCTTGACGGTGAAGAACGATGTGGCCACTTCCGGGGGGAATTCCTCGGCGGTGGTCGCCCAGTCGGTCGGCGGGGGGGGAGGGAATGGCGGCTTCGATATTTCCGGTGCCCTTGCCGGCGCAGGAATCGGCAGCGGCTCGATCAGTTTTGGTCTTGGCGGCGACGGCGCCCTGGGCGGCGATGGCGCCGTTGTTCTCGCCAATGTTGAGGGAGACATCGATACGCTTCTTGAGAACTCCGTCGGCATTCTCGCGCAATCGGTCGGGGGTGGCGGCGGCAATGGTGGCTTCAATGCCTCCGCCAGTCTTTCCGGTGCAGGCATCGGCAGTGGCAGCATTTCTGTCGGCCTGGGCGGTGCTGGGGGTGTGAGCGGCAACGGTGGCCAATCCGGATCGAACCCATCGGTGACTCTCGACACCAAGGGCACGGTCCAGACCAAAGGCAACAATTCGACCGCGATTCTCGCCCAGAGCATCGGTGGCGGGGGCGGCAATGGGGGATTCAACATCACCGCCAGCTTGTCCGGCGCGGGTATTGGATGTGGCGCGGTAGCTCTCGGCTTGGGCGGCACCGGCGGAAGCGGCGGCAGTGGCATGGGCGTGTTTGCCGACTTGGCTTCCGATATCTGGACGGAGGGCGACAACTCGTCAGGCGCGCTGGTGCAGTCGATCGGCGGCGGTGGCGGCAATGGCGGATTCAATGTCGCGGGCAGTGCCTCCGGTGCGGGCATCGGCAGTGGCGGCATTGCGGTCGGCCTGGGCGGTATTGGCGCGGCCGGGGGCGCCGGGGGCGATGTGAACGCCACGTCCACTGGCACGATCCAAACCCAGGGCAAGGGCTCTTCCGCCTTTGTGATCCAATCGATTGGCGGCGGGGGCGGCAATGGCGGTTTCAGCGTGTCGGCGGCCGGATCCGGGGCGGGCATCGGCAGTGGTTCGATAGAATTTGGACTGGGAGGTCAGGGCGGCTCGGGGAATGGTGCTGGCTCTGTGACGGCTCTCTCCAGCGGGAACATCGGGACCTATGGCCAGCAATCCGCTGGGATAGTGGCCCAATCGGTCGGCGGGGGTGGTGGCAATGGCGGTTTCAATGTTGCGGGGAGTGGCTCCGGGGCGGGGATCGGAAGTGGCGCCATCGGGGTTGGTCTCGGCGGCAAGGGCGGGACCGCAGCCGCTGGCGGGAAGGTAGATTTGACCGTCCACAACACCGTCTACACCAAGAATGACCAATCGCTGGCGGTGATTGGACAATCCATTGGCGGCGGTGGCGGCAATGGCGGTTTCAACGCTACCGCCAATGCCTCGGGGGCCGGAGAAGGTAGCGGTGCGATCAGTGTGGGCCTGGGCGGCGCCGGCGGCGGCGGTGGGAATGCCGGAGCGGTCACGGTCTCGACCACGGGTGCCATTGAGACTCATGGGGTAGGTTCGGGCGGGATTCTGGCCCAATCGGTGGGTGGTGGTGGTGGCAACGGCGGCTTTGACCTCACCGTTTCGGCTTCCGGCGCCGGCACCGGCAGCGGCGCGGTGAGCCTCGGTCTTGGCGGCAGCGGCTCCGGAGGCGGCAATGGCGGCACGGTGGAACTGACCGTCCACAACACCGTCTATACCGAGGATGACCAGTCGCTGGCGGTGATCGGACAATCCATCGGCGGCGGTGGCGGCAATGGCGGTTTCAACGTTTCAGGCAGTGCCTCAGGAGCCGGTACAGGCAGTGGCACGGTCAGTGTGGGGCTGGGCGGTTCCGGCGCCGGCGGTGGGGATGCTGGCGCAGTCACGGTTTCGACCACGGGCGCCATTGAGACCCATGGGGCCAGTTCGGGCGGAATCCTGGCCCAATCGGTGGGCGGCGGTGGCGGCAACGGCGGCTTTGACCTCACGGTTTCGGGTTCCGCTGCCGGTACGGGTAGCGGTGCGGTGAGTCTTGGCCTCGGCGGCAGTGGCGATGGAGGTGGGCATGGCGGCACGGTGGATCTGACCGTGGCGAACAATGTCACGTCAGTCGGCCGTGATTCCTCCGGGATCGTGGCGCAGTCCATCGGTGGCGGTGGCGGCAATGGTGGCTTCGATGTGACCGGTGCCGGTTCCGGCGCAGGCACAGGGAGTGGTGCCGTGGGTGTCAGCCTGGGCGGAAGTGCGGGAATAGGCGGCTATGCAAGTGCTGTCAACTCGCATGTCACCGGCAACATCAAGACCGGGGGCGACAACTCCACCGGTCTCCTAGTGCAAAGCGTGGGCGGCGGTGGCGGCAACGGCGGCTTCAGCGTCAGTGCGGCCATCTCGGGAGCTGGTACGGGCAGTGGAGCTGCCGCAGTGGGCATCGGCGGTTCGGGCGGGGGCGGAGGTGTTTCCGGCCACGTGACTTCCGTACATACGGGCAATGTGACGACCAGCGGGACGAATTCGACGGGAGTCGTGGTCCAATCTCTGGGCGGCGGTGGCGGCAATGGTGGTTTGTCCGTGACTGGAGTCATCTCAGCGGCCAAGACGGGCAGTGGCGCGGCCTCGGTCAGCGTGGGTGGTTCCGGTGGCGGTGGCGGTAATTCGGCCGTGGTCGATAACACGGTGACCGGGCAAATCGTGACCGCGGAAACAGGCTCGGGCGGCGTGCTGGCCCAGAGTCTTGGCGGTGGTGGTGGCAATGGCGGCATCTCTGTCAGCGGCTCGGTTTCCCTGGCGGGAACCGGAAGCGGCGCGGTCAGTGTGGGCATCGGCGGCTCGGGCGGTGCGGGAGGTGCATCTGGCAAGGTCACCAATGCGGTGACTGGGTCCGTCTATACCTCCGGCGACGATGGCTTCGGTGTGGCAGCGCAATCCATTGGCGGTGGCGGTGGCAATGGCGGCCTCAATGTGACCGGCGCAATCTCGGCGGCGAAGGATGGCGCAGGAGCGCTTGGTGTCGGGATCGGCGGCGTCGGCGGCGGTGGCGGAGATGCTGCCGATGTGGATAACACGGTCAATGGGTATGTGCTGACCTTGGGCGATCACGCGACCGGTATTCTGGCGCAATCCCTGGGCGGCGGGGGCGGCAATGGCGGTCTCAATGTGACGGGCGTGCTCACGGCAGCCAAGACTGGAAGCGGTGGGCTCGCCATTGGTGTGGGTGGTTTCGGCGGCGAGGGTGGGGATGGCCAGAACGTCGTGAATCGGGTGACCGGTGGCACCGTGACCACTGGCGACTACTCCGATG
>JANYLJ010000014.1 GCA_025357945.1 Gemmatimonadota bacterium
GGCATCGACCTCGACACGGCGGTCGGCAGCATCACCGCGAGTAACACCGTCGCCGGTGCGATTCTGATCGACGAACTCGATGCCGTGACGCTGACAAGCATCACCGCCGCGAACGGGCCGATCACCATCACCACGGGCGGAGCCACCACCGTCACCAGCGTTGTTTCGACGACCGACACGGATGCCAACGACATTAGCATCACCGCGGCGACTGGCGATATCACGGTGGCCACGGTGAACGCCGGGACGACGGCCGGCGATGTGACTTTGACCGCGACCACCGGCAACATCTTCGACGATGGTGTGAACGGAACTGTTATCACCGCCGACGTGCTGACGCTGACCGCCGACCGGTCCATCGGCCAGCCGGGTGCTACCGCCGGAATGGACTCGACCGCGAATAGTTTGACGGCAACGACCACGGGAGCCGGACCGTTCGTCGGCGCGCCGACGCCGGGAATCTGGGATGCCGACACCAATGCGATCGCCGTGACCAGTGCCACCACTCAGGACGGCGTGATCCTGCTCGATAGCGCCGGCACCATGACCGTGGGCACCGTGAATGCGGGCGGCACTGGCCGCAACGTGCGCTTGCAGACCAGTGCTGGCGACATCGCCTTCGGGGCGGCCGGCAGCGTGACGGCGGCGGGCGACATCGTTCGGTTTCAAGCGTTCGGAGCGATCACCGAGAGCGGAACCAGCGTAAAAGTGACGGCCGGCAGCCTCAGCGCCTCGGCCGGCACCGGCGGCTTCGGCACGGCTGGCGATCCGTTTAACACCAACGTCACGAATCTGGTCGCCAGCGCCGCCGGCGACGTCTTCGCGACCAACGCCGGGGCGCTCACCACGGCCAACATCACCGTGTTCGGCAACACCACCAATGGCGTCACTTCGACCGGCGGCAACGTCGGCCTGGCTACGGCCGCCAGCGACCTCACGCTCACCGGGTTGGTCAGCGCGACCACGGCCGGCAAGGCGGTGACACTGAACGCCGCCGGAGCCATCGTCGATGGCAATGCCGCGGCCAACAACGTCAGCAGCCCGACGTTGAACCTGACGGCCGGCACCGGCATTGACCTCGATTCGACCGTGAGCAATGTGAACTTCACGAACACGACCAACGCGGTGAACATCCGCAACACGGGGGCGTTGACGATCAACGCGGTGTCCACGAACACCGGCACGACGACCACCGTGAAGGCCGCCAGTCCGCTGACCATCGCCGCCAACGTGACCAGCGCCGGCACCCTGACTTTGACCGCCGGTGAAACCGCCGACGGCCCAGCGTTCGCCGACGATCTGACGATCAACGCGGGTATCACCGTTCGTTCGACGGGTGGCAATGTCGTGCTGCAAGCCGGCGACGAGATCGTCATGAACGCCACCAGCGCCGCACAAGCCGATGTCGGCTCCGTGACGCTCACCGCCGCCTTCGGCGACCTGGACGCCGATGGTGCTATCCTGATGAACGCCACCAGCACCATTACCGCAGGCACCGATATTACCCTGAGCGCCCGCGACACCATCGCCGTCGGCTTGCTCACGGCGGGCGCGGCTGGCACCGTGACGATCACCAGTACGAATGGAGCGATCACCGACGCGAACGGCGCTGCCAACAACATCGCCGGGCTGAACCTGTTCGCCTCGGCCGCAACTGGCATCGATCTCGACACGGCAGTGGCGAACATCACGGCGACCACGACCGGGGTCGGCGCGATCCTGATCGACGAGGCCAACACCGTGACGCTGACCAGCGTGACGGCCGCGAACGGGCCGATTACCATCACCACGGGTGGAGCCACCACTGTGACGAGTGTTGTCTCGACGACAGACACGGATGCCAACGACATCAGCATCACCGCGGCAACTGGCGACATCACCGTGGCCACGGTAACGGCCGGAGCCGGCGTGGCCGGCGACGTGACCCTTGCGGCAACGACCGGCAACATCTTCGACGATGGTGCGAACGCCACCGTCATCACCTCCGACGTGCTGACGCTTACCGCGGACCGAGCTATCGGTGCTCCGGGCGCGACGGCCGGCATGGATTCGACCGCGAACAGTCTCGTCGCTACCACGACCGGGGCCGGGCCGTTCGCGGGTGCTCCGACGCCGGGCATCTGGGTCGCCGATACCGACGCACTTGTCGTCACCAGCGCCACGACGCAGGACGGCGTGATTCTGATCGACGCGGCCCGCACAGCAGCCGGAAACCTGACCGTTGTTATCGTGAACGCGGGCGGAACCGGCCGCATCGTCCAGTTGCGAACGCTGACGGGTGCGGCCAGCAACATCGACTTCGGCGCGGCTGGAACCGCCACCGCCCTCGCCGACACGATTCGCCTGGTTTCGACCGGTGCCGTCACCGAGAGCGGATCGGCGAACAAGGTGATCGCCGGCAGTCTGAGCATCGTCGCCGCGGCCGGCATCGCCACCGCCGCCGACCCGCTGAACACCTCGGTCACAAATTTGGCCTTCCAGAACAGCACCACCGGCGCGGTCAACGTTCGGAACAACGGTGCCCTCACGATCGCCGCGGTCGGCACCGTCACGCCATCGTTCAACAATGCGGCGGCTCAGCCGACGATCCTGGCCGCGGTCGGTCCGCTGACTTTCGCAGTGAACACAACCTCCGCCGGCGATCTCACCGCCACCGCCATCGAGACAGCCGATGCCCCGACGTTCGCCGATGACCTGACGATCGACAGCGGCATCACGGTTCGCAGCACCGGCGGGAACGTCCTGCTTCAAGCCGGCGACGACATCCTGATGAACGCGGGCAGCTTGGCCCAATCCGACCTTGGCTCCGCGACACTCACCGCCGCGTTCGGCGACCTCGACAGCGAGGGCAGCATCGCGATGGCGAGCGCCAGCAGCGTTACCGCAGGCACCGACATCACCCTGTCTGCCCGTGACAACATCGCAGTCGAAAACCTGACCTCCGGAGCCGCGAACGCGGTCACCCTCACGACGACAACCGGAGCGATCGCGGAGAACGCCAGCGGAAGAATCACCGCTCGAACGATGACGACGATCTCGGTCCATGGAACCCAACTCGACTCGGCACCGAATGCCGTATCGAGCTTTAACGCAGTCAACTCCGCGAGCGGGTCCGTGTCTTTGACCAACAGTATCCCGCTCAACGTCATTGGGATCGTGCAAACGGGCGGTGGGCTCGTCGCGGTGAACAATGCATTGAAACTCACCGTTAGCGGCGGCGTGCTCGCCGACACGGGCGAAATCGATCTCATCGCACTCGCCGGCGGCATCGATCTGAACACCGCGAACACGAAGGTCAAGACCGATGGCACGGTGTTGCTCAATTCGGTCGCGGGAGACGTGACCGAGAGCGCGAGCGCTCAGGGAATCATCGGGGGCTCGATCGCCCTTCAGGGGAGTGGCGCGTTCCTGCTCCCGAACATTCTGAACGATGCGGTGCGGAACTTCCGCGCGAACACCTCGGGTGGGACCGTGACCTTCCGCGATGCCAACGACCTCACCATCGATCCGCTGAACGGCGTGAAGACCAACAGCAACGACCTCACGTTGCTCGTCGGCACCAACTTCACGTCGGAGGAAGGACGGGCCGGCGGCGTACTCGGCAACGCACCGCTGGTCGATGCCGGCGCGAACGGCAACGTCGTGATCTTGCCCGGATTGGCGGGCCCCTCCCATTTCCGGTTCGCCTCCGAAATCTTCG
>JANYLJ010000033.1 GCA_025357945.1 Gemmatimonadota bacterium
GGCATCCCGGCCACGCCTTCCTGGAGCACCGCCACGATCTGGGCTTCCGTGAATTTCGACTTCCTCATTCCCCCTCCTTGGGGCGAGAAAGTCTAACTGACGATGTGTCCGACGAGGGGAAGCTTACGACCCCCCATTGACCAGTTCGGACGACTCGAAGGACGCGCTCGCGGCCGCCTTGGCCGATCGCTACGCGCTGCTCGACGAGATCGGCCGTGGGGGCATGGCCACGGTGTATCTCGCTCGCGACCTGCGGCACGACTCCCAGGTGGCGATCAAGGTATTGCGCCCCGATCTGGCGCTCTCGCTGGGTGGATCGCGCTTCAGCCGCGAAGTGCGGATCACGGCAAGCCTGCAGCATCCCAATACCCTCACCGTCCTCGACTCGGGGGAAGCGGCCGGCCAGCCCTATTTCGTGATGCCGTTCGGGATGTATACTCCCAGCGGGGCGACCAAGCCCCATGGCTGGTACCAGGTGACCCTCACAGAGTCGGTGGCGGAATGACAGCACCATCGTGGCAGGCCAGCGGGCAGTACTACGAAACATGCAGTTGCGATTTTATATGTCCGTGCATTCTGGGTCAGATGGCCGTCGACCCGACCCACGGGTCATGCACGTTCGCCATGGCGTTTCAGATCGAACGTGGCAGTTATGGCACGGCATCGCTTGACGGTCTCGGATTCATCGTCCTCGGACTGACGCCCGAAGCGATGGGCAAGGGGAACTGGTCGGTAGGTGTCATCGCCGACGAGCGGGCCAGTGCCGAGCAGCGCGAAGCCATCACCGCGATCGCCAGCGGTTCCGGAGGCGGACCCATGGCTGCCTTGTCGGCCCTGGTTGGAAAGTTTCTGGGCGTGGAATCGGCGCCGATCCGCTTCGATCGCACCGGCGCCAAGTGGTCGGTCACCGCAGCGAGCCTGGTCGACATGGCCGCGGAGGCGGCCATGGGGATGGACCCCAACGCCACGGAGCCACTCCATTTGGACAATACCGGCCATCCAGCGGCCAATCGTATTGCGCTTGCGCATGCATTCAAGAGCCACGTCGACGCGCTCGGACTCAGCTGGAATGAGACGAGCGGAAAGAACAACGGTCAGTACGCCCCGTTTAGCTGGCGTAGTGCGTAGCGGGTCTTCGGTCGCGGCCCTTCCCCGCCGCGACCGCGTCTTCATCGCGAGCTGCATCCTTCTCATCACCGCGCTGGCCTGGGCGTATCTCGTCCATCTCGATCATCAGATGTCGTCGTCCGTCGAACCGGCGCCGGTGATGGCGAAGATGGGAATGATGATGGACGCCCCGTGGGGCGCCCCGGATGTCTTCTTCACGTTTGTGATGTGGGCAGTGATGATGGTTGGCATGATGAGCGCAACGGCGACACCCGTGCTGCTCCTCTTTGCTGAAATACACGCCCGGCGCGCCGAACGCAGCGTGGCGATCGCCGTGCTGCTGTTCGGGCTCGGCTACATCACGGTCTGGCTGGGATTTAGCGCGTCCGCCGCGCTCGCACAGTGGGCATTGCACCAGGCCGCGTTGTTGTCTTCACAGATGGCCGCTTCGAGCCCGCGTCTCGGCGGTACAATTCTGATCGTGGCGGGCGCGTATCAGCTGACACCGGCGAAGGGCGCATGTCTGAGGCACTGCCAGAGTCCACTGGGCTTTCTGATGAGCAACTGGCGTGACGGAGCCAGGGGCGCCCTCCAGATGGGACTTCGGCACGGCAGCTACTGCCTCGGCTGCTGCTGGGCGCTGATGTGTGTGCTCTTCGTTGTCGGGATTATGAACCTCGCGTGGGTAGGCGTGCTGACCGCCTTCATCCTGCTTGAGAAGGTCGGACGCACTGGTGCCCGTGTAGCGCGCATCGGAGGTGTCATCATGGTCGCGTTCGGCATTGTTTTCGTTGCGAGCTGAACGCGGAATTCCAGCGGCGGGTCGTCGTACCGCCATCTACGTCAGCCGTAGTGGTAGCGGGCTTGCAAGAATTCGATGCGGTCGCTGAACACTTCGTACACCAACCGGTCGGCCTCATTGATCCGCCGCGACCAGACGTTGCCGCCGAAGTGTTTCAGGTGTTCTGGCTTGCCGATGCCGCCGGAGGGATCGCGGAGGGCCGCCTCCATCAAGTCGGGTACTCGGAGTGCTGTCTTGCGGCTGGTGTCGACCCAAAAGCGGAGATCGTCCAGGCACTCGTGCTGGACGACGGCGTGCCGAGCCGGTTTCGCGCGTGAGCTCAGAGCGCCACCCCGAACCCACGGCGCAGGGTTGCCAGATCGGTGGCCTTCGTTTGGCCGCGCCGCGCTCGGGTGAGGGCCGCAAGCAGTCGTGCGGCATTCTCTGGCGAGCGAAGGAGGTAGGCGGTCTCGCGGAGGCTCGACAGCTCGTCGGCCGGAATCAATGCCATGTCCGCATGGCCCCGACGTTGGATGACCGCCGCCTCACGAGAGTCTTCGACCTCGTCCCAGAGCGTCGCGAAGTGTTCGCGGGCGTGACTGTAGCTTGTCTTGACGGCCATCGGGGGCTCCTGATATATTGTACAGGAAAGCTGTACAAGTATAACCACGATGTCAAGGGGCGGCGGTTGCGTTCCTGTCGGAGCGATCGACCACACGATCGGCTGCAAGAATGCGATTACCGGTGACTCGGTGCGCCTTCCAGCGCCACCGCCGCTCGTTTATGCGGTACCCTTGGCCGTCGGCCTGTTGCTCCAGCGCTGGCATCCCGGGCTGATCCTCACGCCGTCCATCGCCACAATTGTGGGCATCGTGTGCGGCGGACTTGGCTTCGTGGGCCTCCCAGCCGTTCTTGCGTTCCGCCGCGCCAACACGAGCCCGAAGCCCTGGGTACCGAACACCGCGTTGGTCACCAATGGGCCCTACCGCTTCACCCGGAATCCGATGTACCTGGGCTTCACGCTATTGTACCTGGGTGTGGCCTTCTGGACGAACGCCGTCTGGCCGCTGCTGTTCCTCCCCATCGTGCTGGCGGTCATGCACTATGGCGTTATCATGCGGGAGGAGGCCTACATGGCGCGGACGTTCGGGGAGGACTACCAGCGGTATCGCCAGCAGGTCCGCCGGTGGCTCTGAACGTGGCGAGGCTGCTGCCTCACCAGGCGTTGAAGCTGCCGGTGCGGCCGGCCGTCTATTGCGAAGACTCCGGCTATCAGCGGTCACGCCGTAGCTTGACGCTACCCGGTAGGCAGACGAACAAACCTTTTCGAGGGCGTCGATGAACAACATCGACGGCACATTGACGCTCGTTTGACCGGCACCACCGCAGAACCACGCCATCCAATGATGGCAAACCAGAACTCAACCTGAGCAGTCGATCCATGTACTCGATTCGTAACTTTCTCATTTCTTCGATGCTGCTGATCAGCGCACGTTACGCTGTCGTCTCCATCGCGGCGTACGCCAAGCCGGCGGCGACTGACAAGCCCGCGACGACGGTCGTTCTGGTACACGGCGCCTTTGCCGACGGATCTTCGTGGAACAAGATTATCCCGCTGTTGCAGGCCAAGGGGTTGAAGGTCGTGGCGGTGCAGAATCCCCTGACCTCGCTGGCCGATGATGTCGAATTCACCAATCGTGCCATCAACGCGCAAACGGGGCCCGTCGTATTGGTCGGTCACTCCTGGGGCGGCACCGTGATCACGCAGGCCGGCGTCAATCCCAAGGTCAAGGCGCTGGTCTACGTCGCAGCGTTCGCGCCGTCGGTTGGCGAGAGCTCCCTCGACGGCGTCAAGGGCTATCCGCCTTCGCCGGGCCTGGCCAATCCGGTGGCTGATCCGTCCGGTTTCCTGACACTGTCGCCAAAGGCCGTCGCCACGGACTTCGCACAGGACCTGCCAGCGGCGCAGACTAACCTCATTGCCACGACACAGGGTGCCGTGCGCGGCAAGAACTTCGAGGAACCGGTGACCGCAGCGGCCTGGGAAACCAAGCCAAGCTGGTACATCGTTGCGGCCATGGATCGCATGATCCAGCCAGATGCCGAGCGCGCGTATGCCAAGAAGATCAAGGCGAGCGTGTTGACGCTGCGTACCAGTCACGTGCCGATGCTCTCCAGGCCACAGGACGTCGCGGCGGTAATTGTTGCTGCAGCCAGGAGCATCAAGTAATCCACTGCGAAGCACCGTGTCCGGCGCACGGAGCCACCAATGACGATCGACACCGGCGGTCTGATTGTGAAGTCGCTGGGACATTTCGGCGCGGCCGCCGGATATTACGATTGCAGTGCAACGTTGCGGGTCAGCTCGCACGGCGTTCCTCCGGGGGGTGGGCGATGAAGAACGTCGACGGCGTGGCGTCGTTCTATGCCGGCGTCAATCCCTTGGCGGCAGAGCCTCGACTTCCTTGGCTGCCGAGTGCGCCAAGCTGGATCCGGCGGCGGAACGCGGCGAAGGACACCGACTGATCGTCGGACCCGCGAAGTGAACGCCAGATCGACAAACGGGAGGAAGATCGCTACCGGCCGCCAACGAGCTTGGATAGCAATTCATCCTGGGCAGCGAGATGTTGCTGGATCTGGATCGCTTCATGGAGGACCGCTTCGGCGTCATTGTAGGTGTCCAGGGCCCGTTTGTCCGAAGCCTCTGCCGCCACCTTCTGCCCGACGATGATGATGGACAACAGGACGAGCTGCAAAAACGTCTGGGCGATCCACGAGATGACGGTGGGAGTTCCGCCCCTGATGGCATCGGGCAGGCTGATCAAGGCAAGTATCGCGAAAAGATAGGCACACCACATGGTGCCAACCCCCCCGGTAATCTTCACCGCGAGGAACGAGTTGAACCGCTGCACCGCGCCGTTGCGTGCATGCAGGTCCGCCACCACGATCGGCGCCTTCCCTTTGCGCTTCGCGATGTACGGATGCGGAATGTGGGTGAAGATCCAGCCCACTCCTTTTCGGCTGGTTTCGACTGCCCCAAGCGCTACGCTGGTACCGCAGGCGCCACAATAGGCCGCCGGCGGAACCACGTCAGCACCGCACTTTCGACAGGGTGACATGCGTCCTCACTCGGGGTTAGTGGTGGGTAAACAGCGCACCGGCGATTCCCGCAACGTGGCAATCGCGGACTGGGCGGCGCGCTAACTGCCACCGCGATACTCCACCACGCCACCGTTCACCGTGTTGAGCAACAGCAGCGCGTCCGACCTGCCGTAGCGCTTCATCAAGTCCAGCATCATCGGTTCTTCGCCGCCCCACGGATAGCCGAAGACGACATCGAACTCGTCGAGTGGATGGCCGAGTTCGCGGTATCCCGACGCGCCGTCGCCGATCGTGGCGATTCGTCCGTCGCCGCCGCTCGGCCGCCACACATATCCGGACGGCAGAAAACTCCCGGCGGCGAAACGCGCGCGGGAGTCGAATCGTGTCGCGAGCGATCGCGCGGTCTTCACAAGATCGGCGTCGAGCTCGATGCCGTATGCTTCAAACCCGAGCAGGTCCGCCATGATGGTGATGACGCCGGACGCGGAGCCCCACTCGAGAAACTTGAGCCCCTGAGCGCGATGGCGGAGGAGTGCGGTGAGCACGCCCTCGTAGTCGGCGGCAACAAAGGGGTGAAACTCGTGGTCGCGCACTCCGACATCGAACTTCTCCCAGATCGCCCAACCCTCGGCGCACAACTCAGCCAGTCGAGCGCGGAGGGCAGCGTCCATCAGGGAGTTTCCGCGTCGTCGTCAGGCAGCGGCTCACTGCTGCCGTCGGCCTGAGCCTCCTCACCCTGTTCGGGGCCGGCTTCCCGCTTCAATCGCTTCTTCTCCGCTTTATCCTCACGTTTCTGCTGTTTCTTGAGATCCTTCTGCCGCTTCTCAAACCCGAAGTTTGGCTTTTTTCCCACTCAGTGGACTCCGATACGTTCGGGCCGCGTGGCCCGGTGTGCGATCCGTTGCTGCAGGTGATGCAAACTAGCCTGTCATGCCTGAATTCGTCCCTTGACGCTCGCCGCATCCAAAGCGCCGCCCGCCGCGATCAACGCCCGCGCGGCGTCCACCTTGCCGAAAATCCCCCAGAGCAGCACTCCCCGCACCCGCCCACCGCCCAGGTAATACACCACCCCTTCCCTGAACGGCGTCTTCCAGTCCGCCACCATCTCCAGTCGCGAGTCCGTCTCGCCGACCGCCTCGTATCCGAGATCAAACAGGTCGGAGTAGAAGAACGGCAGGTGTTCGTACGCCGCCGTATCGCCTGCCATGGCACGGCCGGCGGCACGACCCATCGTGAGCGCGTTGTCCTCGTGCTCGACCCGCATCCGCCGGCCAAGCTGCGGCGACATGAACCGCGCTACGTCGCCCGCGGCGTACACATCGGGCATCGATGTCCGCAGGTGCTCGTCCACGATGATGCCATCCTCCACCGCCAGGCCGGCCACCTTTGCGATGTCCGTGTCAGGGATCACACCGACGCCCGCGATCACCGCGTCGGCGTTGAACGTCAACCCGGACTTCGTCGACACAACCGCACCGGTGCCAGCACCCTTGATCTCCGCAACCTGTTCGCCCGGCTTCGCCGCAACACCCTGGTCGCGATAGTACCCGACCAGGAACTTCGCGAGGTCCGCTGGAAAAATGCGCGCGCCGATGCCGTCCTCCGGAAAGAGCATCGTCACCTTGCAGCCGTTCATCGCCAGCCCGGCCGCGATCTCCGATCCGATGAACCCGCCGCCGATGACCACGACCGTGCCGCCCCGGTCGACGACCTGCCGCACCCGCCGATAGTCAGCCAGCCCGCGATAGTAGATCACGCTGTCGCCGCCGAATGGCAGGCGCCGCGGCACGGCACCGGTGGCCAGTAGCAACTTCTCGTAACTGTGTTGGTCACCACGATCGTCCACGACCGTCCTGCTAGGCAAATCAAGCGTCGTCACCCGGCGACCGAGGTGCAGGTCGATCGCCGCGTCACCGGTTTTCCGCCAGATGCTCTCGAGCGCCTCACCCTTCCAGAGGCCTTTGGTGAGCGGCGGGCGATTGTACGGCGGATCCGACTCGGCGCTGACAAGGCCGATGGTGCCGTCACGGTCCAGCTCACGGATGCCATGCGCAGCAGCGTCTGCGGTCATGCCGCCGCCAACGATGAGGTAACGATATGCGGCCATGGGTCGGTGCCTCCAGGTGTGCGCCTCGCGATGGCGAAGTGTCCGGAAGATGGAGTCCACCCGGGGCAGCGTCTAGGCCCAGACGCCGGGAGGCCGCCCATGCGCGGAGCACGCGTCGCCTTGGCGATATCAGCCGAGCCGCGGCTTTCGCCGCGAGCTCCACCATATTGCACCCCGACGAACACCCGATCTTTCAGGAAGACGAGCACCAGATGGCCTTGTTGGGCTTGCAGGAAGTCAGTATCGCCTTCGGAGGCCCGGCCCTCCTCGACCACGCCAACCTTTCGATCGAGCGGGGCGAGCGGGTCTGCCTGCTCGGTCGCAACGGCGCCGGCAAGAGCACGGTGATGAAACTGCTCGACGGAACGCTCGCGCCCGATGCCGGCGAGATTGTCCGCCAGACCGGGGTGGTCGTCACACGGCTCGAACAGGAAGTCCCCGACGATGTCGCCGGGTCCACCTTCGATGTCGTCGCCGCCGGACTTGGCGATGCCGGACTCCTGCTCGCCCGCTATCACGCCGCGAGTCACCGCGTCGAACTTGATCACAGCGACGCCGCCATGCGCGAACTCGCCCGCCTCCACGATGCTCTCGACCGCGCCAACGCGTGGGAGATCGCCAGTCGCGTCGATACCGTGCTCGATCATCTCGGCCTCGACCCCGACGCGCCGTTCGCCTCGGCGTCGGGTGGACGCAAGCGACAGGCGCTGCTCGCCCGAGCGCTGGTGCGCGAGCCTGACGTGCTCCTTCTTGACGAACCGACCAACCACCTCGACGTCGCTGCGGTCGAGTGGATGGAAGATTATCTCATCGACCGGAAAACCACGCTCGTCTTCGTGACCCACGACCGGGCGTTCCTGCGACGCGTCGCGACCCGCATTGTCGACCTCGATCGCGGTCGCCTGGTTGACTGGGGTACCGACTACGACACCTACCTGGAACGCAAGGAAGCTGCGCTCGGCGTGGAAGAACGCGAGTGGGCGGCGTTCGACAAGAAGCTGGCGAAGGAAGAAGTGTGGATCCGCACCGGAATCCAGGCGCGCCGCACCCGCAATGAGGGCCGCGTCCGTTCACTGGAGAAGCTCCGGCTCGAACGTTCGGCGCGACGCGAACGGACCCGCAGCGTCAACCTGCAAGCGCAGGAGGCCGCGCGCTCCGGGCGTCTGGTCGTCGAGGCGAAGCATGTTGCGTTCGCGCACGGTGACCGGCCGATTGTGAAGGACTTTACCACCACCATCGTCCGTGGCGACCGCATCGGCTTGATCGGTCCGAACGGCTCGGGCAAGACCACGCTGCTTCGGCTGTTGCTGGGCGAGCTTGCGCCAGATAGCGGGACCATCACCCTCGGCACCAACCTCGAAATCGCCTACTTCGACCAGCTGCGCGAGCAACTCGACCCTGACGAGAGCGTGCTGCAGTGCATCGGACAGGGGAGCGAGTACATCGAGATCAATGGGGCGCGCAAGCACGTGATGGGATACCTGCAGGATTTCCTCTTCTCGCCCGATCGCGCGCGCACGCCGGTTCGGGTGCTGTCGGGCGGTGAGCGCAACCGGTTGCTGCTGGCACGCCTCTTCACGCGCAGCTTCAACCTGCTGGTGCTGGATGAACCGACCAACGACCTCGACATCGAGACACTCGAACTGCTGGAGGAGCTGCTGCTCAACTTCTCGGGCACGCTCCTGGTCGTCAGCCACGACCGTGCATTCCTCGACAACGTGGTGACGAGTACGCTGGTCTTTGAAGGAAACGGACGCATCACCGAGTTTGTCGGCGGGTACAGCGACTGGTTGCGGCAACGAAAGTCCGCCGTCCCCGTCGCCGCCAAGCCGGAAGCGCCCAAGCGCCAGGCCGCGCGTGCCACGACGCCGACACAGAAGCGGAAGCAGGCGCTGAGCCACAAGGACGCCAAGGAACTGGCGGCGCTGCCGGAGAAGATCGACACTGGCGAACGAGAGCGGGCCACGCTCTATACCTCGCTCGCCGACGCGGCGTTCCTGCGAAACGGTGCGAAGGTAGCCGACGCGAAGGCACGACTCGCAGTGCTGGAGAAGGCATTGGAGGAGATGGCGCTGCGGTGGGAGGCACTCGAAGCGCGCAATTGACAGTACATTCCGAGATGCTCAACCATCGCCTGATCCTGGTACTCGGCTGCGTTCTCCCCGCGCTCGCATCCGCCCAGCAGACTCACGACCTTCCCGCCACGCCAAAAACCGTCGCCTGGGGCTACTACTGGTCGCAGGCCGCGCCAGTGCTGCGGATCCGGTCTGGTGATCGGGTCACCGTGCACACGATGATCACCAACTCGCCCACCGGGCTGGTGAAGGCCGGTCTCGATTCCGTGCGGGTCCAGCAGTCACTGCGCGATATCTACCGCGACGTGACCGACAAGGGCCCCGGGGGCCACATCCTGACCGGCCCGATCTACGTCGAGGGCGCCGACAGCGGTGACGTGCTCGAGGTCCGCTTCATCTCGATGCATCCGGAGATCGGCTACGCCTACAACTCGTTCAGCACCCGCAGCGGCTTCATTCCCGAAGACTTCACGGCGGGGAAGAACCGGATCATCCCGCTCGATACCATCACGAACGTGGCCCATTTTGCCGACGGCATCGACATCCCGATGCATCCGTTCTTCGGCAGCGTCGGCGTCGCACCACCGGCGGCGATGGGCCGCGTCAACAGCGCGCCGCCCGGAATTCACGCCGGCAACCTCGACAACAAGGAGCTGGTGGCCGGCACCACGCTCTACATTCCGGTGCACACCGCCGGTGCGCTGCTCGAAATCGGCGACGGCCACGCCGGCCAGGGCAATGGCGAAGTCGATATCACCGCGATGGAAACAGCGCTCCGGGGCACCATCGAAGTCATTGTGCGCAAGGATATGCACCTCAAGTGGCCGCGGGCCGAAACGCCGACGCACTGGATCGTGATGGGAATCGACAGCAATCTCGTGACCGCGGCCAAGAACGCGGTGCGCGAAGCAATCTCGTTCCTGGTCACGGAGAAGCACTTGACCCGCGAAGACGCCTACATGTTGGCGAGCGTGGCCGTGGACTTCAACATTACCGAACTGGTCGACGGGACGGTCGGTGTGCACGGGTTGATTCCGAAGAACATCTTCACGACGCCGCCGCGCCGATGATGACAGCACTCCTGCTCTGGCTGCTGAGCCTTGGACATCCGCAACCAACTCCCCCAATCCTCGACAAGCAGAGGATCCTGCAACAACAGTCGTGGTGGGACAACCGGGACTTCAGTTGGTACAAGCAGCACATTCCATTCTTCGAATCCCCCGACGCCGACATCGACGCCACCTACTACTACCGCTGGGAACTCGTCACCAAACACCTGACCTACGGCTCACCGCAGTCCGGGTACACCTTCACCGAGTTCATCGATCGACCGTTCTGGTCTGGTGCGTTCGGTGCCATCAGCTGCCCGCTCGGCCACCAGATGTACGAAATCCGCTGGCTCAAGGAGAGTCCTGCGGTCGAAGACTATGCCCGCTACTGGTTCGAAACACCCGGCGCAGAGCCGCGGAGCTACAGCAACTGGTACGGTGATGCGGTGTGGGCCACCTTCATGGTCACCGCCGACCGGAACTATCTCCACACGATGCTGCCGCATATGGAAGCGCAGTACGCCGGCTGGATGGCCGAACACTGGGACCCTGCCAAGCAGATGTTCCGCTGGGACGGAATGCATGACGGGATGGAAACCAACATCAACTCCCGCCTCACCGCCGACCAGTTCTCCGGTGCCGACGGCTACCGACCCACGATCAATGCCTACATGTACGGCGATGCGCGCGCGATCTCGCAGGCAGCCGCCCTGTTCGGCGACTCGACGAAGGCCCGCGACTATGCCGAACGCGCCGCCGACCTCAAGCACCGGGTGCAGCAGGAACTCTGGGATCCCCGGCGGGAATTCTTCTTCCATCAATTTGCGCACGACGAGAAGGACGGCATCAAGGCGGGCACGCTGACCTACCGGAGCGGCCCGTTCGCGGAAAACCCCCACGGCCGCGAGGAGATCGGCTTCGTGCCGTGGCAGTTCAATCTTCCAGACGCTGGGTACGAATCTGCCTGGCGCTTCCTGATGGACACCGCGTACTTCTTCTCCGCGCATGGGCCCACCACGGTGGAACGGCACGACCCGCAGTTCCGGATCTCGCCCCGCTGTTGCGTCTGGAGCGGCAACGAGTGGCCGTATGCGACCACACAGACGCTGGTCGCGATGGCGAACCTGCTCAACAACTACCGCCAATCGGTCGTCACCAAAGAGGACTACGCGCGGCTGTTCACGGTGTACACCCTCGACCAGCGAATGAATGGCCGGCCGTACATCGCCGAAGCGGCGAATCCGGATAACGGCTCCTGGGACGGCCACAACACGCCGTATCACAGCGAGCATTACTTCCACTCCGGCTACGTCGACCTGGTCATCACCGGGATCGCGGGGCTCCGTCCGCGCGCCGACGATTCACTCGAAGTCAATCCGCTCGCGCCAGCCGGTTGGGCGTACTTCGCCCTCGACGACGTCCGGTATCACGGTCATGAGATCGCGATCGTGTGGGATCGCGATGGTACCCGCTACCACGTCGGTCCTGGACTTACACTCTTCAGCGACGGTCGCGTCATCGGCCACGCCGCCGCGCTTGGTCGCCTGAACGCATATCTCGGACCCACGCCCACCATTCGCGCGCCGGACCATCCCGTCAATCTTGCCGTCAACAACGGCCGCCGTCCTTTTCCTCTTGTCGCGACCTCGTACAGTGCACCGGGGACGTCGCCCCACTATCTCAACGACGGTAACTACTGGTATCACACCTCGCCGCCGAATCGCTGGACGACTGCGGGGTCGCCTCATCGCAGCGACTGGGTCACGCTCGATCTTGGTGTGACGCAGGCCGTCGACAATGTCACGCTCTACTTCCTCGATGACTCCACCGGTGTTCGCCCGCCGGCGCGATACGACGTGCAGATGTGGCGCCACGGCGGCTGGGTCACGATTCCGGGACAGCGCCGCGCGCCCGAAGTGCCGGCAGGCCGGATGGCGAACACGATCTCGTTTGTGCCGGTCCGGACAACGAGGCTTCGCATCGTCCTCGTGCCTCGTTCCGGCTCATCGACTGGTCTGACCGAAATCGAAGCCTGGAGTCACGCGCCACCCGGGACAGACCAACTCGCTCGTCCGCCAGCAAATCTGGCGTGGGGAGCGAGGGCCAGCGCGTCATTTACGTCCCAGCATGATCGTGTCGAAGAGCTGAACGACATGGTCGTCGCGTTCAGCCAGTATTCACGAAACCGCTGGACGGCGTTCGGCTCGCCGAACGCGGGTGATTGGGTCGAGATCGACCTTCCCCGGCGACAAAGCGTCGGAAAAATCGAACTCTACCTCTGGGGTGACGGCGGCGGCGTCAAGGCGCCGAAGAGCTACACGGTGCAGACCTGGAATGGTCACGCTTGGGCAAACGTGAGAATCGTGTCGCAGATACCATCGCAACCGCAGGTATCATCCGTTAATACGGTTCGCTTCAGCCCGGTGACGACCGCCAAGGTCCGGGTGACCTTCCAGCACGCCTTGCCAGCGGCGAGCGGCGTGACAGAATTAACGATCTGGAGAGACGGCTGACACGTCCCACCCATTGGAGGGGCTGATGTTTCGCATTCGACAGGTTCAATCCGGACTGTTGGCGCTGGTCGCATTCGGTGCGATCGCAGCGAAGCCGGTACCCGCTCGTCGGGTATCCTCCGGTTGCGGACCGAACTCACCACACGCAATAGCCTTCGTCGGTGCGGCGAACTCCACCTTCACCCATCTCGACGGCCCGAAGCTGGCGAAGCTCGGCTGGCGCACCGCGCCGACTTCCGTGACGCTGGAAACTCACGCCGCGACGTGCGACGCTGTTGTTGCGGCCCACAATGCGTTCGCGGGGAACACCGACCCCGACTATCGCGTGACGACCCCCGTGATCGCTCGCGCCGATCACTCGTATCTGCTCGAGGTGCCGCCCACGGCCAAGCGTGTGGAGACCATCATCTTCGTCTATGATTCAACGCTGAAGTTCAAGACGATCTACTAGCCACTTCCCGCGACGACGAGACCACTGATGCTGGAATCCCGGTTGGCTCTCCTCGTTGCGGCGCTCGCGGCGGCGGCCGGCATCGCGCCGGCGCCGGCGCAGACGGCGCCGACACACATCCGCACTCGCTGGGCGGCGGACGTCACTCCCGATCATGTCCTGCCCGAGTATCCACGCCCGCAGATGGTCCGGCCGGCATGGAGCAGCCTCAACGGCCTGTGGAACTATCAAATCAGCAGCCGCGATGTGGTGCGTGCCACGGCGTGGGACGGGAAGATCCTGGTCCCCTTCCCCGTCCAGTCGCAACTGAGCGGGGTTCAGCGTGCGGTCGCCGACGACGAACGGCTGTGGTACGGACGCAGCTTCCGCGCTCCCGCGATGAAACGCGGCGAGCGACTGCTGCTGCACTTCGGTGCAGTCGACTGGCAGACGACGGTCTGGCTCAACGAGTCCATGGTCTGCGAGCACCGCGGCGGCTACGACCCGTTCACGTGCGACATTACCGACGCGTTGCGGGCCACCGGTGACCAGGAAATCAAGCTCAGCGTGTCGGACCCGACCGATCGCGGGCCGCAGCCACGTGGCAAGCAAGTGGGCGATCCCAAAGGGATCTGGTACACCGCGGTCACCGGGATCTGGCAGACGGTGTGGCTGGAGCCGGTACCAGCCGTGTACATCGACACGCTGACGATCACTCCCGACATCGACGCGGGTACCGTCACCGTACATGTGGCGGCAAGCGGTGCCGCGCCCTCGGTGCGCGTCAGCGCGAGTGCGCTGATTGGGGACCGATCGATCGCCACGGGAACCGAACCTCTCGGTCGCGATATCGTGCTGCGCCTGCCGAACGCACACCTCTGGTCGCCCATCGATCCGTTCCTCTATGACCTGAGCGTCGCGCTCGCGACCGGCGACACGGTCCGGAGTTATTTCGGGATGCGGAAGATCGCTGTCGCCAGCGATTCCGCCGGTGTGCGGCGCCTCTTCCTCAACAACCACCCGCTCTTCGAGTATGGTATGCTCGATCAGGGCTGGTGGCCCGACGGGCTCTACACCGCTCCAGCCGACGACGCGATGCGCTTCGACATCGAGACCATGAAGCGCCTTGGCTTCAACATGATCCGCAAGCACGTCAAGGTCGAACCGGAGCGCTGGTACTACCTCGCCGACCGGATCGGCATGCTGGTCTGGCAGGACATGCCAAGCGGCGACAACAACACGGCCGCGGGGAAAGCCGAGTTCGACAAGGAGCTGCATCACATCGTTGATGCGCTCCGCAATCATCCGTCGATCGTGATGTGGGTGCCGTTCAACGAGGGATGGGGACAACACGACACCGAACGGTACGTGGCGTGGCTCAAGGCCTACGACCCGACGCGCTTGGTGAACAACGCCAGCGGCTGGACGGACATGAAAGTCGGTGACGTCTCGGACATACACGCCTATCCCGGCCCCGGCGTCCCGCCGCTCGAATCCAGCCGTGCCGCCGTGCTTGGCGAGTTCGGCGGACTCGGGCTTCCGCTAGCCGGTCACACCTGGGTCGACCGGAACAACTGGGGCTATCGGAGTTTCACATCAGAGGAAGCGCTCGGAGCCGCCTACCGCGACCTGGTCAGCCAACTGCGGCTCCTCATCGCCGACGGACTCTCGGCCGCGGTGTACACCCAGACCACCGACGTCGAGATCGAGGTCAACGGATTGATGACATACGACCGCGCCGTGGTGAAGTTGCCGCCAGATGCAATCGCCGCGGCGGCAACACTCTTTGCTCCCCCGCCCAGGCTACGTACCGTCGTGGCAACCTCGCAGCTGATCGGCCAGGAATGGCGCTACACGACCACTGCTCCGTCGGGAGAGTGGTTCGCCGCCGGCTACGATGACGCGACCTGGGCGCGCGGCCCCGGTGGGTTCGGCACCGCGGGAACGCCAGGAGCGGTGGTGCGCACCCAATGGAATTCGGCTGATATCTGGCTGCGTCGCACCTTCACCCTCGCGTCGTCCGCTCTCGTCAACCCGCACTGGCGCATTCATCATGACGAGGATGCCGAGGTGTACCTCAACGGCGAACTCGTCGCGCAACTGACCGGATACACCGCCGGATACGTCAGGATACCGCTCGATGCGCACGCGATTGCCCGGTTCAAGACCGGCACGAATACGCTCGCCGTCCACGTCCACCAGACCACCGGCGGTCAGTACATCGACCTCGGCGTCGACGAGGTAATCGCACCATGACGGCGCGCCTGATTGGCGCGGTGCTCATCGGCACGCTGCTTCTCGCGCAGACCTCGTGCCGAAAGCCCACGCCCGCAGACTACCAGACCGGCGGAACTGCCATGCCCAAAGCAACGAGCGTCACGCGAGCACCATTTGGCACGACACCAACGGGTGATTCGGTTGAACTCTTCACGCTCACCAACCGCAACGGATTGGAGCTGCGCGTGATGACGTACGGCGGGATCATCGTGTCGCTCAAAGTACCGGACAGGAAAGGGGTGCTTGACGACATTGTGCTTGGCTACGACTCGCTCGCCGGCTATCTGCGGGACTCGCCATATTTCGGGGCGATCGTGGGGCGATACGGCAACCGGATTGCGAAGGGTCATTTCACGCTTGACGGAAAGACCTACACGCTGGCGGTGAACAATGGACCGAACGCGCTCCACGGCGGCGTGAAGGGATTCGACAAGGTGGTCTGGCACCCGGAACCGTTCCAGCGCAATGACACCGTCGGCGTCGTGCTGACGTACACCAGTCCCGACGGTGAAGAGAAGTACCCGGGCACGCTGCACGCACGCGTGACCTATACGCTGACGCCGGCGAATGAACTGGCGGTGGACTATTACGCCATCACCGACAAGGCCACGCCCGTCAATCTCACGCAGCATACCTACTTCAACCTCGCCGGGGCTGGCAAAGGCGACATCCTCGGCCACGTGCTGATGATCAATGCCAATCGCTTCACACCGGTCGATTCGACGCTCATTCCAACCGGCGAACTCGAGCCGGTTGAGGGAACACCGTTCGATTTTCGCCTTCCCACCAGAATCGGTGCCCGGATCGACGCGCCTGACGCGCAAATCAAGAACGGCGGCGGCTACGACCACAACTTCGTGCTCAACCACACCGGGTCGGATTCGTCGCTGATCGCCCGTGTCGTCGAGCCCACGACCGGGCGTGTCATGTTCGTCAGAAGCACCGAACCCGGTGTGCAGTTCTACACCGGGAATTTCCTGGACGGCAAGATTATCGGCAAGGGCGGCCACGCCTACCGGCGGCGTTACGGCTTCTGCCTCGAGACGCAGCACTTCCCGGACTCGCCCAACCACGCGAACTTTCCGTCGACCATCGTCCAACCAGGCACGCCGTACCGCTCGCAGACGGTCTTTGCGTTTGGCGTTCAGGAGTAGCCGATGCCGATGCGCGCCCATCCGCCCACCCCGCTGCGCGAGCAGGTGCTCCATGCCAACCAGGAATTGTTTCGGCGCGGCCTGGCGCGGTTCACCTTCGGCAACGCCAGCGCGATCGATCGGCATGCGAACCGGATCCTGATCAAGCCGAGCGGAGTGCCCTACGACCAACTTCGCGCGGAAGCGATGGTGGTGACTGACCTCGACGGTGGTGTGGTGGAGGGATCACTCCGGCCATCGTCCGATCTCGCCACCCACGCCGCGCTCTACCGCGCGTTCCCCCACATCGGCGGCATCGTTCACACGCATTCGCATTACGCGACGGTGTGGGCACAAGCGGGCCGGGAGATTCCCTGTCTTGGAACGACGCACGCCGACTACTTCCACGGCGCCATTCCGGTGACCGCACCGATGACCGACCACGCAATTTCCGGCGAGTACGAAGCCAACACCGGTGGCGCGATCGTGGCGCGGTTCAAGACGCTCGATGCGGGGAGCATGCCGGCGGTGCTCGTCGCGGGTCATGCGAGTTTTTGTTGGGGGGCCACGGTGGCGGCGGCGCTGGAGACCGCGTCGATCCTGGAAGAAGTCGCCGAGATGGCGTATCACACCATCGTGTTGAACGCAGAGGCCGCGGAGATTTCCTCGGCGTTGCTCGACCGGCATTTCCTGAGGAAGCACGGGAGCGAGGCCTACTATGGACAGCGGCCGTCATCCTGACACTGCCGGAGACGCGCCGTCCTAGCGGCGGAACCAGAGAGCAATGATGGCCGCCATGAGTGTAGCCCAGCTGACGTAAAGCCAGCGTGTTTGCTCGCCGAGCCGGCGCTCCAACATTGCCTCGAGTTGCGAGAAACGCCGCTCGAGCCGGTCGTAGAAGACCTGGGACAACTGGACAACGATCGGCGTTGGCAGATTCCTCAATGAATTCTACTGGTACGATGCAAGGTACCCTCGGCAATCCGGGTGAGGAAAGACCGCGGTGGTGGCCTCGATTGCGCGGTCGGCTACTGACCCAGCCCCAGCTCTCGCCGCAGCCAACCCACGTCCGGACCGGTGCCACCGGGCGACCGACCGGCATTGTGCTCGAAGGACTTGAGGAGCACCTCGAGCTGCTGGCGCCCAGTGCGCGTGAGTACCGCCTGGCGGGGAGTCGCACCATCGAGCGCCGGTATCGGCTGATCAAGCCAATCGGTGTAATAATCCTTGAGGTACTGCTGAATGATTGGACCGGCAATCTCAGGCGGAACCTCCGGCGCGTGCTTGCCGCGCGACGGCCCTGGTGGCGCAAACGGTGAAGAGTGCTCGCGGGCGCGGTGGCGGAGCCGTCCCGATGTGGCCGTTTCGAGTTGCTTGCGCAAGCGATCCGCCCGTTTCAGCGAATTCGTCTCCAGCAAAAGGCCTGACTTGGTCAGCCGGATGGTGCCGATGATGGTCCCGCGCTGATCGGCGGCACCGGGCTTCGCTGGTCGCAGGAACGTGTAGATGGTTTCGTTGTCGTCGCGTTCTGGTCCATGTACATGCTCGAGGGCGGCGAGTTGCGCCTCCAACCATGCGCGCGATGCCGCGTCGAATGCGAAATGATCGGTAGTGAATACAAGCTCATCGCCGTCGGTATTGGAGAGTTGCGGCGGTACGGCGGCGCGTGCGAAGGCCAGGTCGACCGCATCTTCCCAACGTGCGATCAGGAAGCGCTCGATGGCATCACGGCGCAGGCGCTCGACCGGAATCAGGCCGCGCCGCCGCAATCGACCGCGCATCTCGCGCAGCACTTCAGCCGCGTCGTGTGGCGCGAGCGGCTGCGGATGCACTCCGGCCAAGAGCGACTCGCCCTGGTAGTCCACCACCCGCGCGAGCACGGCATCGCGTGCCACGGCGTTGCGCGACCCGCTCGCTTCGACGACGACGCGCTGTTCGCCCGTCAGCAAGTCGGTCATGGTCATCTGTTGGCCGGGTATGACATCGATGACTTCCCAGATGCCGAGCCAGGCGGCGCGCTGGGCCGCGAGCCAGGCGCGTTCGGCTTCGGTGAGCCTCACCTCAGGGTCGGCGGCGAACCATTCGGCAACGGGACGGCCATCGATCAGAAAGTGATAGAGCGACCACGGCATGAAGAGTTGAAAGGCGGCTTCCGCGTCGGCGAAGGCGTCCTGAGCAGCGACCAACGTTTCGCCGAAGCGGCTGCGTGCGTAGGCGACCATGCGGGAGAGGAGGTGGCGGTCGAGGTCGTGAAACGGCGACGCGCCGGAGGCACGTGACGATGGCTGGTCCGCGTGGCCGTGGCAGTGCTTGTATTTCCGGCCGCTGCCGCATCGGCAGGGGGCGTTGCGGCTCGGAGCCGTGGACGGCGTGTCGCCGCCGACGAGGCGGAGGGGAGGGTCGTCACGGTGTTGAGGCATGGCGGAAAAATAGGCGCGGCCCGACGCAACGGCGGATCGGCGGACCTCCCGGCTGAT
>JANYLJ010000040.1 GCA_025357945.1 Gemmatimonadota bacterium
CGAGGTGATCCCGGGAGCGGGTGAGACGACCGGAATGACGGCGCACGGCGACGCACTCGCATGGCTCGATCTCCGCCGCGTTCACCTGCTGGTTCCCGCCGACGAAGCGGAACGATATGGCGCGCTGATCGGCGCGCTCGACTCGCTTCCGCCCGGGGCGATCTGGGCTGGACCCGATGCCCCCGAGGTCGCCTTCCTGGCTGGTCGCATGGACCTCAATCGGAGCTTCTTCGGGTTCATCAACGACCTGGAACAGGATCGACCGGATTTCGCCTCGCGTCTGGTCGCCCGCGGTGCGCGGATCGTTGTGCTCGACACCGCGCCGCCGTTTTCGCGGCACGTCTCTCCTGCAGCGCACGACAGCGTGACGCGGTATTTTCCCCGCACCAGCAATGTTGACCACTTCGAGATTCACTGGCGCGGGGTCGGACCGTGAAGCACCCGTTGGACAGGTCCTGGCTGTACCGGGCGTGGCAGGCGCCATTCGTGGCGCAAAAACTCGCGCCGATGCGTCGCCGCCATCCCGGGTTGCCGTTCCGACGGGTGCTCGACGTGGGCTGTGGGCCGGGGATCAACGCGCCGGTGTTCCGCCACGCGGAATACCTGGGCGTCGATCTTGAGGAGGGATACATTCGCGCTGCGCGCGCACGTCATGGCAATTACTTCGTCGTTGGTGATGCGGGCAATCTCGACCTTCCCGGCGACCACCGGTTCGATTGCATCCTGGTCAACAGTCTGCTCCACCATCTCGACAACGACCAAGTCGGGCGCCTGCTCACGTCAGCGCGGCGCCTGCTCGCAGCGGGCGGAACGCTCTTTGTGATCGACCTGTACGTCCCCGATTCAGGATTGCCCCGCCGGCTCGCCCTCGCCGACCGGGGTCGCTTTCCGCGAGCATTGCCGCAGCTGCGTCGCCTCATTTCGAGCGCGTGCACAATCGATTGCGAGGAGCTGTTCCGGCTCCACCTCGGGCCGCTCACCCTCTGGAAGATGGTGTACTTCGAGGCCCGCCTGGGCGACGTGCCATGCGCCTGAGCGTCGCGATTCCGGTCCTCAACGAGGAAGCGGTGCTTCCCGAACTGATCCGGCGTGTGGGCGCCGTGCTCGACGGCGTTCCTGGCGGTCCCCATGAAATGGTCCTCGTCGACGACGGCAGCACCGATCGGACCCGCGTGATCCTCGCCGAGGCGAGTCGGCGTGATCCCCGTGTGCGCGCCATTCTTCTCTCGCGCAACTTCGGCCACCAACCCGCGATCACCGCCGCGCTCGATCATGTCCGCGGCGACCTGGTGGTGGTGATGGATGGTGACTTGCAGGATGTCCCGGAGGAGATCCCGCGCTTTCTCGCCGCGCACGCCGAAGGCTTCGACGTCGTATACGCGCGCAGGGCGGCGCGAAAGGAAGGGATACTGCTGCGCTTCTGCTACTTCGTGTTCTACCGCCTCTTCGCGAGCCTCTCCCGGTTGGACATCCCGCTCGACGCCGGCGACTTCGCGTTGATGACCCGCCGGGTAGTCGACGCCATCCGTTCGGCCCCCGAACGCAATCGCTATCTGCGCGGCCTCCGCGCCTGGGCGGGCTTTCGCCAGTGCGGCATCGTTGTCGAACGGGCGGCACGTGCCGGCGGCGAAAGCAAGTACTCGTACGGCGCACTCTTCCGCCTCGCGCTGGATGGGTTGTTCGCGTTCTCGATCATCCCGATCCGCGCCGCGATGTTACTCGGGGCGCTGGCGACTCTGGGCGCAACCATCTTCGCGGTATTCGCGGTGTACGCCAAGCTCGTTCTCGACCGTTCGCCGCAAGGTTTCACGTCGATCCTGCTCGTGGTGACGTTCATGTCGGGGGTCATCCTCTTTTTCCTCGGCGTCGTTGGCGAATACGTCGGCCGCGTCTATGAGGAAACAAAGGCGCGGCCGCTGTACGTCGTCGAGGAGATCTTCGGGGACGGCCCCTGACGTGGATCCCCAGTATGCGGCATCGTACGCGACCATCGCGCGCTCGCACTGGTGGTGGCGGGCACGCGAAATCGCGATCATGCGCGAAGTGCGGCGACTGCGCCAGGGAATGCCGCGAGGCCGTATCCTCGATGTGGGCTGTGGCGATGGTGTGCACTTTGGCGCACTGGC
>JANYLJ010000074.1 GCA_025357945.1 Gemmatimonadota bacterium
GGCACTGTCAGCCCGTCATGAGGCGCTGAGACTCGAGCTCCTCGGGAGCCGCCCCCGCCCCTACGATTCGGCCCTGAGTGGGGGTCAGAGCGCCCGGGCCTGGCTTGCTGGAATCGCGGCCGCCGCTCCCCTTCGGGCCGATCCGGGCAAGACTGGGTATGATGCATTCTTCGAGGCGCCGACACCTTCCTCGCCGTCGCCCCTATCAGCCGACTTCGAGGCATTTCAGGCATGGCTCAAGGGACTGGAACGCTGATGCGAGTCGTGGTGGTCAACGGGCCCAACCTCAACCTCCTCGGGTCTCGGGAACCGTCGCTGTACGGCCACACCACCCTGGCCGACATCGAGGCGATGGTGCGGGCCGCGGCCGCGGAGCTCGGTGTGGATGTCGAGTTCGTGCAGTCCAATCATGAAGGCACTCTGGTGGACACCGTCCAAGGCCTTCGGGCGAGATGCGACGCAGCCATCGTGAATCTCGGCGGATACACCCACACCTCGGTGGCGTTGCGGGATGCCTTCCTCGCGGCGCCGGTTCCCTTCATCGAAGTGCATTTGTCGAACCTCTTTGCTCGCGAAGAGGTGCGGCATCGCTCGATGACGGCGGACCTGGCGATCGGGGTGATCACTGGGCTGGGCGCGCGAGGTTACCTCCTGGCCTTGCAGGCCTTGGTCGCTGCCCACCGCGATGAGTGAATCGGCGAGGGCGGCACGCCACGCCGCGGTCGCTGCGTCCCTGGAACGGGAGGGCCTGGCGGCCCTGCTGGTGTCCCACCTTCCCAACATCCGCTGGCTGACCGGATTTACCGGCTCAGCTGGCGTGCTGCTGGTGGGCCCAGGCGGGATGACGTTGATCACCGACTTCCGCTATGCCTCGCAGGCGCCGCAGGAGGTCGGGCACGCCGCGGACGTCATCATCGAGCGAGTGAACGTCCCGGAACGACTTCGCCGTGTCATTGAGGGGATGGCTCCCGAGCGCCTGGGCATCGAGGCCCATATCCTCACCGTCCGCGAAGCGGAGCGATTGTCGGCCGGACTGAAGAACCGGATTCTCCCGACGAGCGACCTGGTGGAGCGGCTGCGACAGGTCAAGGACGAGTCGGAAGTCGCGGCCATCCGCGCCGCGGCAGCGCTCGCGCACGAAGCGTTGGCCGCAGTCCTCCCCACCGTCGTGTTGGGTGATCGCGAAATCGACATCGCGTCGCGGCTCGAATCGGCGCTTCGGATCCGAGGGAGTGAATGGCATCCGTTCCCGACCATCGTGGCCAGTGGTCCCCGGGCCGCGATGCCGCACGCCCGGACGTCCACCCGCGACATCCGGCGCGGCGAGTTCCTGCTGATCGACTTCGGGGCCCAGGTCGACGGATACTGCGCGGACATCACGCGCACCGTGGCGCTTGGGCCGGCGGATGATCGCCAGCGATCCGTCTACCGGATCGTCCAGGAGGCTCAGCTGGCCGCCAGGCAGGGGGTTCATGCCGGGATGACCGGTCGGGAAGCCGACGCGATCGCGCGCGACCAGATCGTGGCTCGGGGCTACGGCGAGGCCTTCGGCCATTCCCTGGGCCACGGGTTGGGGCTGGAAGTCCATGAAGGGCCACGTCTTGCCGCCACGGCCGACGCCGTGCTACCGGTTGGCGCGGTGGTGACCATCGAGCCGGGCATCTATCTTCCGGGCTGGGGTGGGGTCCGGCTGGAGGATGATGTCTGGCTGGGGGCCGATGGCCCGGTCCTCCTTTCCGATGGCAGAACCGATCTCATCGAACTCGACGCTTAGCACAGGACGGCGCTTGGCCACCACGGCAGATATTCGCAACGGACTCGTGATTGAACTCGATGGCCACCTGAGGCAGGTGACCTACTTCCAGCACGTCAAGCCGGGGAAGGGGGGCGCTTTCGTCCGGACCAAATTGCGGAACGTGCGCACCGGGGCCGTGGTGGAGCGGACCTTCACGTCGGGGGAGCGGTTCAACACGGTGGACCTCTCTCACCGGCCGATGACCTACTCCTACCGGGACGGCGATTCCTATCACTTCATGGACTTGCAGAGCTTCGATGACGTGATGATCCCCGCCACCTTGATCGGCGCCGACCAGCTCAAGTACTTGCTGGAAGGGATGGAGGTCACCGGCCTGTTTCACGATGATGCGGTCGTCCTGGTGGAGCTGCCGCAGTTTGTCGAATTGCGCATTGTGCAAACCGACCCCGGGGTGCGCGGTGATACCGCGACCGGCGGGACCAAGCCCGCGAAACTCGAGACCGGCGCCATTGTGCAGGTGCCGCTGTTCATCGAGCAGGGCATCATGATCCGGGTCGACCGGACCGAGGACAAATACTTGACTCGCGTATGACACCAGAAGACATCCAGGAACTCGCCCGCATGCTCGAATCGGTCCCCGGTCTTCGAGGCGTCGACCTGCGTGACGTCCGCCGACTGGCCCAGCTCCTCCGGGAGCGCCCCGAGATTGGCTCCATCGAGCTGAAGGGGTTTTTCGGGACCGGAGTGGTGATCACCCGCACGCAGCATGGCGTGGTGGCCGCGGCGCCCCTCGGTTCGGCTCCCGTGCCCGCCGCGTCAATCGCGGCGGCGCCGGTCGAACCGGCTGCGCCGGCCGTCTCGTCGCTCAAGGACGTCCGGTCGCCGATGGTGGGGACCTTCTACGCCCAGCCGGAACCCGGGGCGGAACCGTACGTGCGGGTCGGAGCGCGGGTATCGGTCGGGCAGACCGTCTGCATCATTGAAGCCATGAAGATCATGAACGAGATCGAGGCCGAGGTGAGCGGCGTGATCCGCGAAGTGTGCGTCGACGATACATCACCGGTCGAATACGGCCAGGTGCTGTTCCGGGTGGACCCCAATGGTTGACGACTCGCTGCCGCCGCCAGGGACCGAAGGCGATCCCGGCGGCTTCAATTTCCGGCAGACCATCGTCCAGATGGTGCAGCGATCGGCGTCCGACCTCCTGCTGAAGGCCGGCCGGCCCCCGACGATCCGGGTCCACGGGCAGTTGCAGATGCTGCCGATGCCACCGCTCCGGCCCGAGGACCTGAAGGCGCTTGTCGAATCCCTGATGACGCCGCGACAGTTCAAGGACTTCCTGGAGGAGAAGGAGGCCGATTTCGGCATCGGCGTGCCGGGGATCGGCCGCTTCCGGACCAACGTCTACCAGCAGCGCGGCACGGTGGCCCTGGCCTTCCGGCGCGTGCCCTATGAAGTGCCGAGCATCCGCGATCTGCTGCTGCCACCGGTCCTTGAGGAAGTTGCCGGCCGCCCGCGGGGACTGGTCCTGATCACCGGAGTGACCGGCAGCGGCAAGTCCACTGCCCTGGCCGCGATGATCGATCATATCAATCGCACCCGTCGTGTGAACATCATCACGATCGAAGACCCGATCGAGTTCCTGCATCGTGACCAGTTGGCCGGCATTTCGCAGCGCGAAATCGGCAGCGACACGCTCAGCTTCAGCAAGGCGTTGCGGCACGTGTTGCGGCAGGATCCCGATGTCATCCTCATCGGCGAAATTCGCGACATGGAGACGATGGACACCGCGCTGAAGGCGGCGGACACCGGACACCTGGTGCTCACCACGATCCACACCACTGATGCCACCCAGACGATCTCGCGCGTCCTCTCCTTCTACCCGCCACACCAGCACGCCGAAATCCGCATGCTGCTGTCCACCGCGCTCGCCGCGGTGGTCTCGTTGCGCCTGGTGCCGCGGGCCGATGGGACCGGGCGCGTGCCGGCCGTCGAGGTGCTGATCAACTCGGCCGCGGTCGCGGACAGTGTCCGCGACATCCAGAAGGCCCTCGACATCCCGGGGCTGATTGCCCAGGGTGGCGTGACCTATGGCATGCAGTCGTTTGACCAGTCGCTCATGCGTTGGTACCAGGACGGCGTCATCACCTACGAAGAAGCGGTCTTCCATGCGACCCACCCGAGCGAATTCGCCCTGCGCGTTTCCGGGGTGAGCGCAGCCTCCGACCGCACCTTCACGGACATGCCGGGCGGAGATTCGCGCTGATGTTCCGCAAGGTCCTGATTGCCAACCGCGGCGAGATTGCGCTGCGGGTCATTCGCGCCTGCCGCGAGCTGGGTGTCAAGACGGTCGCCGTCTACAGCGAAGCCGATCGCGAGTCGTTGCACGTACGATTCGCCGACGACGATGTGTGCATCGGGCCGCCGCCCAGCCGGCTCTCGTACCTGCGGATCTCCAGCCTCATTGCTGCCGCCGAAGTCACCGGCGCCGACGCGATTCACCCCGGCTACGGCTTTCTGGCCGAGAACGCCGAGTTCGCCGATACCTGCCGCGCCTCCAACATTGTGTTCATCGGCCCCACTGGCGATCAGATTCGCGCCATGGGCGACAAGGCCTCCGCCCGGCGACTCGCGGCCGACGCCGGCGTGCCGACCGTGCCCGGGTCACCCGGCGTGATGAAGGACGCGGACGAGGCGGTGGCCGTCGCGGAGCAGATCGGCTTCCCGGTGATCCTCAAGGCGACGGCTGGCGGCGGCGGCAAGGGGATGCGCATCGCGCATGATGCCGAGCAGTTCGCGCAGCTCTTTTCGCTGGCGCAAAACGAAGCGCTCTCCGCCTTCGGCAATGGCGACGTCTACCTGGAGAAGTACCTGACGCGCCCGCGCCACGTGGAGTTCCAGATCCTCGGCGACACGCACGGGACGGTCCTCCACCTCGGCGAGCGCGATTGCTCGGTGCAGCGTCGTCACCAGAAACTGATCGAAGAGTCGCCCTCGCCGGCGCTCACCGCCGACCTGCGCGCCCGCATGGGTGCGGCCGCGGTCTCCCTTGCGGCGGCGATCAACTACGCCGGTGCCGGCACCATCGAGTTCCTGCTTGATGAGGACGGTTCGTTCTACTTCATGGAGATGAACACCCGGATCCAGGTGGAGCATCCGGTCACCGAGATGGTGACCGGTCACGACCTCGTGAAGGCGCAGATCCGCGTGGCCGCCGGCGAGCCGCTCTCGTTCGGTGAGACGCCGCTCGTCGGTCACGCGATCGAAGTGCGCATCAACGCCGAAGACCCGTATCGAAACTTCCAACCGTGTCCGGGGTTGATCACGGCGTATCACCCACCGGGCGGTCCTGGCGTGCGCGTCGACACGCACGTGTACTCCGGGTACACGGTGCCGCCGTACTACGACTCGCTGCTGGCGAAATTGATCGTGCACGGTCGCGACCGCGCCGAGGCGCTGGCACGGCTGGGTCAGGCGCTCGACTCATTCATTCTCGAAGGCGTGAAGACGACGATCCCCTTCCTCTCGCGGGTGATTCGTCATCCGGACTTCGTCGCCGGGCAGATCGATACCAAGTTTCTCGAGCGCGAGCCGCACCTGCTCAAGCCGGAGCACTTCGAGGCACCGCGGGTCGAGGGCCGGGCACCTGAGCCTGTCGAGGGATGAAGCTCGACGTTGCCTTCTCACCGCACGAACTGACCCCGGGCGACGTCACCGATCGCACCGTCCTGGTCGTCGACGTGCTCCGCGCCACCTCGACCATTTGTGCCGCACTCCATCATGGCGCGCGGGCGGTGGTCCCGGTCGCTGATACCGAGGAAGCCACCCGTCTCGAAGCGGCGCTGGGCACCGGTGACGTGGTCCTCACGGGAGAACGCAACTCCGTGCGCATTCCCGGCTTTCAACTCGGCAACTCGCCGCGCGAAATGACCCCGGACGTGGTGCAGGGAAAAACGCTGGTGATGACCACGACGAACGGTACGCTGGCGTTGCTCGCGACCGCGGGTGCGCGGGACGTGCTGGTGGCTGCCGCCGTCAATCTCACGGCGGCGGGCGAGTATGCGCGGCAAGCGCTGGAGCAACACGGCAACCTGCTGATCCTGTGCGCCGGCCGCGATCATGGCTTCGGGCTCGACGACGCGTATATCGCCGGGTGCCTCGCCGTACGCGCGCTGGGTGGACGACGCCGACGCAAGGGCCTCAATGATGCGGCGCTCGTGTCGGTCGACCTGGTGATCCGGTATCGCAATCGGACCGAGCGCCTGCTCGCGCTCTCGCGCGCGGGTCGCGAGCTGACGGCGCACGGCTTTCGGGACGACGTCGCAGCGGCATCGGTGGTCGACGCCCATCCGGTGCTGCCGTTCCTTCACGAAAAGCGGATCACCCTGAACCCGAACGGCGGACGCCCGTGAACGCCGAGCATCGCGGCCGTTTCGCGGCGGTCGTGTCCCTCGTCGCCGGCGCGTTCGTGGTACTCACGCTCGTCCCGGTCGGCATCACCGGGCCGATCGGCCAATGGCTGGGCACCGGGCTCTGGACGACTCTCGGCGCCGGTGCCGTCGGCGTCCCGTTGCTTGGTATCCTCCTCGGCCTCGCGGGCTTCGAACGCCTTCCGCGACTCGACATGAAGCGCGCAGCGATCCTCGCCATCGGCGCGACCGTGCTGGTGCCGTATCTCATCGGCGTGGTATTGCACGTCAACCAGGCCGAGTTCGCCCAGCCGTGGTCGTGGTCGGCCAGGCTCACCGGCTGGTTGCCCGGACTCTTCGCGGTGTCGGCTCTCAACTCCATCGGATCGGCTGGTGCATTGCTCACCGGCTTTGTCGGGCTCACGGCGGTTACCCTCGGTACGCTCGCCTGGCACCCGTTACAGCGCCTCGAGCGCGGCAAGGAGGCCGTGGCCGAACCGAAGTGGCAACCAGGCCCGTCGTTGCGGCCGACACCCGTGCGTGAAGACGACGCGGCCGAGCGGGCTGACGAGCCGGTGAAGCAGGAAGACCTGTTCACTGGCCTGCGGCGCGGCAGGAAGGGTCGCGGCAAGGAGCAGATCGACATGGACGAGGTCATCGCCGCGCGGCCGCGTGCGCAGGATGATGCGCTGCCGCCGATCGAGTTGCTCGACGCGCCCAAGAGCAGCAACGTCGACGCCGACCAGGCGGAATTGCAGCGACTTGGCGAACTCCTGCTGACCACGCTCCGCACGTTCAAGGTGGATGGCACCCTCGCGGGCGTCACGTCGGGGCCGACCGTGAGCCAGTTCGAAGTGGTTCCGGCGGCGGGAGTGAAGGCGGGGCGGATTGTCGCACTGGCCGATGACCTCGCCATCACCATGCGCGCCAGCTCGTTGCGCGTCGCACCGATTCCGGGCCGCGGTGCGGTGGGCGTGGAAATCGCCAATCCGAGTCCCCGCATGGTCACGCTGCGTGAAACGCTCGCCAGCGAGGCCTGGCGGGCGTCGACGGCGATGCTGCCCATCGTGCTCGGCCGGGATCTCGAAGGCCGGGTCGTCGTGGGCGATCTGGCGCGCATGCCGCACCTGCTGGTGGCGGGTGCCACCGGCTCCGGCAAGTCCGTCGCGATCAACACGATCATCACAGCACTGATCTATCGCTACACGCCCCGCGAGCTACGCCTGTTGATGATCGACCCGAAGATGGTCGAGCTGTCGATGTACAACGACCTGCCCCACCTGCGGCACAAGGTGGTCACCGACAACAATGACGCCGCCGCGGTGCTCAAGTGGGCGGTGTACGAGATGAACCGCCGCTACGAACTGTTGCACGCCAACGGCGCGCGGCAGCTCTCGGAGTTCAACCGCAAGGTCGCCGATGGCAAGCCGATGAAGAATCCGCCCAACGCGCGGCCGACGCTCGCGAGCATCATGAAGGAGTCGCCGGACACGCCGCCCTACGAGTGGCAGGAGGCATACACCGACGGCGAGTTGCCGATGATCGTGCTGATTGTCGAGGAGCTGGCGGACCTGATGATGACGGTGCAGGCCGAAGTCGAGACGCCGCTGGCGATGCTGGCGCAGAAGGCCCGCGCCATCGGCATCCATCTCATCCTCGCGACGCAGCGTCCCAGCGTGAACGTGCTGACCGGCCTGATCAAGGCGAACTTCCCCAGTCGGATCGCGTTCCGGGTGGCGAGCAAGGTCGACTCGCGCACCATCCTCGACCAGAACGGTGCCGAGGCGCTGCTCGGCAACGGCGACATGCTGTTCGTACCGCCGGGCCGGAGCGAGCCGATGCGCATCCAGGGCGCCTACATCGCGACCGAAGAGACCGAGCGAGTGATGGCGTGGTACGCGGCGCGGCGCGACGACGCCGTGGCCGCCGCCGGTGAACCCGACATCCTCGAACTGGTGCGCACGCAGGTCGAGGGCGCGGCGGTTGGTGACGGCGGTGGCTCGGATGAGGCACGCGACGCGCTCTTTCGACAAGCCGCCGAGACCTGCATCCAGAATCAGGGTGGCTCGACGTCACTTCTGCAGCGCCGCCTCGGCGTTGGCTACGGTCGCGCGGCGCGGATTATCGACCAGCTGCAGGACGCGGGTATTCTCGGGCCGCCCAACGGGTCGAAGCCGCGCGACGTGCTGATCGGGTTGCATCAGGTCGATGAGTACGTGTGACGAGAGACGAGAGACGCGAGACGAGGCGTCCGTATTGATACCCGCTCGGATTGTGTAGCTTCCCGTCTCTCGGCTCTCGTCTCTCGCTCGTGCGCCGACCCGCAGTACCGTTGCTTCCCGCCGCGCTGTCGGGCTCCCCGTTGCGTCGGTGCGACGACCCGCTGCCGCCCACCGTAGCCATCATCCCCGCGTGCCCACCACCCGTGTTCCGCCGACCGACTGGACTGACCAGCGCCACCGCGACGGCTGGCAGGCCGAGATCACGGCTGGCCGGTGGCTGATCAAGCGGGGCTGGCGCGTCGAAGCCCATCGCTACCGGATGGGGCGGCACGACCTCGACCTGATCGTGCGGCGCGGCGACCTGGTCGCGTTCGTGGAGGTGAAGGCCAGACGCTCCGACCGATGTGGCGCCGGGGAAGAGGCCGTTGGCCCGAAGAAGCGCCGGACCGTGGAGCGCGTGGCGTGGTCCTGGATCCTCCGGAGCGGGCGCCCGGGCGATCAATACCGGTTCGACGTTCTGGTGCTCACCGGCGAGGGCCCAAGCGCCCAAACGCTGCGCCATATCGAAGATGCTTGGCGGCCCGGATGGCGCTAGGAAGAATGACTCAAAACACTACACCGCGATACTCTTGCTTCGGCATTAGTTCGGTTGTACCTTTGATATCGTAAGGTAGTGGAGCATTTCAATCCACCGGATCTCTCGTCTCTAGACCTCCACCAAAGGACCGCACCATGGCCGCCACCGAAGAAACCCGCGTCGACGCCGAGAAGCGGAAGGCGCTCAACCTGGCGATCGCCCAGATCGAAAAGCAGATCGGCCGCGGCGCGATCATGCGCATGGGGGCCGATCGACCCCGGGTGAGGGTGGCCGCGATCTCGACGGGAGCCATCAACCTCGATGCAGCAACCGGGATCGGTGGTATCCCGCGCGGTCGGATCACCGAGATCTACGGTCCGGAATCGTCCGGCAAGACGACGCTCTGCCTGCACCTGGTGGCCAACGTCCAGAAGGCCGGCGGCGTTGCCGCGTTCGTCGATGCCGAGCATGCCCTCGACATCGAGTACGCCAAGCGCCTCGGCGTGGACATCGAGAACCTGCTGGTGTCGCAGCCCGACACCGGCGAGCAGGCGCTCGAGATCGTCGAAATCCTGGTGCGGTCGGGTGCGGTCGATCTGGTCGTGATCGACTCGGTGGCCGCGCTCGTGCCAAAGGCGGAAATCGAAGGGGAGATGGGCGATTCGCACATGGGCCTGCAGGCGCGGCTGATGAGCCAGGCGCTGCGCAAGCTCGCGGGTGCCATCAACCGCACCAACTGCGCTGTCGTGTTCATCAACCAGCTGCGCGAGAAAATCGGCGTGATGTTCGGCAACCCGGAGACCACCACCGGCGGCAAGGCGCTCAAGTTCTACGCGTCGCTACGGCTCGACATCCGGCGCATTGGCCCGGTCAAGGAACGCGAAGCCGTGATCGGTTCGCACGTGCGCGTGAAGGTTGTCAAGAACAAAGTGGCCCCGCCGTTCAAGCAGGCCGAGTTCGACATCATGTTCGACGAGGGGATTTCGCACACCGGACTGGTAGTGGACATTGCCAGCGAAGCCGGGATCATCCAGAAGTCCGGCGCTTGGTACTCCTACGGCGATCAGCGCATCGGCCAGGGTCGCGAGAACGCGAAGCTCTTCCTCAAGGACAACGCTGCCCTGCTGGTCGAGATCGAAGCGAAGGTACGCGAGTCCCTCGGTGTGTTGGTCGTCGCTGGTCCGGGTTCACCGCCGGACGAGGACGAGGCCGAGTGATCGTCGAGGGGTTGGTTCCCGACGCGCGTCGACCCGGGAGTACGCGCATCGTCGTCAATGGCCGGCCGGCGTGGACGGTGCCGGCCGACGTGATCGCGGGCCTGCGTCTGGACGTTGGCTCGCCGCTCAAGGGCGACGTGGTGGAACAACTCGACCGTGCCGCTGACGCGGAGGGCGCGTTCCGCGCCGCACTCCGCGCGTTGGAACGCCGGGCGCACGGCGAACGGGAGCTTGGCAACAAGCTCGAGCGGAAGGGGCACACCCGCGACGCGATCACTGCCGCGGCAGCGCGCCTGCGCCACCTCGGCCTGCTCGATGATCTGGTGTTCGCCCGGGCATACATCGCTGGGCGCACCGGGCGCGGGCGCGGCCCGGTGCGCCTGCGACACGATCTCGCGCGGCTCGGTGTCGGCAAGGAGGCCGCCGAGCAGGCCCTCGCCGAACTCATGGCGGATGTCAGCGACCCGCTGGAACGGCCCCGGGCGTTGGTGACCAAGCGAGCACGTCAGATTGCTGGGCTCCCCACCGAGGCTCGCCGCCGCCGTCTCACCGCGTTCCTCGGCCGGCGAGGGTATCGCGGTGCGGAGGTGCGATCGCTGGTGGAGGAGGCGCTGCGATAGATTACCCCGATGCGTTCTACCGACATCCGCCGTAGTTTTCTCGATTTTTTCGTCGCCCGCGGGCATACTGAGGTCCCGTCCTCGTCCCTGGAACCCAAGGACGATCCCACGCTGCTCTTCACCAACGCCGGCATGGTGCAGTTCAAGCGCACCTTCCTGGGTCAGGACCCACGGTCCTATGTCCGCGCCGCCACCTGCCAGAAGTGCGTTCGCGCCGGCGGCAAGCACAACGACCTCGAGCAGGTCGGCCTCACGCGCCGGCACCACACCTTTTTCGAAATGCTCGGCAACTTTTCCTTCGGTGACTATTTCAAACGCGACGCCATCGCGTTCGCCTGGGAATTCGTGACGTCGCCCGAGTGGCTCGGCATTTCCGCGGAACGCTTGCGCGTCACCGTTCACCACACCGATGACGAGGCCCGCACGCTGTGGCAGGAGATCGCCGGTCTCCCGCCGGATCGCGTCTACGCCCTCGGTGACACGGACAATTTCTGGCAGATGGGCGACACCGGTCCGTGCGGCCCGTGCACCGAGATCTTCGTCGACATGGAGTGGACACCGGGGAGCGAGCCGGTCGTGTTCTCGCCGGCCGAGTTCGAAGCGCAGGCCGACGCGGGGCGCTTCCTCGAAATCTGGAACCTCGTGTTCATGCAATTTGATCGCTCGGCGGATGGCACCCTGACGCCGCTGCCGAGGCCGAGCGTCGACACTGGCGCGGGCCTGGAGCGGATCGCGGCGGTCCTGCAGGGGAAGGCCGACAATTTTCACACCGATCTGTTCATGCCGCTCATCGCGCAGGTGGAGACACTGGTCGGTGCCAAGTATCCCGGCGGACCGGAAGGGACTGGCATCTCGTACCGGGTGCTCGCGGACCACGCGCGCGCGGTGTGTTTCCTGTTGCTCGATGGCGTGTATCCCAGCAACGAGGGCCGCGGTTTTGTGCTGCGGCGCATCCTGCGCCGCGCCGTGCGTCACGCCTGGTTGCTCGGCCGTCGCGAACCGACCCTTGCGACGATGATCCCGACGGTCGTGTCGCTGATGGGCGACGCGTATCCGGGATTGCGCGAACAGCGGGCGAAGATCGTCGAGGTGGTGCAGCGCGAGGAAGAGAACTTCTACAACACGATTGAAGCCGGCCTCGCGCGGCTCGACGTGCTCTTCGCGAGCGGCGTCAAGGCGATTCCGGGCGACGAAGCGTTCAAGCTCTTCGACACCTTTGGCTTTCCGATCGACCTGACCGAGTTGATTGCGGCGGAGCGCGGCGTGACGGTGGACATCGCCGGCTTCGAGCGCGCGATGACGGCACAGCGCGAGCGGAGCCGGGCGGTGCGGACGGTAAGCGTTCCGCTGCAAGGTACATCGATGGCGCATCCCCGTTTGCTTGGTGCGTTGACGGTTGGATTTGGGGATCGAACTGGCGTAACACCGCAACAGTTCGTCGGATATGACGACCTCGCGGCGGAGACTGTTGTCGTCGGCGGAGCATTCGGATCGGGTCGTGGCGAACTTGTCCTCAGGGAGAATCCATTCTACGCCGGCGGTGGCGGCCAGATCAGCGACACCGGGACCGTCACTGGCGATGGCTGGGTTCTTCGCGTCGAGGAAGTCGGGCGCGACGACGCCAAGCGCGCCGTTGTGTCCGGGGCACTTGAAGGCGAAATACGTCCGGACCTGGTGCATGCGGTCGCGACCGTCGACGAATCGCGTCGCCGCGACATCGAGCGCCACCACTCCGCCACGCACCTCGTGCATATGGAACTGCGCCGGGCGCTCGGCTCGCACGTGCGCCAGCAGGGCTCACTCGTGGAACCCGGTCGTCTCCGGTTCGACTTTTCGCATCACGGTCCGATCGAGCCGGCACAGCTCGCCGATATCGAAGCCGCGGTCAACGAACTCGTGCTCGCCAATGCCGAAATGACCACGCGTGAAATGCCGCTCGACCAGGCGCTCAAGCTCGGCGCGATGGCGTACTTTGCCGACAAGTACGGCGACATGGTGCGCGTGGTGCAGATCGGTGATTCGATCGAGCTATGCGGCGGCACCCACGTCCGCAGTGCCGGGCAGGTCGGCCTCTTCCGGTTCACTGCGCAGGCAGGTGTCGCTGCCGGCGTGCGGCGCATCGAGGCAGTAACCGGACGGCACGCCTATGGTGGCGTGAAGGAACTGGATCGTCGCATCCATGCCATCGCCGAGACGTTGCGCGCCCACCCCGATCAGTTGGAGCGCAAACTCGACGGGCTGTTGGCCGAGCGCGAGAAACTTGAAGCGAAGCTGGCGGAGGCGATCAAAGGGGGCGGCCAGGCAGACGAGAGGCGATTCGATGCCGGCAGCGCCACGCTGTTTGTAACGTCAACAGTGGTTGACGATCGTGGCCAGTTGGGCACCATCGCCGACGAATTCCGCGGCCAGAAAAAGTCCGCGTCGATACTCGTCCTCGTCAATCCGACGGCGCCGACGGCGCTGGCCGTCGCGGTGACCGACGACCTGGCGGCGTCCGGCAAGGATGCCAACAGCTTCATCAAACTTGTCACGGCAAAGTTTGGTGGTCGCGGCGGCGGGCGTCCGACATTCGCCAGCGGCACGCTGAGTGTGCCGAGCGTCGAGCAGGTGGCGGTGGCGGAGTTTCCGGCGATCGTGCGCGAGTGGGTCGGGGCGTGATCGGCGCCGCCGGTGACGCCTGGTTCGCCGCCCACACTGCGGGCGCACCCAATGCGCTGCGTGGTCGCGCCGGGGAGTTCTTCGCGCAGGCCGCCGCGGGCGATCTCGCGAGCCGGCTCGCGCACGCCGCTCGCGCCGCGCTCGCCGCAGCCACGCGTGACAACGCGGGTCGCGCGGCGGCGCTGGACCTGCTGGCCGCCGATGCGTTGATCACGCTCGCGTTGTTGCACGCCGCCGAGGTGGAGCCGGCACATCTCGGCGCGGCGGCCGCGGGTTTGCGGCTGCAGGCGACGCCCGCGCAGTGATTGACCTGCATTCGCATGTGCTGCCCGGCGTGGACGACGGCTCACGTACCGTGGAGCAGTCGGTGCGCGTATTGCGGGCGTTCGCCGCCAAAGGGATTACCGACGTCGCGTGCACGCCGCACCTGCTGGCGTCAAACGTCCTGCGAGGTTGGCCCGACGCGTACGAAGCGGCGTGGACGGCGCTCTGGGCTCAACTCCCGGCGGGGATCCGGATCCATCGCGGCGCCGAAGTCATGCTCGACCGCCCGATCCCGGCCGCGGTGGCCGAACGCAAGGTGACACTGGCCGGCTCACGCTACCTGCTCGTAGAATTCAACCGGATGGTGCCCGCCGAGATCGTGGCACGCGCGCTCACCGAAGTGATCAAGGCGGGCCTGGTGCCGATCCTGGCGCATCCCGAGCGCTATTCATCCTGTTCGGTGGAAACGGTTCGCGCGTGGCGCGAACTCGGGTCGGTGATCCAGATTGACGCGACAACGATGACGCTGCCGCGAAGCCGGGGCGATCGCGCTCGCGACCTGGTCATCGCGGGGTTGGCCGACATTCTTGCGGCCGACAATCATGGCGACGATCGCAACGTCGCCACCGCGCGCGACTGGCTCGCCGCGCACAACGGGGAGGAGCAGGCGGAGCTCCTGCTGAACACCAATCCGCGCGCGATCCTTGATGATGTCAGCATTTACGAGGTCGATCCATTGCAAACCAGGAAATCCATCTGGCGGTCGATGCGCCGGATACTGGGGTCCGAATGAGCGACGCCGCTCGGATTGCCGCGGGACTCCGCTCGCTCGCCACCGTGGCCGAACAGGCCGCGGCCGGCACGGCGGCACTTGACCCGATCGTCGCCGCCATGCGGAAGTGCCTGGCCGGCGGCGGCACGCTCTTCTTCGCTGGCAACGGGGGGTCGGCGGCCGATGCGCAGCACCTCGCGTCCGAATACGTCGTGCGGTATCGTACCGGGAACCAGCGGGCGCTCCGCGCCATTGCCCTGACCACTGACACGTCGGCACTCACGGCAGCGGCGAACGACTTCGGGTACGATCAGGTGTTCGCCCGCCAACTCGAAGCGCTTGGGCGACCGGGCGACGTGCTGATCGTACACAGTACGTCGGGTGACAGCCCGAATTGCGTTGTCGCTGTTGCGCGTGCCCGCGCCCTTGGTGTTACGACGATCGGCTTCCTCGGCAACTCCGGGGGCACCCTCGCCGCACTGGTCGATCATGCCTTCGTCGTTCAGGATGATCGCACCAATCACATCCAGGAGATTCACCTCGCGGTGCAGCACCAGATCGTCGCGATTCTCGCCTCGGAGAATGCCGAATGATCTCCCTTGCCGGGAGGCGGATCCTGATCACCGGCGGTTCGCGAGGCATCGGTCGGGCCACCGCGATGCTCTGCGCCAAGGCCGGCGCCGACGTCGGCATCACCTATCACACCCGACGAGCCGACGCCGAGGGGGTGGCCCGTGCCATTCGCGGCATGGGCCGGCGCGCGTATGTCGGTGGCGGCGATCATGCTGATGCAAACCGGGTGACCCAGATCTTTGCCGAGGCGCAGGCGGCGTTTGGCGGGCTCGACGGCTTTGTCGCCAACCACGGCGTGTGGCCCGCCGCGGCGACGCCGCTCTCGCAGCTGGCGCCGGAGCGCTGGCGTGACACGATGCGCATCAATCTCGATGCAGTGTTTCTGACGACCCGGGCTGCCCTCGGAATGATGGCAGCCGGCGGACGGATCGTCATGGTCGGTAGTACGGCGGGCCAGCGTGGCGAACCGTTTCATGCGGATTACGCGGCAACCAAGGGCGCGATGATTTCGCTGGTCAAGTCGCTGGCAATCGAGTGCGCGCCCGGCATCACGGTCAACTGCGTCGCGCCCGGTTGGGTTGACACGGAGATGTCGGCCGGCGCGTATGCTGACGAGGGGCGCGCCCGCATTGCCGCCACGATCCCGATGCAGCGGATCGCCTCGGCCGACGATGTGGCTGGACCGATCCTGTTCCTGCTCTCCGACCTCGCGCGCCATGTGACGGGCGAGATCCTGAACGTCAACGGCGGCAGCGTCCTTTGCGGATAGCGGAGGCATCAATGGCATGGCCGGCACTCACCGCCGCGACACTCCTCGTTGTCGGTATCGCAAACCTCACGGCCCAGGTACCGGCACATCCCCGCAGCGCCGCGGACCGCAAGGCCGGCTGGCGGCTCTTGTTCGACGGCAAGAGTACGGCGGGGTGGCGTGGCTACAAGACCGACAGCGTGCCAGCGGCGTGGCAGGTGGTCGGCGGGATACTCACCAAGGCGGTGGCCACGGGCGACATCATGACACAGGATCAATTCGACGACTTCGAACTTCGCTTCGATTGGCAGATCGCCGCCGGCGGCAACTCCGGGGTTTTCTATCGCGGGACGAACGAATTCGACCACATCTACTGGACCGGGCCGGAGTACCAGTTGCTCGACGATGCGGCGGCTCCTGATGGCAGGAACCGGCTCACCTCCGCCGGTTCGGCGTACGGCCTCTACCCGGCGCCCGCCGGCATCGTCAAGTCCGCCGGCGAATGGAACTCGGCGCGGATCGTCGTCCGGGGACACCACGTCGAACACTGGATGAACGGGCGGAAATTGCTCGAATACGAACTGTTGAGCCCGGACTGGGAGGCCAAGGTTGCCGCCAGCAAGTTCAGCCTGTGGCCAAAATACGGCAGGGTGCCCAAGGGCTATATCGGCATCCAGGGGGATCACGATGGCGCGCTCTCCCTGAGGAACATCCAGATCCGCGAGCTACGGTGACGCTGGTGGCGCCCTGATGGAACCAGCCCCGGACGTCCCCGACGAGATCGCGATCCCCGAGCCGGTGGTCGCGATCCTGCGCCGCCTCGAGGGCGCCGGCTACGAGACCTGGTGCGTTGGCGGCGCCATCCGCGACGCGCTCGCGAACAACCCGCATCAGGATGTCGACCTCGCCACGGCCGCGCCCCCCGACGCGGTGCGCGGCCTCTTCCGGCGCACCGTCGCGGTGGGCATGGAACACGGCACCGTCGGGGTACTGGATGATCATGGCGCGCTCCACGAAGTCACCACCTTCCGCCGGGACGTGACCACGGACGGCCGTCACGCCGTCGTGGCATTCGGCGTTTCGCTCGACGACGACCTCGCACGGCGCGATTTCACTATCAACGCGATGGCGTACCATCCGCTGCGACAGGAGTGGCGCGACCCGTTCGACGGGCGCGCCGACTTTCACGCCGGGATCATCCGGGCCGTTGGCGATCCCGCCAGCAGGTTTCGCGAAGACCGGCTCCGGATCCTCCGCGCCCTCCGCTTTGCCGCCCGATTCGGGTTCGTCATCGATCCGGCGACGTGGGAGGCCGCGCGGGCGCAGGCCGGTGATACCGGTCACCTCTCCGCGGAACGCGTGCGCGACGAATGGGTCAAGGGCATCAAGTCGGCGCTTTCGCTCGACGCGCTGGTCCAACGCTGGTGCGACAGCGGCGTGGCGGCGGTCTGGATTCCGGAGTGTCGCCCACCCGGTCCGGCGCGAACAGCCGCAGCGTTGCCAATCGTGGTCGCCGAACGCGATCCGGTGCGAGCCACGGCGGTGTACTGCTCACCCAACGCGGCGGTCTGGCGGCGACTCAAGGGGTCGAATGCCGAGATTCACCGGGCGGAGGCGATCGATCGGGGTCCGCCGCGGCCGACGAGTGCCGACCCGCGCGATGTGCGCCGTTGGATGTCTGCCGTCGGTGTGGCTGTCGATGATCTCAAGCCGCTCGCCGTGTGGCGAGGCGACGACGGCGATAACTGGCCGGCGGTGGTCGCCCAAATCCGGGCGCGACGCGAGGCGACGACGCGGGCCGAGCTCGCGGTGACCGGAAGTGACCTTCTCATGGCCGGCGTGTCGCCAGGTCCGGCGATCGGCCGCACCCTCGACCGCCTGCTGGACGCGGTGCTCGACGATCCCGAGAAGAACACGCGTGAAGCGCTGCTGGCGCTCGCGGGGTCGGGCGCATGACCGACGCACCCGGGCTGTTCACGCCACCGGAACCGTTGGCGGCCAGGATGCGGCCGCGAACGCTGGCGGAGTTCGTCGGGCAGGAATCGGTGCTCGGCGCCGGAAAACCACTGGGCGACGCGATCCGGCGGGGCGACGTCGGCAGCATCATTCTCTGGGGACCGCCAGGCACCGGCAAGACGACCCTCGCGCAGTTGATCGCGCATTACACGGATCGGCAATTCGTCGGCTTCAGCGCGGTCACCGAGGGCGTGGTCCGGGTCCGCGAAATCCTCAAGGAGGCCGCCGAGCGCCGCCGCCTTGGGCACGGCACGATCCTCTTCTGTGATGAGATCCATCGCTTCAATCGCGGGCAGCAGGATGCCTTCCTGGGCGCCGTCGAGCGCGGCGTCGTCACCCTGATCGGCGCCACGACGGAGAACCCGTCCTTTGAGCTGAACGGCGCGCTGCTTTCTCGATGCCGCGTCTGGGTGCTCGGGCTGCTGTCGATCCCGGAGCTTCGCGCCGTGATCGATCGCGCCATCACCGATGGCGAGCGCGGTCTGGGCGCGCTGCGCCTCGATGTGCCGGACGACGCCCGTCATCTGCTCGCCCAGCTGGCCGACGGCGACGCGAGGCGCGCGTTGTCCGTTCTCGAAGCGGCGGCACAGCATGTCGGCGTCGGCGGGCGCGTCGACGTCACCGTCGTCACCGACACGTTGGCGCGCCGCGTGCCGATATTCGACAAGGATCGCGAACAGCACTACGACCTGATCTCGGCGCTGCACAAGTCGGTGCGCGGGAGTGATTCGCAGGCGACGCTCTACTGGCTGGCGCGCATCCTCGCGGGTGGCGAGGACCCGATGTTCGTCGCCCGCCGACTCGTCCGCATGGCGACCGAGGATATCGGCCTCGCCGATCCGCAGGCGCTCTCGATTGCAATTGCGGCGCGCGACGCGTGGCACTTTCTCGGTAGCCCCGAAGGGGACCTGGCGTTGGCGCAGGCGGCGGTCTATCTCGCCACGGCACCCAAGTCGAACCGCATCTACCTGGCGTGGTCGGCGGCGCGGGAGCGGGCGGAGGCGACGCCCGCGGCACCGGTACCGCTGCACATTCGCAACGCGCCGACCGGGTTGATGAAGGAGCTTGGCTACGGGGCCGGGTATCAGTACGCCCACGATGCGCCAACCGGCTACATCCCCCAAACGTATCTTCCGGAGGTGGTCGGCGACGCGGTGTTCTACGAACCCGGCAGCTTCGGCTATGAGAAGCGCGTCGCCGAACGCCTCAAGTGGTGGAAGGAACACGGATGATTGAACTCACACCGCCCCGCGAGCGCGTGGTCCTGGTGGCCGCGCCCCGCAAGGGCTCACTTGATGCACAGAAGGTCACCGAGCATCTCGAAGAACTCACCCGGTTGGTCGACACCGCCGGTGGCGAGATTGTCGGTACCCTGACGCAGCACATTGCGACGGTCAATTCGGCGACGCTGATCGGGGAAGGGAAGGTCGAGGAGTTGCGCGCCCTGGTCGCGCAGGTGCGCGGAACTCTCGTGGTCTTCGACGAGGAACTGAGCCCCGGTCAGGGGCAATCGCTTGAGGAAACGCTCGGCACCCGCGTGATGGACCGGGCGGAGTTGATTCTCGACATCTTCTCCACGCGCGCCCGCAGCTCGGAAGCGAGGCTGCAGGTTGAACTCGCCCAGTTGCAGTACCTGCTGCCGCGCCTCACGCGCATGTGGACCCACTTGTCGCGCATCCGCGGAGGGATCGGCTTGCGCGGTCCGGGCGAGACGCAGCTGGAGACGGATCGCCGGATGATCCGCAACAAGATTGCGCTCCTGCGTGAGAAGCTGCAGGACGTCGCGCGACACCGGGAGACCATCCGGTCGGGTCGGAGCGCGCTCCTGTCGGCGGCGCTGGTCGGCTACACCAACGCCGGCAAGTCGAGCCTGCTGCGCGGACTCTCCGGCGCGCATGACATTTTCGTCGAGGACCGACTGTTCGCGACCCTCGACACGCTCACCCGGGAGGTCGATCTCGGTGGCAACCTCCGGGTCCGGGTCAGTGACACCGTCGGCTTCATTCGCAAGCTCCCGCACCACCTGGTGGCGTCGTTCCGGGCCACTCTCGAAGAAGCCGGCAGCGCCGACCTGCTACTCCACATCACCGACGCGTCGCACCCCGAATGGGAGGATCACATGCAGACTGTCGATCAGGTTCTCGCCGAACTGGACCTCCAGGACCGACCCACGCTGGTGGTGTTCAACAAGCTCGACGCGTTGGACGACCCTGCTGCGTTTGCCGATTACGCACGGGCCCGCTTTCCGGGCGCCATCTTCACGACGACCATGCGAACCGATGGCCTGCAGCCGCTGAAGGCGGAATTGCGCGGGCGGGCCGAGGCGATTCGGCCGGTGGTACGCGTGCTGCTCAACCCGGCGGACGGCAAGCGTCTCGGCTACCTGCACCGGGTGGGCGACGTGCTCGGTCAGTCGCTCGCGGGGGACCGCCTCGCTGTGGCGGTGCGGCTCGAACCGTGGCGGACCGAGCAGTTGCGGCGCGATGGCGTAGACGTCGACTCGCCCGTACCCGGCGAGGCGCCATGAAGCATCTCGTCACGGGCGCAGCGGGCTTTATCGGCTACCATGTTGCGGAACGGTTGCTGCAGCGGGGCGACGAGGTTATCGGACTCGACAACATGAACCCGTACTACGATCCGGTCCTCAAGGCAGCCAGGCTGGAGCGGCTGCGGCGCCACACCGGGTTTCGATTCGTCAAGCTCGACCTCGCGGATCGATCGGCGATCGAAGCGCTCTTCGGTGTGGAGCGTTTTCCACGGGTCATTCACCTTGCGGCGCAGGCTGGCGTGCGCTATTCCGTGACCCATCCGCATAGCTACATCGAAAGCAACGTCGTTGGCTTTCTGCATATTCTCGAAGGATGCCGACACCACGGCGCGGAACACCTGACCTATGCCTCCACGTCATCGGTCTACGGCATGAACACCCAGATGCCGTTTTCGGTGCATCAGGGCGCGGATCATCCCGTTTCGTTGTATGCGGCCACCAAGAAGGCGAACGAGTTGATGGCGCACTCATACGCGCACTTGTATCGCCTGCCAAGTACCGGGCTGCGGTTCTTTACCGTGTACGGTCCGTGGGGGCGTCCGGACATGGCGCTGTTCCTGTTTACCCGGGCGATCCTTGAAGGGAAGCCGATCGACGTGTTCAACCACGGCAGGATGCGGCGTGACTTCACCTACATCGACGATATCGCCGAAGGCGTCGTGCGCGCCTCGGATCGGCCGGCCGCTCCGAGCGACACGTGGTCAGGCAATGTTCCCGATCCGGCGACGAGTTCGGCGCCCTACCGCATCTACAACGTCGGGAACAGTGAACCGGCGGAGCTGATGGACTTCATCGCCGCGCTGGAACGGGCGCTCGGCAAGACGGCGGAAAAGAATTACCTGGCGATGCAGCCGGGCGATGTGCCGGCCACCGCCGCCGACGTGGCGGACCTGGTGCGTGACGTCGGTTTCAGGCCAAGCACCACCATCGAAACCGGCGTGGCGCGGTTCGTGGCGTGGTACCGGGAGTACCATGGCGTCTAGAAAAAACTCGCGATGGCTGTGCGCCCGTAAGCGGCGTTAGGGTGCAAACGGCGCACACCATGTGTTACTCAATGGACGGGCGCACGGCTCAACGCTGCTTTTCCAACACCCGCCGCCACAGCAACAGCATCCGCTCGGCGACCGGCCCGTCACCCTGCTGCTCGAGCACCCGCTGCCGGGCGGCGTTGCCAATCACCCGACAGCGCGACGGTTCGGCGACCAGCCCCTGAACCGCGCGGGTCAGCGCGGCAACGTCACCGTCGTCGACGACCAGCCCGCCCTCCCCGACGACATCCGGCAGCGCGCCGCAACGGCTCACGACCGGTGCAACGCCATGCGCCATCGCCTGAAGTACGACGGCACCCGTCGGTTCCACCCACTCCGCGGTGGACCGTGACGGGGCGACCAGGACGTCGACGTCCTGCCAGAACGCGGGCAACCGATCGCGCGGCATCGCGCCCAGCCACTCGATCCTGGCCGAGAGTCCGAGGCGCTGTGCCTGCTGCTCCAGCGTCTCGTGTACCGGCCCGGTGCCGGCCACTCGGAGCCGCCACTCGCCGTGGCTCTCGCTCAACGCATCGAGCAACAAGTCGACCCCCCGTTCCGGCACGAGTCGCCCAACGCTCGCGAAGACCACCGGATTCGGCTCGGGTCGCTGAGTCCATGGGGCTGGGATCGCCAGCCCACCGGCGGGAAGCACCGCCGTCGGCTTCGGGGTGGCTGCACCGCCCAGCAGGTGATCCAGTGCCGGCCGCCCCGTGCCGGCGAGCGCCGCCGCGCCGTTGCGCACCCGATCGGCCTGCCACCTGGCGGTCACGCCACGAGGGCCGCCCAGGCTCGACGTGGCGACGAGCACGTAGGGGATCTTCAAGTCACGGGCGGCGGCGGCGCCAGCCTCCGCCGTTGGCGTCCACGGATCGCCCACCACGTGGAGAAGCTGCGGCCGCACGTCGCGCACGACGGCGCGCAATCCCCGGCGCGACCACCGCAGGTCCATCGGCTTTTCGGCGTCCCCTCTCGAGCTCACCCGCAGATACTGAACCAGGCCGTCGGTCTCGCCTTCGCCGTTGGCGAGCGCGACGATTGGTTCGACCCCGAGACTGGTCAACGAGCGGAGGACACCACGTGCCGGGGGAGTCGGCGAAAGAATGAGGACGCGCACCGGACAAAGATGGGTAACTCGCCGCTAACTTCCACCCCATGCGCATTCTTCACCTCGCGAAGTACTACTGGCCGCGCTCGGGTGGCATGGAGCGGGTGGTGCAAGGGCTCGCGGAGGGCGCGGCAGAGCGCGGGCACGAGGCTGAGGTGCTGGCGGTGACCGCGTTCGGTGACCCGAGGCCGGGACAGCGCCGACGGGCCGCCGTGACACGTGCCTGGTCGTTCGCGCCGGTCGGCACGCAGGAACTCGCACCTGGATACATGCGGGCGGCCTGGAAGCGCGCCGACGTGATCCACCTCCATCACCCGAACTCGTTGGCGGATATTACCTACGCTCTGCGGGTGTCGCTGGCCCCGCTGGTGGTCACCCAGCACGCCGACTACCCCAGCTTCAAGTACCGGCTGCCATCCCAATACGTGTTGTGGCGCGCCGAGGCGATTGTGGTCCCGAGCTTGGCCCATGTCGCCTTGTCGTCGGAACTTCGCGGGTTCGAGGACAAGGTGACGGTGATCCCATTCGGCATCGACGAGCGCCGGTGGGAGTTGGTTCCGCCACCGCCGCCCGGTAATCCGCCGCGGGCTCTCTTCATCGGCCGGCTGCTCCCCTACAAGGGGGTCGACTTCCTGCTCCGGGCCCTCGAGCAGGTCCCTGAGCTGCGTCTCGACGTCGTGGGGTCAGGTCCCGAACTACATCGCCTGAGGACCCTCGCGCGGGCGCTGGCAATCGAGGACCGGGTGAAATGGTGGGGGGAGTACCCCGATGAAGACCTGCCGCGCCGGATGGCCGACGCCGACTTCCTGGTGCTGCCGTCGGTGAGCGTTCAGGAGATGTTCGGCATGGTCCTGCTGGAGGCGATGGCGGCAGGCCGGCCGGTGATCACGACCGCGGTTCCGTCCGGAGTCCGGGAGGTCAACTCCCCTGGGGTCACCGGCCTGGAAGTCCCGATCCGGGATGTCGAGGCACTGGCCGACGCGATGCGCACGCTCGCGAACGATCCCCGCCTCAGGGAGCGCCTCGGCGCGGCCGGGCGGGCCAGGGTGAGGCAACGGTTCACTGTTGGCGCGATGGTGGAGGCGCACCTCGATTTGTACCGCCGGGTGCGCGGCCCGAAGGGGGCAATTGTTGTGGAAAAGCCGCCACCTAGCCCTTGAAATGATGGGGAGGGGGGTATACCACGAATCGATCCGAAAAAATAAAGTACTCGAAGTGATCGTCGTAACAGATTGTGAATAAATGCATTATAGACGATTATCTAACGTAATTTATCAGGTCAATGCGTCAGCGGATTTTTATCGCAATCGGACGCTGATCTGCGATGCGCGCTTGTGATCGGTGCTTTTGTTGCGGCGCTGTGGGTTGCGGCGGCGGTGGGTCCGACGGCGTCACGTCGGCCAGCGGACCGTACATTTGTCGCAAGTCACGCCCGTGACTCCACACCCGAGTCCATTTTGCGGTCCGGTGCGCTCGCTGTGCAAAACATTGTAAGTTGCTGTGGGAAATGCATTTGGCCCCGTAGCTCAGGCGGTTAGAGCAGCGGACTCATAATCTGAAGGTCGAGGGTTCGAATCCCTCCGGGGCCATCGTGTTGCCAGTCGGTCGGAAGGGTGGTATGATCCCCGCCCCGCTTCTGCGGGGGCGATTAGCTCAGCTGGTTAGAGCGCGCGCCTCACATGCGCGAGGTCGGGGGTTCGAGCCCCTCATCGCCCATCGGCCCGAACCACCCCGCTGGGTGGCGTAGGGTCGCCGAGTCAGTCAGAGAGTGGAGCCTCCCGGGCTGACTCGGAACGGTAGCACAACCAAGCGGCTGCGCCCTAACCGGCGCAGCCGCTTTGGCTTGCGACACCGAATGCCGCGCCCGCCTGCTCCACCAGCGCCGGTGACCTACGCTTTCCGCTCGTACGCCGCAATTCGTTCGAGCAACTCTGCCGGAGCGACCGACGCCGTGCCGCTCTTGCCGACTTCAATTCCGGCGGCGAGGTTCGCCAGCCACGCTGCTTCCGCAATGTCGGCTCCGGCCGCGAGCGCCGCCGCAACCCACGCGGCGATGGTGTCGCCGGCGCCAGAAACGTCGAACACATCCTGGGCGATGCTCGCCGTCCGTCGCAACGGCATCCCCGCCGACACCAGCGCCAAACCATCGGCACCGAGTGTCAACAGCAGGTGGTCCGTGCCGAGTCGCTGGCGGGCGCCCTCGAGATCGGCATCGTCGCCCATGAAATGGGTGGCGAATGCGGTCTCCAACTCGCGGTGATTCGGCTTGAACACGGTAGCTCCGGAGTACGCGAAGAAATTCCGGATCTTGGGATCGACCACGACCGGGACGCTGCGCGCGCGCCCTCTGGCGACGAGCTCGCCGGCCATCGTGGCGTCGATGGTACCCTTGTCGTAGTCGGCGATCAACAGCACGTGGGCGTGCGTTATCACCGCGTGCGCTGCGGCGAGCATGGCGTCGCGGAACCGGTCGGGGAGCGGATTGGTTACTTCGCGATCAATGCGGACGACCTGTTGGCCGCGAGCGACGATCCGGGTCTTGGTGGTGGTTGGCCTGCCGGGCACGGTGATCAGGCCAGCCGGCGAGATACCGAGCGCCTGGAGCGCCTCACGCAGCGCCGTGCCGGCGCCGTCATCACCGATCACCCCAACCAGGTGAGCTTCGGCGCCGAGCGCCGTCACATTGGCTGCGACGTTGGCTGCTCCGCCAGGGACGACCCGTTCGTCTACCACGGTGACCACGGGTACCGGCGCCTCGGGCGAGATCCGCTCGGCGTCGCCGACGAGGTATCGATCAAGCATGACGTCGCCGATGATCGCGACGCGGACCTGTCGCATCTGGGCGAGAAGTTCTTCGGCGCGGGGCACGGGTACGGGATGCAGGGTGGCCGTCATCACCGGAAGCTAGTGCGTCGGGGATGACGGGCGCGACGGGCCACAGGTATCTTGGGCCCGCATGTCCGATCTCATGGTTGTCGCCACTCGTGGCGCGTTGGCGGAATCGGCCCACCACGTCTCCGCCGCGGTCGTCACCGCCGACGGGCGGATGGTGGGTCGTGCCGGTGACCCGGCGCTGGTGACCTACTGGCGGTCGGCGGCCAAGCCGTTCCAGCTCCTTCCTCTCGTTGCCGACGGCGGGGTCGAGCGGTTTGGCCTGGACACGGCGATGCTGGCGCTCGCCTGCGGCTCCCACAACGCCGAACCGATCCATCGTGACGTCGGCGCGCGATGGTTGGCCGCGATCGGGGCGACCGAGGTCGAACTGGCGTGCGGCGGGCACCCCTCACTGTGGCCGGTATTGGCCGATGTGATGATCCGTGACGACGTCGTGCCGACCCCCCTCTGGAGCAATTGCTCAGGCAAGCATGCCTCGCTCCTCGCGCTGGCGCGACTGCATGGGTGGGGCACGTCGGGGTATGAAGAACGTGCGCATCCGGTGCAGCAGCGCGTCGGCGAAGCAATTGCCCGGTGGACGGCACTAAGGCCCGAGCAACTGCAATGGGGCATCGATGGCTGCACCGCCGCCGCCGTCGCGCTGCCGCTCGATGCCATGGCGCGGGCGTACGCCAACCTCGGTACCAGCGCCGGTGGGCCGGTTCGTACGGTGCGCGAGGCGATGGTGGCCGAACCGTACATGATCGGCGGCGCAGACAGGCTCGACACCCTGCTGATGCAGGTCTGCCCGGGTCGGGTTCTGGCGAAGATTGGTGCCGAGGGCGTCTACTCCGCTGCGCTCCCGACGCTTGGCCTTGGTCTCTCGCTCAAGGTGCACGATGGCGACATGAAGGCTGCCACGCTGGCGCTGGTTGCGGTGCTCGAGGCGGTCGTCGCCCGGTTCGGCGCCGGGGAGGCTTGGCCGCTCGACGCACTGGGCGCTTGGCGGGCGCCCGCGATCCGGAACACGCGGGGCGCAATCACGGGTCACACTGAAGTTCGCGGTGGCCTGCAATGGGCATGAGATCAACGGCGCTCGGCGGGTGGCACCGTTCGATTATCGCATTGGCGGCGGCGATCGCCGACGGCGATCCGCATCAGCTGGACGCCCGGGTGAAGGCGGCGATTGTCGCTGGTATCCCGCCGCTGGCGATCGATGAACTTCTGCTGCAATCGGTATTGACCGTCGGTTGGCCACGAGCGCTGGTCGCCGCCGGGGCATGGCGCGCCGCGATCGGTGCGCCGGCCCAGAACGGCACGGCCGACCTCGACTATGCCGAGCATGCCGAATGGACCCACCGGGGCGAGATCACCTGTGCCGCGATCTACGGCGACCATTACAGCCGCTTGCGCGCCAACGTTCGTGCCCTGCATCCGGCGCTGGAAGCATGGATGCTGACCGAGGGATACGGTCGGACGCTCTCCCGTCCGGGTCTCGAGGTCAAGCTGCGCGAGTTGTGCACCGTCGCGCAGACGGCGGTGTTGCGGACGCCGCGTCAGCTGCATTCGCACCTCCTGGGCGCGTTGCGTGCTGGCGCAACGTTCGCAGAGATCGAGGCGACGCTCGACGTGACGGATCCGATGTTGCCGCAGGCGCAACGCGATCAGGTCGCGGTGTTGTGGCAACGGGTGCGCGCCGCGTGGGGCGCCGCCGAATGAGTTTCGTCGATCGCGTCGTGGTCGAGGTTGCCGCCGGCGGCGGCGGTGACGGCGCATCGTCGTTCGCCCGCTTCAAATACCGGCCCAAGGGCGGTCCGGATGGCGGCGACGGTGGCGATGGCGGCTCGATTTACGTCCGCGCGGTCGCCAACCTCGCGACCCTGCTCGATTATCAGTACCAATCGATCTGGCGCGCCGAACGTGGCGTGCACGGCAAGGGGAAGACCAAGACGGGAGCATCCGCACCCGATGTGGTGCTGCCGGTCCCCGTCGGCACGGTCGTTGACGACGCCGACACCGGCCAGCGGCTGGCGGAACTGCTGCACGTGGGCGACCAGGTGCTGGTGGCGAAAGCGGGTCGGGGTGGCCGTGGCAACGCACGTTTCACGAGCGCGACGCACCAGGCGCCGCGCGAATGGGACGAAGGCGGCAAGGGCGAGCAGCGCAAGCTCGTGTTCACCCTCAAGCTGATTGCTGACGTCGGCCTGGTCGGCGAGCCGAATGCGGGAAAGAGTACGCTCCTCTCGGTAATCAGTGCCGCGCGCCCGAAGATCGCCGACTATCCCTTCACCACACTGGAGCCCAATCTCGGCGTCGCCGCGCTGTCGGGATCGCGCACGTTCGTCGTCGCGGATATTCCGGGCATCATCGAAGGCGCCCACCAGGGGAAGGGGCTCGGGCTCCGGTTCCTGCGGCATGTCGAGCGTACGCGCGTGCTGGCCTACATGCTGCCACTCGACGCCGAGGATGTTGGCGCCGCCTACGCGCGACTTCGGCGCGAGGTCGCGCTGTACAGTCCGGAACTCGCGGTCAAGCCGCATCTGATCGTGCTGACCAAGCGGGACCTGCTCGAAGCGGATGCCGAGGTGCCGGGGGTCGCCGCGCCGGTCGCGTTGCGGATCACGACGATCTCGAGCGCGTCAGGGCAGGGGCTCGAAGAACTGAAAGAATTGCTCTGGACGATCGTGCAGGACGTGCGCGCTACTGAAACCAGCGATGACGACGACCACGGAGATGAAGAAACGCATGAACTCTGGCGGCCTATCGACCCTGTGGAATGACTCCGAGGAGCGGCTGGCGTACATCGCGCTGGCGCTAATTCCGGGGCTTGGTGCCCGCGGCGTGGCGACCCTGTTGTCCACCTTCGGGTCGGCCGGTGCGGTGCTCAGGGCGTCGTTCGAGGAGCTGCGAGAAGCAGCCGGCGTGAATCGTTCGACCGCGACCGCGATCCTCACGCCGCCACTTCGCCAGGCCGAGACGCTGCAGCAGCGTTCGGAATCAAAGGGCCACCGAACCCTGGTGCCGTGTGACCCCGACTACCCGCACGTCCTCAGGTCAATTCCTGATCCGCCGGTCCTGCTCTTCGCGCGGGGACGGATCGACGCCCTGGCCCGACCTGGCGTCGCGATCGTCGGGAGTCGCGTCCATAGCAAGTACGGTGGCGAGGTTGCCCGCCTCATGGGGGAGACGGCGGCGAACGCCGGCATTCCCGTGATCAGCGGGATGGCGCGTGGATTGGATGCGGCGGCCCAGACCGCAGCCCTCGATGCTGGCGGCGTTTCCATCGGCGTGCTCGGGACGGGAGCGGACATTGTATATCCGCTGGAGAACAGACCGCTATTCGATCGCATGGTGGTCGAAGGCCTGCTGTTAACGGAGCATCCGCCGGGAGATCGTGGATTTCCCGGCGCGTTTCCGCGGCGCAATCGGTTGATCAGCGGCTTGGCCCGGGTACTGATTGTCGTGGAGGCAGCGGAAGGGTCCGGAACGCTCGTGACGGTATCCTGCGCACTCGAACAGGGCCGCGACGTGCTGGTGGTTCCTGGTCCGATTACCAGCCCGACATCGAAGGGAACGAATCGATTGCTGCGGGACGGGGCGACGCCGCTCCTTGGGCCCGAGGACCTTCTCGCTGCGTTCGGTGTCGCCTCCGGTGCGGCAGCGCGCGCGAGGCCGACCCCGCCGCCATGCGACCTTTCGCCTGCGGAAGCGCAGGTGCTCTCGGGACTGTCGGAAATGCCACGCACGGTCGATGACGTCGCCCTGGCCGTCGGCCTTCCGATTGGCCTGCTCCTCGCCACCCTCCTTGGTCTCGAACTCGGCGGGCTGGTCGAGCAACTGCCCGACAATAGCTACAAGCGCCGATAGCGAGTTGGCAGGTGCAGCCCAGTGACCGGGTTGGCCTGCCCGACGGACTCACCCGAGTCAAGCATTCAACCCTACATCCAATCCGATATGATTCCGCCGTGCACATCTACATCCACGTCCCGTTCTGCGCCCGGCGCTGCTCGTACTGCGACTTCGCAATCGCCGTGCGCCGGGAAACCCCCGACGCGCAATTCATCGAGGCGATTGAGCGAGAGTGGCATGCCTGGATTGCACGCCAGTGCGAGCCCGCGGACACCGCGGTCAGCACGCTCTATTTCGGTGGTGGCACGCCGTCCCGGTTGATGCCGTCGAGCATCGCGCAACTGATTCGCAACGTGAATGCGGCTCGTTCGCTCGCTCGCGATGCTGAGGTGACGCTCGAGACCAATCCCGACGATGTGACGCCCGAGCGGGCGGCCGCGTGGCGCGGTGCCGGCATCAACCGGGTGTCGCTTGGCGTACAGAGCCACGACCCCGCGGTTCTCGACTGGATGCACCGCACCCATCGCGCCGAGCAGGTGCCCGGTGCGATCGCTGCACTGCGCGCGGCGGGGATCGTGAACATCTCCATTGATCTGATTTTCGCGCTCCCGGCTCAGTTGCAACGCGACTGGACAGCCGACCTTGAACGGACGATCGCACTGGAGCCGACGCACCTGTCGCTGTACGGACTCACGGTCGAGCCGCACACGCCGCTCTTTCGGTGGACCGAGGGCGGTACCGCGGTCGTGGCGCCCGACGAGCGCTACGCCGACGAATATCTGCAAGCCCACCGGCGGATGACCAACGCCGGCTTCGAGCACTACGAGGTGTCGAACGCCGGCCGTGCCGGCTTCCGGTCGCGCCACAACTCGGCGTACTGGAGCGGCGCCGACTATCTCGGCCTTGGTCCGTCGGCGCACTCGCTCGAGGGCGGCATACGGCGGTGGAACGTCCGTGAGTGGGCGGACTTTCAGTCACGAAGTGCCCGCGGCGAGTCCGTCGTTGGCGGGACCGAGTCCCTTGATGCCGAGGCGCGGGCACTGGAACGACGCTACCTCGGGCTGCGTACCGTGGCGGGCCTGGCCGCTGACGAACTGCCCGCTGATGCGCGCGACGCCTGGTATCGGGAGGGGTGGGCTACCCCCGTCGGTGACCGGCTGCGGCTGACGGCCGAAGGATGGCTGAGGCTCGATGCGCTGGTGGCGGCAGCCCGGCATTCCTAGCTTTCGGCCATGAGCGACGTCGAATCCCTGAGCGAACGCGAACGTCGCGTCCTCGAAGCGGTCATCGAGACCTATATCGCGACCGCCGAACCGGCTGGTTCGCTGACGGTCGCGCGCCGGTCGGCATTGGGTATTTCACCGGCGTCGATCCGCAGTACGATGAGCGAACTTGAGGTGAAGGGGTACCTCTATCATCCGCACACGTCGGCTGGCCGGATCCCGACCGACCGTGCCTACCGGTTGTACGTCGACGCCATGGTCCAGCTGGTCCCGCCGGACCCGCAGGTGCGCGAGCACCTCGAAATTGAACTGTCGACCGGGCTCTCCAGCGAGGACCTCCTTGTCCGCGCCGCCCAGGTGCTCGGCATCCTGACCCAGGAACTCGGTGTCGCCGTAGCACCGGCGCTGGAGGCGATCGTCCTCGAACGGGTCGACCTGGTGACCGTGTCCGCCGATCGTCTCCTGCTCGTGCTCAACCTCAAGAGTGGTACGGTGCGGTCGATCTATATCCGGCTTCGTGGCGTGCTCGATCGGGCGCAAGTGGACGGGGTGCAACGCGTGTTGAACGAGCGCCTCGGCGGGCTGACGTTGCGCGAGATCCGCGCGACGTTCGCCGACCGCCTGCGCGACGCGACGTCGACGCCGGACGCGGGAGAACTCCTCGACATCATCCTGGCGGAAGGGGATGGATTGTTCGACGTGCCGGAACCGCGCGAGGCGGTGGTGCTCGGGAGCGCATCCGTGCTGATCGAACAGCCGGAGTTCGCGTCCAAGGAACAGATGCGGAGCCTGTTGAGCCTGACCGATCGCGGGTTGTTGCGGGCGGCGCTGGCGGACCGGAAACGCGTCGGGCTGACCGTCACGATCGGCGGTGAACATCAGGAACCCGGACTGGCTGGATTTACGTTGGTCACGTCGACGTACCGGCGCGGCAGCGCCACCGGGGTCATCGGCGTGCTGGGACCGACCCGGATGCCTTACGACAAGATTGTCGGACTGGTGGAACACACCGGCCGGCTGATTGAGGGGTTGATTCAGTGAGCGATCTGTACGTCGTGCTCGAAGTCACGCGCGAAGCGAGTGACGACGAGATCAAGAAGGCCTATCGTCGGCTGGCGATGGTGTACCACCCGGATCGGAACGCGGCCGCGGACGCCGAGGGGCGGTTCAAGGAGATCGCCGAGGCGTACCAGGTGCTCAGCGATCCGGACAAGCGAGCGCACTACGACCGGTACGGCAGCGCGCCAGCCGCGGGCGGAGGGTTCGGACCGGGGTTCCACCACGTCGACCTGTCCGAGGCGCTCAACATCTTCATGCGCGACATCGGGTTCAACGGACTCGACGGAATTTTCGGTGGCGGCGCGCCACGGGATCCGAACCGGGGCCAGGACATCCGGGTCACGGTCCGGTTGTCGTTGCAGGAAGTCGCCCTTGGCGCCAGGCGGAACGTGCGGCTCAAGACGCTGGTCCCGTGCGACGCGTGCAAGGGCACTGGCTCGGGAAAGGGCTCCCGCCCGGCGCCGTGCGCGACGTGCGGCGGTTCCGGTGATGTCCGGCGAGCGGCGCGCTCCATGTTCGGGCAGTTCGTCCAGGTCGCCCCGTGTCCGACCTGTCACGGCGAAGGGTTCGTCATCACCACGCCGTGCGAGGTCTGCCGCGGCGAAGGGCGCATCAAGGGCGAGCGCACTGTGGCGGTTGACGTACCCGCGGGTGTATCGGCGCAGCACTACCTCACGCTGCGGGGACACGGGACACCGGGCCTGCGCGGTGGTGTGTCGGGCGACCTCATCGTCATGATCGAAGTCAAGGCGGATGATCGCTTCCAGCGCGACGGCGACGACTTGCTGCTCGAACTTCCGGTGTCGTTCTCACAGGCCGCGCTCGGCACGAGCGCTACCGTGCCGACGCCGTACGGTGAGGAGTCGCTCGCGATTCCAGCGGGCACGCAGTCCGGCACCGTGCTGCGGATCCGCGGCAAGGGTCTGCCGCGACTATCGGGCAACGGGGTCGGTGACCTCAACGTCACCGTGTTTGTGTGGACGCCCGATGAACTGAGTGACACGCAGCGCCAGCTCTTCGTCGAGATGGCGAAGCACGAGGGCGAAGGCCCGAAGCGCAGGGGTGGGTTCTGGTCGAAGCTCAAGGAAACACTCGGCGTGTGACCGGTACCTGGTGGCGCGTCACGATCGCCTGCGACCCCGACCAGAGTGATGCGATCGCGGCCGCTCTCGTCGCGGCCACTGGCAACGGCGTCGAGGAGCCGGCCGTTGGGACCGTGTGCACCACGGTCGATTCCGAGGCCGGCGCCATTGGTTTGCTCCGAGATCTGGTCGAGCAGTTTCGCCACGTGCAGGGCGCGATCGTCGCCACCGATCCTGTCGACTGGTCGACGCGTTGGCGCGACGGCATCGTCACCCGCACCTTCGGGCGCCTCGTGCTCACGCCATCGTGGCTTCCGGTGCAACCGATCGACGCCCAGGTGGTCGTGTCGATCGATCCTGAATCTGCGTTCGGCAGTGGTGAACATGGATCGACGCGCGGCGCGCTGACTCTCCTCGAGCGGCACCTGCGGCGCGGCCACCGGATGCTCGATCTTGGCAGCGGGTCGGGCATCCTCGCCATCGCAGCCGCCAAGCTCGGCGGACGTTCGGCGATCGGGATCGAAGTCGACGAGGAGTCGATGCCAATCGCCGAAGAGAACGCGCGAAAGAATGGCGTGGCGGGCGCGGTGACGTTTCTCTGGGGCGACGCCCGCGATCTCGCGCCATTGGCTGGCCCGGCCGACCTGATCTGCGCCAACATCCTCCGATCCGTGAACACGATCCTCATGCCGAGCATTCTTGAGGCGTTGGCGCCGACGGGCACCGCGATCTTCGCGGGCATGGAGGAGATCGAGGAGGCATTGTTTCGACCGGTGCTCGCGGCACATGGACTCGATGCGATCGACGACGTGCGCGATGCTGGGTGGTGGTCGGTCGCGGTGCAGCGTCGATGAAGACGCTGGCCGTGTTGGTGGCTCCGGGAATGCTCGCGGACGGCGCGACGGTCGACCTCGCGGACGCGGAACGGCACCACCTCAAGGTGCGGCGGGTCGAGGGCGAAGCCGAAGTACTGGTGTTCGACGGCGTCGGCAACGTTGCCCGCGGCATCGTCAACAGCCGCGGCGACGGAGTGGCGGTGGGTGTTGTGCAATGGGTTCCCCGGCCAGCGGAAACCGTGCTCGCCGTGGGTGCCGGCGACAAGGACCGATTCCTGGTCCTCGCGGAGCGGTGCACCGAACTCGGCGTCACGCGCCTCGTGCCGCTCCTGACCGAACGCTCGCAGGCGGTCGACAGTCGCTTTCGCGACGTGGCCCTCGACAAGGCGCGCCGTCGCGCGCGCGAGGCGTGCAAGCAGAGCGAGAATGCGTGGGCGACGGTGGTGGCGGAGAGTTGTCCGCTCGCCGAGGTCTCGGTCCGGCACCCAGGGCTGCGCTGGCTGCTGGCGCACGTCGGGGGAAACGTCTGTCCGGCGGTAGCTCGCGGCGATGCGGTTGGCTGGATCATCGGGCCGGAGGGTGGGCTCGCGGCCGACGAACTCACGATTGCCGTCGAAATGCTCCGGGCCACCCCCGTGGCCCTTGGTCCGGCGGTGCTCCGGTTCGACACCGCAGCGGTCGCCGCTGCGGCGATCACGCAGGACCGTCGTGCGGCGACGAAGGGGTGAGCATGGACTGTATCTTTTGTCGGATTGCGGCGGGCGAAATTCCCGCGGACGTGGTCGCGCGCGGCGAGGGTGCATTGGCCTTTCGCGACCTGAACCCGCAGGCGCCGACGCACGTGCTGGTGATCCCCCGGCACCATGTGCCGTCGGCGGGGCACCTGACAGATGCGGAGCGCGCCCCGGTCCTGGGCGAGTTGATGCGTCTCGCCGTCGAGGTAGCCGCGCAGCTTGGTCTGGCCGATCAGGGGTATCGGCTGGTCGTCAACACCGGCGCCAACGGCGGCCAGACGGTGGACCACCTGCACGTGCACCTTCTGGGCGGGCGCCAGATGCGCTGGCCGCCGGGGTAGCCCCAGCGCCGTTCCAGCCGTAGCTTGTCGCACGGCAGTTGAGCCGTGCCTGCCCAGGCCCGGCGGGGATCCTTGTCCAATCGACGCAAACATCGCCCGCACAAGACGAGGAGCTGGATGATTAGTTGGCTGACGCTGCTGTTCTCCTTCGCATGGATGACGTCGGTGGGAGCCGTCCCCTCACCCGGTAACGCAGGAAATCATCGCGCCGCACCCGCGACCGAAGACACGCTGAAGAATCCGCCGGTCTTTGTGAATCAATCCTCGGCGCCCCGAACCATTGAAGTCTCCCTGAGTGCGGCACCGGCGCGGCTGGCGCTGATGCCCGGCAAGGTCACCGACGCCTACGCGTACAACGGAACGGTTCCCGGGCCGACCCTCGAAGCCCGCGAGGGCGACCGGGTCATCATCCACTTCAAGAACAATCTCCCCGAGACGACAACCATCCATTGGCACGGGCTGCACATCCCCGCAGACATGGACGGGAGTCCCTTTTATCCCGTCCCTCCCGGCGGAAAAAAGGACTACATCTTTACGATCGATTCAGGTACCGCCGGTACCTTCTGGTATCATCCGCACCCCGACGTTCGCACCGGCTATCAGATCGAGAAAGGTCTCTACGGCGCGATCATCGTTCGACCTGCCCACGATCCGCTGCCGGCGCTGCCCGAGAAGCTGCTGATTCTGTCGGACAACCGCTTCCATCGTGACGGCTCGATCGACATTGCCATCCCGCACACCCCGGCGGCGATCGTCGATGAGGAGAACGGGCGCGACGGAAACGTGATGTTCGTCAACGGCCAGGTCATGCCAACGATCAGGATCCGGAGCGGCGAGGTGCAGCGGTGGCGCGTGCTCAACGCCGGCGCGGCGCGCGTGTACCGGCTCGCCATACCGGGGCAGACCTTCCTGCAGGTGGGGAGTGACGGTGGTCTGTTCGAGCACCCGATCGAAGTGAAGGAGATTCTGCTCGCGAACAGCGAGCGGGTGGAGCTGCTCGTGCGAGGCACCGGCGCGCCGGGGCGCGTGACGGTGTTGCAGGCCCTGCCGTATGATCGGTACATGCCGCAGACCCGCCCCGACGACTGGAACCACCCGCGGGACCTGCTTGCGCTGCAGTACACGGACCAGACGCCAACAACTCCGGTCGCGCTGCCGCGGACCTTGCGCAAGGTTCCAGCGCTCGATACCAGCAAGGCTACGGTGCGTCGCGTTCTGGTGCTGTCGCAAGGCATGATCAATCAACGGACGATGGACATGAATCGCGTTGACGTGAGCGCAAGGCTGGGCGCGACCGAGATCTGGAGTATCGAAAACGTGGTGGGAATGGACCATCCATTCCATCTGCACGGTTTTCAGTTTCAGCTGCTCGACCGGAATGGAGTGCCGGAGCGTGACCGGTGCTGGAAGGACACGGTGAATGTGCCGAAGCACGAAACCGTGCGATTCATCGTGCGTTTCGATGCACACCCGGGGAAGTGGATGTTTCACTGCCACATCCTCGACCATGAGGATCACGGCATGATGGGAATTCTCGAAATCAAATAAACCGGAGGGGAACGCGATGCCAATGCTACGCAGGTCGTCTCGGAAGTTCGGATTGATGGTGACCATCCTCGTGCTCGCTGCCTGCACCAAGTCGACGCCCGCGGCGTCGACTTCCGCCGACACGCCGATCGCGCAGGGATCGAAGGAGCAGGTGCTGGCCGGCCGGCAGCTCGTCGTCAACCATGACTGCGGCGGGTGCCATGGTGGCGGGGCCAACCCGGCGGCGACGGGCTGGCTCGCCGGCGTGAGGAGTCCGGACCAGGAGTTCCACATTGGTGCCTGCTCCTTTGCAAATCCGACCGCAAAACCGTGTTTCATCACCCGCCCGCGAAACCTCACCCCGGACAATACCACCGGCCTGGGCCGGTTCACCGAGCGGCAGATCTTCAACGCGCTACGGTTCGGGCTGCGGCCGGAAGACACACCCGATGTTGACATCACCTCGACCACGCCGGGCCAGGGGAATTTCCCCGCGACGCCGCACTTCCTCGCCCCGCCGATGCCGTGGCCCAGTTGGCGACACATGTCGGATCAGGAACTCCAGGCGATCGCCGCCTACCTGAAGCGCGGCCTCGCGCCATCCAGCAACAAGGTCGCCGAGAGCGAAGGACCGCCCGACTTCTGGGCCGGCGCCTATGCCGACTCGGTGATCGGTCCGCGTCCGGTACGTCCGTTCCCGACGGTGAACGAGCGCGTGCCATGACGGAGTGACGCCGCCAGCGCCGCGAGCAGCGATCGTGCTGCTGCTCGCGGCGGTGACGCCCCCGCGAGTTCGGTCAGACACCGCCAGTCGTCCTGACGCACGGCCGCTGCAAGGGGAAACACCCGATCGCCGATCGGTCACCCCGGGGCAATACCGAAGACAAGATTAAGTGTCGTTCATGAAGAATGACTGCCGATCTCCCCCGGGGATACCTTTGCGATAGGTGGTGGACGAGAAACAAGCTGGGGGGGAACCAGTGGGCGTACAACGTGAACGGTGAGACGGTCGGAGTACCCAACGGTCTCTTCTCCGAGCGGACCGCGCGCCTCGGCACCGAGAACGCATTCAAGATCGGGCCGTACATCGCCGCGATCGAGGCGGCCGGCCATCGCGTCATCAAGTGCAACCTCGGCGAGCCCGACTTCCCGCTGGCGAAACACATCGCCGATGAAGTGAAGCGTTGCATCGATGCCGGCATGACCCACTATGTCGATCCGCAAGGGATCCTCCCGTTGCGCGAGGCGATCGCCGGGCAGATCAGCCGGACGCGGGGCATCGCAGCGACCGCCGATCGGGTGGTGGTGTTTCCGGGCGGAAAACCTTCCATCGGCTTCTGCCAGCAGACGTATTGCAATCCCGACGACGAGGTGATCTACCCAAGTCCGGGCTTTCCGATCTACGAGTCGTTCACGGCATACGTGGATGCCAAGCCGGTGCCGCTGCAACTGCGCGAAGCTGCCGATTTTTCCTTCACGGGCTCCGACCTCGAACCATTGCTGACCGACCGCACGCGGCTGATCATCCTCAACTTCCCGTCCAACCCCACCGGCGGTGTGGCGACACGCCAGCAGCTGGAAAGCATCGCCGAGGTGATCCGGCGCAAGGCGCCTGCCAATGTGCGGGTGTTTTCGGACGAGATCTACGAAAACATTCTATTCGACGGCAATCAGCACCTGTCAATCGCCTCGCTGCCGGGCATGGCCGAGCGCACGGTGATCGCCAGCGGGGCGTCCAAGTCATATGCCTGGACCGGCGGGCGGGTTGGCTGGGCGATGTTCCCCACCGTTGAGGAAGCGATGATCTTCAAGAACCTCAACATCAATTACTTCTCGTGCATTCCCGCCTACAATCAGATGGGCGCCAAGGTGGCGCTGCAAGCCGCCCAGAGCCGGGAGTCCATTGCGATGATGGTCGCGGCGTTCCAGGAGCGGCGCGACATGATGGTGGCGGGACTCAATGCCATTCCCGGCGTCAGCTGCCGGATGCCGGGCGGTGCGTTCTATCTCTTCCCCAATATCGGCGGCGTGTGCGAGTCGATCGGCGCGGTTGAGGCACACAATCGACTACCGGCGGCGCAGCGCGACCGGACCAGTCCTTCGACGCTGTTCCAGATGTTCCTGCTGTGGCAGTACCACCTGGCCACGATGGATCGCGGCTCCTTCGGGCGCATCGGCTCGGCCGGGCAACACTACCTGCGGATTTCGATCGCGACCGGGCTGGAAGATCTGCGGCAAGCGCTCGACGTCGTTGCCAACGCGGCGCTCGATCGGGACGGGTTCCGCCGCTTCGCAGACGAGGGCAAGCACTTATGGTGACCATGGTGCAGTCGGTACCCGGTTTGTCACGCCTCGACTTCGGGTCACGGCGCGCCCGGTACCTTGATATCAACGAGTGGCTGCAGGAGCGCGGCCCGCGACTCGACGCCAGGACCGTGGCACACCTCGAGTCGTTCGACCTGGTGTACCGGTCGTTGTGCAGTGTCATGTTCAACTACGTACCGCTTTCCGGTCACCCGGGCGGCTCCATTTCGTCGGGGCGGTTCGTGCAGCTGCTGGTGTTCGGAGCGATGGACTACGACCTGTCCGACCCGGACCGGGCCGACGCCGACATCATCTCGTACGCGGCTGGCCACAAGGCGCTGGGCCTGTATGCCATGTGGGCGCTGCGGAACGAGGTGGCCCGGATCGCGGCACCCGAGCTGCTCCCGGTCGGCGAGCGCCAGCAGCTGCGGTTGGAAGATCTGTTGGGGTTCCGCCGCAACCCGGTGACTGACACACCGCTCTACCTGGCCAATCGCGCCAAGCCGCTCGACGGTCATCCCACACCCGCCACGCCGTTCGTCAAGCTGTCCACTGGTGCGTCGGGTGTCGGCCTGCCGGCGTCGCTCGGCTTGGCATGGGCGGCTGCGGACCTGTTTGGTACCGACGCGCCGCGGGTGCACATCATCGAAGGCGAAGGCGGCCTGACGCCGGGTCGCGTGGCCGAAGCGCTCGCGGCGGCGGGAACGATGTCGTTGGGCAATGCCGTGCTACACATCGACTGGAACCAGGCGTCGATTGATTCCGATCACGTCTGCCGGGACGACGGCACGCCCGGTGACTACGTGCAATGGACGCCGGCGGAGCTGGCGTACCTGCACGACTGGAACGTGATCGCGGTTCCCGACGGATTTGATTTCCAGCAGATCGCTGCCGCGCACCTGGCTGCGGCGGAAATGGACAACGGCCAGCCAACTGCCATCGTGTACCGCACGGTGAAGGGCTGGCGCTACGGTATCGAAGGCCGCGCCTCGCACGGCGCCGGACATCCGCTCTGTTCCGAGGGCTTCTATGCGGCCGTGGCACCGCTGTTGAGCGGGCTCCCGGTGCAACTGCCGCACTGCGACCATGGCGCCCAGCGCTGCGGCGCCGGCGCCAATCCGGTAATCGTCGAGGCGTGTTACTGGGACGCGCTCGGCGTCGTTCGGCGCGCGTTGGAACGGCGACGCCCAGCAGTGGACGCCCTCGCGTCGCGGCTCAAGGAGTCTCGAGATCGGCTCGCGCAGCGCGCGCGCGCGCTGCGGGACGGTGCACCCCGACTCGACCTCGCCTTTGCGGCGGCGACTTGCGCCACCGATGAGCCGCCGGCACAGGTCGTCCTCAAACCCGGCAGCACAACGACGCTGCGCGATGCGCTCGGCGGAACACTCAACTACTACAATCGGCTGAGCGGGGGTGCCTTCGTGGTCGCGGCCGCCGACCTGCTCGGCTCGACCAGCGTGAACAAGATCGCCGAAGGCTTCGCGCCGGGATTCTACAACCAGCGCGGCAACGCCGAGTCGCGGACGCTGGCCATTGGCGGCATCTGCGAAGACGCCATGGCCGCGATGCTGTCGGGCATCGCGACGTTCGGAAGCCATAGTGCCGTCGGGTCGTCGTACGGTGCGTTCATGGCGCCGCTGGGTCACATCGCGGCACGGCTACACGCCATTGGCAACCAGGCGCGCCAGGCGGTCGACGGCGGGCCCTTTCGTCCGTTTTTCATGGTGTGCGCTCACGCCGGTCTCAAGACGGGCGAGGACGGTCCAACCCACGCTGATCCGCAGCCACTGCAACTGTTGCAGGGCAACTTCCCGCTGGGCATGATGATCACGCTGACACCGTGGGAGCCGCAGGAGGTCTGGTTCCTCGTCTCGACCGCGCTAGCCAAACGGCCGGCGGTGATCGCGCCGTTCGTCACCCGACCGGGCGAGACGGTGCTGGACCGTGCCGCGCTTGGCCTGGCGCCCGCGTCGGCTGCGGTGAAGGGCGTGTACCGGCTCCGCGCGGCGCGCGGCAAGGGCGATGGCGTCGTGGTGTTGCAGGGGAGTGCCGTGACGTACGCCTTCGTGAACGAGGCGCTACCGCTGGTCGAGGCCGCCGGAATTGATCTCAATGTCTTCTACGTCGCGTCAGCCGAACTCTTCGATCTCCTGCCGGCGGTCGAACGCGAGGCGATCTTTCCCGAGGAACATTCGCGCGTGGCGATCGGGATCACCGATTTCACTTTGCCGACCATGGACCGGTGGGTCCGGTCCGAGCGCGGCCGGACTCACACGCTCTATCCATTCCGGGGCGGCCATTACCTGGGCAGCGGACAGGGTGCGACGGTGATCGCCGAGGCCGGACTGGACGGCGCCAGTCAGTTCGCCGCGGTCCGGGACTACCTCAGCGGTCGATAGACCGCCCACCACCGGGTGACCGCCCCAGCACCGTCGCCGAGATGGTGCGCCGGCACCGTTGGCCTCGCACGCCCGTGCCGACGTGAACACGGCGGCCTCCGGGCTGGCGTCTCCCCCGCTTCACCCGTAAGTTGCGGTTCTGTAGCCGAACCGTCCCTACCGGGGCCGAGAGGGGTGATTTCAGTACATGTCAGAAGTCGTCATCCACGAGGATGAGAGCTTCGAGCGGGCACTCAAGCGCTTCAAGAAGAAGTGTGAGAAGGCGGGGATCCTTTCCGATCTACGCAAGCATCGCCACTACGAGAAGCCGAGTGAGAAGCGCAAGCGCAAGATGAACGCCGCGCAGCGGAAGAATCGCCGCAGCGGACGCCCGTCGCATGTCTGAGCTGGCCGCACGCCTGCGGGCCGATCAGATCACGTCCCGGAAGGCCGCTGACAAGGACCGGACCCTGGTACTGGGGACGGTCCTTGCATCGTTAAAGAACCGGGAGCTCGAGCTCAACCAGCCGGTCGAGGACGCGGAAGTGGTGGTCCTTCTTCGCAAGCAGATCAAGCAGCGGCTCGATTCCGTCGAGCAGTACCGCAAGGGCGCACGCGACGATCTGGCGAGCAAGGAAGAGTATGAGATCGGCGTGCTCAAGGGCTACCTGCCGCCGGACGTCGATCCCGACGAGATCCGCGCCACGGCGCGCGACGCGGTCAGCTCGGGTGCCACGGAGCTTGGCAAGTTGATGGGCATCCTCATGGCGCGCTTCAAGGGCAAGGCCGACGGCAAGGTGATCAACCAGATCGCCCGCGAGGCGCTGCAGCAGGGATGACCCCGGTGTGCCTGGATCCAGCGATGTCGGCGGACGCGCTGGCCGCGCTCGAGTTCGAACACGTGCTCGATGTCGTTGCCGACGGTGCCGTCGGGCCGCTTGGCGCCGGCGCGATTCGCGCGCGGGCGCCGACGGATGACGTCGCCTGGATCCGCAACGAACTCGCGCTGGTGGGCGAGGTGCTGGCCGTGTTGCGGCGCGGCGTGCGCTTCGAGGTTTGGCCGGTGCCCGACCTTCGTGGCGCATTGGGCCGCCTTCGGGTGGATGGCAGCGTGCTCGAGATCGCCGAACTCGCGGCAATCAAGGTCACGTCGGCCGCCGGCCGGGACACTGCACAGGAACTCGAACGCCAGGTCGAGTCGTGTCCTCGCGTCCACGCGCTCGGCGTTCCGCCGGTCGATCGCAGCATCGAACGCCTGCTCGAACTGGCGATTGGCGACGACAACGAACTCCTTGATACCGCGAGCCCAGCGCTGGCGGCCTCGCGGCGCGAGGTGCACGCGGCACGGGAGCGCCTGGTCCGCCGCCTGGAAGGGATGCTTCGCGAGGGCGACGCCGCGACGATCCTGAGCGGAGCCAGCGTCACGATGCGGAGCGGGCGATACGTCATTCCGGTGCGCCGCGACTCACGCAACCGGCCGGCGGGGATCGTCCACGATGAATCGGGGAGCGCTGGTACGCTCTTCATCGAACCGACCGCAGCGATCGAACTCGGCAACGCGCTGCGCGCCGCACTGAGCGACGAAGACCGCCAGACCCTGATCGTCCTGCGTGAGCTCACCAACCGGTTGCGCCCCGTCCGTGATTCGATCGCAGCATTGCACGCGATGGCAGTCACCGTCGATACGATCGTCGCGCGCGCGCGCTGGGCGAACGATACCAACGGCGAAGTGCCCGGGATCGGTGACATCGGCGGTCCGTTGCGGCTGAACGCGGCGCGTCACCCCTTGCTGTTGGCGCGTGGCATCACCGTCGTACCGTTCGACCTCGTTCTCGACGGCACAGAACGGACACTGTTGATCTCGGGACCGAATACCGGCGGCAAGACGGTCCTGCTCAAGACCGTGGGCCTGACCCTCGCCCTGGTGCAGGCGGGGTTTGTTCCGCCGATCGGTCCGGAAAGCGTGGTGCCCATCGTGCGCCGGCTCTTCGTCGACATCGGTGATCACCAATCGCTCGCGGCCGACCTCTCCACCTTTTCGGCGCATGTGGCGACGCTGCGCCGCATGCTCGACTTCGCGGACGACGCGACACTGATCCTGATCGACGAAATCGGTTCTGGCACCGACCCGGCCGAAGGCGGCGCACTGGCGATGGCGGTGCTCGAGACGCTGACGACGCGCCGGGCCCTGACGCTGGCGACGACCCACCTCGGCGCCCTCAAGACGCTCGCCACGCGGGTTGCCGGCGTGGTCAACGGCTCACTGCAATTTGATGCCGCAACCCTCTCGCCGACGTACCGCTTTACCAAGGGCGTGCCGGGCCGGTCCTACGGGCTCGCCATCGCGCGCCGGCTCGGTGTCGATCCGGCGGTACTCGAAGCGGCGGCAGCGTTGGTGCCCGAAGCCGAGCACGAACTCGACCGTCTCCTGGCCGCCGTCGAGACTCGGCGGCAACAACTCGATCGCGACGAAGCCGGCTGCCGTGACCGCGCGGCCGAAGTCGAACGCCGGGAGGCGGTCGCGGCAGTTGTCGCGGCGGCACAACAGACACGCGAGACCGCGCTGCGGCAACAGGAAAAAACCGCCGAGCGCGATCTGGCACGGACCGCCAAGGCCTACCTGCTCGAAGCCCGCAAACGCGTCGAAGCGGCACTCGCATTGGCGAAGGGGGCGGCGGACGAAGTGAGCGCCACGGAGGCGCGACGGCTCGTGGAAGAAGGCGTCCGGCAGGAGGCGCGGCGACTCGACGAACCGGATGACGTGATCATCCGGGATCAGGATGCGCTGCGGGTGGGAAGCCGGGTCCGACTCAACACGGGTGCCACCGGTGACGTGTCCGAGTTGCGCGGCGACGGCAAGGCGGTAGTGCTGGTAGGCACAATGCGATTGGTGGTGGCCGCGCGGACACTCACGGTGCTCGCACCGCAGCCGGCATCGGCCCGGTTGCGACCCGTCAACATTTCCGGCGACGCCCCGGAGCGCGAAGCGGCGTACGAGATCGATCTGCGCGGCATGCGGGCCGACGAAGCAGAGGCGATCGTGCAATCGGCGATCGACAACGCAGTCATCGCCGAGCAGCCGCGCCTCGCGATCATCCATGGCATGGGTACTGGCGTGTTGCGCGACACGGTGCGCAGCCTGCTTGCTGCCGATACGCGTGTCGCGTCGTTCGATTTCGCTCCGCGTCAGCAGGGTGGCGTCGGTGTGACCGTTGCGGTGCTTCGCTGATGGCACTGATTCCCGATGAGCTGATTGAGCAGGTGCGCGACGCGGCGGACCTCCTCGAGATCGTGCAGGAGCAGGTGCAACTCAAGCGCACCGGAAGCGACTGGCGGGGCCCGTGCCCATTTCATGGCGGCAAGAACCGCAACTTCGCCGTGATCCCCAAAGACAACTACTACTATTGTTTCGTCTGCCATGAGTCGGGCGACGTGTTCACCTGGTACCGCAAGCGGCTCGGCATGGACTACCCGACCGCGGTGCGGGAAGTGGCGCGTCGCTACGGCATCTCGATTCCAGAGCACACCGAACGCGCCGGTCCCGACCCGCGAGAGCCGCTCTTTCAGGCCTGTGACGCCGCGCAGGGCTGGTTCGCATCGCAATTGCGAGACGGCACCGAGGCGGACACCGCGCGACGGTACCTGTTGCAGCGGGAGTTCTCACTGGATGTGGCGGCCACTCTCGGGCTCGGCTACGCACCGCGTGCGAACGAGTTCGTTACGGCGATGAAGCAGCTCGGCATTGCGGAAGACGTGTTGGTGGAGGCTGGGCTTGTGATCCGGCGCGACGATGGCACGATCGCGCCGCGGTTCCGGGCCCGTCTCCTCTTTCCGATCCATGACCTGCGCGGTCGCGTGGTCGGCTTCGGCGGACGCGTCCTCGGGGCCAGCGAACCCAAGTACCTCAATTCACCGGAGACGCCGATTTTCCGGAAGGGCGAGCAACTCTATCACATGCACCTCGCCAAGCACGCGATCCGGAAGTCGGAGTGCGCCGTCCTGGTGGAGGGATATTTCGACGTGCAGCGCCTGGTGCTCGCCGGGGTGGAACACGTGGTGGCGCCGCTCGGTACCTCGCTGACGGAAGCGCAGGCAGTCCTGCTGAAGCGGTTCACCAACGAGGTGGTCTTGCTGTACGACAGCGACGGACCGGGTCTCAAGGCGACGTTCCGCGCGGGCGACGTCCTCCTGTCGCACGGGGTACGGGTCCGCGTCGCGACGCTGCCCGCCGGTGAGGATCCCGATACGCTGGCGCAGCGCGGCGGTGCGGCCGCGATCGAACGCGTGCTCAGGGACGCGATCGACTTGCTCGAACGCAAGTTGCAGCTGCTCGACCTCAAGGGGTGGTTCGGCGACGTGCACAAGGCGCGTGAGGCGCTTGATCGTCTGCTGCCCACAGTGCGCGCCGCAAGCGACCCAGTCACCCGCGAACTGTACGTCAGCCGCGTGGCAGAACGGTTGGGGATCCCGCGGGATACTGTTGCGGCCGAGGCGGCGCTCAAGGCGTCGCCGGCGAGCGCACCGGCGGCGCGGGTGGCGGTTCCGCGGAAGAGACCCGTCGAGAGCAGCGTCCGGCGGCCTCGGCTCCCAGGCGCCGAAATCGAGCGCAAGTTGCTCCGCCTGTTCCTCCTGCACCCGCAATGGTTTGCCAGGGCGCGCGAAGAAGTCGATCCGACGCACCTCTCCGTGCCGGCCTTTCGCGCGATTTTTGGCGCACTCAGGACCCTGCCGCCCGATGCCCCGATCGGCGATGCGCTGCCGCTCCTCGACGCGCGCGCTCGCGAGGCATGGGCGCAACTCGTGGACGGTGGGCTTCCCGGCGAGGGCTACGACCTGGATCGAGAGTACGCCGACGCCCTCGCTGCACTCGAAGAGATCCGCAGTTTTGCGGGCATCGCCGCAGAAGTTGATCCGATCGTGCGAAGCCGGCGCCGGATGGCGCTGAGCGAGGAAGGTCAGGCGCGGTATAGCTTGTACCTTAGGACCACAGGGTCGCGCGCCCGACCCGAGCGCAGCGCACCGCTTCCCGAGGAGTGATACCCGATGCATCCTGATCTGCCCAAACTGCTCGATGTCCAGGTGAAGGACCGGCGACTCGCCGAACTTGACACGCGCGCGCGCGCGATCTTTGCGGAACGTGCCACGCTCGACGCACTCCTGGAGCGCGGGCGGGCGGAGGTGGTCGCGGCGGAACGGGCGGTCAATGACACGGCGCGTCGGCGTGATGAAGCGGAGCAGAAACTCGCCACTCAACGCCCACAACACGAGAAACGCCGACAGCGGCTCGAAACGGAGCGCAACCCACGGGTTGCCGCCCAGTTGCTCGCCGACGTGGAGCTCGGCCGCACGATCCTGGCCCAGGAAGAGAGCGAATGGGTTCGCATGGCGGATGACGTCAACGCGCGCACCGTGGTCGCCGCTCTGGCGAACGAACGGGTGGCGGCGGCCGAAGCCGAGCAAGCGGGAGCCCGCGCCGTGCTGGATGGCCGCGCCGCGGAGCTCGCGATCGAGGTGGCCAGCGCGCAGGCGGAGCGTGAATCTGCGGCTTCGCAACTCGACAAGACGCTGCGGCTGCGCTACGATCGCCTGCGCAAGTCGCGCAAGAACGAAATCCTCGTGCCCGCCGACAACGGCACGTGTACCGCCTGCTACACAACGATCCCGCGCTCGCAGATCGGTCCGCTGCAGGCCGAGGGCATCCTCATTGACGGCTGCGAGATGTGCGGCGCCATCATCTACGTCGCGGCGGCCGTCGTCTGACAGGCAGCCCACGGTGGCGCATCGCCGCGCCGCCGGATCGCACCGAGACGCGCACCCTCGCTGCGGCGCTCGAGTTGCCGCTGCCACTTGCCGCACTGCTCGTGCAGCGCGGTTTCCGTGAGCCAGCCGCCGTCAAGGCCTTCCTCCGCCCCCAGCTCGAATCCCTGTCCGATCCGCACCGTCTCGCTGGAATGACGGAGGCGGTGGCCGTGATCGTGGCGGCCGTGCGTGCCCGCCAACGCATTCTGGTGCACGGCGACTACGACGTGGATGGCCAGTGCGCGGCCGCCGTGCTGACGCGCGCGCTCCGGGCCGCCGGTGCCGACACGCACCCGTTCCTGCCGCATCGCATGATGGACGGGTACGACTTCGGTCCTGCCGGGCTGACCGAGGCGCAACGCATCAATGCCGCACTGATCGTGACGTGCGACTGTGGCATTACCGCTGTCGACACCGTCAGCCGCGCCAAGGCCGCGGGTTTGCGTGTCGTGGTCACCGACCATCATTTGCCGGGACCACTCCTTCCGCCGGCCGACGCCGTGGTCGATCCCCAGCGCAGCGACGACGTGTCGGGGCTCGGCTATCTCTGCGGCACCGGGATCGCATTCAAGTTGGTGCAGGCGCTCGTGGAACCGCTCGGGCTTCCGAAGGCGTTGCCACTCCACCTGCTCGACTACGTCGCCCTCGCGACGGTCGCGGACGTAGTGCCGCTCATCGCGGAGAATCGCACGCTCGTGAAGCACGGCCTCAAGCTGCTGGCGCGAAGTCGCTGGGTCGGCCTGCGCGCGTTGCTCGATCGCGCCAAGCTGGGCGGCCCTGAGCTCCGTGCGGCCCAGGTCGGTTTCATCGTGGCGCCGCGCCTGAACGCGGTCGGCCGTATCGCGAATGCGAACGACGGTCTGCGCCTGCTGCTGACCGATGACGCGACTGAGGCGGCGGCGCTCGCCGACCGGTTTGAGGCGCTCAACAAGGAGCGCCAGGAGCTCGATCAGCGGATCCTCGACGATGTGATGACTGAGATCGAGCGGGATTACGCTGATCCAACGACGCATGCGGCGTTCGTGCTGGCACGCGATGGCTGGCACCCAGGGGTGGTCGGCATTGTCGCCTCGCGCGTGGTCGAACGCTTCGGGCGGCCGACCTTCCTGATCGGTCTCGATGGCGAGCTGGGAAAGGGAAGTGGTCGGAGCATCGACGGGTTCGACTTGCATGATGCGCTGAATGCCTGTGGCGACCTGCTCGAGCGCTTCGGTGGTCACCGCATGGCAGCGGGACTCACCATCCGGCGAGATCAGGTGGCGGCTTTTCGCGAACGCTTCAATGCCGTTGCGCTCGGGCGACTCGCGCCCGACGACCTCGGGCCGACCCAGCGCGTGGATCTGGAGGTCACGCTCGACGAGATCACCGATGAGCTGGAGCGGTGGAGCCGACAGCTCGAACCGTGCGGCATGGGTAACCCGGGTGCGGTGTTCGGCGTGCGCAATGTCCGGCTCGAGAATTCGCGGGTGGTCGGCACCAACCATCTGAAAGGCCTGCTCTCGAGCGGGAAGCGTGGGGTCGACACGATCGCCTTCGGCTGGGCCGATCGGTACGCCGGGTTCGGCGATTGTGCGTTGGATGCGGCGGTCAGGTTGGAGCGCAATGAATGGAACGGCCGGTCGGTGCTGCAGGCCCGCGCCGTCGCCCTCGCGCCGACCGCCGGGTGACCCGGATCGTCAGCGGTACCTGGCGCGGCCGCCGCCTCGTGGTGCCCCATGATGGTGGCGTTCGGCCAACGGCCGAGCGGGTGCGGGAGGCGTGGCTGAACATCCTCGGCCGCGAACTGACGGGAGCGCGTGTCGTGGATCTCTTTGCCGGCAGCGGAGCGCTCGGGCTGGAAGCGTTGTCCCGCGGCGCCGCACATGCCACCTTCGTGGAGATGCATGGCAACTCGCTCGCGGCACTCCGTGCCAACATCGCCGCGCTCGGCGCCGAAGGGCAGGTCGCGGTTCACCGCGGTGACGCGGCCCGATACGTCGCTGACCTTCCGGCCGGTGCGTATGATGTGGCGTTGGCCGATCCACCGTTCGCGACTGATTTCGCCCAGCGCCTCGTGACGACGTGGCAGGCAGTACCGTTCGCCCGCCTGCTCGCCGTCGAACATTCGCGGAAGACTGAACTTCCGGGCGGTACCACCAGGCGTTGGGGCGACATCGCCGTCACCTTCTATCGTGCCTCATGACTCGCATCGCAATTTACCCCGGCTCGTTCGACCCGCTAACGCGCGGGCATGAAGACCTGATCCGCCGCGCGCTTGCGCTCGCCGATCACCTGATCGTCGCCGTGGCCATCAATCCCAATAAGGAACCACTCTTCTCGGTCGAGGAACGGTTGCGATTGCTCAAGCTTGCCGCCGCCGACGATCCGCGGATCGAACTGGCCTCGTTCGCCGGATTGCTCGCCGATTTCGCCCGCGATCGCAACGCGACGATGGTGGTGCGCGGGTTGCGTGCGGTGAGCGATTTCGAGTACGAGTTCCAGATGGCGCTCATGAACCGGAAGCTCAACGGCGTACTGGAAACGGTGTTCCTGGTTCCCGCCGTCGACCTCACCTATCTGTCATCGTCGCTGGTTCGCGAAGTCGCTCGCTTTGGCGGCCCGCTCGATGGACTGGTCAGCCCTGCGGTGGCCGAGGCGCTCAAGGCCCGGTTCGGCACGTGAGGTTTCGCGATGAACTGCGCGCCCGCGCGGCCGGCGCGGGCGCCAGGATCGTCTTTCCTGAAGGGTCGGAGCCGAGGATTTGCCTGGCGGCAGCGACACTGGTGCGTCTTGGCATCGCCGAGCCGATCCTGTTGGGTCCCGGTGGGCACGACGTCGCCACCGACCCCCGGTTGAGCGCCATCGGTGAACACCTCCGCCAACGGCACCCCGAACGCGTTCGCGACGGCGTGCACGCGCTCGACCTCGCGAGCGATCCACTCCGCTTTGCAGCCGGCCTGGTCGCGCTTGGCGAGGCGGATGGGTGTGTCGCCGGCGCCGGGATACCAACCGCCGATGTGTTACGCGCCGCGCTGTGGGCGATTGGACTGGCACCTGGGCACGCGTCGGTGAGCGCGGCGATGTATCTGGGCATCGGTGACCGGGTGCTCACCTATGTGGACGTCGCGGTCGTGCCGTCGCCCACCCCAGAGCAACTTGCACACGCCGCCCGTGCCGCCGCTGTGGATCGCCGCGCACTGGTCGGCGACGAACCGATCGTTGCATTCCTTTCGTTCAGCACCAGGGGCAGCGCGGTCGGTGTTGAAGTGGAGCGGATGCGTGAGGCGGCGGAGCGGTTCCGCATCATCGCACCCGGCATCGCCTCCGACGGTGAGCTACAGGTCGACGCGGCACTCGTCCCGGCGGTGGCCGCCCGCAAATGTCCTGACTCACCCGTCGCTGGCCGCGCCAACGTGCTCGTGTTCCCCAGCCTCGACGCAGCCAACATCGGCTACAAGCTGACCGAACGCCTGGCAGGCGCCACGGCAGCCGGGCCGCTCCTGCAAGGACTCGCGCGACCGATGTCGGACCTGTCGCGCGGGGCGGATCCCGACGATATTGTAGACGTGGCCGCGATGGTGGCATTGCAGGCAAACGCCCGGCGGCACTGAATCCTGAGGAGTCACCGATGCCATTCAGCGCGAGCCAGGCCGCGAACAACGTTTCCGTCGTCCGCGTCGAGGGGCAATTGATCGTCGCCAACCGACAGGAGCTGAAGCAGATGGTGCAGGATGCGCTCGATCAGGGCGCCCGCCGGTTCGTCTTCGATTTCACGCCAACGGCGTACATCGACTCGTCGGGTCTTGGTGCGCTGGTGTCGATGAGCAAGCGGGTGCGCCAGGCAGGTGGTGACCTGCGCCTCGCCGGACTGAACGAGGACCTCCGCTCACTCTTCGAGCTCACCAAACTCGACACGTTGTTCGCGATCTTCGAGACGCCCGCCGAGGCGCTCGTCGGGTACTGAGTTCCGCTGATGCTCGCGCCTGCCCACCTGCCACCGCGTGATCCCGGCGAGCGCGAGCGATATCGCGTCGAGCTGGCGACCGATCTCTCGCGGGTCGGCGAGGTCGTCGAGACGGTGTGTGCCTGCTGCTTCGCCGGGATTCCCCCGACCCCACGCACGCAGTTCCGACTCTGTACGGTGCTCGCCGAGGCCGTCGCGAACGCCATGCTGTATGGCAACGGCGGCGACCCCGCGCGTCGGGTGGTCATCGAGGTCGCCCTCGGTGAGGACCAGATGGTCATCGCGGTTTCGGATGACGGCGACGGGTTCGAGCACAACGTCATGCCGCTTCCGATCGGCGAGGAGTCCCGCGAAGCGACCCGCGGCCGCGGGTTGTTCATGATTCACCGCCTGGCCGATCAGGTCGCGTTCAACGACCGAGGTAACACGATCTGGATGACGCTCCCCCGACGCTGACCGAATTGCGCGGCCTCCTCGTGTCGCTCGGCGCGCTCGCGCGTGCGACGCTGCGCCTGTGGCAACTTGATGGTGAACGTTGGCAGCTCGTCGCCGGCCCTTCCGACGGCGCGGACGCCCCGCGCGCGCCTCGCGGCAACCAGCACTCCGCCGCGTCGTGGCTCGCGCTCGCCGACTCCGACGGGCTGTTTCTCGAGGTGGCGCCGTCGAGCGGTCGCCGCGACGACGAGATCGCACAGCACGTGCTCCCGGTGGTTCAGGGAGCCATTGCTGCCGCCCGAGCCACGGCGGCCCTGAGTTCCGAGCTCGCGGCACGGTACGAGGAAATCGACCTGCTCTACACCATCGGCGAGCTGCTCGGTCGCGCCCACGCCGTGGAAGAAGTGGCCGCGGTCATCCTGCGCGAAGTGACCGCGGTGCTCGGCGCTCGCCGCGCCGGACTCCGAGTGTACGACGAGGCGCGACGGGTCCTCCGTATCGTGGCCACGCTCGGCGCCGAGCCGGGCGCGATCCCGGCCGAGGTGTCCGTGGATCAGACAGATGTCGTGGTGGTGCGCGCGTTTCTCAGCGGCCGCATCGCGACGGGCGTGGAACCGGCGTGGGTGCCCGGCGAGGTGGTCGCGGTGCCGATCAGCTACGTGGCCGCGGGGGCGGAGTCGCGCGTGGTCGGCACCCTCGCGCTGGCAGACCGTGCCGGCGGCGGCGCATTCACGCGGGAGGAGACCAAATTGATCGCCGCCGTCGCGACGCAGATCGGAGCGGCACTTGAGAACGCCCGCCTCGTGGTCGCCGACCGGGACCGACGCCGGATGCAGGACGAGATGCAACTCGCCCGTGACCTGCAGCTGCGCCTGATGCCCGATCCGGCAGTGCTGCGCGGCGATGCCGATGTCGCGGTGCGATCGGAAGCAGCCGAATCGGTAGGCGGCGATTTCTACACCTTTGCCCGCCTCGGTCGCGGGCGCGTCGGCACCATGCTCGGTGACGTGGCCTCCCACGGCCTGGCTGCGGCGCTGATCGCGGCCGAAGTTCTCGCGGCGGCAGGGATCCACGCCAACTCGGCCACGCCGCCTGACGAGACGCTCGCGTTGCTGCGCGGCTCACTCGCGGGCGAGCTCGAGAAGACCGAGATGTACCTCAGCGTCTTTTACGGCATCCTCGATCCAACCGCGGGACGATTGGTCTACGCCAACGCGGGGCATCCGCATGCGTTCCGGGTGCCCAAGTCCGGCGGTGCCGAGCGCCTCGAGCCGACGGCACCTCCCCTGGGGCTCGTCGAGACCGGCAAGTTCGGGCGGCGCATGGTGCCTTGGCATTTTGCGCAGGACTTGCTGGTGCTCTTCACCGATGGCCTGCAGGATCTGAGCAACGCCGAGGGTGAACGCTACGGCGAAGCCCGTGTGCTGGCCCGGATCGAACAGGATCGGCATCGCACGCCGCAGCAGATCACCGACCTGGTGTTTCAGGACCTCGCCGATTTTGGCGGCACCGCCGCCGATGACCGCACGTTGCTCGTGTTGCGCATGTGAGTGTGCGACCGCGGAAAGCGCTCGGTCAACACTTCCTCACCCAGGCGCCACTGCTCACGAAGATTGCGGCCGTCACCGGTGCGGATGCGTCGCACGTGGTGCTCGAAATCGGACCCGGTCCTGGCGGATTGACCGAGGCGTTGCTGGCGCGCGGCGCCACCGTGGTTGCCATCGAACGCGATCGGCGGATGCACCCGGCGCTCAACCGGCGATTCGCCGGACACGACTTTGCGCTGGTGAGCGGCGATGCACTTGCGCTTGACTGGGCCGCGCTCGTCGCGCCGTGGACGTCGGTTGGCAAGCGATGGATCGTGGCCGGAAACATCCCGTACAACATCACGTCGCCACTGCTGACGCAGGCGCTCACGCCGCCGCTCCCGGCGTCGGTGACGTTCCTGGTGCAACGCGAGGTGGCCGATCGGATCTTTGCCGCGCCGGGCACGGAAGACTACGGCGCACTGAGCATCGGTATCCAGGCGATCGCGCATGTGACGCGCGAGTTCACGGTGGGCAAGGGGTCGTTCACGCCGTCACCCAAGGTCGACTCGGCGCTGTTGCATCTCGTGCCCCGGCAAGTGCCTCTCGTAGCGCCGGACCGGATCGTTGCCTTCCGGCGACTGGTGACGTCGCTGTTCTCGTATCGACGCAAGCGGATGCTCAAAGCGTTGCGGGACGCAACCGGGCTTGATCCGGACGACGCGGCGGCCGCCTTGAATCGGGCCGGGATCGATCCGGACGTGCGGGCGGAAACGGTCGCGGTCGCGGCGTTCGTGACGTTGCTGGATGCTCTGTCGTCCTGAGTATCCCGGCACCTGGCCGACCGTCAACTTGCACCATCCCGTCGCTCGTGAAACATTTCACAAATGCTTGCCCGCAAGATCGCCGACTCCACCGTCCGCCGACTGGCGATCTACCTCCGCTTCCTTGAAGAGTTCGAGCACCAGGGCGCCGGCACCGTTTCCTCCGAGGCCCTCGCCGCGCGGGCCGGGACCACGTCGGCGCAGGTCCGCAAGGACCTCTCCTTCTTCGGCTCCTTCGGCAAGCGCGGCCTCGGTTACGACGTGCATGCGCTTGCGGTGCAGCTCCGGACTATCCTTGGACTCACCCGACGGTATCACGTCATCCTGGTCGGGGCGGGACGGCTGGCAGGTGCGCTGGTCCAGTACGCGGAATTCGGCGCCCGCGGGTTTGATATTGTTGCCGCAGTCGACCGGGATCCGGCCAAGATCGGTACCCGGTGGGGGGATCTCGTCATCGGCAACGTTGCTGACCTGGAGAAGATCGTGCAGCGCGAGCAGATCGAGATCGCGATCCTGGTCGCGCCGGCCGACGCGGCGCAGGCGCTCGTCGACCGACTCGTGTCGGCCGGAGTTTCGGCGATCCTGAACTTCGCCCCGGTGCAGTTGCACGTGCCGCACGGAATGGACGTCAAGAACGTGAACCTCGCCGTCGAACTGGAAACGTTGTCGTACGCTCTCCAGCACCGCGGCAGTACCTGAGGACATGATGATCGGACTCACCGCACATCCGGCCGGAACCCTTGTGGAACGCGCGCTGGAGCTGCTGCAGCTCGGGCCTGCCACGGCCGGTGAACTCGCCGTCAAGGTGCTCGGCCTCCCCAACGCACCCGTTGCGGTCGCCGAACGTCTCGCCGCTGCATTGCTCGGCGCCGACCCACGCGTTCGCCAGCAGTCCGACGGGCGCTGGGCGCTGGTCGCGGCGGCGCAGGGGTCGCCGCTGCTCGAAGAGTGTGCCTTCGCGGTGGTCGACGTCGAGACGACCGGCATGAACGCCACCGGCGATGATCGGATCACCGAGATCGCCGTGGTCGTGGTGCACGGCACCCGGCGTGACGTGGTGCTCGACGTGCTCGTGAATCCCGGCCGCCCGATTCCGCCGCGTATCTGCGAGCTCACCGGTATCACCGATGCGATGGTCGCCGGTGCACCGTCGTTCGCGGAGATCGCCGATCAAGTGATGGCCGCACTCGCGGGCCGCGTATTCGTGGCGCACAACGCGCGATTCGACTGGGGATTTGTCGGCGCGGAGGTGAAGCGGAATCGCGACCTTGCACTCGACGGCCCGCGCCTCTGCACCGTGCGGTTGGCGCGGCGTCTCGTGCCGGGCGAACCCTCATACGCGCTCGGCGCGCTGGCGGTACGATTCGGCCTCGAGTTCACGGCCCGGCATCGCGCCGCCGGGGACGCCTTGGTAACCGGCATGCTGCTCGAGCGGTTGCTGTCGCACGCGCGCGAACGCGGCGCGCGCACGCTCGCCGATATCGAGGTGCTGCATCGAACGCCAGTGGGTGAGATCGCCGCGTGACGCTATCCACCACGATGAAGGTCGGCAGCCTCACAGTCCACGCGCTGGAAACTGGAATCCAGCGGCTCGACGGTGGTGCGATGTTCGGCGTGGTGCCGAAGCCGCTGTGGGAACGGCGCATTCCGGCCGACGAGCGCAATCGCATCCGCATGGCGATGCGCGTACTCCTCGTCGAGCATGATGACGGCCTCGTGCTCGTTGACTGCGGACTGGGGAACAAGGAGCCGGACAAGTTTCTCGGGATGTACGGCATCGAGAATCGCGGCGCGAACGGTCGCACGCAGCTCGAAGACGCCCTCGCCGAGCTCGGGCATCGACCCGACGACATCAAGGTGATGCTCAATACGCACCTGCACTTTGACCACGCGGGCGGCAACACCTGGATTGCACCCGATGATCCGGTCCGTCGCGTGCAGCTGTCGTTCCCGATGGCGCAGTACGTCGTCCACGGTCGGGAGTACGCCTGGGCCACCCACACCAACGAACGCACGCACGCGAGCTACCTGCCGCACAACTTCGTCCCGGTGGCGGAAGCCGGCCGATTCCGGTTCCTGGAGGGGCCATCTGCCGAGGTCGTGCCGGGGATCCGGGCGATCGTGACGCCGGGGCACACGCCGTGGCATTGCTCGGTCTTGATCGAGAGCGATGGCGAGTCGTTGCTCTTTCCCGCCGACACGATTCCCACGGCGCATCACCTGCCGCTGGCGTGGATCATGGGCTATGACGTCGAGCCATTGCGCACCCTCGAGAGCAAGCGCCAACTTTACGCCGACGGTGCGGCGGCGGGGTGGCGCGTGGTGTTCGAGCATGATGCGGACACGGTGGGGGGGAGGCTGGTGCAGGGGGAGCGGGGGGTGGAGCTGGCGGATCGGGTAACGAGAGACGAGAACTCCCCGCCCTGAGGCGAAGGCGAGGGCGTATCCTCCTCGTCTCTCGGCTCTCCCGTTCGTTTGTTCCATCAAGAAACACTCCCCCTTGCGTCGACGCCAGCTCTCCCCTATGTTCCTCTCAATCAAGTGAGCGGGAGATCCGCGCCACCCCGAGCCGAGCAGTAGAGGCGAATGGGTCCTGAGAGTCATAAGCATCCGGTCCTCCGGGACCGTGGTGCGCCTCTTTGGACGCCCCGCCAGTTGGCGGGGCGTTCGTTTTTCTGTACTCAAACAGGGAATGGCCCACTGTCCTCCTTCGAGCGTGAACGCCGGGTCCGCGTGAATCGGCAAATCCGCATCTCGCCGGTTCGTGTGGTGACAGCAGAAGGTGAACAGCTTGGGGTGCTTCCGATCGAGGAAGCGTTGGCTGCGGCGGTGGAACGCGGTCTTGACCTGGTCGAGGTCGCGCCGATGGCCCGGCCGCCCGTGGTCAAGATCATGGACTACGGCAAGTTCAAGTTCGAGGAAGCGAAGGCGGCTCGCGCCGCCAAGAAAAAGCAGCACGTCATCCACCTGAAGGAAGTGAAGTTCCGGCCGGGGATCGACGACCACGACTTCGACTTCAAGACCCGGCATGCCCGCGAGTTTCTGGGCGAGGGGAACAAGGTCAAGGTCACGATGATGTTTCGAGGGCGGCAGATCGCGCACACCGAGCTGGGCAAGGCGGTGCTGGATCGTGTGGCAGCCATCTTGGCCGACGTCGGCAAGATCGAGCAGGACGCCAAGCTCGACGGCCGCAACATGATCATGGTGCTCGCGCCCAAGTAGGCGCGAGACGCCGACCGAACGGAGAAGAGACACGATGCCGAAGCAGAAGACCAAGCGTGCCGCGATGAAGCGCTTCAAGATCACCGGCAGCGGCAAGATCAAGCGCAGCCGGGCGAACAAGCGGCACATCCTGACCAAGAAGTCGACCAAGCGGAAGAACCAGCTCGGCAAGTCTGCCCTGGTTAGTTCGGCCGATTATCCGCGCACCATCAAGCTGTTGCAAGCGTGAGGAACTGAGCCATGCCAAGAGCCAGGGGCGTAGTCGCGCATCACGCGCGCAAGAAGAAGATCATGGAGGCGGGCAAGGGTGGTCGCGGCGCCCGCAGCAAGCTGTACAAGGCGACCAAGGAAAATGTCGAACGCGGCATGGCGTACGCCTACCGTGATCGCAAGAAGAAGAAGGGTGACTTCCGTCGCCTCTGGATCACCCGCATCGGCGCGGCGGTCCGGCTGCACGAGCTCAGCTATTCCCGCTTCATGGCCGGCCTCAAGGCGGCGGGGATCGAGATCAACCGCAAGGTGCTCTCCGAGCTCGCCATTTCTGACGCGGCGGCGTTTGCGACCATCGTCGAGGTCGCCAAGGCGCACCAGGGCTGACCGAGTCCGTCCCGGGTATTTCATCGTGGGGTCGCCCGTCGCTGTACGGACGGCCCCACGCTCGTTTCTGACTGCTGCGGAGCACCGGTGACCACACCCTCCGATCCCGCCTCGCTCGACGTCCTGCGTCAACGCCTCGCCGCGGTGGCGTCGCTCGATGCTGCCGCACTTGCCGCCGAAGAGATCGCGGTGCTCGGACGCAAGCAGGGCGAACTGACGCATCAGCTCAAGGCACTCGCGACCCTTGCCCTCGACGAGAAGCGCGCGCGCGGCGCCGCGCTGAACGCGCTCAAACTGGAGTTCGAAGCCGCCGTTGTGGCGCGTCGTGCCGAACTTGCCCACGCCGCGAGCGCCGCCGAAGCCCGCGACATCGACCTCACCATGCCGGGCCGCCAGCTGTGGGTCGGTACCCGGCACCCGGTCACGGTCGTGATCGACGAGATCGTCGCCATCTTCCGGGAAATCGGCTTCGCCGTGGCCCTCGGCCCCGAGATCGAGAACGAAGAGCGCAATTTCGGGGCGCTGAACTTTCCGCCCGACCATCCCGCGCTCGACATGCACGACACGTTGTACCTCGATCCCCGCGGCGCCGAGTGGCCGGTCGGCGAGCGCCTGCTGCTGCGCACGCACACGTCGCCCGTGCAGGTGCGCGTGATGCGCGCCGGGCCGCCGCCCTATCGTGTCGTGATTCCGGGGCTGGCGTATCGCAACGATCCGTTCGATGCGTCGCACGCACCGGCGTTCGCGCAGATCGAGGGGCTCGCCGTGGACGAGGGTGTCACGTTCGTGGACCTCAAGGCCACCTTGACGCACTTCGCCCGGCGCTTCTTCCGCCCTGACGTGAAGGTCCGCTTCCGGCCATCCTTCTTCCCGTTCACGGAACCGTCGGCCGAGATGGACGTGTCGTGCGCCATCTGCGGGGGCATCGGGTGCGCCGCCTGCAAGGGAACCGGCTGGATGGAAATCCTTGGCGGCGGCATGGTGCACGAAAACGTCCTGCGCAATTGCGATGTGGACCCTGAGCGCTATACCGGTTTTGCGTTCGGGATGGGGCCGGCACGCATGGCGATGCTGCGCTACGGACTCCCCGACATCCGCCTCTTGTACGGCGGTGACATGCGCTTCCTCAGCCAGTTCGGTGCGGCGGGACGATGAATGTCTCCCGGCAGTGGCTCGAGGCGTTCCTGCGGCGCCGGCTGGACAGCACCGACGTCGCCTGGCGTTTGGCGATGCTCGGTGCTCCGGTCGATGCGATTGAGCCGGTTGGTGTCGACCTCAGTGCGTTCGTCGTGGCGGTGGTGCTCGAGGTGCGCCAGCATCCCGACGCGGACAAGCTCCGGGTAACCCTGGTGGATGACGGAAGTGGCACGATCTCCAACGTGGTGTGCGGCGCGCCGAACGTGAAAGCCGGCGCGAAGTACCCCTTCGCGCGTCTCGGTACCGTGATGCCGAATGGCATGAAGATCGAGCGACGCACGCTGCGTGGCGAAGTCTCGGACGGCATGCTCTGTTCCGCGCGCGAGCTCGGGCTCGGCGAGGATCACGACGGGCTGCTCACGCTCGAGACGGACGCGGCTCCCGGCGCGCCACTCACCGACGTGATTGACGGCGGGGACGAGCGACTGATCGTCGATGTCACGCCGAACCGCGCTGACCTGCTCGGGCACAAGGGGATCGCCCGTGAGCTTGCGGCATCGCTCGGCGTGCCCTATCGCCTGCCCGACATCGCCGGCGAGGCGGCGCTGGACCTGCCGACGCCGGCGCGGTTTGGCGACGAAGCTCCGGTCGGCGGAATTCGGCTCGCGATCGACGATCGCGACGGCTGCCCGCGCTTCCTCGCCGGCGTGATCCGCGGCGTCCGCATCGGCGCGTCGCCGGAATGGTTGCAGCGCCGTCTCGCGGCTGTGGGCGTGCGTGCGATCAATAACGTCGTCGACGCGACCAACTACGTCATGTTCGAACTGAACCAGCCGATGCACGCCTACGACGCCGCAACGCTGCGCGGATCCGCGATCGTCGTGCGCGCCGCGCGAGGCGGTGAACGGATCACCACGCTCGATGGTATCGACCGGGCGATTCCGCCGGGCACGCTGGTGATCGCCGATGCAGATCGCCCCATCGGTGTCGCGGGCGTGATGGGTGGCCGCGCGACCGAAGTGACGAACACGACCAGCGATATCCTGCTCGAATGCGCGGCGTTCGATCCGGTGCGGGTGCGCCGTGCCCGTCGCGCGCTCGGTCTCTCGACCGACGCATCGCACCGCTTCGAGCGCGGCACCGATCGATGGGGCGCCGTCGACGCCTTCCGTCGCTGCATTCGCCTGATTGTGACAGTCGCCGGCGGCGCGTTGGACGGTCCCGCTGTCGATTGTTTTCCGGCACCGACACATCCGCCGCGCATCTTCCTCCGCCCCAGCCGCGTGGCACAAGTGCTCGGCGTCGACCTGTCGTGGTCGACGATCGAGAATCAGCTCGTCGCGATCGGCGCCACGATCGTCAGCAAGCCGGATGACGGACGCATCGCCGTGGATGTGCCGGGGTGGCGTCCCGATATCACCAGCGAGATCGATCTGATCGAAGAAGTCGCCCGCCTCTATGGCTATGACCGACTGCCAACCGATCTCGGAGCCTTCCGCCCCGGGCTCCGCGAGGACGACCCGGCGTGGGGGGTGATGGAACGGATCCGGCTGGCACTCGCCGGTCACGGGCTCTCTGAGGTGGTCACCCTCCCGATGGTGGCGGCGGCGGGTGCCGGGGCACCCAAGGTGCTGAACCCACTCTCGGCCGAGCATCGAGTGCTCCGCGATGCGCTGCTGCCATCGCTGGTGCACCAGGTCGAAGCCAATTGGGCAATGCAGACGGCCGACGTTCGGCTCTTCGAGGTGGGGGCGGTCTTCAACCTTGCAGCCAACGACGGCGTGCCGACGGAGACGTTGCGCGCCGGGTTTGTCGTGACTGGGTCGCGGGCGCCGGCGCATTGGACCGACGGTGGTACCGCCCGGGCCTGGGACCGTTGGGACGCGCTGGGGCTGTTCCGACGACTGATTGATCTGGCGCATCCTGCGGCGACGATCCAAGTTGAAGCGGGCGAGTGGATCGCTCGGGACGCCGCGGGCGCCATGGCCGGTCGGTGCGGTAGTTGTCTGGCTGATGCACCGCCGTGGGCCAGCGCGGTGTTCGGCGGTGAGATCACGGTCGTGTTCGACGGGATGCCGACGCCGGCGTTCAGGCCGTTGCCGGTGTATCCCGCGGTGACCCGCGACCTGGCATTGTTGGTGAAGGTGGACCAGACGTCGGCTGTTGTGACGCAGCTGTTGACCGATCGCGGCGCGCGGCACGGGCTCGAGTCGGTGTCGGTGATCGATGAGTACCGCGGCAAGGCACTTGCGGCGGGAACGCGCAGCATCGCTGTCCGGCTGGTGTTTCGATCGGCAGAGCGGACGCTGACTGATCCTGAGGTAGAGCAGGCGATTGCGCGCCTGCGCACGTCGCTGGAGCGCGAGCTTGACGTCACCATACGTTCGACCTGATCAGATTGCGCTTGCCGAACTCGAGCGATTGCTCGGGCACCTGACCGACGAATTGTCGGCCTGGCGGCGTCGCTGTCAGAAGGCCGAAACCGCGCTTCAGGCGCTCAAGGAGCCTGGCGGCATGGTCCCGGGTGACGACGTGGCCCGGACGCGCCGCCGGATGCTCGACCTGGAGCGGGAGAACCTCGACCTGCGGGTACGCGTGGACCGCGCGCGCGAGATGGTGCAGCGGCTGCAACAGCGACTCGATTTCCTCGAAGACGCACAGCCGTTGGAGGCGGGGCGGTGAATACCCCGCCGAAGCACTCGGTCCGCGTCCAGGTGGGCGGCGAGGAGCTGCCGCTGCGCACCGAGTTGCCGCCCGAGTACGCCCGCGAGGTTGCGGCGCATTTCGACAGCGCGCTGCGGCAGATCCGGGCGGCGTCACCGTCGCTCGAGGCCTACAAGGCGGCGATCCTGGCCGGGCTCGCGGTGACCGATGAACTCTTCCGCAATCGCCGGACCGACAGCGAACTCGCCGGGCGTATCACGGCGATGACGGATGAGATTGCCCGGGTGCTGCCGCTGACGAAGCGCACGACGAAGGCATGAGGGGCACGACGTAAACACTTTGTGGCCGTCATCCCGGGCCCAGCGAGGGATCACCTCGATGCCGAACGATCCTTCCCTTTGCTCGGGACGACCGCTTGGAGATAGATGATGGATGTCATGCTCGTGGTCGCCATCGCCGGCGGCGTAGTGGTTGGTGCGATCGCAGGAATCCTCGTTTGGAACAGCATCCTCTCCGCGAACAAGCGATCCGCCAAGGCCATTGTCGCGACGGCGGGGCAACAGGCCGCCGACCTGCGCACCGGGGCGGACCGATACGCCGCTGACACGCGCAGTACCGCCGACCGCCAGGTGGGTGTGGAGCGCGAACGCCAGCTCGTCGCCGCGCGTGAAGACGCACTCGGCATCAAGGAAGCAGCAGTCAAGGAGGCGTCGCGTCGTCGCGACGAAATCGACCAGGCGGAGCGGCGACTCGCCAACCGCGAGGCCGGCGTCGGCGAGCTGCAGGAGCGGATTCGCGCCGACGAGCGCGGACTCGACCAACGTCGGTCCGAACTCGCGAAACAGGACGCTGCCGGCGTGGCACTCCACGAGGCACTGCAGCGCGGGCACAAGGAACTCCAGGGCAACCTCGAGCGCATCGCGGTAATGACGGCCGAGGAGGCCGCCCGCGAAATCCGCCAGCAGGTGGAAGATGAGGCACGTACGCAGGCCGCCGCAGGGGCCCGTGACATCAAGGAAAAGGCGCGCCGGGATGCGGAGAAGGACGCGCGCCGGATCATCTCGATGGCGACGCAGCGGTTGGCCGCTGAACACACCGCCGAGACGACGGTCGCGACCGTTGCATTGCCGAGCGACGAGATGAAGGGGCGGATCATCGGTCGCGAAGGGCGAAATATCCGCGCGTTTGAACTGGCGACCGGTGTGGACGTGATCATCGATGACACTCCCGATTCGGTTGGCATTTCCTGTTTCGACCCGATTCGCCGCGAAGTGGCACGCCGCGCCCTCGAAGCGCTGATCGCGGACGGCCGGATTCATCCCGGTCGTGTCGAGGAACTGGTGACGAAGACGCGGGCTGAGCTGGACAAACAACTGGTCGAGCTCGGCGAGCAGGCCGCCTACGAACTCGGCGTGCACGGACTGCATGGGGAGGTGATTCGGCTGATCGGGCGGATGCGGTACCGGACGTCGTACGGCCAGAACCTCTACGAGCACTCGAAGGAAGTGTCATGGATCGCCGGCATGATGGCGGCGGAGCTGCATCTGGACGTGATGCTCGCCCGGCGTGGCGGTCTCCTCCACGATATCGGCAAGGTGCTCACGCACGACCATGAAGGGACCCACGTACAGCTGGGCGTCGAGGTCTGCCGCAAGTACGGCGAATCGGCGCCGGTGATCAACTGCATCGAGGCGCACCACGATGACGTGCCGCACGACAGCTCCGAGTCCGTTCTCGTGCAGGCATCAGATGCCATCAGTGGATCGCGCCCCGGGGCGCGTCGCGAGGCGTTTGAGAGCTACATGAAACGCCTGACCAAGCTCGAGGAGATCGCGTCAGGATACCCGGGTGTCGAGAAGACGACGGTGATTCAGGCAGGCCGCGAAGTGCGCGTCATTGTGAAGCCGGAACAGATCACCGACGCTGCCGCGCAGACACTCTCCGAGACGATCGCGCGCCGGATCGAGAGCGAATTGCAGTATCCTGGCCAAATCCGGGTGACCGTGATCCGGGAGACGCGCGCTTCGGACATCGCCAAGTGAGCGCTCGGCTCATCGACGGCGCGGCGATCGGCGCCGAGATTCGCGCTGAAGTGGCGGCCCAGGTGGCGCTGCTCACTGCGCAGGGGATCGTACCGAGCCTCGCCGTCGTGCTCGTGGGCGAGGATCCGCCGTCGCAGATTTACGTGCGGTCCAAGGCGAAGGCGTGTATTGCAGCCGGGATGCATTCCGAAGTGATCACGCTGCCGGCCGACACGCCCGGGGCGGAGTTGGCGTCCGTGATCGACCGGCTGAACGCGGATCCGCGCGTCCACGGGATCCTCTGCCAACTGCCGCTACCGCCGCAGATGCACGACGATGCGATCCTTCGTCGCATCGATCCGGCCAAGGACGTCGATGGGTTCCATCCGGTCAACGTTGGCAAGCTGGTCCTCGGTGATCCCAGCGGCTTCAAGCCGGCGACACCCTACGGCATCCAGCAGCTGCTGATGCGGTCCGGCATCGAACCCCGTGGCGCCCACGTCGTGATCGTCGGCCGCTCCAACCTCGTCGGCCGGCCGCTCGCGAACCTCCTGTCGCTCCCCGGCGCGGGCGGTGACGCGACGGTGACGGTCGCCCACTCGCGCACGCACGATCTCGCCGCAATGTGCCGTACCGCCGACATCCTGGTCGTCGCCATTGGGCGCGCCGAGTTCATCAAGGCAGCGGCGGTCAAGCCGGGCGCGACGGTCATCGACGTGGGGACAACGCGCGTCAACGATGCGACCCGGCCGCGTGGCTATCGACTAGCCGGCGACGTCGCGTTCGACGAGGTGCGCGAGGTCGCTGGCGCGATCACGCCGGTCCCCGGCGGCGTCGGGCCGATGACGATCGCGATGCTGCTGGTGAACACGTTGCAGTCAGCGTCCGCCCAACGGGCAGGGCGATGACAGCCCTCGACGAGGCGTGGACGGTCTCGCGCCTGGCGCGAATGATCAAGGGCCGGGTCGAGGACGGCGCGGAACCGGTGTGGGTTCGCGGCGAGCTCGTCGGCATCAAGCGCTATCCCAGTGGGCACCTCTACTTCGGCCTGCGCGACGCTACATCCAAGGTCGACTGCACCATCTGGCGCGGCGTGGCCTCCCGACTTCGTACCGAGCTGATCGAGGGGGCCGAGGTCTTCGCGCTCGGCATGGCGAGCGTGTGGGAAGAGCGGACGTCGTTGCGCTTTACCGTGACACAGGTCCTTCCCGCGGCGGCGGTCGGCGCCCAGGCACAGTCCGTGGAGCGGATCAAGCAGGCGCTACTCGCGGACGGATTGCTCGATCCCGCCCGCAAGCGCCCGCTGCCGGCGTTCGCGGCGCGCGTGGTGGTGATCACGTCGGTGGCGGGCGCGGTGGTGCACGACATCATCACCGTGGCTCGCCGCCGGTGGCCTTCGGTCGAGCTGCTGGTCGTGAACAGTGCCGTGCAAGGCGAGACGGCACCGGCGGAACTCGTTCGCGCGCTTCATATCGTGTCGCGGCTTGACGCGATCGATTGTTGCATCATCGGACGCGGCGGCGGCGGCAAGGACGACCTCGCGGCGTTCAACGACGAAGCGGTCTGTCGTGCGATCGCGGCATCACCCGTCCCGGTGATCAGCGCGGTCGGTCACGAAGTTGACGTCACGCTGGCGGACCTCGTTGCCGACGTGCGTGCCGCCACGCCGTCGCAGGCGGCGGAGTTCGCCCTGCCGGATCGGCACGACGTGGCCGTCCGCGTCGCGGGCCTCCACACCGCTCTCAATCGAGCCCTCCGGAACCTGGTAACGGCCCGCCGGGCACGGATGGATCGCACCCGGGACCGCATCGGCGCTGCCTTGCTCGATCAGCTTCGTCGGTCCGAACGCCGCCTGCTCACGGTGCAGGCACGCCTCGCCCCGGCGCTCTCGCGGGCGGTCGACACCCGCCGGAGCAAGCTCGCCCGGCTGACTGCTCAACTGCACGCACTCTCGCCGGTGGCGGTGCTCGGACGCGGCTACTCGCTCGCGCGCGCGGGCGATGGCAGGCTCCTGCGACAGGTGGCCGACCTTCCGGCGGGCACCGCATTCACACTTACTGTCGCGGACGGTGCCGTCGCCGCGCGGGTGGAGGATTGATGGCGAATGCACCGACATTGGGCGACGATCTCCAGCGGCTCGAGGAAATCGTCCGGCGACTCGAGGACGAAACACTCGAGCTCGAGACGGCCCTGCAACTTTTCGAAGAGGGCGTCGGCCGGCTCAAGGCGGCGCAGGCGCGCCTGACCGAAGCGGAGACGCGGGTGCGGCAGGTACTCGACGATTCGGCCACCGGCGACGGCCCGCTCCGCATTGAGCCGCTCGGTGGCTGACACCGCGGCGGGCGACGCCGTCGCCCTGCTCGCGGAAGCCCGTCAGGTCGTTGATGCTGAGCTCGACCGTTGCGCCGAGCGACTGGCTGCGGACGTACCCGGGCCACTCGGCGACGCCCTCGCCTACGCCTTGCGGAGCCCTGGCAAGCGGGTCCGACCGGCGCTCGTCCTGGCGGCCTACCGTGCGGCGGGCGGGCGATCCGACGCGATTGCCGGGATCGCCACCGCCGTCGAAGTCGTGCACACCTATTCCCTGGTGCACGACGACCTCCCCTGCATGGACGACGACGACATGCGCCGGGGGCGTCCGACGACGCATCGCGCCTTCGATATCCCGACCGCAACCCGGGTCGGCTACTTGTTGGTGCCGGTCGCGGGTGAAGAGCTGGCGCGGGCTGCCGCCGCCCTTGGCCTGGGCGCCGAACCCACCGGCGCGCTGGCGGTCGAGCTGTTCGAGGCCGGCGGGATCCGGGGCATGGTCGGCGGCCAGTGGCTTGATCTGGAGGCCGAGCGGCGTGGCTTGACGCTGCCGGAACTGACCGCCGTGCACCGCGGCAAGACCGGCGCCCTGATTCGCGCGGCCGTCGTCCTCGGCGGTATCGCGGCCGGCGCCGAGCCAGGGGTGTCGCGTGCGCTGCGCGGCTACGGCGAGGAAATCGGGCTCGCGTTTCAGGTCGCCGATGACGTGCTCGACGCGACCGGTACCTCCGAGGAACTCGGCAAGCCCGCCGGTCGCGACGCCGCCCTGGCCAAGTCGACGTACGTCAGCGTTCTTGGTGTCGCGGCGGCCCGCGCTGAGGCGGTCCGGCACCAGCAGCGCGCCGTGGCCGAACTGGCCGACGTTCCACTGGTGAGCGAGTCGTTGGTGGCGCTGGCCCGGTATATTGTGACGCGACCGTCATGACCGACACTTCTACGGGAGCACCCGTGTCCCTGCTCGACCGGATCAAGGTCCCAGCCGATGTTCGGCAGCTGTCGCGCGCCCAGTTGCCGCAGTTGGCACAAGAGATTCGCGACCGCCTCATCGATTGCGTCTCCGTCACCGGCGGGCATATCGGCGCATCACTCGGTGTCGTCGAACTCGTCATCGCGCTACTCCACGAATTCAACGCGCCCGATGACAAGATCCTGTGGGACGTGGGCCATCAGGCCTACGCCTGGAAGTTGCTCACCGGGCGCAACGAACGCTTCCCGTCGTTGCGGACGGCAGGTGGCATTTCAGGGTTCCTCAAGCGCGACGAAAGCGAGCACGATCACTTCGGCGCCGGGCACGCGGGTACCGCGATGTCTGCCGCGTTCGGCATGGCGACGGCACGCGACCTCAAGGGCGAACACAACAAGGTCGTCGCGGTGGTGGGGGACGGTGCGCTGACGTGCGGCCTGTCGTACGAGGGAATGAACAACGCCGGTCACTCGAATCGCGACATTCTGCTCATCGTCAACGACAACGGCATGAGCATCTCGCCCAACGTCGGCGCCGTCTCGAAGTTGTTCGGCGGCATCGTCGCCAACCCGCGCACCGATCGCCTTCGGGAACAGGTCAAGCGGGTTACCCTCAAGCTCGGCGACGTGTTCGGCGACGGCGTGGTCGGCTTCGCCCGGAATGTCGAGGAGTCGGTCAAGAACCTCTTCTCCGAAGGGATGTTCTTCGAGGAACTCGGCTTCCGGTACTTCGGGCCGATCGACGGCCACGACCTCGACAAGCTCTGCGACACACTGGCGTTCGTCGGTCCGATGAAGGGACCGCGCGTGGTCCACGTCCTCACGAAAAAGGGCAAGGGCTTCTCGTTTGCCGAAGCCAATCGCGAGAAGTGGCACGGGCTCGCGGCGTACGACCCGATCACCGGCGAAGCGCGCAAGAAGACCAGCGGCCCGCCAACGTGGACGCAAGTGTTCGGCGATACGTTGACCGCACTCGCCGCCGAGCATCCCAACCTCGTCGCGATCACGGCGGCGATGCCGAGCGGAACCGGCACCAACATCTTTGCAAGGCAGTACCCTGAGCGCTTTTTCGACGTCGGGATTGCCGAGGGACACGGCGTCACTTTTGCCGGCGGGCTCGCGACGCAGGGGATCCGCCCGGTCGTGGCGATCTACTCGACGTTCCTGCAGCGCGCCTACGATAACATCATCCACGACATCGCCGCGCAACGGCTGCCCGTGGTGTTCTGCATGGATCGCGCGGGACTCGTTGGCGAAGACGGCCAGACCCACATGGGGCTGTACGACATCGCCTACATGCTCGCCGTGCCTGGGATGACGGTGACAGCGCCGAAGGACGCCGACGAGCTCGTTGGACTGCTGCGCACCGCCTTGGCCCACGACGGCCCGTTCTGCATGCGCTATCCGCGCGACAAGGCGCCGACCGACCCGAACCCGATCGCCAGTGTCGCGCCGGTTCCGTATGGCACGTGGGAGCTGCTCCGACCCGGCACCGATGTGGCGATTCTCGGGCTTGGCTCGATGGCGCTCCCCGCGCTCGAGGCGGCTGAGCAGCTCGCGGCGGACGGGATCAATGCCGCGGCCGTGAACGCCCGTTTCCTCAAGCCGCTCGACGAGGCGATGCTGACGGCGTTGGTGCAGACCTGCCGCCTGGTCGTGACGGTCGAGGAAGGGACGATCGTGAATGGCTTTGGGGCGATGCTCGCGCGGCGGCTGCAGGAGATTCATCCCGAGGTACGGGTCGTCACCATGGGGGTCGCCGACGAACTCATGGTGCAGGCGCCCCGCGCCGAGCAGCTCGCCACCCAGGGTCTTACCGCTCAGGGGATCATCGCGCGCGTCCACGCCGCGATGCCCCTCAGCAGCATGCGCTGAGGGCGCGGGTGCGCATCGGACTGGTCGGCAACCCGCGGTACGCCGGACTCGAGTCGGCGCTCGCCGACACGGTGCGCCTGGCCGCCAAGAACAGTTGGGCCCTCTCCGCCGATCCCGATCTTGCCACCCTCGCGCCGGACATGCTGCCTCCGCTCGACCCCAATTTGATCGACCTGTTGGTCACTTTCGGTGGTGATGGCACACTGCTCCGCGGTGCACGTCTCCTCCGCGGCCGTGATGTCCCGATTCTCGGCGTCAATTTCGGCCGGGTCGGCTTCCTCACCTCGGTCCCGCGCGACGGTGCGCAGCAGGCGCTCCTCGCCTTCGCGGCAGGCGAGTACCGGTTGTCGCCGCGGAGTGCGTTGACGGCGACGGTGCGCGCGCCGGATGGGACGTCGCGCGGCGAGCACCTGGCGCTGAACGACGTCGTGCTCCACAAGGGCGGCGTGGCGCGCGTGGTGCGATTCCAGGTACTGATCGATGGCGAGCCGATGGGGCCAGTGTCGGCCGACGGTCTCGTGATTGCCTCGCCGACGGGTTCCACCGCGTACTCCCTGAGTGCCGGTGGTCCGGTGGTCGTTCCCACCCTGGACGCGATCATTGTCACGCCGATCTGTGCGCACTCGCTCGGCGTGCGTGCGCTGGTGGTGCGCGCCGACGCCGAGATTCACGTTGAGCCGGTGGATCCTCGCCCGAATGAACTGCTGGTGTCGTTCGACGGCCAGCAGACCGCAACGTTCGGACCACATGATGTGCTCGAAGTTCGGAAGGCGACCGAACGCGTTGTGCTGGTGCGTTTTGGCGAACCTGGTTTCTTCCGCACGCTGCGCGACAAGCTCCAGTGGGGCGACCTCGCCGATCGGGGACAATGACCCTCGTCACGCTGCGGGTTCGGGACCTGGCCACGATCGCCGATGTGACACTCGAACTCGGCCCCGGCTTGAACGTCCTCACCGGCGAAACCGGTGCGGGGAAATCGATGCTGGTCGACGCGCTCGCACTGCTCCTGGGTGACCGCGCTGATCGCGCCGCCATCCGGCCCGGTGCGGCCAAGGCGGTGGTCGAGGGCGTCATCGAAGCAATGCCGGATGCCACCCGCACGCGCCTCGATGAATCCGGCATCGATGTCGAGGAAGCGTTGATCATTCGCCGCGAAGTGACCGCCGAAGGTCGCTCTCGCGCCTGGATCAACGGCTCGCCGGCCACGATCGGTGTCCTCGCATCGATCGGCGAAACGCTGGTGGACCTGCATGGACAGCACCAGACGATTCAGCTGCTCGACGTCGCGATGCAGCGGCGCCTCCTCGATAGTTTTGGTCACGCTGAAGCGGCGGCGCGAGCGGTGGTGACGGCCGACAACGAACTGGTGACGCTCCGGCGGCAGCAGCAGGAACTGACGGGCCGTCGCGACGCCGCGCAGCGCCGCGCCGATTGGTTGCGGCACGTGGTCAAGGAGATCGACGCTGCCAGGATCCGCCTCGGCGAAGAGGAGGATCTCGACCGCGAGGCCACGCGACTCGGCCACGCGGGTACGCTCTCCGAACAGACCGGTCGCCTCCTCGAAGCGGTCGACGACGACGAGAGCGGCGCCCGTTCGGCGCTCGGCCGCGCCGAACGGGCACTCAATCCGCTCGAACGGCTCGATCCAGACACCGCGGCGTGGCGCGAGCTGCTCGATGCGGCCTACGCCCTACTCGACGAGCTGTCGCGCCGGGCAAGCGAATACCTGGCCGCGTTGGCGGAAGATCCCGGCCGGCTGGCCGACCTGGAGCGCCGGCGTGACCTGCTTCATGAGCTGCGACGGAAGCACGGTGCGACGCTCGCCGACGTCCTCACCGTGCGCCACGGCGCCCAGGCGGAGCTCGACCTGCTCGACACCGCTGATCTCGACCTTCGCGGCATGGCCGCGCGGATCGGCGGGGCGGAGCAGGGGCTGGTGGCGGTGGCGGGCGAGCTCACCGTGCGACGGAACGCCGCAGCCGCTCGACTATCGCGCGAAGTGACGCGACTCCTGCCGCGGCTCGGACTCGCCGGGGGCGAATTCAGCGTGGCGCTGTCCGCGCTGCCGCAACCCGGCCCTGAAGGCGCCGAGCAGATCACGTTCATGGTACGACTCAACCGCGGCATGGAGGCGAGAGCGTTGGCGCGTGTTGCTTCCGGCGGTGAACTCTCGCGGCTGATGCTCGCCCTCAAGGTGGTGCTCGCCGGTCAGGATAACGTCCCGACGCTCGTGTTCGATGAGGTGGATCAGGGGATCGGTGGCGAGGTTGGTGTGCGCGTCGGCGAATCGCTCGCCCGCGTCGCGGCGCGTCATCAGGTGCTGGTGATCACCCATCTGCCGCAAATCGCCGCGCGCGCCGATCGGCACCTGCGCATCGCGAAAGCAACGCGCGGCGGGATTGCCACCAGCGACGTGTCGGTGTTGCACGGTGAGGACCGCGTGCTGGAACTGGCGCGAATGCTGGGAGATCCCGACGGCGACGCCGCGCGGCGCATGGCGCAGGCGCTGCTCGGCGCCGACGTCAGTGCGTGAAGAGTGGTCGGTAGATCCGGAGCGATACGCGTGACGTAAGCGCGACCGGAAAGATTCCTGCCGCGCTCGTCACCGTACGCTCGATCGACCACGCTGCTTCAACCGGCAGCGACGCGCTGCCGTCGCGTGAACGGCCATCGTGGAAATAGCTCAATCCGATCCCGGCCACCACCGCGTTTGCCGCACTGCCCACGTCGAGCAACGACGGATCGGCGCCGGCGATCGGAACCTGCCCGGTCAGGTAGTCCGTGGTGCTCCCGCCTCGCCGCCAGTACTGCACCATGCCGGTCAAGGCGAGGTGCGGTGCAAATGCGAAGAACGGGCGGGCGGTCACCGCAATGCTATCACCGCTCTTCGTCGTCACCGCCGCGAGATACGTCGGTGGCACCAGGAGCTGGTCGGGCGCCGTCGGGCGTGTCAACGAGTTTGCTGGCAAGTGGTGCAGATACGTCGCCTCGACGCGAAGTCCGACGCCACCGCTGCCCATTTCAATAATTCCGTCGAGCTGCAGCGCCTTGTGCTTGGCACCGGTGCCCTGGTCGAGCAGAATCGACGGGTTCGGCGCGGTTGCGTTCGGGAATCGGACGGTGGCCCGGAGCCACACCGACCGCCATGACCCGACGCCCGGTGAGCCGCGCTGCGCCAGCTGGAAGGCGATGCCCGCCGACATGTCACCGAGCCCGTAGTGCGGCAGGTTGTTCGGCGATGACAACGCGAGTCCGCTCGGTGACTTCAGCAGGGCGTTGAATTGGTCGCCGGTCAGCGTGCTCGTGGGGAACGCGGGCGCGGACGCAAAGTCCACCGGGGAGCCGAGCGGGCCGGTCAGCGTGCCCTGCAACGCGGCGATCTTCGCGAGCAGCTGAAGCGAGGACGGATCGCTCGCGATCGGCAACACGGCGCTCGCCCGCGCCGGATCGAGCAGCAGGGCATTCAGTGCGTTGTACATCGTGGTGCCGCTCGTCACCGTCTGTTGCGCGAGTGCCTGCGTCAGCGCGTCGCTCGAGTAGTAGCCACGCTGCACGCGCGCGCGCAAAGTATCGAGCGCGTTCTGGAAACGGCTGAAGAAAAGCGTGGTCGCCGTGCGCCCGTCCGGGGTCGCCAGCGCCACATCATTGTTGGCGGGATTGAGCCCGACTCGCGACGACGTGGCATCGAACGCGGTGGAAATGCGACTGCGCACATACACGATCGGGGCGTAGCCGAAAACCGTGATCCGACGCGTCAGCCCATAGGCGAAGCCGATGTCGCCGACGCCGTGTTCGCGGGATGCGATGGCGGTGATCCCGCCGAGCGAGAGGCCGGTGACCGGTTGGCCGAGAAGGGCCGCCAGGCTCGTCTGCAGGCCGGTGATGGCTGGATTGCTGGTACCGTTGACGAAGGAACCGAGTGGCCGCTTGGTCCCGTCGGTCCAGACCTGATCGTTGGGATAGAAGGCGCCGACAATATCGATCCGGAGCGAATGCTGGGGCACGGTGATCAGCCCCAGCTGCGCATTGAGCGGCGCGGTGGCGAGGGTGAGCAGGACGGCCGCTGGGGCAAAACGGCGGATCATATCAGTCAAAGCTAGTCGGGCCCTGGGGTGCATCGCCGAGCCTGCCGTCTGCGGCGCATGGCTCATGGCTCGCGGCCGCGATACTTTTCGCACCACCGCTCGGGTGACGGAACGGCAGACGTAGGGGACTTAAAATCCCTGGGGGCGAAAGCCCCATGCGGGTTCGAGTCCCGCCCCGAGCATCCACGCTACCCGTCGAGCGGATTCTTTCCCGCCAGCGCCCGCGCGACCTGCTCGGGAAACTTCCGGATATCGATCGGCTTGCTGATGTAGCCGTCGAACCCGGCCTCGAGCGCCTTCTCCATGTCGCCGGCCATCGCGTTGGCCGTGAGCGCGATGACGCGCTGCGCCTGGTATTCCGATGCCCGCAACTCACTCACCAGCGTATAGCCATCCTTGCCGGGCATCTGGATATCCATCAGGATCAGGTCCGGCGTCATCTCCGCCAGCGTGGTGAAGAGCTCGTCCCCGCCAAGGAGGCCGGTGATCTCGTGGCCCTTGAGGGTGAGCAGGGTGCGAAAGAGCTTCATGTTGTCCGGGCTGTCTTCAACGATCAGGATCGACGCCACGAGGACTCCGTTCCAACGGTTCGACCCTGCCGCCGCGGGGGCGACGGCACGCGAGCGGCGCGGTTGTTCCGCGCGCCGGAGAAAGATACGATTCCCGCGCCGGATTTCACCCGCCGCACCCGACCCGGAGTCGTTCTGGCCCGATCCCGTCGTACCACCGTCGCTGGCACCCACCGCGTACCGGGCGACAAGAGCATCACCCACCGCGCGCTGCTGCTCGCGGCGCTGGCCCCGGGGCGTTCCTCGCTGCGCGGTGCGTTGACCGCCGAGGATGCCCGCTCGACCGCCCGGGTACTGCGGCAACTCGGCGCCGAACTCTCGCCGTTGCGGCCGGGTGCGACGGTCGAAGTCACCGGCCACCGGCGGTTCACCCAGCCCCGAGCCCGCGTCGACTGCGGCAATTCGGGCACCACGGCCCGCCTGCTCCTCGGCCTGCTCGCCGCGCACCGTTTCAGCTCCGTGCTCACCGGCGACGCGTCGTTGCGCCGCCGCCCGATGCGGCGCGTGACCGAACCGTTGACCACGATGGGTGCCCGCGTGGTTCAGGCATCGCACGATGGCTTGCCGCTGACGATTACCGGCGGGCGGCTCCGACCGCTGGAATGGCGGCTCCCGGTCGCCTCCGCGCAGCTCAAGAGCGCGCTCCTCCTGGCCGGCGTCGTCGGTGGCGTTCCGGTCACGCTCCACGAGCCAGCGGCGAGTCGCGATCACACCGAACGGATGCTGCGGCATTTCGGCTTCGATGTGGAATCTCGCGTTGGCGGCGTCATCTTCAAGCCGACCGGGAGATTGGCGCCGTTCGAGATCGACATACCTGGCGATCCGTCGTCGGCCATCTTTCTCCTTGCCTCCGCGGCCCTGGCCGATGCCGGCACGATCATCGTGGCCGGGGTTGGCATCAACCCGTCGCGCATTGGCTACCTCGCCACGCTCGTGCGGCTGGGTGTTGCCGTCGCCGTCTCGCCCGGCGGCAACACGTTCGGCGAGCCATTTGGCGCGCTCACCGCGACCGCCAGCAGCATGCACGCGATCGATGTGCCGGCGGATGAAGTCCCTGGCGTGATCGATGAAATCCCGATGCTGGCCTGCCTCGCGGCGCGCGCTCGCGGCACGAGCCGGTTCTTCGGCCTCGCCGAACTGCGAGTAAAGGAGAGCGATCGCCTCGCGCTGCTGGCGGCAAACCTGCGCGCCGTTGGCGTCGACGCATCAATCGACGGCGACGACCTGACGGTGACCGGCACCGCCAAACCGCTGCGCGGTCGCGTGATCACTGGCGGCGACCATCGTATCGCCATGGCCTTCGCAGTGCTTGGCTCCCAGTCCGGCTCGCGTATTGACGTGGACAATCCGGCCTGCGCGGCCGTATCTTTTCCGGGTTTCGCTGCCACGCTCGCTGGCCTCTTCACGGCGGGGAACTGATGCGCGCCCCGGTGATTGCGATCGACGGCCCGGCGGCGTCCGGCAAATCCTCCACCGCGGCCGCTGTGGCTCGTGCGCTCGGCTTCGTGCACATCGATTCCGGCTCGCTCTACCGCGCGCTCACCTGGGTGTCGGTGACGCGACGGGTTGATGATCCCACCGAAATCCTCGCTGGCGCCGGGGCACTGCACGTGGGATTGCGGCTGGAGGGGACGCTGCTGCAGGTCGAGATCGACGGCGTTGACGACGTCGATTTGGCGATCCGAACCACTGCGGTCACCGCCAACGTCTCGGCCATCGCGGCGATGCCGCCGCTGCGTGACTGGGTCAACGCCCGGATTCGGGAGGTCATCGAGCGGCTTCCTGGTGCCGTGATCGACGGGCGGGACATTGGCACCGTGGTGGTCCCGGATGCCGAGCTCAAAGTCTTCCTGACGGCCACGCCGGCCGCCCGGGCGGAACGGCGGTTGGCGCAGCGGGGCGGCCGGGTGGACCCCGCCCAACTGGCGGCCGAAACCGCCACCCTGGCCGAGCGGGACCGCCAGGACGCGGGCCGGGCAACGGCACCGCTGCAGCAGCCGGCCGACGCCGTGGTGCTCGACACGACGACCCTCGGCTTCGCGGACCAGGTCGCTCGGATCGTGGCATTCGCCGCTGAACGCGGGTTGCAGCCCCCCAGTGGAGCCGATATCTTGTAAGGCTGCCCGGACTTTTTTCGGGCGCGGAGGAACTCTCCTCACCCCGCGGCGTTACGGGCGCGGCGTCTCGCTGTCGCAGGATCCCACCGAATGTCTGATACCGAAACCGTTGCCACCCCGACGCTGCACCTCGAGACGCCGACCGGCCTGCGCGTTCGCGCCGACCTGTACGACGAGGATTACTCCGATTCGGAGTACCAGGACATGCTCGCCCTGTACGAGGGCACCATGTCGCAGATCGTCGAAGGCGAAATCGTCAAGTCGAAGATTCTCCGCATCACGGATAACGCCGTCATCCTCGATGTCGGATTCAAGTCCGAAGGCTCGGTGCCGCTCGACGAATTCAAGGACCCGCAGAACCTGCAGGTCGGTGACGAGGTCGAGGTCTTCCTCGAGCACCTCGAGGACCAGGAAGGTGCCGTCGTCCTGTCGAAGAAGAAGGCCGACTTCATGCGGGTCTGGGAGAAGATCCGCCAGGCGCACGAAAGCGACCAGCCGGTTGAAGGCACCCTGATGAAGAAGATCAAGGGCGGCGTCGTCGTGAACCTGATGGGTGTGGATGCCTTCCTGCCGGGTTCGCAGATCGCGCTCCGGCGCGTGCCCAACATCGACGAGTTGCTCGGCCAGACCTACGAATTCAAGATCATCAAGCTCAACAAGCGCCGGCGCAACATCGTCGTCTCGCGCCGCGTGATCCTCGAGAACGAGCGGGCGCACAAGCGCGAGCACCTGATGAAGGAGCTCGAGGTGGGCCAGGTGCGGAAGGGTGTCGTCAAGAATATCACCGACTTCGGCGCCTTCATTGATCTTGGCGGCGTCGACGGCCTGCTCCACATCACCGACATGTCGTACGGCCGGGTGTCGCATCCGAGCGAGTTGGTCACGATCGGCAAGGAAGTCGAGGTCAAGATCCTCGACATCGATTGGCAGCGCGAGCGCATTTCGCTCGGCATGAAGCAGCTGCAGTCGTATCCGTGGCAGAACGTCGCCGAGAAGTATCCGGTCGGCTCGCGCGTGCAGGGCAAGGTGGTCTCGATCACCAACTACGGCGCGTTCGTCGAGCTGGAGCCGGGGATCGAAGGCCTGGTACACATCTCCGAGATGAGCTGGACCCGGAACGTGCGTCACCCGAGCAAGATCGTGTCGATCGGCGAGACGATCGACGCGGTGGTGCTCAAGGTGGACGAGGCCGAAGAGAAGATCTCCCTCGGCATGAAGCAGACCGAACAGGATCCCTGGATGATCCTGCCGCTCAAGTACCCGATCGGCACGCGTATCGCCGGCAAGGTGCGCAACCTGACCTCGTTCGGTGCCTTCGTCGAGATCGAGCCGGGAATCGACGGGTTGATCCACATCTCGGACATGTCGTGGACCAAGCGGGTGCAGCATCCGTCGGAGGTCGTCAAGAAGGGCGACGCCGTGGATGTCGTCATCCTCAACATCGACGCCGACAACAAGCGCATCTCCCTTGGCCTCAAGCAGGCCAGCGAAGATCCGTGGCTCACCATCGGCGAGCGGTTGCCGGTTGGCCTTGAGCTGCGGGGCACAGTCCTGCGCCCGGTCGATAAGGGCATCGTGCTCGATCTCGGCAACGACATTGAAGGATTTGCGCCGGTCTCGCAGATGGGCATCGCCGCCGACAAGAGTCCGGAAGATGCGGTTGTTACCGGCCAGCAGGTCATCACCAAGATCCTCGAGGTCGATCCGATCCATCACCGCGTCGTGGTGGCGATTATCGACTACCCGGCGGACGGCATCCCGGAGCCGGGCTCGATTCCGGTGACGCCGGTCCTACCGCCGGAGGACGATGACACCGAAGGCTACGAGCAGTACAAGGAGCTCGCGAACAAGCCGGTGGAATAGACCTGCCGCGCTGTCACCCTGAGCAAGGCGAGGGATGACAGCGATCCGCCATGCGCCGTGAGCCCCGGTCCGTCGGCTCGCCCTCCAGCGGCGAGCCGACGGACCGGGGCTCATGGCGCATGGTGGCTTGTCATTAGACTTCCACCACATGACCGACATCCGGAAGCACCTTACCGACCTGCATCACCGGCAGGCCCAGGCAGAGCTGGGCGGCGGCGAGCAGCGCGTCGCGCAACAGCACAAGAAGGGGAAGCTCACCGCGCGAGAGCGCCTCGACCTCTTGCTCGACCCGGCGTCATTTACTGAACTCGATCGCTTCGTCACCCATCGCGCCACCGACTTCGGCATGGCGGCCAACCAGCCGCTCGGCGATGGGGTGGTGGCGGGATGGGGACGCATCGACGGCCGGCTCGTGTACGTCTTCTCGCAGGACTTCACGGTGATCGGTGGCTCGCTCTCCGAAACGAACGCGGCGAAGATCTGCAAGGTGATGGATCTGGCGGTGCGCAATGGTGCACCGATCATCGGCCTCAACGATTCCGGTGGCGCCCGCATTCAGGAAGGCGTTGCGTCGCTCGGCGGCTACGCCGACATCTTCCTGCGCAATACCCTCGCGTCGGGCGTCGTCCCACAGATATCCGCGGTGCTCGGGCCATGCGCCGGCGGTGCGGTGTATTCGCCGGCGCTCACCGACTTCGTGTTCATGGTGCGTGGCGTGAGCTACATGTACGTGACCGGCCCCGACGTGGTGAAGACCGTCACCCACGAGAAGGTGTCGCATGACGACCTCGGCGGCGCCGACGTGCACGCGGAGATATCCGGTGTCGCGCACTTTGTGCATGCATCAGAACCGGAGTGCCTCAACGCCATTCGGACGCTGCTGTCGTTCCTCCCGCCCAACAACGTCGACGAGCCGCCAACCGGCGCCGTCACCGATCCGGCAGATCGACGTGAGGAACGCCTGCTCGCGGTGATGCCGGATGCTCGGTCCAAGGCGTACGACATGCACGAGGTGCTCCGCCTGGTCGTGGATGATGGTGACTTCTTTGAGACGATGCCCGGGTTCGCCGGAAACATTCTTACCGGTTTCGCGCGACTCGCTGGCCGATCGATCGGTATCGTTGCCAACCAGCCGGCGGTGCTCGCCGGAGTGCTCGATATCAGCGCCTCGGTCAAGGCGGCGCGCTTCATCCGCTTTTGCGACGCGTTCAATATCCCGCTGGTGAGTTTTGTTGATGTGCCGGGGTTCCTGCCCGGCGTCGCGCAGGAACATGGCGGGATCATCCGGCACGGCGCCAAGCTGCTCTACGCATACTGCGAGGCCACGGTGCCCAAGCTCACGGTGATCACCCGGAAGGCGTACGGCGGCGCCTACGACGTGATGAGTTCGAAGCACATTCGCGGCGACGTGAACCTGGCGTGGCCGAGCGCCGAGATTGCGGTGATGGGGGCGAAGGGCGCGGTGGAAATCCTGTACAAGGAAGCGATCTCGAACGCGGCGGACCCAGTGGCCGAGGTGGCCCGGAAGACCGCCGCGTACGAGGAACTATTTGCCACCCCCTACCTGGCGGCGGCACGAGGCTACATTGATGATGTCATCGATCCGCGGGACACCCGGCCGCGCCTGATCGACGCCCTGCAAACTCTCACCACCAAACGCGACCGGAATCCGCCGAAGAAACACGGATGCATACCGCTGTGATGCGCAGGCTGCGTTGCTCTGCTTTGATCTCGGGCGGCACTCTCGTCGCCTTTGCGCCCGGCGCGTCGGGTCAGCAGACGCCCGTTGAGGCGGTCACCAATACGCCGTCCACCGTGCAGCGGGCGCAGGCCCTGTTGCAGCGCGGCCAGCGCGACTCGGCTGCCATGCTCCTCGGTGCTCGGGTCACCGAACAGCCGAGTGACGGACGGGCCTGGTTGTTCCTCGGCCGGATCTACCTTGCCGACGCACAACAGTGGCACCGCGCCGGGCACCCGGGCGAGACGTCGAGCGCGAGCCTGCTCCTTGGCTTCGCCGGAACGTCGTTCGAGCCAGCGCAGGAGCTGCTGACCGATTCTGGTGGCGTATACCGCGTCGTGGTGGCGATGGAGCGTGCGATCCTGCGAATCGAAACATCCGGGTGGGACAGCCTGGCTTTGTGGCGACTTCCGGCCGAAGATCTCCCGTTGCCGCCGGTGTTGGCGGAATTGGGGCGCAACCTGTTGGCGTCATGTCCGGCGAACGGTGTCCTCCTCACTGGTGCGTCGGTGGCAGAAGCGGCGGCGATGTGGGGCGTCCGGTTACAAGGCGAACGGAGCGACGTGGTGCTGCTGCGTCCCGACATGTACCAGGGGGATCCGCGCTATCGTGCCCGTATGGCCGCGGTGCTCGGCGCCGACCCCACCAGCGACCTGGCGACGGCACTGACCCGCGCGGCGCGAACGCGACCGATCTGTCTTGCGCCGACGGTGGATTCAACGATTGCCGGCAACCTGAACTGGCTGCCATCGCAGTTGCTGCTCGCGACCACGCCGGCCAATGCGCAGCCAGCGGCGTTGTCCGTCTTCCGGTTTGCCCGCACCGGGCTCACCGGCTCAGTCTGGACCGCCGCCGCACGCGACATCTACGATCTCGCCGCGCGTCGCAACCGCGGTCTGTGCCGCACCCTCTTCGCCAGCTCCGACGACCTCACACCGCCAGCCATTCCCGCCTGCTCGCAATGAATCCCCGGCCGCTGCGCCGGGTTCTCATCGCGAACCGCGGCGAGATCGCACTGCGCATCATGCGCGCCTGCCGGGACGAGGGACTCGAGACCGTCGCGGTCTACTCCGACGCCGACCGGTACGCGCCGTTTGTCCGGGTTGCCGATCGAGCGGTCCGGATCGGACCGGCCGCGCCCGTCGAGAGCTACCTGCGTATCGCGGTACTGCTGGAAGCGGCGCGAGCGAGCGGCGCCGATGCGGTACATCCGGGATACGGATTCCTCGCCGAGCGCGCGGCCTTTGCGCAGGCGGTGGACGACGCGGGCCTGATCTTCATCGGGCCGCCGGCGTCGGCGATCTCGGCGATGGGCGACAAGACGTCGGCGCGCCGCCTGATGGCCGCCGCCGGCGTGCCGATCGTGCCAGGTTCGCTGGCGGCATTGAATGACCCGGACGAGGCCGCGGCGGTCGCCCGCGAGATCGGCTACCCGGTGCTCGTCAAGGCAGCGGCAGGCGGCGGTGGCAAGGGGATGCGCGTCGTCGCCGCCCCGCGCGAGCTTGCGGCCGCGCTCGCCACCGCATCGAGCGAAGCCACCAAGGCCTTCGGGGATGGCAGCGTGTACCTCGAGAAGTACATCGAGCGCCCACGTCACGTCGAGATTCAGATCCTCGCCGATCACGAGCGAACGATTCACATTGGCGAGCGCGAGTGCTCGATCCAGCGACGGCACCAGAAGCTGGTCGAAGAGGCGCCGTCGATCGCGGTCGATGAAGCGTTGCGCGAGCGCATGGGTGCCGCCGCGGTGGCGGCAGGCGTCGCCGTCGGATATCGTGGCGCCGGGACATGCGAATTCCTGCTCGCCTCGAACGGCGACTTCTTTTTCCTCGAAATGAACACCCGGATTCAGGTGGAGCATCCGGTCACCGAAGAAGTGTATGGCGTCGACCTCGTTCGCGAACAGCTGCGGATTGCCGGCGGACGCGCGATGTCGGTACCGTACGGCCGCCTGGTGCCGCGGGGCTGGGCGATCGAGTGCCGGATCACCAGTGAGGATCCGGCCAACGGATTATTGCCGAGCGCCGGGCTGATCCGCTGGATGCGGGCGCCGGCGGGACCCGGCGTGCGCTGGGAGAGCGGCGTCGAGACCGGCAGTGAAGTGACGCTGTTCTACGACTCGATGCTCGCCAAGCTGGTCGTGCACGCGCCCGATCGCCGACAGGCGATCGACGTGATGCAGCGGGCGTTGTCAGAACTGACGATCGTCGGCGTGGCGACCAACGTGCCGTTTCACCGGGCACTCCTCGCCGATCCGGAGTTCCTCGCGGGCACGATCGACATCCAGTTTCTGGATCGCCGCGCGGATCTCCTCGCTGCTGCGGACGATGCGGCGACGACGATGCGCCTCGCGGTCGCCGCCGCGTTGCTCGCCGACGATCGCCGGTTGTCCCGGCGCGGGACGGTGCCGGCTGCCGCGCCGGAGCGGGTCGCATCGTCGAGCGCGTGGGCGGCTACCGCCCGACGTGACGCGCTCCGGTGAGCGAGTCGGCCCCGGTGGTTCACGTTCGGGCGATCGCCGCAGGCGGCGACGGAGTAGCGACCTTGGGTGACGGCCGGACCGTGTTCGTTCCGCGTGCGGCACCCGGCGACGAATTGCGGTTGCACAACGTTCGCACGCATGCGCGCTTCGCCCGCGCCGACATCGCTGAGATACTCGTGCCCGGCCCGGATCGCGTGCGACCACCATGCCAGCACTATCTGGCCGATCGTTGCGGTGGGTGTCAGGTGATGCACCTGAGTCCCGCGGCGCAGCGCCGGGCCAAGGCGCGAATCGCCGGCGACGCACTCCGCCGCATTGCGCATGTCGATGTGAGCGATCCTGACGTCGTGGCCTCGCCGCACGAACTCGGCTACCGCACCAAGGTCACCTTCGCGATGCAACAGGGACGTCTTGGGCTTCACCCGGTCGGCGACCCGGCCTACGTCTTTGATGTTCGTGAGTGCCTGATCGCCGATCCTGAGCTGCGCCGCCTGCATGCCGCCGTGCGCGACGCGCGGGGGCTGCTGCCGCAGGACGACGCCCGCGTGGTGTTGCGCCTCGACCGCGAGCGCGGGCGCCACGTGATCGTGCGCACCGGGACGGGTGACGTCTGGAACGGCGGCAAGCCGCTCCACCTGGCGCTCCAGCGGGCTGGCATCGCTGCCGTGGTGTGGTGGCATCCGGAAGGCGGCAACGCGCGGGCAGTCGCGGGCGCGGCCGACCCTTGGCCGGCGACGGTATTCGAACAGGTGCATCCCGCCGTGGGCGCGATGGTGCGACACGCGGCACTCGACGCCCTCGGTGACGTCGGTGGGCAACAGGTGTGGGACCTCTACGCCGGGATCGGTGAATCCACCGTCGGGTTAATCGAGCGTGGTGCCAAGGTCGCCAGCGTTGAGAGCGATCCGCGGGCCGTGCAAGTGGCGGATGCGGCCGGGCCGATCGGTCCACGGCGGATAACTGGCAGGGTAGAGGATGTTGCGGCAACGCTCCCGATGCCCGACGCGATCATCACCAACCCGCCGCGCGTTGGCATGGCCGAGCGCGCAACCGACATCGTGAAGAAGTCGGGCGCGACGCGAATCGCCTACATCTCGTGTGACGCGGCGACCCTCGCGCGCGACATCCAGCGACTCGGTTCCGCCTATCAGCTGCGTCAGCTGCAGGCGTTCGATCAGTTTCCCCAGACGGCCCACCTCGAGTCTGTTGCGCTGCTGGAGCTGGGATGAAGTACTTCGTGACCCGGGGTGAGCTTACCGTCGAAGTCGAGCTGGACGGCGACGTCGTGTTGGTGGATGGACGCCGCCTCGAGGCGCGCCTGGAACGCGTGCCCGGCACGCCGGAGGTGCGCATCGTTATCGACGGCGTGGCGACCACCCTGGCGGTCGACGCATACCAGGGGAGTGACCTGCGGCTGATCGACCGGGGTGCCGTTCGCGACCTGACCGTCGAGGACGAGCGCACGCGGCACATCCGCCTGCTCGCCGGGCCCGGGAAGGTCGTCGACGGCCACTCGGTCCTCAAGGCGCCGATGCCCGGTCTCGTGCTCCGGATCCTGGTGGCGGCAGGCGACCCGGTCACCGCCGGCATGCCGCTATTGGCCCTGGAGGCGATGAAGATGGAGAATGAGCTCCGGGCGACGGCACCGGGGGTGGTCGGTGCGGTCCGGGTCGCTGCGGGCGACGCCGTGGAGAAGGGTCAGGTCCTGCTGGAACTGAACGCCGGGTGAGCCGGCCACGCACAGCTTCAGAGCGCCGTGGGAAAGCTCTCCGGCACCTCGCCTGTCGACCAGCGCGCACCCCGATCCAGCGGTTCGACCGCGCGTGTCATATCGTAATGCAGCATGGCGTCGAACTGGTTGGCGAGCTGGGCGTGGTAGTAATGACTCTGTCGCTCCGTTTCCGGATGATAGATGACACCGATGGCCCGTTGCAGCCGGGCAGGGGTGAGCGCGGCCGTCGGCCCGGGCTCGCCGGTGACGACCAGGAAATTGGCGACGCCAAGCTGATGAAAGAGCAATTCGTAGCTGTGCGGTAGCGCGGGCCGCACCACCTTCCGTTCCGCCGGCTCATCCCAGCCGGACGCGGCCGTCACGGTGCCACCATAGGTGCTGAATCCCACCGCCACCGTCTGCGTGCCGTGCCGTTCGCGCACGAGCTGTCCGAGGTTGAGCTCCCCGGACCGACCCTGCTCCGTGGCTCGCGCGTCACCCAGATGCGAGTTGTGCGCCCAGACCACGACCTTGGCGGATGCTGGCCCGGCAGAAAGATGCGCCACCAGCGCATCCAGGGTGTCGGCCATGTGCCCATCGCGCAGATTCCACGACAGCGCACGGCTGCCGAACATGGCCCGGTAGTAGCGCTCCGCGTTGGCGACAACCAGCGCGTTCTGGGCAGCATAGAACAGGTCATCCGGTGTTTCCTGATGATCGCGACCATGGTAGGTGGCCGCAGCCCGGCGCAGCTCGACCAGTTGCGCGACGACCTCGGCTTCACACGAGGGCTCCAGCCCGAGGCTTGCCGCGTATCCGTAGGATTGGAGATCGTGGTCGAACCGGTCGAAGCAGGCGTAGCGCGCCCGGGCTCGGCTGGAGGCGGCAGGATCGGCGATGTCGAGGTACTCCAGGACTGCATCGACGGACGCGTGCAGGCTGTAGAGATCCAGTCCATAGAAACCCGCTCGCGACGCTTCGGCGCGGCCCTCGTTGAACGAGCGGAGCCAGCCGACGAAGTCCAGCACATCGGCATTCCGCCACATCCACTGCGGGAATCGGACAAAACCGAGCAGGGCCTCGCTGGCATCAGCGTCATCCTTCAGGCCGCGAACGTATCGGTTGACGCGGAGCGCATCCGGCCAGTCGGCTTCCACCGCGACGGCGCTGAAGCCGTGGTCGACGATGAGGCGCTTGGTGATCTCCGCGCGGATCCGGTAGAACTCATGGGTGCCGTGGGACGCTTCGCCGAGGAGCACGAGGTGCGCGTCGCCGATCCGCTCGAACAACGGATCGAAGTCTGATCGCTCGCCGCGCAGCGGATGAATCGCCCGTCGCAGCAGATCGGCAGCGCTCGCGGATGCGTGGGCCATCGTTCGGTCTCCTGTCACATCACGGCGTCAGGATGCGGCCCGAGGTGGCGTGAAAGCGCACGCGTCGTGCAGCAGGCGCTGCACCTCTTCATCGCTTGTCTGACCGAATTCAACGTACCAGCGACCCACGCCGTCGAACGGCTCGGGCGTCATGACCGATACGATCTCGTCGGCGATTCCGCGCAACGCGCGATCGGCGTCCGATGAGGCCACCGGGACGGCGACGACGATCCGGTGCGGGTGCTGTGCGCGAAGCGCGGCGACAGCGGCGCTCATCGATGCGCCAGTTGCCAGCCCGTCGTCGACGAGGATGACCGTCTGGTCGGTGACGGTCGGGGGAGGCGCCCCACCACGGTAGAGCGTATCGCGGCGGATCAGTTCCCGCTGCTCGCGCGCCGTTATCCGCTCGACATCGTCGGCGGCCAGGCCAACCCTCTCGATCAGGTCGGCATTCAGCACCCGCACACCGCCGGGGGCAATGGCGCCAAATGCCACCTCTTCGTTTTGCGGGAGACCGAGCTTTCGGACGACGAACGCGTCGAGCGGCAGCGACAGGACGCTCGCGATCTCGTACGCAACCGGCACGCCACCACGCGGCAAGCCGAGCACCACCGTATCCGACCGGGATGCATAGCCACCGAGCAATTCAGCGAGTGCGCGCCCGGCGGCGCGACGGTTGAGAAAGCGTGTCGGCATGGTACCCAAGATGCCCCCCGGGGGACCGCCCGTCAGTCGGTGGAATCGCGCAGGTGCTGTCAGGCCGCGCCCGACGCAGGGTCCCCGCATGCCCCGGCAGGTAGTAACTTCGATCCACCCGAACTAACGGAGACGGACGATGCCGCAATACCTGATCGAGCGTGAGGTTCCAGGAGCCGGCAAGATGTCGCCCGCGGAGCTCAAGGCACTGTCGCAGCAATCGTGCAGCGTGCTGAACCGGATGGGGCCGACGATCCAATGGGATCACAGCTACGTCACTGGCGACAAGATCTACTGTGTGTACCGGGCGCCGAACGCCGAAATGATTCGCGAGCACGCCCGGCAGGGCGGCTTCCCGGCCAATGTGATTTCCGAGGTCACGGCGACGATCAATCCGAAGACGGCGGAGTGATCTACCCGCAGCCGGACGGGCGGCGTGGCGAACCGCGTCCTGCCGGTGTTGCGTATTGAAACTGTACGCCGCGCGCCTCGTATTCGACGTGCTCGGCGAACGGGGCACGGTTTCCGCCCTGCACGGCTCCGGATTTCAGCTGGCGCGTGCCCCGGCTCATTGACCGAACCCCTTGTCCGCGGCTAGCTTGAGGGTCTGTATCGGAAATGGCTCTTACGCTTGGGACAGGGATTTCGGGGCATGAAGACCTTCAGCGCCAAACATTCGGACCTGCAGCACGACTGGCATGTAGTTGATGCGACCGACGTACCACTCGGCCGCCTCGCCACGCACGTCGCGCAACTCATTCGCGGCAAGCACAAGCCGACGTTCACGCCGCACATGGACGGTGGCGATTTCGTCATCGTGCTCAACGCGTCGAAGGTCAAATTCACCGGTCGCAAGGCGAGCCAGAAGGAATACTTCCGGCACACCGGCTACATGGGTCACGATCGTTACACCGTCGCCCAGGACATGCTCGCCAAGCATCCTGATCGGGTCATCGAGAAGGCCGTGTTCGGCATGCTGCCGAAGAACTCACTGGCGCGCCAGAAGCTGCGCACCAAGCTCAAGGTATACGGCGGTGCGGAACACCCGCACGCGGCACAGCAGCCCAAGCCGTTCACCATTGTTTCCAAGGCGAAGACCAACTGATGGCCGCTCCTCATGAACTCCGCGTGCAGGCCATTGGCCGCCGCAAGACCAGTATCGCGCGCGTCTATCTCACGCCGGGCACCGGCAAGTGGGACGTCAACGGCCGCACCCTCGGCGATTATTTCCCGCGGCCGTCGCTGGTGCAGCATATTCAGCAGCCGTTCGCGGCCACCGACACCCTCGGCGCGTTCGACGTCATGGCGCATGTGAACGGTGGCGGTGTGGCAGGACAGGCGGGGGCGATGCGGCACGCTGTTGCCCGCGCGCTCGTCGTCGCCGACGCACAGCACCGGCCGAAGCTGCGTACGGCTGGATTGCTGACGCGCGATCCGCGCGCCGTCGAACGGAAAAAGCCGGGCCGTCCTGGTGCACGTAAGCGGTTCCAGTTTAGCAAGCGTTAGACCTGAGCGACCCGCCCTGAGCACGCGCAACGGCGCGTGCGAAGGGCCTTTCGGCCCGATCGCACGACCCCGGATCGAGGGCGCAACACCGATCGCACCACACACGCGCGCCACGCTGGCGCGCGCAGACACAGGTCTGCCTGATGCTGTCACCGGTGCCCCTCGGGGTTGCGACAGCGCGTGACGGCAGACACTGAGATCACCCAACTGTTGAGGAGTCGTAACGCGTGGCAATGCCAACCCTGCAGGACCTGCTCGACGCCGGCACGCACTTCGGGCACCAGACCCGTCGTTGGAACCCGAAGATGCGCAAGTTCATCTTCGCCGAACGCTCAGGCATCTATCTCATCGATCTTCAGAAGACCGTCAAGCAACTCGCCGTGGCCGCCGACGTCCTCAAGCAGGTCGCGCTCAAGGGTGAAAATATTCTTTTCGTCTGCACCAAGCGGCAACTCAAGGCGGTGGTGGAGGTCGAAGCACGCAACGCGGGCTGCCATTACGTCACCGAGCGTTGGCTCGGCGGCACGCTGACAAATTTCCAGACCATCAAGAAGCAGATTCGCCGGCTCCGTGACCTCGAGCAGGGCGCGACCGAAGGCGATTTCGAGAACTACACCAAGAAGGAACAGCTGCTCTTCGGGCGTGAACGTGAGAAGCTGTCGCGCAACCTCGAGGGGATCAAGATGATGGCTCGCCTCCCGGGTGCGTTGTTCATCGTGGACGCGAAGAAGGAGAAGATCGCGATCCAGGAAGCCAATCGTCTCGGCATTCCCGTTGTCGCGATCGTGGACACCAACGCTGATCCAGATGTCATCACGGTGCCGATTCCGGGCAACGACGATGCCATTCGCAGCGTGTCGCTGATCACCTCCGCACTCTGTGACGCCATTCGTGAAGCGCGCGCCCAGATGCCGGTGCGCGATGTCGGCGCCGCCGGTGATGACGATGGCGAGACCTATTCCGCCGGCGACGGTGATGGCGCCTCGGACGAAGATCGCAAGAAGCGTCGTCCCCGCCGCAAGCGGAAGGCGCGTCCGGAAGCCATCGCGGCCCGCATGAAGCACGATCCCGCGGCTCCGGGCGACGGCACCGGCGAGTCGCTGACCTGACAATGTCATCCCGAAGGCCGTGAGGGATCGCTTCGTCACGGGACGATCCCTCGCCTGCGGCTCGGGATCACAATGGCAGACCCAGCCGCCGCCCGAACCCCCGGGCGGCGGTTTCGCACCGAGAAACCGTTACACTAGGGCATGATGCACACCATGACGATCAGCACCAAGGACATTGCCGAACTGCGCGCCCGTACCGGCGCCGGTATGATGGATTGCAAGAACGCGCTCGACGAAGCCCACGGCGACATGTCACTCGCCGGCGAGATCCTGCGCAAGAAGGGGATCGCCAAGGCCGAGAAGCGCGCCGGTCGCGATGCGTCGCAGGGGCTGGTGATCATCGAGACGGTGCCGTCCAAGGGCGCGATGATCGAGCTCAATTGCGAGACCGATTTCGTGGCCCGGACCGAAGGGTTCCAGATGCTCGCCCAGCGGCTGGCGAGCCACGCGCTCGCCGAGAGCCCGATCGGGGTGTCGCTCGACGATTTCCTCAAGGAATCGTTCGACGGCAAGCCGGTCGAGCAACATATCCAGGAAGCCTCGGGTACCACCGGCGAGGCGATGACGCTCAAGCGGGTCGTGAAGTACGGCGCCCAGGCTGGGGTCGTTGGTGCGTATCGTCATCACAACCGGCAGGTCGGTGTCCTGGTGGAAATCACCGGTGCGGCCGATGATGCGGCGGCGGTACTGGCCGCCGAAATTGCGCTGCACATCGCGTCGGCCGATCCGATCGCGGTCAACGCATCCGACATCTCGCCCGACCTGCTCGCGCGCGAGCGCCGTATCGCCGAAGAACAGGTCGCCGCGGAAGGGAAGCCGGAGGCGATCCGCGCCAAGATCGTCGACGGCAAGCTGAGGAAGTTCGCGTCCGAGCGGGCCCTCCTCGAGCAGCCGTTCGTGAAGGACGAATCGCTCACCATCGGGCAGATGGTCGCCAAGGTCGCCGGGGCCAAGGTGTCGCGCTTCGCCCGCTGCAAGGTCGGCGAGGTCTGATGGCCACCGGGTACCGTCGCGCATTGCTCAAGCTCTCCGGGGAGGCACTCGCCGGCGGGAAAGGCGGTGGCCTCGACTACGGGGTGATGGGAACGCTGGCGGCAGAGATCAAGCAGGTCCACGCGATGGGAGTCAGTCTCGGCGTGGTCGTGGGCGGCGGCAACATCGTGCGCGGCGCGGCGGCGAGCGGACACGGCCTTGACCGCGTCTCGGCGGACTACATGGGCATGCTGGCGACCGTGATCAATTCGCTGGCGCTGCAGAACGTCCTCGAAACGCTCGACGTCCCCACCCGCGTGCTCACGGCGATTCGCATGGAATCACTCGCCGAGCCATACATTCGCCGGCGGATGATGCGTCACCTCGAGAAGGGGCGGATCGTGATCTTCGGCGGCGGCACCGGCAATCCGTTCTTTTCCACCGACACAGCCGCGGTGCTGCGCGCGCTGGAAATGGAGGCCGAAGTGGTGCTCAAAGCCACCAACGTGGACGGCGTGTACACCGCCGATCCGCGCACGTCGCCAGACGCCAGGCTCCTGCCCGAACTCACGTTCCAGGACGCGCTCGTCAATGGCTACGCCGTGATGGATGCCAACGCGTTCGGCCTCTGCCAGGCCAACCATCTGCCGATCGTCGTTCTCAACATCAACCAGCCCGGCGCCATCGCCCGAGTTCTCGGCGGCGAACGCGTTGGCACCCTCGTCCGATGACCCTGCAAGAAATCGTCAAATCCGCCCGCGATGGCATGCAGAAGGCCGTCGAGAACACCAAGAAGGCGCTGCACGGCATCCGCTCCGGCAAGGGGTCGCCCGCGTTGCTCGACACGGTGCGTGTCGATGCCTACGGGACCCAGGTGCCGCTGGTGCAGGTGGCGATGGTGAGCGCCCCGGAACCGCGTATGCTGGTGGTGCAGCCGTTCGACAAGTCGCTGTCCCAGGCGATCGAGAAGGCGATCCGTGACGCCAACCTCGGTCTCAACCCGCAGTCGCAAGGGAACCTCATTCGCGTGCCGCTCCCGATGCTGTCTGAAGAGCGGCGGAAGGAGCTCGTGAAGATTTGCGGCAAGCTGGTCGAAGAGGGTCGCGTGGCGGTGCGGCAGGCCCGCACCGATGCAATGGCCAGGATCAAGAAGGGTGACAAGATGCCGGAAGACGAGAAGACGCGCGCTGAGAAGGACGTGCAAAAGCACACCGACGAGGCGACGAAGCAGATCGAGGAACAGTTGAAGGCCAAGGAAGCCGAAATCCTCGCGGTGTGATGACGGCCGCCGAGTCACCCCGCCTGGTACAGCTGCGCCTCAACGGCGCGATCCCCCGGCACATTGCGATCATCATGGACGGCAACGGTCGCTGGGCCGGCGAGCGGGGCTTGCCGCGGAGCGCCGGGCATCAGGCCGGTATGGCGTCAGTGCGCGAAGTGGTGGAGGCCTGTATCCAGACCGGCGTCGCGGTGCTCACCCTGTTCGCTTTTTCCCAGGAGAACTGGCAGCGACCCGCCGCGGAAATCACGGCGCTGATGGCGTTGCTGGAGGAATACATCGCGGGCGAAGCATCCGAGCTGCGAGACAAGGGCGTTGCCGTCCGGATGCTCGGCGACCTCGACCGGCTGACACCCGCCGCGCGCGGGGCGGTGGACCGGATTGAATCGACCACCGCCGGGGGGCGCGCCCTCGCCCTCAACGTCTGCCTCTCCTACGGCTCCCGCGCCGAGCTGGTGCGGGCTGCGCGCCGCCTCGCCGAGCGCGTACGCGCCGGCGAACTCGAACCGGGCGCGATCGACGAGGCGGCGCTGACGGCCGAGCTGTACACCGCCGCATGGCCCGATCCCGACCTGCTGATCCGCACCTCGGGTGAGATGCGGGTTTCCAACTTCCTGCTCTGGCAGGTCGCCTACGCGGAGTTCCACGTGACACCGGTGCTCTGGCCGGACTTCACGCGCGAAGAGTTGTTCGCTGCGATTCTCGACTTCCAGAACCGCGACCGGCGCTTCGGCCGCGTGAGCACCTGAACGCCACCATGGCCAGCAACCTGATCCGTCGCGTGGCGTTCGCCGCGATTGCGATTCCACTGCTCGTCGGGGTCGTCTGGCTTGGTGAGTGGTGGTTGATCGCGGTGCTGATGGTGACCGCTGCACTGGGCACCGGTGAGCTGTTCGATCTCGCTGAGCGGACGGGCGTCAAGCCGCTGCGCGACCTGGGTCGTTTTATCGCCGTGGCGGTGCCGCTGGTGATGATTCTGCTTCTCAAGGTGCCGAACCGGCTCTGGTTCGCCGATCAGTGGGGCTACCTCGCGGTGTTGGCGGTGCTCGTCGTCATTGCCGCCGCGGTATTCACGCGAACTCCGGAGCAACGCCCGCTCGCGTCGGTGGCGGTGACCTTGCTGGCGCCGATTTACACCGCGGTGTTGCCGGCCATGGCCTTCGTCACCCGCCACGCGCAATGGGGTGGCAAGTCGTGGACGGGCACGGCGCTGGTGTTCTTCCCGCTGGTGGTGACGTGGGTCGGCGACAGCGCGGCGATGTTCGGCGGGCGGTTGCTTGGCGGGGCGAAGCTCGCGCCAACGATCTCTCCCGCGAAGACGCGCGCTGGTGGAATCGCCGGCGTCGTCGTCGGAACCGCGATCGGGGCGGTATACGCGCTGCTGGTGTTCCCGCGCGTGGACATCACGCTCGCGATCGTGCCCGCCATCAGCCTGGCACTCGTGCTTTCGGTGATCGGGCAGATCGGTGACCTTGCCGAGTCGTTGCTGAAGCGCGAGGCGGGCGTCAAGGATTCGTCGACGCTCATCCCGGGTCACGGCGGTGTGCTCGATCGTCTCGACTCCCTCTACTTCGCCATTCCGGTCGCGGCGGCTGGCTATCACCTTCTGGGCGTGATATGACCGCGGCGCCGCCAGCGCGACGCAGCCGCGGCGTTGCCGTGCTCGGCAGCACCGGCTCGATCGGTGTCGCCACGCTGCGCGTGCTCGATCGGCACCGCGACGCCTTCCACCTGGTCGCGCTGGTCGCGGGATCACGCCAGGACGCGCTCGCCGAACAGGTCGCCGCGTGGCGGCCGCAACTCGCTGGCCTCGTACACGGGGACGAGGACACGCCGTTCGCGAGCGGTGCCGGCGTGTTGGTGGCAGCGGCGACGCATCCGGACGTTGACATCGTGGTCAATGCCGTCGTCGGCGCCGTGGGACTCGACGCCACGCTCGCCGCACTGCGAGCCGGCAAGCGTGTCGCGCTCGCCAACAAGGAGACGCTGGTGATGGCGGGTCCGCTGGTCGCCGAGGCGGCGCGAAGCGGCGGTGGCGAACTGGTGCCGATCGATTCGGAACACAGCGCCGTGCTGCAATGCGTGACCGCACAGGGCAGCGCCCCGTCACGGCTGATCCTGACGGCGTCCGGTGGGCCGTTCCGCACCTGGGAGCGCGACCGATTGGCGCGGGCCACCGTGGCCGAAGCGTTGCAGCACCCGACCTGGCGGATGGGATCGAAGATCTCGGTCGATTCGGCGACGCTCGCCAACAAGGCGCTCGAAGTAATCGAGGCGCACTACCTCTTCGGGCTGCCGTACGATGCGATCGAGGTCGTGGTGCATCCGCAGAGCATCATCCACGCGCTGGTGGAATTCCCGGACGGCAGCGTCCTGGCACAGCTGGGGTTTCCGTCGATGGAACTGCCGATTCTGTACGCCCTTTCCCATCCGGATCGCCTGGCAGACGAGGGATTGCGTCGGTTCGACCCGATTGCGGCTGGGCCCCTGACATTCGAGCCGTTGCGCAACGAATGTTTCCCCGCCTTCATGCTTGGGCTCTCGGCCGGGCGCGCAGGCGGCACCATGCCGGCGGCCTTCAACGCGGCGAATGAGGTGGCAGTGGCGGCATTCCTGTCGGGCAGGATCGGTTTTGGGGGGATTGCCGGCGTGATCGAAGATGTGCTGACCCGGATTGATGCGGGGCCGCAGCCCACGCTCGATGCCGTGCGCGCCACGGACGCCGAAGCGCGCCGCATCGCGCGGCAGGTGGTCGCGTGATCGGCAACGTCGCCTTCACCGTCGCAATCCTCGCCATCGTCCTCGGTATCCTGGTCTTCGTGCATGAACTCGGGCATTACATGGCCGCGAAGGCGTTTGGTGTCTGGGTGCACCGGTTCGCCATCGGCATCGGTAAACCGATCCCTGGCCTGACCTTCCGGCGGGGCGAAACGGAGTGGGCGATCGCCTGGCTGCCACTCGGTGGCTACGTGAAAATGGCGTCGCGCGAGCACGAACCGGCGTCTTCGGTACTCGAAGGCAACTCGTCCGATGAGGTGCCGCCCGACCGCGTCTTCGAGGCGAAGCCGATCTGGCAACGGATGATCATCATCCTGTCTGGCGTGACGCTGAACGCGGTATTCGCGCTGCTGATCTTTACCGGGCTCGCGTGGAAGAACGGCCGTCACTACGACCCGACGACGACGCTTGGGCATGTCGCAGCGGATTCACTGCCGCTCGAAGCGAAAGCGGTCGCGGCGATCCCGATCGGTACCCGGATCATCGCCGTCGATGGCCAGGCGGTCACGTCGTGGGATGCTATCATCGAGCGGATCACCGCTGGTGGCAGCAACCAGATCACGTTTGCGTTGGCGGGGCGGCCCGATCTCGTGGTGGCGTTGCATCGCGACGCCTTGGCGCAACGGGCGGCGCTGGCCCTGGCGATCGCTCCGACTCAAGCCCCGGTGCTCGGCGCCGTCGGCGTTAACACGCCGGCGAAGGCCGCCGGGCTCGCACCGGGCGACTCGATCGTGGCGATTGATGGCGCGCCGGTCACCTGGTGGTCAGACGCGGTTGAGCGGATCCAGCCGTCGGCAGGGAAGGCGCTGCAGATCGATGTTATTCGCGACCGGGCGCGACAGCGCGTCAGCGTCGTGCCGCGGGCTGAGCACCAGATCCCCGGCGACGACCGGTCCCCGATGATCGGCCGCATCGGCGTCGCGGCCAAGACCCGATACCTCACCGAATCGCTCTCGCTTGGCGGCGCAATCGAGGCGGGGGCCGACGCCACACTCGCCTCGGCCGGCACCATTTTCCGGACCCTGCGCGGCCTGGCGAATGGGCGGGTTTCCACGACCCAGGTGGGCGGCCCGATCCTGATTGGTCAGATGGCGGCCCAGGAGGCGCGGGCAGGGATCGAGCCGCTCCTGGCGTTCATCGGCCTGATCTCGATCAACCTGGCCGTCGTCAACCTGCTGCCGATCCCCGTCCTCGATGGCGGCGCCTTCCTCTTCCTGCTGGTCGAAGCCGTCATCCGGCGGCCGCTGCCGACCCGGGTGCGCGAGGTCTTCTCGATGCTGGGGCTGGCGATCGTGGTGCTGCTGATGGCGTTTGCGTTCAAGAATGACATTTTCAGACTGTTTGGGCGGTAGCTGCGCTCCCTTGCGATCGGCGGGGCCCCCACGGTATTATTGATGGCTATCAGAGATCTTCTAAGTGTAAGCGCAGCATGACTCAGGACATGGCATGATCGAGAAGCAGCCCGTCATCGAGAAGCACCGGCAGCATGGCACCGACACTGGGTCCGCAAAGGTCCAGGTCGCCCTGTTGACGGCGCGGATCAACGACCTCACCGGTCACTTCCGCACCCATCCCAAGGACCACCACAGTCGTCAGGGATTGCTGAAGATGGTCGGTACGCGGCGCCGGCTCTTGAACTATCTCAAGAACCGTGAAATCTCGACCTATCGGTCACTGGTCACCGAACTCGGCCTCCGGAACTGAATTCCGGTGAGCTGATGCTGCAGGGCGTCCCACGCGAGCACCGTGGGGCGCCTTTGTTGTATTGGAGTGCTCATACGCATTGAAGGAACATCGTGCAGCGCATTGAAACGCAGTTCGCAGGTCGGCCCTTGATCCTCGAGACCGGGCGTCTCGCCAAGCAGGCCGCAGGTTCCGTGTTCGTCCAGTACGGGGAGACCGCTCTCCTCGTTGCCGTCACGGTCTCACCGAACATCTCCTCGCTCCCGTTCTTCCCGCTCACCGTCGAGTACCGCGACAAGCATTACGCGGCCGGCAAGATCCCGGGCGGATTCCTCAAGCGCGAGGGTCGTCCGACGGATGACGAAATCCTCTCGTGTCGCCTGATCGACCGATCGATCCGGCCGCTCTTCCCCGAGGGATTCAAGAACGAAGTGCAGGTATTCGTGACGGTGATGTCGGCCGATCAGGAGAACGACGCGAGCATTCCCGCCCTGATGGGCGTGTCGGCTGCGCTGTCGATTTCCAAGCTGCCGTGGAACGGTCCGATCGCCGCTGTACGTGTCGGCAAGATCGAGAACCAGTGGGTGCTCAATCCCACCTTCCAGCAGCTCGAGTTCTCCAGTATCGATATCACCGTCGCCGGCTCCGCCGATTCGATCGGGATGGTCGAGGGTGGCGCGCTCGAGATCTCGGAAGCCGACGTGGTCGAGGCGCTCAAGGTCGCGCAGGTCGGCATTCGCGAGCAGGTGAAGCTCCAGCAGGACCTCATCGCCAAGAATGCCCAGCCGAAGATGGCGTGGACGCCAGCGCCGAGGGACGAGGCGATGGTGAAGAAGGTCAAGTCGCTCGCCGAGAAGTCGATGGCGAAGGCGATGAACGCGAAGGACAAGGGTGGCCGTGCCGATGGGCTGGCCGCGATCCGCAAGGAAGTACAGGAGAAGCTTGCCGCCGAATTCCCGGACCAGCTCAAGGCGATCCATACCGAACTCGAGGATATCGAGTACGCGGTGATGCGCGAGCAGATCCTCACCAAGGGTGAGCGCGTGGATGGGCGCGATGGCGATACCGTCCGCCCGATCACGATCGAAGCGCACGTCCTGCCGCGCCCGCACGGCTCGGCGCTGTTCACCCGCGGCGAGACGCAGGCACTGGCGGTGGTCACCCTCGGCACCGCCGACGACGAACAGCGGCTCGACGGCATCAACGTGGCCGCGATGCACACCAAGTCGTTCATGCTGCATTACAACTTCCCGCCGTACTGCACCGGCGAAGTGAAGCCGATCCGCGGTACGTCACGCCGCGAAATCGGCCACGGGGCGCTCGCCGAGCGTGCATTGCAGCCGTTGCTGCCGCACTTCGAGGAGTTCCCGTACACGATTCGTATCGTTTCCGAAGTGCTCGAGTCCAACGGTTCGTCGTCGATGGCGACGGTGTGCGGTGGCTCGCTCGCGCTGATGGATGCCGGCGTGCCGATCAAGGCGCCGTGTGCCGGTGTGGCGATGGGACTCATCAAGGAAGGCGACCGGATCGCGATCCTCACCGACATCCTGGGCACCGAGGATCACCTCGGCGACATGGACTTCAAGGTGGCGGGGACCGAAGCCGGGATCACGTCGATCCAGATGGACATCAAAATTCACGGTCTCTCGCTCGAGATCATCAAGGACGCGCTCGACAAGGCCCGCAAGGGTCGCCTGCACATCCTGGGCGAGATGAACAAGGTGCTCGCCACCCACCGGGCCGAGATGTCGCCGTGGGCGCCGCGGATCATCACGATCCAGATCAAGCCGGACAAGATCGGCGATGTGATCGGCCCGAAGGGGAAGACGATCCGTGGCATTCAGGACGCCTCGGGCGCCAAGGTGAATATCGACGACACCGGCCTGATCACCATTGCGGCCGTCGGCGTCGAAGCCGGCAACAAGGCCCGCGAAATGGTCATGGCGATCGTCGCCGAGCCGATCGTGGGCACGATTTACGAGGGTCCGGTCAAGAGCATCACGGCGTTCGGCGCCTTCGTGGAAATCATGCCGGGCGTCGAAGGGCTGCTGCACATCTCGGAACTCGATCACAAGCGGGTCGAGAAAACCGAGGATGTCGTCAAGAAGGGCGACATCGTGCAGGTCAAGCTCCTCGAAGTCGACGAGCGCGGCCGCATGCGCCTGTCGCGGAAAGCCCTGCTCCCGAAGCCGTGAGCATGGCGCCGGAGCGCACCGTCCAGCTCGACGACGCTCTCTTTCGCACCGATTGTCCCAACGGTCTCGTCGTGGTGACCGAACGCATTGCCAGCGTTCGGTCGGCCGCGGCCGGAATCTGGGTCCGCACCGCGAGCGGTCATGAAGCACGCCCGAAGATGGGCGTGTCCCACCTGCTGGAACACCTGGTCTTCAAGGGCACCGAGCGGCGCACGGCGCGCGAAATCGCGCTGTCGCTCGAATCGCGCGGTGGCTCGCTCGATGCCTACACCTCGCGGGACCACACCGCATATCAGGCCCATGTTCTCGATGCCGACCTCGGCCTCTCGCTGGACGTGCTCACCGACCTGGTGCGGCGGCCACTGCTACGCGACGCCGACCTGGACCTCGAGCGGAATGTTGTCCTTGAGGAGCTGAATGGCGTACTCGATACCCCGGACGATCTCGCCGGCGAGATGTGGAACGAGACGCTCTGGCCGGACCATCCGTACGGCTACTCGATCCTCGGCACGGCCGAGACGGTGGCGGCGCTGCAGGCGAGCGACCTGCGCGACGTGCACGCCACCGGCTACTACCCCGGCAACGCCGTCGTGGCAGTCGCCGGGAACATCGAGCACAGCGCGGTGCTGGCGCTGCTCGATGCGGAGGGATGGTTCGCGGGGGAAGCGAGGCCGGCGTTGCCAAGCGTGGGGTCGGCCGTGGCGGCACGGGGCGTCACGCGCATCGAGACGCGTGATCTGCAGCAGGTCCACGCCATCCTCGGTACCGATACGGTCACGGCCGCCGACGAACGCCGCTGGGGCTTGGCACTCCTCAGCGCCGCGATTGGCGGTGGCATGTCCAGCCGCCTCTTCCAGCGGGTGCGCGAGGAGCTGGGGCTCTGCTACGCCATCAGCGCCTGGCACGCGACCTACCGTGCGGCGGGCGTCTTCGGCATTTACGTTGGAACCCAGCCCGGGACGGCCGATCAGGCGCTCGCCGTCATTCATGAAGAACTTGCGCGCGTGTCGCGCGAGGGCCTGCCGGAGGACGAGCTGGCCGATGCCAAGGGGCAGATCAAGGGGAGTGTGCTGCTGGCGCTCGAGAGTACGGTGAGCCGGATGAACCGACTCGCGGGGCACGTGTTGAACGATGAACCGTACCGATCCATTGACGAGGTGCTCCGCCTCGTCGATGCTGTGACGGTCGAGGAAACCGCATCACTCGCCGGTGCGTTCCTCACGCCGGAGCGCATGACCACCGTCCGTCTCGGGCCGCCGGCATGAGTGCGGCCATAGTCACACCCTCACGGCGCGCCGACAGCGCGGAAGCGAGCCTACCATGAAAATCGGCGTTCCGAAAGAGATCAAGACCAACGAGAATCGCGTCGGCCTGGTGCCCTCGGGTGTCGAAGTGCTGGTGCACGAAGGTCATCAGGTGATGGTCGAAACGGGCGCCGGGCTCGGCAGCGGCTTCAGCGACGAGCGCTACGTCGCCGCGGGCGCCACGATCGGCCCCAACGCCGACGTGACGTGGGCCGGCGCCGACATGATCATCAAGGTCAAGGAGCCGATCGCGGTGGAGTGGCCGCGGATGCGCGCCGGACTGGTGATGTACACGTACTTTCACTTTGCCGCCGACGAACCGCTCACGCGCGCGGTAATGAAGTCCGGTGCGATCGCGGTCGCCTATGAAACAGTGCAGCTCCCCGGTGGCCAGCTCCCGTTGCTGACGCCGATGTCGGAAGTGGCTGGCCGCCTGGCGGTGCAGGAAGGTGCCAAGTACAACGAGAAGTTGTTCGGTGGCCGCGGCGTGTTGCTGGGCGGCGTCCCGGGCGTGCCGCCCGCCAAGGTGGTCATCATCGGCGGCGGTGTGGTCGGCATCAACGCGGCTAAAATGGCCGCCGGGCTCGGCGCGAATGTCACGATCCTTGATACGTCGCTCGACCGGCTGCGCTACCTCGATGAGGTGTTGCCGGCCAACGTGAACACGGTGTTCTCCAACCGCCACAACATTCTCGACGCGGTGCGCGACGCCGACCTGATCATCGGCGCGGTGCTGATTCCCGGGAAAAAGGCGCCGCACCTGATTACCCGCGAAGATCTCAAGTCGATTCCGGACGGTTGCGTGATCGTGGATGTCGCGGTGGATCAAGGTGGCTGTGTTGAGACGATCAAGCCGACGACGCACGAGAACCCGACCTACTTCGTGGAAGGCGTGTTGCACTACGCCGTGGCGAACATGCCGGGTGCGGTGCCGCGCACGTCCACACTGGCGCTCACCAACGCCACGCTGCCCTACGCCGTCAAGCTGGCGAACCACGGGTGGCAGGAAGCATGTCGTCGCGATTCGGCGCTCAAGCTCGGGCTGAATATCGTGAATGGGAAGATCGTGTACGCTGGTGTGGCGGAAGCGTTCGGGCTGGAAGCCACGAACGTGGATTCGGTGCTCTAGAGTCGTCATCCTGAGCGAAGCGCTCGCAAAGCGAGCGCGCAGTCGAAGGACCTCGGTTGAGAGGGCAGACGTACGAGGCCGCACACGGAGCCATTTCGCTGGTAACCGAGGTCCTTCGACTGCGCAGCCGGCCAGCCGGCTGCTTCGCTCAGGATGAAAATTTCTATGCCCACTCCCATCGAAGTCCTGATCACCCGCCTCCCCCACGGCGCCGGCCTGCCGCTGCCATCCCGCGCCACGCCGGGCGCGGCCGGAATGGACATCGTCTCCGCTGTCGAGACAGCCATCGCGGCGGGCGCCCGCGGCCTGGTGCCGACCGGCCTCTGTATCGCCGTTCCGCTCGGCTATGAGGTGCAACTGCGGCCGCGCTCAGGCCTCGCGCTCAAACACGGCGTCACCCTGCCAAACACGCCCGCGACGATCGACAGTGACTATCGCGGGGAGCTGCAAGTCATCCTGATCAATCATGGCACGGAACCGTTCGTGATTCATCGCGGCGACCGGATCGCGCAGCTATTGGTGCAGAAGGTCGAACCGGTGGTGTTCCGCGAAGTGGTGAAGTTGCCCGAGAGTGGCAGAGGGGCGGGGGGATTCGGGAGTACCGGGCGATAGGCGAACTCGCGGCGAATGCGGGATGACCGATGAGTTGGTCACTCCGGCCGCTCGACCGTTTTCCGCCGCCGAGGATCTGAGCAGCCGGGTCACGGTTTACCTTCTCCTCGGACGCCTGGACCGCGAGATAGGCGCCTACCCGGTTTCACTGCCCCGCGTCCGTCGCGGGTTAGTAGACAGGAAGCCCAACTGTCATCCCCGTCGGCTTCGGTGTACGTGGCTACCCTTGCGGCACGGTGCGCTCGGGCGCGGCACGGTTGCGGGTCGCGCGGTAGATTCGCAGGCTGTGTACAAGTTAGGCGACGGCCCACCGAGACGTTGGTGGCGGGTGAAATCACCTCCGTCGATCTCTTGTGGTAGCCAACTCCGAGTGTGTGCTTGGGATTTCACACGACTCTACTGGTCTCTCGTCAGCTCGCTGCCGGATCCTTCCGGCCGGCGACTTCCAGGCGGGCCCCGATCTGGCCTCCCCGCGCGAGCGCAACGCTGGGAGGTAACCCTTCGCAGGAACTAGGTTGCCGGATATGCTGAATCATCTTCAGGCCTCCTTGGCCGACCGCTACAGGATCGAGCGTGAGCTCGGACACGGCGGTATGGCCACGGTTTTCCTGGCCCACGACCTTAAGAATGATCGACTCGTGGCGCTCAAAGTCCTCCGTCCCGACCTGGCACACGTACTGGGGGCCGAGCGGTTCCTCCGCGAGATCCGGCTCTGCTCCCGTTTGCAACACCCGCATATCGTGGTCGTGCACGAGTCCGGCGACGCCGACGGGCAGCTCTGGTTCACCATGCCGTACGTCGAGGGCGAGACATTGCGGAGCCGGCTGTTGCGTGAGGGTCAGCTCTCGGTGGGTGACGCGCTGCGCATCACCGTGGAAGTGGCCGACGCTCTCCACTATGCCCACCAGCGCGGAGTGATTCATCGCGACATCAAACCAGAGAACATCCTGCTTAGCGGCTCTCCGACCCGTGACCGAGGGCTTCCCGGCGGATACCATGCCCTGGTTGCGGACTTCGGGATCGCCCGAGCGCTCCCGGGCGAATCGGATGAGCAGTTGACCGAGAGCGGATTCAGCCTGGGCACTCCCCAGTACATGAGTCCGGAGCAGGCCGCGGCGCAGAGGGACATCGATCCGCGCACCGACATCTACTCCCTCGGCTGCGTGCTCTACGAGATGCTCACCGGTGAGCCGCCCTACACCGGGCCGAATCCCCAGGCGGTTCTGGCCAAGCGGCTGAGCGAACCGGTCCCGCACCTGCGCACCAGCCGTGATGTGCCTCTTGCCCTCGAGCGCGCGGTGACCAGGGCGCTGGCCCGATCGCCTGCCGATCGTTTCCCCACGGCCGCGGAGTTCGCCGGCGCGCTGCAGCTGGACCGGTTGGGGGATGGCGCCGCCAGCACGGACACACTGGCCAGACCGCGCCCCCGCCGTCCGATTGCCCGACCGGTCGCACTTGGTCTCACGCTGCTGCTCGTCGTGTTCGGTGGATATGTCGTGCTGCGGTTGGCCAGACATCCAGGCGTGGCACCGTTCGCATCTGCCGCCGTCCTTCCATTTGTGGATCTGAGTCCGCAGAAGGATCAGGAGTATTTCAGCGACGGACTCACCGAAGAGTTGATCACGGCGCTAAGCCAGGTGCCGGGACTCCGGGTCGCGGCCCGAACTTCCTCCTTTCAGTTCAAGGGGCAGAGTCCCGATGTGCATGAAGTCGGCCGCAAGCTTGATGTCGGCACCGTGCTGGAAGGGAGTGTGCGGAAGAGCGGCAACCGGCTTCGGGTCAGCACCCAGCTCATCAGCGTGAAGGATGGGTATCAGCTCTGGTCCGAGTCCTTCGATCGTGACCTGTCGGATGTCTTCGCGGTGCAGGAGGACGTCGCGCGCTCCATCGTCGCGGCACTTCGGCTGCGGCTGGCGCCCGCCCGTGACTCAGCTCTGGCCGTCCATCCCACCGGCGACCTTCAGGCGTATGATCTGTACCTCAAGGGACGGTTCGCCTGGAATCAGCGGACCGGTCCTGCCCTCGTGGATGCGGTGCGCTACCTGGAAGCGGCAGTGGCGCGGGATTCTACCTTTGCGCGAGCGTGGGCGGCACTAGCCGACGCGTACATCCTTGTTTCTCCCTATGCCGGCGTCTCGGCGACCGACGGCTGGCGAAAGGCGCAGGCCGCCGCCGGAAAAGCACTGGCGCTCGACAGCACCTCGGCGGAGGCGGAAACCTCCCTCGGGTACGGCAACTTGATCTACGGCTGGGACTGGGCGGCGGCGGAGAAGCACTTGCGGCGGGCCATAGCGGCCGACCCCAACTACGCCACGGGCCATCACTGGTATGGCGACTTCCTGGCCGGGCGCGGCCAACTGGATGAGAGCATGGCGGAGATGAACCGGGCCCACCAGCTGGATCCCCTGTCGCTCCAGATCGGAGTCGAGAGGGGATGGGTGTCCTACCTCATGCACCGGAACGATGAGGCGGAAGAGCGTATCCGCCAGACGCTCGCGCTCGACACAAACTACGCCCAGGCGCATTTCCGACTCGGCCTCGTCCAGATCCAGCAGCGTCGATATCCCGAGGCCGTCGCGTCGCTCAAGCGCACGATCGACCTCGGCGGGTTTTACCCACAGGCAGCTGCCGGGCTCGCGTTCGCGTACGCCGTGTCTGGTGATCGGGCGGCGGCGCTGAAGATCGTGAACGATTTGAAACAGCGCTCCGACCGGGAGGTCATTCCGCCAGTTACGATTGCCCAGGCATACGCAGGGCTGGGTGACGTGATGCAGGGGATCGCGTGGCTGAACCGCAGCATCGATCAACATGACATCTATGTCCCGGAGAATTTCTTCGACCCACTCCTGGATCCGCTACGACGGGATCCAAGATTCGAACAGGTGTTGGCGCGGATGGCTCTCAAGGGACCGACGGCAATTCGTTAGGAGTCCTGACATGAACACCAGCTGCCCCCCCCCCGACACCGACTAACTGGTTTTGCACATCATGCGCGGATGGTACCTGCACCCTAAGCTGCCCGTTGATCTACAGCTGGGGCGGCCTGGCGTGGCATCTCGGCCCCGGCACCTTCGGCGGTGCGAATGCGCCGGCGCTCGCACGGATAGATCTCGACAATCTGCTCGTCGCGTGCGCCGACCTGGGACTCCTGCAATTCCGGGATAACCGACGAAGCGGATGAGACCGAGCATGTCGACGTCTTCACCGTGGTGGCCGTCGATTATCCCGCTGGCACGGATGTCGCCCCCGACGTGCCGATCTGGGAGTCCGAGACGAACGGTTGCGACCCGAACAACACGGCGCACCTTCGCGACGGCCTCGAGCTCACCTTCGCACGCCGAGGCCAGAGTGACCGGCTGCAACTCGTGCTCGACGCGCAGAACACCGAGTGGGGGAGCGCATTGATGGGTGCGTTGGTGAGCGCCCATGGCAGTCTCACCGGTCCGGGGTACGACCCCGGGGCCAGTCCCGCCGCGTCTGCGCCGATCGTCCAGGCGCTAGACCACCTGCTCACGGCCCAATTCACCATCGGTCGAGGCGGTTCAGTCCGATACTCCACCAGGACGGGACGGCTCGTGTGAGCAGCCACTCACGCCCAATCCAAACTACCGTGCCGCAACGCGTTGCCTTGCTCCGGGTGGAAGGCAGACTTAGCTTCGCACGTCGACTCGGAGGGCGGTCACTCACATGAATCTGTTCAAGTTCGGCTCGTTTCTTCCCGCCAACGAAATCGCGGTGGATCTCGGCACCGCGAACACGCTCATATATGTCAAAGGTGAGGGGATCGTTCTTAACGAACCCTCGGTTGTTGCCATTGAGAAGGCCACCGGCCGCATCAAGGGGATCGGGCTCGAAGCGAAACGGATGCTCGGGCGCACGCCCGAGGGCATCACCGCCGTTCGGCCATTGAAGGACGGCGTCATTGCCGACTTCGATGTCACGGAGAAAATGCTCCGGTATTTCCTCAAGACGATCATCGACAAGCACTTCTTCCGCGTGAAACCGAAAGTGATCGTCGCGGTGCCCTCCGGCATCACCGAGGTGGAACGACGCGCCGTGCGTGATTCCGCCGAAACGGCGGGAGCGAAGCAGGTATGGATGGTCGCTGAACCGATGGCCGCCGCGATCGGTGTCGGACTGCCGGTGGAAACGCCGACGGGCAACATGGTGATTGACATCGGCGGCGGCACCACCGAGATCGCCGTGATCGCGCTGTCCGGCATCGTGTCGGACACGTCGATCCGTATCGGCGGCGACGAGCTGGACCAGGCGATCGTGCTGTTCATGCGGAAGAACTACAACCTGCTGATCGGTGAGCCCACGGCCGAGCTGATCAAGATCAAGATCGGCTCCGCCTATCCCTCGCCCGAAGAACGCGAGATGGAAGTCAAGGGACGCGATCTCGTCTCCGGCATTCCGAAAACCGTGCGCGTACACTCGGTCGAAATCCGCGAAGCGATCCAGGAGCCGATCGCCGCCATCGTGGACGCGGTGCGCCGAGCCCTCGAAATCACGCCACCGGAACTGGCATCCGACATCGTCGATCGTGGCATCGTCATGACCGGCGGCGGAGCGCTGATTCGTGGCCTGGATCAGCTGCTGGGGCACGATACCGGCCTGCCAATTCACGTGGACGAGGATCCGCTCACCTGCGTTGTCCGCGGGACGGGACGGATTCTCGACGATTTCGAGAAGTACCGTAGCGTGCTGACGACCTGACGATGCGGGGGCCGGCCAGACAAGAGGCGGCTCGCAGCGACGTTCCGCTGCTCGTTGGATGTACCGCCCTGGCGTTGCTCGCCCTGGCGCTTCCCCGCAGTTGGGGCCTGTCCGTCGCGACGGGCCTGCGACAGACCGCCCTCCGACCAATTGTTGCCCTGCAAGCGCGCGCCGCCCAGGACCGCCGGTCGCGCTTCGAACTGGCGCAGGTGCAGCGCAGTTACGACTCACTTGCTGTCCTGGTGCAACAGCAGGAAGCGCTCCGACGCGAGAACGACAACCTCCGGGGACTCGTTGGCGTGCGCGCCAGGCTTTCGCATCCTACCGTGTCCGCCGAGGTGCTGCACCGGCCCACGCTCACCGATACCCGGATGCTGCTGCTCGATGTTGGCACGGCTGTCGGCGTGCGGATGTTCGATCCGGTCGTGACGGCGGAGGGCCTGATCGGTTCGGTCGTGAGTGCTGGCCCGACCAGCAGCAGCGCGATGACATGGGCGAATCCTGACTTCTCCGCCGCAGCGGTCACGGCTGATGGCCGCGTGAGCGGGTTCATCCACCCATCGGCATCGGTCGGCGTTGCCGGGCCGATCCTCGAGTTGCACGGGATCGCGCTGCGCGATTCGCTGGCGGTCGGCACCGTCGTGCTGACGGCGGGCGCGGGCGGCACCTACCCGCGCGGGATTCCGATCGGTCGTATCGTTTCGATCGGTCGCGACGAGAACGGATACGACCGCGTCTATCGCGTGATTCCGTTTGCATCCCCCGGTGCGGCCAGCCACGTCGTTGTGCTGACGTCGCCGCGCGATTCGCTCTATCCCCGCTCGGTGCGTCCGGTGACGTCACCGTGAGGCTCTTCCGCCTGAGCGATCGCCGCCGCCGCGGACGCGCCGGCGATCGCCTCCGGGTGGCGTTCGTGCTGCTGATCCTGTTGTTGCTCGAGTTCTACCTGAGGCCGTCGATCGTGGAGGGGCAGCACGGGCTGCCGGATTTCCTGATTCTGGTGCTGCTCCTGCTCGCGATTCGAGAGGAGCCTGGCGTCGGCGCGCTGACCGGATTCCTGATCGGCCTGGTGATTGACGTCCTGACGCCGGCGCGCTTTGGCGCCGGGATCCTGGCCAACGTACTGGTGGGTTGGGGGGCCTCGTGGGGCCGCTCGATCTTCTTCGCCGATAATATCCTCGTGAACGGCGCCCTCTTCTTCATCGGCACCTGGGTTCGCGACGTGCTGATGCTGCTCTTCAGTGGGACACCACTGCGCGCGCTCCCCGTCGAAGTGCTGCTCTGGGCGCCACTGCAGGCGATGTCGACCGCGGTGGTTGGCGTCATCATCGTGGTGATCTTCCGCGACTGGCTCGCGATCCGGATCGAGGCATGAGCGCATTCGCGTCCTGGGAGGTGGCGCGGCGCGCCGCCGTCATCCAGTGGGTGATCATCGCCGCGTTCGTCGTACTCGGCGGGTCGTTTTTCAAGGCGCAGGTCCTCGACCACGAGAGTTATCGCACGCGATCAGCCAACACGCACCTGCGTGATGTCTCGCTCGAGCCGCCGCGCGGCGACATCCTCGATCGCAACAACCTGCCGATCGCGGAGAACATGACCGGCTACTCGGTCCGGCTCGTCGCCACCAGCGAGGATTCGCTCCGCGCCGTTCTCACACGGCTCGACGCCCTGATCCCGAACGATACCATCGATGTCGAGACGGTGGTGAAGCGTTGGGCGGCAGCCCGGTATCAGCCAGCGTTGGTGTACGCATCTGGTCGATACAATGCGGTCGCCGCCCTTGAGGAGCATCGTGCCGCGCTCCCCGGCCTGGTGATTCAGGCCGAGCCGAGGCGGCGTTACCCGGACAGCAACGCGGTCGCGCACATGGTCGGGTACGTTGGCGAGGTCAGTGCCGACGACATCGAGAAGAACACGTTTCCCAACGCAAAGCCGGCAGAGATCGTGGGGAAGCAAGGCCTCGAGCTCGAGTACGATTCGTTGCTGCGCGGCCGCCGCGGCCTGCGCTTCGTGGAAATCGACGCCCGCGGTCGGATGATCCGCCAGGCACCCGCTGCCTTGTCGCTCCCGCCGACGGCGGGGAAGATCGTCCGCACCACGATCGATCTCGGGCTGCAGCGTTTCATCGACTCGATGTGGCGAGCCGACCTGCCCGATAAGCGCGGCGCCATGGTGGCGATGACGCCAACCGGCGAGATCCTGGCATATGCATCGTTTCCGTCGTTCGATCCCAACGATTTTATCGGCGGCATTGATCGCGCGACGTTCAACGAACTGAATACCGATCCCGACAAGCCGTTCTACAATCGGGTGATCCAGGCCGCCTACCCGCCGGCATCGCCGTTCAAGCTCGCCATCGCCGCGATGGCGCTGCGTCGCGGCTTCACGATGGAGAGCCGCATGCGGGACGGGTGCACCGGCAGCTACCACTACGGCAACGGGGTGTGGCGCTGCTGGAAGCCGGAGGGTCACGGATCGCTCACGTTGCGCGAGGCGATCTCGAAGTCCTGTGACGTCTATTTCTACCAGCTCGGCCTGCTGCTTGGTGGCGATTCAATCCTCGCGGCGGCGCGCGAAATGGGCTTTGGCGAGCGGGCGGGCATTGACCTGGATGGGGAGCGCCATGGTACGCTGCTGGCGAGCGTCAAGAGCTACGTTGACGCTCGTGGCGTGTCGACGTGGGGCAACGGCGAAACGCTCAACCTGGCGATCGGTCAGGGAGCGCACACGGAAACACTGATCAACATGGTGTCGTTCTACGCCGCCCTGGCCGGCGATGGCATCAAGCGTGCGCCGCACATCATCAAGGACCGGCCCGGCGTCGTGACCCGCGACCTGAAGCTCACGCCCGATCAACTCGCCGAGCTGCGTGCCGCGATGGTCGACGTCGTCAACAGCGGCACGGCCACCGGCAACCTCGCCAGCGAGGTCGGGCTCGCGCAATTCCAGGTGGCCGGAAAGACCGGATCGGCCGAGGTGACCGGCCAGAAGCAGCTGGGTTGGTTCATCGCGTTCGCGCCGGCTGACAATCCCAGGATCGTCGTCGGCATTGCGGTAGAGGAAGGAATCCACGGCGCATTGGTGGCCAAGTATCCGGTGCGCGCGATCGTGCACTACCTGACGGGCAAGACGGTGAAGGCCGACTTCAACACCGTCACCGAGGATCTGCTTCACACCGGCGCAGACTCGGGCCAGGCCGTTCCGCGGGCGGTGACGCGTCCGCCATCGCGGCGCCCATGAACCGCGGCATCGACCGGACGCTCCTGTTCGTGGTGGCACTGTTGGCGGCGTTCGGCGCGCTGATCCTCTACTCCGTGGGCCAGACGGATCTCATCGGCGGGAACCACGGCTTCTGGCTCCGCCAGATGAAGTGGCTCTGGGTGCTGCAACTGCTCTGGCTGCTGATCGCCGTCTGTTGCGCTGCGGTGGTGTACCGCACGTCGTTCCGGATTCTCGAGTGGGCGACGCCCTGGGCCTACGGGATGAGTCTTGTGCTCCTTGCGGCCACGCTGGTGATCGGGCGCGGCCACGGCGCAGCGCTGAGCGAGAAGAGCTGGCTATCGATCGGTGGCGTGGGCATCCAGCCGGTGGAAATCGCCAAACTCACCACGATCCTGATGCTGGCCCGCTGGTTTGCGGCGCGTCGAGAGCCGCCGATCACGCTGCGGGGACTGCTCCCGCCAATTGTGCTCGCCGCTGTTCCCGCGCTGCTCGTGTTGCGGCAGCCTGATCTCGGTAGTGCGATCGTTTTCGTCGGCATTCTCTTCGGTATGTTGTTCTGGGCTGCCGTGCCGCTGCCGCTCCTGGTCCTCCTTGCCTCGCCAGTCGTCTCGCTGATACTCGCGTGGAGTACGACATTGTGGAGCATCTGGATGGTGGTGCTCTTTGCCCTGCTCCTGATCTGGCGGCCCTTCGTGCTCGAGGGGATTGTGGTCTACCTGACTAATTCCGCGATGGGCGTGCTCGCCTTCATCGTGTGGAAGGGGCTGAAGGTTTCCCAGCAGGAACGGATCATCTCCTTCCTCGACCCGGAGCGGTACCGGCGCGGCTCGGGGTATCAAGCCGTGGAGTCGCGGGTTGCGATCGGTTCCGGCGGGTGGTTCGGTACCGGCCTCACCCTCGGCCCGCAGAAGCGTTCCGGGTACATCCCGGAGCGCGCTAACGACTTCGTCTTCGCGGTAGTTGGCGAAGAACTTGGTTTCATCGGTGTGCTCGTCGCGCTCGGGCTGTTCGTGGCGTTGTTGTTCACGCTCGTCCGGATCGCGCGGCAGGCCGGCGACCCGTTCGCGTCGTTGGTGGTGTTCGGCGTCGCCAGCGTGATCTTTACCCACATCTTCGAGAACGTCGGGATGACCATCTCGGTGATGCCGATCACCGGGATTCCGCTGCCGTTCTTTTCCGCCGGCGGCTCCTTCCTCGTTGCCATGGCGATCGGCCTGGGAATGGCGTTTCGGGCGGCAGAGGAGGGAAGGGCAGCGAGCTATGTTGAGTCAAGACAATGACTTAGCTGTCAAGGCCTTGCGCGGATCTGATCCGGGCGTCACGTTCAGGGGGTCACAGCTAGGACGCAGGACGTCCCGCGACCCAAGGTTGTATGGCCGTTATGGCGTGGTTCAAAAAGGAGCGCAAGCCGAGGACCGCTCCCCGTGAGCGACTCGAGATACCCGTCGACGCATGGGAAAAGTGCGAGTCGTGCGGGCACATCGATATCCGGGAGAAGTTCCAGAAGGCGTTCAACGTGTGCCCGGAATGCGGCACTCACAAGCGGTTTACTGCGGAAGAGTACGTCGAACTGCTGACCGATGAGGGCAGCTGGCGGGAGTTGTACGGCGACCTCAAGTCGACCGATCCACTGCAGTTCGAGCACTACGCCGACCGCCTGGTGGCGGCGCAGAAGAAGGCCGGTCCGTCTGACGCGATCTACACGGGCACCGGCAAACTCGACACGCGGCCACTGCACCTGGGTGTGATGAACTTCCGGTTCATGGGTGGGTCGATGGGATCGGTGGTGGGTGAGAAGATCGCGCGTCTGGCGCGGCGTTCCGCTGACAAGCGGGTACCGATGGTCCTGGTCTGTACCTCTGGTGGCGCGCGGATGCAGGAAGGCGCGCTGTCGTTGATGCAGATGGCGAAAACGTCTTCCGCGATCTCGCTGATGAAGCAGGCCGCCGTTCCGTATATTTCAATTCTCACCGATCCGACCACTGGTGGCGTCTCCGCGTCGTTCGCGATGCAGGGTGACGTGATCCTTGCCGAGCCGGGTGCCGTGATCGGGTTCGCCGGTCAGCGCGTCATCAAGCAGACGATCGGCCAGGATCTGCCCGAGGGATTCCAGACGGCGGAGTTCCTGCTCGAGAAGGGTCAGATCGACGACGTGGTCCCGCGCGCCTCGTTGCGCGAGACGACCTCGCGTCTGCTGCGGCACATGAGCGGACAGAAGCTCAAGCAGCGAGCTACTCCGGACGTCGCCTGACGACCACACTGCCGTACCGCTCCGCCCTCGCCTTCCTCTTCCCGCGCACCACCCAGGTCAAGTTCGGACTCGACTCCACCCGCGCTTTGCTGGCCGCGGTCGGCAACCCGCACGAGCAATTTCCCACGATTCACGTGGCCGGGACCAACGGCAAGGGAAGCGTCTCGACGTTGATCGCGGCCGCGCTCCGCGAAGCAGGGCTTCGCGTGGGCCTGTACACCTCGCCGCACCTGATCTCGTTTCGCGAGCGGATACAGGTGAACGGCATCCCGATCTCCGAAACTGCCGTATCTGCCTGGACCAGGTACCTGACGCCGGCGATCGAAGCACATCAGGCGACATTCTTCGAAGCGACAACCGCCATGGCGTTCGCCCACTTCGCGGCGCGCGAGGTCGACATCGCCGTCATCGAGGTCGGTCTCGGCGGCCGGCTCGACAGCACGAACGTGATCACGCCGCTCGTCAGCGTGATCACCCACATCGCGCTCGATCACCAGAAGTACCTGGGCGACACGGTCGAGGAAATCGCGCGCGAAAAGGCAGCGATCGCGAAAGCAGGCGTGCCGTTGATCATCGGCGAGGCAGACCCGGTGCTGGCGGAAGTGATACGATCGGCCGCCCGGGATGCTCGGCAACCGAGGGATGGCGATTCCGGCGCCACGGTGGTCGTGCCGCCGGGCGCCACGTGGTCGGGACCGCTCGGACTCGTGGGCCGGCACCAGCGACGGAACGCGGCCGTGGCGGCGGCCGCGCTCGCTGCACTACCGGACGCGCTGCGGCCGTCTGCCCGGGCGACCAGCGCCGCATTCGCGAGCGCGCAAGTCCCGGGGCGCTTCGATCGGCGGGGCAAGTGGCTCTTCGACGTGGCGCACAACCCCGACAGCATGAGGGCGCTGACCGCGGTGCTCGGGGCGGTCGCGCCACCGCGGCCGATTCACGCACTGGTGTCGATTCTGGGTGACAAGGCGTGGGCCGAGATGCTGGTCGAGCTCGATCAGGCGATCGACGTGGGGGTCCTGACCATCGCGCCGAGCGCGGATACGCGGAAGTGGGATCTCGGCTGGCTGGAGCGGTGGCTCGGCGATCCGGAACGTCCGGCGGCCCGGGCGCGCTGGCGGCTGGTTGCGGACTTTCAATCGGCGCTCCGCGATGTTCAGGACGGGGCGGGCACGGTGCTGGTGACCGGATCGTTCCATACGGTGGGCGACGTGATGCAGGCGCTTGGGCTGGCGGTCGCCTGACCGTGTATTTTGCGCCATGATTTCCAAGGGTCTGCCGGGCTTTCGCGACTTCCCACCGGAGGATTTCGCGCTGCGGGCGCACATCTTCCGCGTCTGGCGCGAGGTGGCGGCGCGCTACGGCTTTGAGGAATACGACGGACCACCCCTCGAACCGCTCGACCTCTACACCGCCAAGAGCGGCGACGAGATCGTGGGACAGCTCTACAACTTCGTGGACAAGGGCGACCGGCAGGTGGCCCTGCGGCCCGAAATGACGCCGACGCTCGCTCGCATGGTTGGCGCCCGGGCCAACGGGATGAAGAAGCCGATCCGCTGGTTTTCGATCCCGCAGCTCTTCCGCTACGAACGCCAGCAACGCGGCCGTTTGCGGGAGCACTTCCAGCTCAATTGCGACCTGATCGGCGAGGCGGGGCCGCTGGCCGACGCCGAGATCATCGCGCTGTCGATTGACATGATGCGGGGATTCGGTCTCGGTCCGCAGGATGTCCGGGTGCGGGTGTCGGACCGGCTCTTCCTTTCATCCGCGCTGAGGCAGCTTGGCATCGCGGATGCGATGACCCCGCTCGTGTTCCAGGCGATCGATCGGATCGAGAAGAACGCGGCCGCGGCCCGTGAGATGCTCGACGCGCATCTGGACACGGTCACGGTTGCCGGCGTGTTTCGGCTGACCGATCCGGCGCATCGTGCGGAGCTGCGGCGCAGCATCTCGGCAGCCACGCACTTCGGCGCTGCGCTGAATGCGCTGGATGAGATGGGGTTCGGTGAGTGGATCGACTTCGATCCGACCATCGTCCGCGGCCTCGCCTACTACACCGGCACCGTGTTCGAATTATTCGACGCCAAGCGAACCCTGCGCGCGATCTGCGGTGGCGGGCGCTACGACACATTGCTGGGTAGTCTCGGCGGTGCGGACCTCCCAGCGCTCGGCTTCGGGATGGGCGACGTCGTCCTCGGCGAGCTGCTCAAGGACCGCGGTCTCCACCCAAGCGTTGGCGCGAGCATCGACGTGTTCGTTGCGGCGGTGACGCCCGCCGATGTGGAGCACGTGCTCAAGCTCTCACACGAGTTGCGCGATGCCGGGCTACGCGTCGAGTTCGCACTCAACACGCAAGCCGTGGGCAAGCAGCTCAATCTGGCGAACGCTCGTGGTGCGCGGCTCGCCGTGGTGATCGGCCCTGATGATCGCGCGCGCGGCGAAGTGCAGCTCAAGGATCTCGTGTACAAGACACAGGAGGCGATCACCGACTCGTCTCTCGCCTCTCATCTCTCGTCTCTCGTCAATGACTCACGACTCACGACTCCCAATGGCTGACTCCAAGGCATTGACCACCCGCGCGGCAGACTTCTCCGCCTGGTACAACGACGTCATCATGCGAGCCGAGCTGGCGGACTATTCGCCGGTGCGCGGCTGCATGGTGATCCGCCCGAATGGCTACGCAATCTGGGAGCAGATGCAGTCCGCGCTGGACCGGATGTTCAAGGACACCGGTCACCAGAACGCCTACTTCCCCCTGTTCATTCCGCAGAGTTTCCTGGCCAAGGAGGCGCAGCACGTCGAAGGATTCGCACCGGAAACCGCGGTGGTGACCCACGGCGGCGGCAAGGAACTGGAAGAGCCGCTGGTGGTGCGCCCGACGTCCGAAACGATCATCTACGCGATGTACGCCAAGTGGATCCAGAGTTGGCGCGACCTGCCGGTGTTGATCAATCAGTGGGCGAACGTCGTTCGCTGGGAACTCCGGACCCGTCTTTTCCTGCGCACGACCGAGTTCCTCTGGCAGGAGGGACACACCGCGCACGCCACCGAGGCCGAGGCGGAGGCGGAGACATTGCTGATTCTCGGGTTGTATCGCCAGTTCATGGAAGAGTGGATGGCAATGCCGGTGATCACCGGTCCCAAGACGGATTCCGAGCGCTTCGCGGGTGCGCTCCGCACCTATTCATGTGAAGCACTGATGCAGGACAAGAAGGCGCTGCAGGCCGGTACGTCGCACAACCTCGGCCAGAATTTCGCCAAGGCGTTTGATGTGCAGTTCCAGACCAGGGAAGGCGGGCTGGAGTACGTGTGGAGCACGTCGTGGGGCGTGTCGACCCGGTTGGTCGGTGCCCTGATCATGACGCACAGTGATGACAAGGGATTGGTGTGCCCACCGCGCCTGGCCCAGTGGCAAGTGGTAATCGTGCCGATCTGGAAGACCGACGAGGACCGGGAACTCACGTACGCCGCGGCAAACAATATGGTCAAGGAGTTGCGCGCCGCGGGCATCCGGACCACGGCCGACCTGCGCGACATGAAGCCCGGTGCCAAGTACTACGAATGGGAAGCGCGCGGCGCACCGTTCCGCCTGGAGCTGGGGCCCCGCGACCTGGCCAATCAGAGCGTCATGCTGGCGCGGCGCCTGGGTGGCAAGGAAGCGGTTCCGATGGCGGGGCTCGCCGCCCGCGTGCACGAGGAGATGGCGACGATGCAGCGGGCGTTGCTCGACGCAGCCAAGGCGCGCCGCGATGCGGCAACGCTGCGGAATCCGAAGTCCAGGCAGGAGTTCATCGACTTCCTCGAAGCGAACGGCGGCTTCGTCTACGCCGGCTTTTGCGGTGACCCGGCAGTGGAAGCCGAGATCAAGGCAGCGACCAAGGCGACGATCCGCTGCCTGCCGTCGGAGGAGTTCCGGTCGCCAGAAGCGCCGACGACATGCATCTGGACCGGGCGTCCGGCCACCGTCGAGGCGGTGTGGGCGCGGGCATACTAGACTCGCGCCTCACCGACGCCGGCCTCGCCCCAGGGCCGGACGGATCACTGGCGATGAGCGGGGTTCCCCTCGCGAGCATCGCCGAAGACGTCGGCACGCCGGCGTTCGTCTACGATGCCGGCACGATCCGCCGCCGCTATGCCGGGCTCGACGCGGCCTTCGGCGAGTTGCCGCATCGCATCTGTTATGCGGTCAAGGCGAACGCCAACCTCGCCATCCTGCGCTTGCTGGCGCGGCTCGGCGCCGGTGCCGATATCGTGTCGGGCGGCGAGATGCTGCGCGCCCTCTCGGCCGGCTTTGCGCCGGAATCGATCGTGTTCAGCGGCGTCGGGAAATCCGACGATGAATTGCTCGCCGCGATCATGGCCGGCGTCGGGCACATCAATGTCGAATCACTGGCCGAGTTGCGCCGTGTGGCAACGCTCACCGACCTGCACGATCAGTCGGTCACGCTCGGGATCCGCATCAATCCCGACGTGACCGCGGAAACCCATCCGTACATCAGCACGGGGAAGGGTGGCCTCAAGTTTGGTGTCCCGCGCGATCAGTTCGCCCAAGCGCTGACAGTCATCGATGAGGTACCGCGGCTCCGGCTCGGCGCAATTGCGATGCACCTCGGGTCGCAGTTGCTCCAGTCGGGCCCCTATGCCGCGGGGACCGAGCGCCTGCTCGCGCTGCTCGAACAGGCGCGCGCCGCCGGGCATGCGCCTGACGTGCTCGACCTTGGCGGCGGTCTCGGCATCCGTTACAACGATGAAGTCCCGCTCGAGCCGATCGACTGGATCGCGCCGCTTGTCGATATGTTGGCCACGTCCGGCTGCACCATCCAGGTCGCGCCCGGGCGGTATCTCGTCGGCAGCGCCGGCGTGATGCTCACGCGGGTCGTGTACTGCAAGCACTCCGGTGGCCGCGATATCGCGATTGTTGACTCCGGAATGAACGACTTGGTCCGGCCCGCGCTTTACAAGGCGTGGCATGAGATCATTCCGGTGCGGCCATCGGACGCGACTCCGATCCGGTTGGATGTCGTCGGTCCGGTGTGCGAAACCGGAGACTTTCTGGCACTCGATCGCGAGATGGCACCGGTGCGCGAGGGCGACCTGCTCGCCGTGCTCGGCGCGGGGGCGTACGGCTTCGCGATGAGTTCCAACTACAACTCGCGGGCGCGAGCGGTCGAGGTGCTCGTGGAAGAGGGGCGGTGGGCCGTCGTGCGGCCGCGTGAACGCCTGAGCGACCTGTTCCGCGATGAAGTCGCGGATCCCTTTGCCGGCGAGGATTCGTGACCCACCCCGATGGGATCCTGATCGTGGACTTCGGTTCGCAATTCACCCAGTTGATTGCGCGCCGGGTGCGGGAGCAGCATGTGTATTGCGAGATCCATCCGCCGTCGCGAAACGTGGCGTGGATCCGCGACTGGAAGCCGAAGGGCGTGATTCTGTCGGGTGGGCCGAACTCGGTGTACGGCGAGGGGGTGCCCACGGCTCAACCGGAGCTCCTCACGATGGGCGTCCCGGTGCTCGGGTTGTGCTACGGGATGCAGGTGTTGGCACAACTTGCTGGCGGGCGCGTGGTTCCGGCGGCGCGGCGGGAATACGGCCGAGCGGACGTTCGCATTGAGGGCGGCAAGCTTTTCAAGGGATTTACCACCGGCGCCACGACGCCGGTGTGGATGAGCCATGGCGACCACGTGGACGAGGCGCCGTCGGAATGGCACGTCACGGCGTCGAGTGAGAATTCACCGATTGCGGCGATTGAACACGACCGGCTGCCGCTGCACGCCGTGCAGTTCCATCCCGAGGTCGCGCACACGCCCCGTGGCGGCGAGATGCTCGCGAATTTCCTGTTTGAAATCTGTGGCTGCACCCCCAGCTGGACGCCGGAACATTTCATCCAGACCGAGTTGGCCAAAATCAATGCGATGGTCGGGCCCGAACGCCGCGTCATCTGCGGGCTTTCGGGTGGCGTGGACTCAGCCGTCGCAGCGGCGCTGGTGCACCGCGCGGTGGGCGACCGGCTCACCTGTATCTTTGTCGACCACGGACTGCTTCGGCTTGGCGAGCGGCACCAGGTGGAACATACGTTCCGCCGGAACCTTGGCATTGACCTCCGCACGGTCGATGCATCGAACGAATTCCTGGCGGATCTCGCCGGCGTGAGCGACCCCGAGGTCAAGCGGAAACGCATCGGCCATCGCTTCATCGACGTCTTTGCCAGCGAGGCACAAAAAGTCGGTGACGATGTCGGCTTTCTGGTGCAGGGAACCCTCTACCCGGACGTGATCGAGTCATTCTCGCCCACCGGCGGCCCATCGGTCACCATCAAGACGCACCACAACGTCGGCGGGTTGCCGGCCGAACTTCCATTCACGCTGATCGAGCCGTTGCGCGAGCTCTTCAAGGACGAGGTCCGTCAGATCGGCCGGGAACTCGGCCTGCCCGAGGAGATGGTCGGTCGGCACCCGTTTCCGGGGCCGGGACTCGCGATCCGAATTCTCGGCGAGGTCACCCGGCCGCAACTTGAACTGTTGCGCGCAGCCGACGCGATCTATCTCGAGGAGATTCACGCGGCGGGACTCTACGACCAGATCTGGCAGGCATTCGCGGTGCTGCTACCGATCCGTTCCGTCGGGGTCATGGGCGACGGCAGAACGTACGACCAGGTGATCGGCTTGCGGGCGGTGACGTCGAAGGACGGCATGACAGCGGACTGGTTTCCGTTTCCGGCGGAAGTGCTAGCGCTCATCTCGAACCGGATCGCCAACGAGGTGGCAGGCGTGAACCGGGTCGTCTATGACGTCAGCAGCAAGCCGCCGGCGACGATCGAGTGGGAGTGACCAGCTGATCGGGGAAGGTGAGTACCAACACGGAGCAAGGGCCGGTCATCCCGAGGAACGCGAGGGATGGTCTACCGACGGGCCGATACCTCACCGCACTCGGGATGACAC
>JANYLJ010000030.1 GCA_025357945.1 Gemmatimonadota bacterium
ATCAAGATCCTGCGCCGCGGCGTGCATGTGGTCGTCGCGACGCCGGGCCGCGCGCTCGACCACATCCGGCGCAAGACGCTGGACCTCTCAGGGCTCGCTGCGATCGTGCTCGATGAAGCGGACGAGATGCTCGACATGGGATTCGCCGAGGAACTCGAAAGCATCCTCGATGCGGCGCCGGCCGTACGGCAGACTGCGCTCTTCTCCGCGACGTTGCCACCGCGAATTACCGTCATCGCGGAGAGGCATCTCGACGATCCCGTCCGTATCCGGATCGCCGAAGAGAAGACGCGCGCCGGTTCGACCGCGAAGGTGCGCCAGGTCGCCTATCTCGTGTCGCGGGCACAGAAGGTGGCGGCGCTCGGTCGCGTCCTCGATCTCGAGGCGCCAACGCTGGCGCTCGTGTTCTGCCGCACCCGGACCGAGGTCGATACGCTCACCGCGACGTTGAGCGGTCACGGGTTTCGTGCCGAGGCGCTGCATGGCGGCATGACGCAGGACGCGCGCGATCGCGTGATGAAGCGCACACGTGCAGGGGCGGTCGATCTGCTGGTGGCAACGGATGTCGCGGCACGCGGGCTCGATATCGAGCAGCTCTCGCACGTCGTCAACTTCAACGTGCCGGAATCGCCGCAGGCATACGTGCACCGCATCGGGCGCACCGGCCGCGCCGGACGGGAGGGTGTGGCGATCACATTCGTCGAGCCTCGCGAACACCGGATGCTCCGCAGCGTCGAAGGCGGCACGCGACAGAAGATCACCATCGCACAACTCCCCACCGCGATTGACGTGCAAGCCAGGCGACTTGGCGTGACGACCGCGTCGTTGCGCGAAGTCATCGTGGCTGGCGCCTCCGAGCACTATCGCGTGGCCGTGGAATCGTTGACGGACGAATTCGACCTGATGACGATCGCCATGGCGGCAGTCCAGCTTGCCCACGAGCGCACGCCCGGCGGCGCGCCGCGCGACGACGCGGAACTGGATATCCCGGTCGTGAAGGAATCGACGCCGTTCGAGAAGAAGGTGCCGCGACCAAAGCGGACGAAGGGGCTGGCACGGATCTACATCGGAGCCGGGCGGAAACACAACTTGCGACCCACCGATCTCGTCGGTGCGATCGTGAATGAGGCGAAGATCGAGGCCAAGGAGATCGGCACGATCGAGATTGCTGACAAGTTTTCGCTGGTGGAATTGCCGGAAGAGCGGGTCGACCAGGTCGTCAAGGCGTTACGGGCGAGCACGATCAAGGGAAAGAAACTGACGGTACGGCGAGACCTGGCCGGGCGGCAGCATTGACCGACCGGTTCGCCGCCCTCACGGCGCAATGAATTCCAGCAACCCCGGCCACGCCTCGCTGTTATAGATCGCGATGGTCCGCAGGTACCGGCGGGCGTCATCACCATGCTTCTCGACCAACCGTTCCGCCGAGCTCCTGATGCGGGAGGCCTCCGCGAACGGCGGTTCGGCATCGTCGGGAATGGATGCGCCCTCATGCGCAACGCCAGTCGCGTCGAGAAACTCGATCTGGAGCGCCGGTTCCAGTTCGACGTAGAGGATGATCATCAACCGGAGCTCGTCGTGCGGTGTCTCGAGATTGTAGCGGACCACTTCGCGGGCGAGCTGGTCGCCGGACCACTTGCGGAGTTTCTCGGGCCGGAAACCGCCGCCGCGGGCCACGATGGCGCGGATGTAGGTGTCCCGGGCGTCGCGGCTCGAGCTGATGTCATGGGCGACCAGCGTCAGACGCTGAGTGGCGGGGAGGGTGCGGTACGGCGTCGGATTGGCCATGCGGAGATAGTAATGTGATCGTGCGCCGCCAACGAAACGGATACTCCGGCGCTCGTTTACCCCGCCGGAATCCTCGACCGCAACGGCCTGCAATCAGTCCCAGATTCTTGTCAGCAACGCGGGCCGGCTCTGGTCGCAGGCGACCGCCCCTTTCGAGAGCATGTGACCATCGGTTACATTGATCTTACCGTTGGTCATAATTTCTCAAGCATGGCTGGATATGGCCGTCAACAGGGCGATCTACCACGTTGGCAATCTCGCCGAGTCGCTGCTGGACATCGGCGACGAGCTGCTCCGGTCGCGGCCGCACTCATCGTTCCGGCTGCGGGAAATCGCCGCCCTGGTGCCCGGCAAACCGGGAGGTGTTTCGCACACAGCCGTGTTCGGACACTACGATTCGATGCCGGACTATCTCACCGCCCTGGCTGCCCGTTGGTGGAGCCGGCTGGAGGCGGAACTCCTGAGCGGTCCCGACGACACGCCGGGCGAGCTGGGCGTCCGGTACGTGAGTTTTGCGCTCGACCATCCCCAGGCGTTCCGGCTGATCTACGACCCGGGGCTGTGGGAGCCATCCGCGCGCGGCGGGACCCTGGCGCGCCGGCATGAGGCGATGCACGCGGCACGGGATGCTTGTGTGATGCAGTTCGCGCTGGCGACCGGCGTGATGCCGTGGGCTGCAGCGTTGCCGCCCGACGCGGTGTGGCTCCGCGCGCGATTGTTCGCCTCGCTCGCGCACGGCCTGGCGATGGAATTTCTGGATGAGCGGTTGTTCGGGCATGCCGGCGACGGGGTCGAGCGAAGGAAGGCGCAGCTGACGCACGCCGCGGAGTTGCTGGAGCTCGTGGTGACGGGGGCGGCGCCGCCTATCCGACACCCAACGCCGGTGGTATCATAGAGTTCCCTTCCTTCACAGCATGGAGTCGAAATGACGGCGCTGAACGCGTACCGTTCCGGAGCCGCCGTGACCGAGAGTCCGGCGTGAATCATGCCGGGCGCTGACCCGATCCAGGACCGCGACATCCTCGCGGCGGAGCTCGACGAGATTCGCCGTCGCCGGATAACGCTGGGACTCGATGCCAGCGGGCTCGACGGGGTTTCACGCGGCGGCGACCTGATCGGACTGGCGTTGTCGGGAGGCGGCATCCGTTCCGCGTGCTTCGCGCTCGGTGTCACGCAGGCGCTTGCGCGCCATCGCGTGCTGTCACGCTTCGACTACCTCTCCACCGTATCCGGTGGTGGTTACTTCGGCAGCTGCCTGAGTTCACTGCTGGGCAGTGCACCTGTCGCCCCGGACACGCCGCCGCCGGCGATCGACGGTGACACGTTCCCGCTGCATCTCGGTGTTGGCGGCGCCGAACCGCCCGGGCTCTCCTACCTGCGGAGCAACTGCGATTTCCTGGCACCCGGCGGCGTGCTCGGCGGGTTGCGCCTCGCGGCCGTGTTGATCCGCGGCGTCATTCTCAACGTTTTCCTTTTCCTGCCGTGGATTCTCGTGGCGGTAGTGCTCACGGAGATCTCATACGAGGTCGAGTCGCGGCTCGGCGTGCGGCACCTGATGCACCCGATCGCCAGGTTGCTGGTGTCGGCAGCGTTGCTGCTCGTCCTCACCTTCCCGTTCATGGCACGACTGGCGCAGCGATACTTCACTTGGAAGCGTCGCGACCGATATGACGTGGTGCTCACCGCGTCGCTTGTTGCCGCGGGCGTTGCCATGGCCGTGCTGCCGTTCAGTCACCTGATGGACTCTGCCGTCCGGACCTCCTGGACCGTCGTCTCCGCGCGGGTGCAGTCGTGGCTGTCGGCGGCAGACACGCCAGCCGTATGGGGCGGAGTCGCGGCTGCCCTGGTGCTCTGGTTTCTGCTCGCCCGCGGTTTCCCGTTGATCGCCGGCGTCACCGGCCTGCTCGGTCGGCTGATGATGTGGCTGCTCGGCCCGGCGCTCGTTGTTGCAACTTATGTCGGACTGAGCGCCCGCTTCGTCCATCTGCCTTTCGTCGATCTTTCGTTCGGCGCGAAGCACGCAGCAGCGGTGGCCGATTCGCTGGCGGGTGGCCTGGTGCCGGAGAGCCTGCGCCAGGCGATCGACGAGCGGCTGGCCGAGGAAGGCGGCAAGCTGTCGAAGCGGGCGGAAGTCGTCACGCTTCCCGGGAGTCCGGATCCGTGGATTCGCGATTCGTCGCGGCTAGCGCCGACGGCGCTGGATTTCTTCCGCGCCCCGCCGAACGGCCCGCGGGGCGACCGGTCCGTCAAGCTTTTCCCGGTAGTCGCCACGCCACACGCGGATGATCGCGTTGACGTTCGCGTCGTCTTGCGCGCGTACCCCGAACCGCGGGACCTGTTCGTGCTGCTGCTCTTTCTGGTCGTCGTGCTCATCAACGGCCGTCTGGTCGACGTGAACATCACATCGTTGCATGGTTTTTATCGCGACCGGTTGAGTGAATCGTTCCTGATTCGTCGGACAGCGGGTGGTGTGGAGCCGCATCACGACGGCCGGCTCTCCGAACTCAACGCCGGTGGGACGGTCGCGCCCTACCACCTGATTAACGCCACCGTCAATGTCAGTGGCAGCAAGGACCCGAGCGTTCGCGGTCGCAACGCCGACTTCTTCCTGTTCAGCAAGCACTTCGTCGGAAGCAGCTGCACCGGCTACTGCACCACTGAAGCCCTCGAGGCCGCCATCACCAACTTTACGCTCGCGTCGGCCACTGCGGTTTCGGGCGCCGCGGCGAGCCCGACGATGGGCGTGCTCACGATGCCATCCGTCGCCGGCGACATGATGCTGCTCGACTTCCGGCTCGGCTACTGGCTCGCCAACCCCGGACGGATCGCCGCCACGGCCACCAACAGCTATCGCGTTGGCGGACCCGGACCGATGTATCTGCTGCGAGAGGCCACCGGTGCGCTCAACGAACGTGGACGATATGTCAACGTCAGCGATGGCGGACACATCGAAAACCTCGGCGTATATCAACTGCTACGCCGCCGCTGCCGCCTGATCGTGGCCGTCGATGCGGAAGCGGATCCGGGCCTTACCTGTGACGCGATCGCAACCGTGATGCGCTATGCCCGGATCGATCTCGGCGTCGTCATCGACATCGACCTTGCGGCGCTGCGCGAATCGAGCGCCGGCGTCAGCGGATCGCACTGGGCGCTGGGACGGATCGACTACGGCGACGGGACCACCGGTCAGCTGATCTATCTCAAGGCATCGATGACGGGCGACGAAAACGATTATCTCCTGGCGTTCCGCCGCGAGAATCCGGTGTTTCCGCAGCAATCGACCGCCGACCAGTTCTTCAACGAGGTCCGATTCGAGGTCTACCGTGCCCTGGGTGACCACATTGTCGAACGCGCGATCACCAGTGAAGGCGAGGTCGGTGTGCTGCTGCGGGCGCTCGCCGGCGCCGATCATCCGAGCGGGCCCCGGGCATGAGCCTCGACCTTCGCATGCGCGTGCAGCGCGCGCTCACGGGTGCCTACCAGCTCGACGAGGAAATCGGTCGCGGCGGCATGGCCGTGGTCTTCCGCGCGCGGGACCTTCGCGCGAACCGGCTCGTCGCGATCAAGCTGCTCCTCCCCGCGGTCGCCGAGGCGCTCGGAACGCAGCGATTCCTTCGCGAGGTCGCCCTGGCGGGAGCACTGGTGCACCCGCACATCGTGCCGATCGAGGCGACCGGCGAGGCCGATGGCCTCCCCTATTACGTGATGCCGCTGATCCAGGGCGATTCGCTGCGACGGCGCCTCCGGCCCGACCAGCCCCTCGCGATCGCCGAGGTGATCGAGTTGTCATTGCAAGTTGCCGCCGCACTGGAGCACGCGCACGTACGCGGGGTGGTGCATCGCGACATCAAGCCGGAGAATCTTCTCCTCGCCAATCGACAGGTGTTCATCACTGACTTCGGCGTCGGCAAGGCATTGAACGTCGCCGGTGGAAGCACGCTCACGGAAACGGGGTTCATTGTCGGCACGCCGGCGTACATGAGTCCGGAGCAGGCGGCCGGCGACCCCGACCTCGACGCGCGGAGCGACTTGTACAGCCTGGGTGCAGTGATGTACGAAATGATTGGCGGTACCGTGCCGTTCGTGGGACGGACCGCACAGCAGGTGATCGCGATGCGGTTCGTGCAGCCACCGCGTCCAGTGCATGAGCTGCGGGGCGAGGTGCCCGATGCACTGGCAGCTGTGGTGCACCGGCTGATGGCGATCAAGCCCGCCGACCGGTTCGGCGATGCGGCCGCCCTCACCGCTGCACTCCAGGACCTCGCGCGCGCCGATGCTTGACACCGCGGCGTTCGGCTCGTATTTCGATAGCGGCCTGTCAGCGAACCGGGGAGCGACTCCATGAGTAATGTGTCGGGAAAGGCGTACGCGATCACCAACACGACCCCGATGCCGCCGTGGAAGACGTTCTTCCTGCGGGTGGTGTTTTTCATGATCGGGCGGCTCGGCATTCCACGGCGCGACCAGCAGGACCTCGCGAACCTCTCGTTCATTCATTTCGCACGCTGGGTGATCATTCCACGAAGTGCGTGGCCACGCCTTTCGACGCAACAGCCGGCCGAGGATCTGAAGTACGACTACCTGATGTTCTGCAGCAACTTCAATGGCAGCTGGGTGCAGTACATCGACGCGTTCTCGGACGTGATTCCGGGCGGCATGGACAATATCTGGCGCTGGTCGGACGGCTACCCTGGTTCGCGCCCGATCACGCCATTCCTCGCCTACATCGCGCGGAACCAGTACAACAACGACTATTACTACAGCGCTTACCCCGGCGCCTCGACGTCCGACGTGCTGCGGTCGCTGGACCTGAACGCGAAACTCGACGTGTTTGTCACCGCCAGCGAGACCATGTCGGTTGAGGAGTTCGAGCCGGCGTACTACGCCTTCCTGGCGTCGGTGCAGCATTGCCTCGGCTCGACCGGCCGGGCCCGCGTCGCCGATGCGTTCGACCCAAGTGCGGAAACACACATCGGTGTGTCCCAATCAATACGCCCCGTCGCGACGGTATCGAGCGCGACTGCCACGCAAACGAGCTGACCGCGATGCCCAATCAATTTGGATCCGCGTACGCGTTGACGGTGCTCTCACCGATCATCAATGCCAATACGACCGGAACCGTTCACACCGCCGAGATTCGTCATGTGCTCGATCGGTTGCCGCAAGGTGCGCAGAGCCCACTGGCGCGGATTCCGATGCTGCACTTCGCCCGCTTTGCGGTGCTCGACGACGTCCGGCTCCAGCCGATCCCTGCCAAGGAAGACCATCTCAGTTCCAAGTACATGGTCTTCGTCGCGGATTTTGACGGAACGCTCGATCCGTTCGTCGACGCGTTGCTGGCCACCGCGAGCGATTTCGTGACATCGGTATGGCAGCATTGCGAGGGGTTCCCCGGAACCGGCAATCGTGCGGCGTTCGGCGCCTACCTGGCACGCTGCCAGGTCACCACCACGTTCGCCTTCGGCGCGTATGCGACCACGCCACTTCCCGCCGTCCTCCGGGCGCTCGACACGCAGCGCCGGTTGATGCGGTTCGTGCGCCAGACGCAGGGCGCACCGGCTGCGACGCTGCGCGATTCCTTTCGGCAGTTCGCGCGCGAGCGCGCCGCTGCTCCGCTGCCCGTCGCAGGCTTACTATGACCGACCTTCGACTCGAGCTGGCGGACATTCAGGGGAATATTCTTCGCGGCTATCGATCACCGGTCGGCCGCTACGTCTTCTTCCGTTTCGACGACGCCGCATCCGCGCGAAGGTTCGTGGATGCGGTGGTGCCGGAAGTGACGACGTCCGAGGAATGGATCGGCGGCAAGCCGGAGTCGACCGTCAACATCGCGTTCACGTACGCCGGCCTCGCCGCGCTCAGGTTGCCGGCCGAGGCTCTCGGCGGCTTCCCGCCCGAATTTCGCGAAGGGATGGCGGCCCGCGCCCAGGCTCTCGGCGACATGGGAGAAAGCGATCCGATGCGCTGGGAGCCGATCTGGCGGTCTGGCGATATCCATGCGTTCGTCATGATCGCCGCGCGGGATGCGGCAGCGCTGGAGCGGCGCGCCGCGTGGCTTGAAGGCGTGCGGGCAGCGGCGGGCGCCGTGGTGGTGGCCGGAACGCAGGATGCGGGCGCCCTGGTGATCGACGGCCAGCTGACCAACAAGGAGCACTTCGGATACTCCGACGGATTCGGCAATCCCGACATCGCCGGGACCGGCCTGCCGCCGCAGCCAGGAGGCGGCAAACCGGTCGACGGGGGTTGGGACCAGGTCGCGGCCGGCGAGTTCATCCTGGGGCACCTCAACGAACACGGCGAAATCGCGTCGACGCCACCGCCGGTACGACTCTTCCGCAACGGGACCTTCCTGGCGTACCGGAAATTGCACCAGAAGGTGGCAAGTTTTCGGCGATTCCTCGCCGAAGAGGGCGCCCGTTTTCCCGGCGGAGCCGACCTTCTCGCCGCCAAGCTCGTCGGCCGGTGGGCCGATGGCACGCCGCTGGAACTGTCGCCGGACCATCCCGATCCGGCGATCGTCGCCGACGACAACCGGGTCATCAACTTTCGCTACGGGGGCGACCCCGACGGGCTCCGCTGTCCGCTCGGGGCCCACATCCGCCGCGCGAACCCGCGCGATGCGCTCGGCTTCGGAACCAAGCTCACGGCCGGCCACCGGATCCTGCGGCGCGGCCTCCCGTACGGCGCCTGGACACCGGCCGACCAGCCGGGCGACGACGCCGCCGAACAGGGCGTCATCTTCCTGGCGATGAACGCGAGCATCGAGAACCAGTTCGAGTTCGTGCTGGAACAGTGGATGAACTACGGCAATGATTTCATGCAGGGGAACGATCCCGACCCGCTGGTTGGCAATCGTGGCGCGGCGGACGTTCACGTGATCCCGGGCGACCCGACCATTCCCGGCGGGCGACGGCCGCATCTCTGCTTCGGAATGGCTCAATTCATCGTCACGCGCGGCGGCGAATATTTCTTCATGCCGAGCCTCACGGCGCTGCGGTGGATCGTCGAGGCAGAAGTCGGCGTGAACCGCACGCTGCACGACCTCGATACACTCAGCGCCGCTGCGGCCACGGCCCTCACCGGAATCGGAGCACCGCCTGTGACCGAAGAGATTCACTCCCGCCTCGCCGCGCTGGCCGCGAAGATCGGCCATACGCTCGAGGCGTTGCCCGGCGAGCTCGTCCATGTCGTCGAGCATGAATTCGAGGTCCTGAAGGAGGACCTCGAGGGGCTCGCCGCGAAGCTCAAGGCGTGGGCGGTAGCACACCCGGAAGAGATCTTCGCCGTCTTGCGACGCCTGCGACCGATTCTCGTGGTCGGCGATTTCGCGCTGGTGACCCGGTTCGAGGATGTCCAGGAGGTCCTCTCGCGGGATGGCGTGTTCCAGGTGCCCTACGCCGACAACTTCCGCGAGCTGACCGGCGGACGGAACTTCTTCCTCGGCATGAGCAATACGCCGGAATACTCGCGCGATATGTCGAACATGCGAATCGTCGTCCGGCGCGAGGATCTCGGGACGCGCATCGCTCCGCTGGTCGGATCGGTTGCCGATCGTCTGGTTGCTGCCGCACCCGGCCGCATCGACGTCGTCACCGAACTCGCCACGCGTGTCCCGACCGAACTGGTCGCCGATTATTTCGGCACACCGACGCCGACGCCGGACGCGTTCGCGAGGGACGGCGCACTGATTTCCGGGTATCTCTTCCTTTCCGCCGCAAACCTGCGCGACGGGGCAAAGGCTGCGGCGACCGAAATGCTGACGGCGCTGCGAGCGACGGTGGCGGCGCGCCACGCTGACCGCGGCCGGCGCGACGACGTCCTCGAGCGCTGCCTGATCCTGCAGGACGCTGGCGTGCCCGGGATGGACGACGATACGCTGGTGGTGAACCTCTTCGGTCTGGTGGTGGGCGCGATTCCCACGACCGCCGCGATGGTGGCGCGGGCCATCGATGAATTGCTGCGCCGCCCGCGTGAACTGGCGCTGGCGCATGACGCTGCCGCGCGCGGCGACACTGCACTCGTCACGCGCTACGTGTCGGAGGCGATGCGCTTCAATCCACTCGGGCCCGGCGTACCACGCATCGTGCTTGAGGACTACACCGTTGCTGGCGGCGCCGTGCGAGCGACCACGCTCAAGGCGGGGATGAAGATGCTCGTGTCACTGCAATCGGCGACGTTCGACAGCGCGCGCATTGACGCGCCGAACGAATTCCGTATCGACCGGCCGGACTACAACTACATGCATTTCGGGTACGGAATTCACACCTGTTTTGGCGAGTATATCAACATGGTGCAGATTCCGCGGATCGCGCAGGCGCTGCTCAGCCGGCCCAACCTCCGCCGCGCAGACGGCGTCGCGGGCACGCTGCAGGTGGACGGACCGTTCCCTGCACACCTTGTCGTGGAGTTCGACGCGGCATCGACCGCCGCCTAGCGATCGATCAATCCCGGAATCCCGGTGCGAACAGCGTCGCCAGGCGCGCCGGGTTGCGCACATTCTCGCGGGCCATCACCTCAAGCGCCGCCGACGTCAGCGCGGTTGCCTCGGCCCCGTCCACCAGGCGAGCGAGTCGCAGGCGCATGCTCGCGGCGCGCAGCGCGTCGTCGTTCGCGTCATACGCGGGGATCGCCAGCCGCAGCTGTTCGATCGCCTGCCTCCGGTCGCTGCGCATCGCGGCCACACCGGCGAGCACGCCTCGGGCGAACGGCTCGCTCATGATCGTGCGCTCCTTCAGCACGCGGCGTGCATCACGCTCGGCGCGCGCGAGTAGCGGGCCCGGATCGCTGGCGTTGCCCGCGGCCGCAAGCGCCGCACGGGCACGCAGGTCGGTCATGTTGATCCGGACGAGCTGGGTCTGCAACTGCAGCGCGCGGCGGAGCGAAGGCCAGAATGCGTCAATCCTTTCGAGCGCGCCGAGGCCGTCGCCCCGGTAGATCCCGATCGTCGCTCGTGAAAACATCGCGTTGACGTGCTGCAGGTCGAACCCTTCCATCCGCCACGCCAACATCGCTTCGTCGACGTCGCGCTCCGCGATCTCGGGCTCGTCGTCGAGCAGATGCAGCATCGGCTCGACCACCGACCGCAGGTTCGTCAGCAGGAAGAGGTCGCCCCGATCGCGCGCCTCGGCGAGATAGCCGACCATCCGGCGGCGCAGCTCCTCGAACTGGCCCCGGTGCCAGAGCGTCCAGGCGAGCACCGACCGAGCCGTGGAGATCTCCCAAGCGACGCCGCTGCACCGGCTGCGCAGGATCTCCTCGGCGTCCATGCAATGTTGCGCGCTGTCACCGAATCGCGATTGCGTCAGGGCGATCAATCCCTTCATCAGATGCACCACGCCGATCGCGTGCGGATCATCAATCTGTCGAGCGAGTGCTTCGGCCTTGCCGATCAATTCGCTCGATCTCCGGTCGGCCGGCCACCCCCCCGCACCGGTGAGGAACGCCTCGAACCCGATCGCCCTCGCAAGCCGGTACGGCTCACCGGCATCGAGCGCGAGCAGCAATCCCTTGGTCTGCAGCGACGCGACGCCGAGCGCGTCGGGCACCGAGAGGCCGGTCGCGACCGACCAGAGCAAGTCGATGCGGCGAAGGTCGCTCGCCGGGACTGACGCCGCGGGGTGCTGCTTGAACCCGACGCCGCGCAAGCGCAAGCGCGTTCGCCGCAACACCAGTGATGTCAGGACCGAAATCGGGTTCGATGGCAGCACCAGCCCGACGCCGCGGAGGAGTCGCCGGAAGATCTCCCTGCCCTCGTTGAGGTACCCGCTGATGCAGAATTGCGTGGCGGCGAGACGCTCGAGTTCGAACAGGTCGTCGCCCGACGCGTACCGCGCCGCCGACTGATACGCGGTCGCCGCCTCGAACCCGCGGCCGGCGTTGGCGAGCGCATCGGCGAGAGCGCGATAGAGGTCGGCGTTCCCGGCACCGGCATCGGGACGAAGGTCGAGCGCGCGACGATTCAGGGCTGCGGCCTGGTCAAATGCAAGCGCCGCGGCCGCCGCACTGGCGGCCTGGGCATAGTACCGGCTCGCCTTTTCGGCCTCGCCGGCCCCGGCGAAGTGTGCTGCCACCGTCTCGAGGTCGGCATTCGCCTCGACTTCCAGCGAACGCGCCAGCCCGGCGTGGTGCGTTCGGACGGTCGCCGGATCGAGGCGAGCGACGATGCTCTCACGCACCCGGTCGTGATACGTCTCGATGTCATCACGCAGCGACGGTCCGCTGCTTCGCACGAAGTGCTCGGCGCGCAACAACGCGATGGCGTGCTGGACCCCTTCCTTGACGTCCGCGGTGTCGAGTACGTGCCGGAGTTCGATCGGCTGACCCGCCACCGCGACGATCTCGAGAATCTCTCGTGCAACGTCCGGCAGGCGCTGCACGCGACGCCAGAGCACGGCGTCGAGTTCTACTGTGGTGCTGCCCCCGGTGCCGGCGTCGGCCCGCTCTTCGACGCCGACGTGACGCGCGAGTTCATAGATAAAGTACGGATTGCCGCCAGACTCGCGGGCCAGTCGTTCGGCACTGGCCAGTGCCACCGCATCATGGCTGGCGAGGAGGGAGAGGGCGAGTTCCTGCGATTCCATTTCCGTCAGCGGATCGACCCGAATCTCGATCCGGCGCCGCCACGGCTCGGCGATCAACTCGGTCGACACCAGTGTGGTGAGGCAGGCACTGCGGGCCATGTACTCGCTGCGATAGGAAAGCAGAAAGAGCAATCGCGGCGGGTCGGGGGGTTGCAGCAACTCGCCAAGCAGCTGTGCGCTGTCGGTGTCGCCCCATTGCAGGTCGTCGATTGCGAGGACGAGCTGGCGTCGCTGGCCGATTCGCGTCAGCATCTCGCGCAGCGCAGCCACTGCGGTGCGCCGCAACTCGCGCTGGTCAGGAATTCGCAGCCCACCCCCAGGCGCGTCCGCAATCGCTGGCACTCGCTGCAGCACGGGAAAAGCGCGGGCAAGCACGGCTGCGTGCACCGGAATGAGTGGCTCGACCTCTTTCGGCGCGAGCCCGCAGAGATATTCGGCGAGCGCATCGACGAGTGAATCGAGCGCCTTGTATGGCACCGACTCCTGCTCGTAGCACCGCCCGGTGAGCACGACCGTGTCGGCGCGTTCTTCAAGCGCGCCGAGAAACCGCTCCATCAGCGTGCTCTTGCCGGTTCCCGACGCCCCGTGAAGGTGCACGCTCATCGTGCAACCGGCCTCAACCGATTCCAGTGCGGCCGCGAGCATGTTCATGTGCCGCGCCCGCCCGACGAGCGGGACACGATTCTCCGTTGAGCGAGCCTCGATCACCGGCCGCGGAGCGCGCCGCCCAAGCCCGAGTTGGCCGGCAATCTCGGCCACGCCCGGCCGGGACGCCGGATCGCGGCGGAGCAGGTCTCGACAGAGGGTATCGAAGTCGTCCGGGACGTTCGCGGCCACGCTGGATGGCGCTGGTGCGTCACCGGTCAGTTTGGCGCCGAGCACCTCCGACCTCGCACCGACAAACGGCAGTCGCCCGGTCAGCGCTTCGTGCAGGATCACGCCGACCGCGTACCAGTCGCTCGCTTCGGTGAGCGGCGCGCCGTCCCAGCGCTCTGGCGCCATGTAAGCCGCGGTGCCGGCGAGTTCGTCACTCAGGCTGGACTCGCGGCCAAGCTCGGAGATGAGACCGAAGTCGAGGATCACCACGCTGCCGTCCGGCCGCACGATCAGGTTCGACGGCTTGAGGTCGCAATGGAGCCGGCCGGCCGCGTGAATGGCGTGCACGCCTTCGGTCAGCTGGTGCATCGCGTTCCGCAACCGATCGAAGTCGGGTTCCTCGGGGCGGACCCAGGAGAGGAAGTCGGTCCCGTCGACCGCTTCCATCGTGAAGAACCACTTGCCATCGTCCGAGAACAGTTCGTACAGCTCGACGAGGTTCGGATGGACGATCGACGCGAGCGAACGGAACTCGCGCTTGAACCGCACGAGTGCGGCAGGGTCGAGATTGTTGAGCACCTTGAGCGCGACCCGCACGTCCCGCTCGGAATCGTGCACTTCGTACACGACGCCCATGCCACCGGCGCCGAGCCGCCGCTGCACGGCAAAGCGCCAGGTGCCGGCGAACTCCGCCGTGTCAGGCGTGATCACTACCTCGCAACGGGCGCGGGGCGCACCGCGTCCCGGATCCGGCCGATGCCGCCGGGACCGAGGGCCCAATAATGCAGACCGAACATCACGCCGTCGAGCGCGGCGAAGAGGATGAATGTCTTCGTCTCATGCAATGCCAGCACATAGTAGAGATAGAAGACGATAGACCCGATCTTGCCGATCAGAATCACACCGAGGATTCCCAGGTAGCGCGCGGGGTCCTCCGACATGATCCAGTAGATCAGGCCGAGGATGATGAGGAAGATGCCGTCGAGTCGCAGCCAGATATCGCCGGGATTCGGGAAGGGTAGTGACATCGCGGTAGTGAGCACCGCCGGAACGAACAGCAGCGGCACGCCGAAGCCGGCGTCGTAGACCGCGCCGATCCGCAGGATTTTCCGCTGCCTCTGATCGTATCTGCTGAGCGGGAGCGCTTGAGTCATCGTCGGTCCTTCAGCGAGGGGGCGAAGGTTGCAGCGGGGGATCCTAAGAAGAACACCGTCTCAATGATTCCGCCAGTAGTCCGGCTCATGCGAAATCGTGGTTCTCAGTTCCAGCGCAATCCCCGCAATTGATCGAGGTTCAGGTTCCCGCCCGACAGCACCACGGCAATCTTCGATCCCTTCGGCAGCTTTACGAGGTCGTGCATCAGCGCGCCGACGCCCGCTGCCGCCGCACCCTCGACCACCAACTTGCAGCGCTCAATGATCCAGATCATCGCGTCGAAAATCTCGGCATCGGGGAGCGTGACGATTTCGTCGACGAATCGCTGCACCACCGAGAAGTTGATGCCGCCCACCCGCCGGACCCGGAGCCCATCGATGATCGTGTTGCACTCGATCGTCTGTAGCTCGCCTGCCGCCACGCTCCGCTTCATCGCGGGACCGTCGGACGATTCCACCCCGATCACGCGAATCCTCGGCTGGTGGCTCTTCACGGCCATCGACACACCTGAGATCAACCCACCACCACCGATCGGCACGATTACCGCATCGACATCCGGCCAGTCCTGCACGATCTCGAGCCCGAGCGTTCCCTGCCCCGCAATCAGCTGCTCGTCATCGAACGGATGCACGTACGTCAGCCCCTCGTCGCGCACGAGCTCCTTCGCCTTCTCGTTCGCCTCGTCCCAGATCGTCCCGTGTAACACCACCTCGGCCCCGTACCCGCGCGTCGCCGCGATCTTGCTCGGCGTCGCATTGGTCGCCATGCACACCACCGCACGCATGCCATGGATCTTCGCCGCCAGCGCCACACCCTGGGCATGATTGCCTGCCGACGAACAGACCACGCCGCGCCGTTTCTGCTCCTCACTCATCAGCGCGAACTTGTTCAGCGGCCCGCGGATCTTGTAGGAACCCCCGTTCTGGAACAGCTCGGCCTTGAGCCGCACTTCATGACCAGTCAGTTCGCTCAACTGCCGCGATGTGAGCAGCGGCGTGTGCTTGATGTGCGGCGCGATCCGGTCGCGCACGTCCTGGAAATCACGCAGGGTCAGGGTGAACATGGGTTTCCCGAACGGTTTGAGAAGAGGCCTCCGAGCGGAAGATACAGCGTGGTGAGCACCGAGCTATTGTTCGCTGCAGGCACTTCTAACGATTCGAGACCCAGATGATCCCCACCCGCGCCTACGCCGGCTTCGGCGCCACCACCCCCCTCCGGGCCCACACCATCGATCGCCGCCACCCCGGCCCGACCGATGTCCAGATCGACATCCTCTTCTGCGGCGTCTGCCACTCCGACCTCCATACCGTCAAGAGCGAGTGGACACCGCCGACTTATCCCTGCGTGCCCGGCCACGAAATCGTTGGACGGGCCGTCGCCATTGGGAACGACGTGAAAACGTTCAAGATCGGCGACATCGTCGGCGTGGGGTGCCTGGTCGACTCCTGCCGCAAATGCCGGAGCTGCAAGGAAGGACTTGAGCAGTTCTGCGAGCCCGGAGCCACCTGGACCTACGGGTCGAAGGATCCGCACACCGGCGGCGTCACCTACGGCGGCTACTCGACCACCCTCGTCGTCGACCAGCATTTCGTCGTGCACATCCCGGCGTCGCTCGACCTCGCCGCCGCCGCACCACTCCTCTGCGCCGGAATCACCACCTACTCACCGCTGCGCCACCACAAGGTCGGCCCGCGCAGTCGCGTCGGCGTGGTCGGACTCGGCGGACTCGGCCACATGGGCGTCAAAATTGCCAAGGCCCTCGGTGCGCACGTCACCATGTTCACCACGTCGCCCGAAAAGATCGCCGACGCGAAGCGTCTCGGCGCCGACGAGGTGCTGGTGACCCGCGGGGCGTGGGCGTGGGACGCCGCACCCCTCGACATGATCCTCGACACGGTTGCGGCATCCCACGACCTCAATCCGTATCTCAAGTGCCTCGGCCGCGACGGCGTCATGGTCGTGGTCGGCGGCCCGCCAACGCCGCATCCGCCCATCAACGCCTCGCTCCTTGTCGGCCGGCGACGCATGCTCGCCGGGTCGTTAATCGGCGGCATCGAAGAAACACAGGAGATGCTCGACTTCTGCGCCGAGCACGGCATCACCTGCGACATCGAGTTGATCGAGATGCAACAGATCAACGAAGCGTACGAGCGGATGCTCAAGAGCGACGTGAAGTACCGGTTCGTGATCGACATGGCCTCGTTGCGAGGCTAAACCGAGAAACGGAGACGGCCCACCATGAAGATCACCACCGCAAGGCAAGGATTCCCGATGTATCGCAAAGCTGCCGTTGCCATGTTAGAACTCGCGCTGTGCACCGCCCTCGCGTCAACCGTCGGCGCGCAGAGTCCGGCCGATCCCGCCTGGCAGGACGTCGGCCGCCTGTTGCACGGCCAACCCGCCGACGGTGGCGGCTACGTCCGCTTCAACTTCCCGCGGACAGACCTCAAGGTGACCCTCGGCGACGTCACCATCGCACCAGCGCTCGCCTTGGTGTCGTGGGCAGGCTTCTCGGGAATACCGGCCGCCGCCACCGTCATGGGTGACATCGTTTGCACGGAGACTGAGCTGGCGCCAGTGCTCAAGGCGCTGGCCAACGCGAATATCGACGTGACCGCGATTCACGACCATCTCAACGGAGAGTCGCCGCGTTTGGCGTACGTGCACTATCACGCCATGGGAAATGCCGCCGACATGGGGCGGCGGCTGGACGGCGTATTCGCCATGACCAAGGCACCACGCCCAGCCGTTGCTGTGGCTGCCGTACCGCTCACCGTGGACTCTGCCCAGGTGTTCGATGTCATGGGCAAGCGGGGCAAGGCGGCAGGATCCGTCGCGTCGGTGTCGTTCGTGCTGGTGACCGAGCCGATCATGATGAACGGCCGGCCGGCCCTCCCGGCGCTCGCCTATGGCACGCCAATCGTGATTCAGCAGCTGTCGCCCACGCGTGCGGTCGCCACAGGTGATTTCGCCGTGCTCGCCGCCCAGGTCCAGCCGATCCTTCGGGCGCTCGCTGCCGCCGGCATCACCGCCACCGCGGTACACAATCACCTTGTCGGCGCCGTGCCGAATGTGTACTACATCCATTTCTGGGGTGACGCGCCACTCCCCACGCTGCTGCATGGTCTCAGGGCGGCGGTGGACGCGGCGCGGAAGTGACCTGTGTACCCTTCACCCCGGCCCTCGTCACTTGGTATGACCCCAATGCCGAGGAGATGATGAGCAAGCGGAAACCGAACGCGCACATCCAATTCGATTCTGATCCAGCGCGAGCCAACGTGCGGGATCCCGAGCAGAAGAACGACGAACTCGAGCGCCACGACCCGCCCGAGCGGGCCGACCCGAAGGAGCGTGGCGTGATGCCGCCGGTCAAGGGGCATTCGAAGTAGCGAGATGTTGTCGCCGGCGTGTTCAGGCCTGATGGATACCCGGATGGGCGGGTTGGATAGCGACCCGCCACACCCACCAGATCATCAATGGCTGAAACGGCAGCCGCAGCCACAACAACGCCTGCCACCAGCCCGGTTTCGCCTCGGCGATCGCGAGGGTGAGCATGTAGATGTTGGCGGGAAAGACCGCGACCAGCAGCAGAATGAGCCCGACACCTGCCGCCCGCCGCGTCGCAGGAACCAGCACACCGGCACCGCCCATGATTTCGGCGACGCCGCTCACGGCGACGAGCGGCGCTGCACTGGGTAGCCACGGCGGTACGATGCCGACGTAGGGCACCGGCCGGACGAAGTGCATCACCCCCGCGAGCACGAAGAACCCACCCAACCACGGCAGCGACCGGCCTGCCTGCCCGCGCCCAGCCATACTCCTACTTCCTCGCCATGTGCGGCGCCGCGTCCCATGCCGCGCGTGCGATCCTGGCGATCACCCTGTCGCGCTGTGCTTCCGTCGCCTTGGAGTCCCGCACGAAAACGGCGATCGCGAGGTGCTGGCCGTTCGGTAGCGTCACCAGGCCGATGTCGTTCGTCGCCCGGGTGAGTCCACCGCGCGTGGCGTCGGTTCCGGCCTTGTGCGCCACGGCCGTGCCGCGCGGCAGCAGCGCCTTGATCCGGTTCGCCCCGATCGTTGTTTCCGTCAGCCACCCCGTCAACAACACCCGGCTTGGCGCCGAGATGCTGCGCCCCTGCTGCAACGCGCGCAACAACTTCACGGCCGCGAGTGGCGTGCTCCAGTTCTTGTACTGGACTTTGGGGTCAGCCACCATTGCCCGCTCGGTGGCGACGATCTTCATGCTATCGGCGCCGAGCGTGTGCACCATCTGGTCGACGCTTGCCAGCGGAGCGAGAATCAGCAGGATGTCGGACGCAGTGCCGTCGCTTTCCACGATCGCCGCACGGAGCAGCTCACGCACCGTGAGGTTGGTGCCGTTGGGACTCAGGTCGCGAATCGGACTGTGAATCGACGGAACCATGTCCTTCTTGCGAACGTGGATCACTTCGCTGAGCTTCAATGTTCCCGCGTCGATGCGTTGTAGCACGGCCATCGCGATCGGCAGCTTGACGATGCTTTGCATCGGAAAGCGTTCGTTGCCGTGCGACATCACCAGTTCGCCGGTCTCGACAACCATCGCCGCCGCGCCCACCCGTCCCGAGATCGTCCCCGCCACCGCATCGATGGCGTGGCGCGCGCGCGCGAGGCCGGTCGCCTGGGTCGTGGGCCCGCTCATCACGGCGACCAACGCGAGGATCAGCCTCAACACGAGGCGCGATATCTCTGCACCTGCTTCACAAACCACGCCATCGTTGCCCCGTCGTCAGGTGGATCATCCGCTGCAATCGTCTCAATGATATGCGATCCGAGCTGCCGATAGCTTTCGAATTGTGATTCCGTGAACCACTGGTCCGCCGTCGAGTCGTTCGGGAACGCCGCGTTCGCGTGGGCATACGCTCGGACGTCGCCTGGATCATCCGGGCCGAGCCCCGGTTTGAGATAGACGAGGACCCCGTCCGGCGCGCCGTCGTCCACGCAGCTGTACCGGATGACACCGATCGCGCAGATACCTGATGGCACCGGGTCGATATCGATCGGGACGCCGAGGTCGATTCGAATCTTTCGAATCGCATTTCCAAGATCCGCGAAACCCGCCTTCGGGTCGCCCGTGGCATCGCTCATCACCACCACGTGGCAGCGTCGGAGCACCATTTCGTACAGGCCGAGATTCTCGAAATGACCACCGTCGGAGAGATAGACATATTTGTTGCGGTCGTCGGTGCGACCGAGCGCCTCGGCAACAATCGGATTCAGTGACAGTTTCGGCCGCGAGCGGTGATACACAGCCCGGCCCGCGTGGCCGGGGTTGCCGAGCCACCAGCCAAGTCGCACGTTGAAGAATGTCATCAGGAGCGACAGCACCGGCGACGAGTGGTAGCCCATCTCCGGGCTTGCCGCGGCGCCCGAAATTGCCATCGCCGTTCCGAGGGAAACGCCGCGTCCGCCGGCGTATCCGCCAGACGCCGGATCGTTCGGGTCGTCTTGCGTGGGACGATATCCGACGTTGGCGCTGCCGCAATGCAGTGGCGAGAAGGTGAACGACTCGGCCTTTCGTTCCTGCCACGCGAGATTGTCGCCTCCCACAAGATTGAGCGTCGCGTTGATCACGTGCAGCGGGCGCTGGTTCCCGCCGGCGGGGGCAGGTTCGGGCCAGAGATCCCGCATATGCAGGTTGTCGCCGTCATCGAATCCGGTGAACCGGTTCGGATCACGGGCGCCATCCGGGCGGGACGCGCCGAGATAGGCGCGGATCAGCCGGGTGCGGTACATCGCGTGCAGCGAGAACATGTTGGTGTCGATCAGGCGGCTCGTCAGCAGACCGAACAGCAGCAGGACCGTCACCGCGCCGAGCGCGACCAGCAGCGCACCGGTCGATCCCGGGTCGTTCGCGCCGGTGCTGTCCTGGACGGCAACGATCAACTGCCCGCCGGCCCACGACAGCACGACAATCAGCCACGCGATGAACACGCTGGCGAGCGCGAGCGCCAGCCTGTTCCGCAGACTCGCGGGAACTCCGCCGGCATTCCGTGCCGCCACATCACCCTTGGCCGTCACCGCCGCACCAACGCCGCTGCCGCCCCCGATCAGGGCGAGCAGCCACTGCAATGACACTGCATGCTGCGTCGAGACCAGGGCGACCACCCAGCGCGACATCGCCGGCCCGCGGAGCACCAGGCCGAACCCGGCCAACCACGCGGCGATCGCGATCAACATCCACGCCGAGAACCGCGCCGACCACTCGCGCTCGGCATCACTCTGCCAGGTGCTTGTATATCCCACATAGAAATGACTGCAGACGAGGACCACACCGAACAGCACGGGCACCGCGAGCAGCAGATAGATGCCGCGTTCCGGTTGGGTGAGGTCCCAGAGCGGCGGAACAAACGTGGCCAGCCAGCTCGCCGCCAACCCGATCGCGAATCCGCTGGCGAGCACCATCGCTGCGTGCCACCAGGGCTCCGCGGCACCGGTCGTGCGCACGCGCATCGAGATCCGCGCCAGGATCCAGCCGGCCAGATGCACCACCGCGCCAACCGCCGCGAACGTCAACCAGCGCGGCAGGCGCCGGCACAAATCACCAATCGGCGACGCGTATGATGTTCCCCACGCCCAGCACACCGCCGCTGCGGTCGACGCGACCAGCATCGGCAGGAGGCACTGATTCAGGAAGTCGCGCTGGCTTCGTTTCTCGTCGAACGTACTGGCGCCCTCCGTCGCGCCAAGCAGCCGGGGGCGATTGATGTGCACGTACCGCACGGCGGCCACGATACCCGCGACCGACAGCATGGCGAGGAGCAATCCGACCCGGTACTGCACCACGACGTCATCGCCCAGCGGCTGCCAGCTTATCAATTGCACCAGCAGCAGCGGAAGTGAAAGCAGCGCGATCAGCGGCGGTACGAACGCCAGCCAGTTGAGAAAGAGGTTGCGGAGATAGGTCGCGCCAAGTGTCCAGGTATCTGCGGAGAGGACACCAAGTCGCGGCGTGAGATAGTTGGTGTAGCTGCGGAGGTGCCGGACCGGGCCGGGCTCGGGCGTCAGCGGACGGACTGGTCGTTGCCGCAGTTCCTCAACCACCTGCGGCAGTGACGTGCGGGCGATCCAGGCGCTCAGCCAGCCGCCAACGTACCCACCGCCGGACACCGTGGAGAGGTAGTCGAATTGATCGAGCAGCCCTTTCCTCGCCAGGCCCTCGATCACGCCGAGGCCGAACGTGGCGCTCCGGATGCCGCCGCCGGACAGCGCCAGCGCGCGAAATTGTTGCCGGTGCGCACCGCGATAGGCGTTCGCGATGCGGACCTCGAACACCTTCTGGAGTTCGGGGAATGTGTCTTCGAGAATGAGCCGGTTGCGCATCCGGATCGCCGGATCACGAACGTAGTCCGCCGTCTGCGAACGAAGTGTCACCCCGTCGAAACAGTCGCGATGCTCACGATCGAAGAGCCGCTCGTCGGGCAACAGGCGATTCATGCAGTCACAGAGCACCTGGCGGATCTGCGACGGATTGCCGGTGCGATATGCCTCCGCCAGCGCCGGTTGCGCATCGGCGAGCAACCCGGCGCGCAACATGGTGGCCACCCGGTCGCGTCCCTCGAGCAGTCGCTGCGCCAGGGCCGCCGGATCGAGGACCTGGTCCGGGACAAAGGTGAGCTCGGGCCGAACGGTGGTGGGCGTACCGGTGAGGGCCTGGAACTCCTGTTCCAGTACCGCGCAGAGTGGCAGTGATCGACTGGGGGACTCGGGCATCGACTTAATCTCCGCCGATCCGGCGGCAGGGCAACTGGAGGCGGAGGTGCGAGGTTCTTACCTTCCGCTCCATGCCGATTCACGCCGCGCACGGGAATACTCGAACCGCCAAGGGTTGGATCCAGGAAGCCGCCAAACGGATGTTGATGAACAATCTCGATCCCGATGTTGCCGAACGGCCCGAGGAACTGATCGTCTACGGCGGTCGCGGCAAAGCGGCGCGCAACTGGGACGCGTACCACCGGATCATTGCGACGCTCGACCGGCTCGAGAACGACGAAACGTTGCTGATCCAGAGCGGCAAGCCGGTCGCCGTACTTCGCACCCACGACATGGCGCCGCGAGTCCTGCTCGCGAACTCCAACCTGGTCCCCAAGTGGGCGACCTGGGAGGAGTTTGATCGACTCGACAAGCTCGGTTTGATGATGTACGGCCAGATGACCGCCGGATCGTGGATCTACATCGGCACCCAGGGGATCCTGCAGGGGACCTACGAGACATTTGCCAGTGCGGCGGACAAGCACTTCGGCGGCACCCTCGCCGGCACGATCACGCTCACCGCCGGGCTCGGCGGGATGGGCGGCGCGCAGCCGCTCGCCATCTCGCTCGCTGGCGGGGTGAGCATCTGCATCGAGATCGATGCAGCCAGGATCCAGCGCCGCCTCGACACCCGGTACCTCGACGAAGTTGCGTCATCGATCGACGATGCCATCAGCCGCGCGCAGCGTGCGGCCGGCGAGAAGCGGGCGCTGTCGATCGGCCTGCTCGGCAACGCGGCCGAACTCTTCCCGCAGATCGTCGCCCGCAACTTCGTGCCGCAGCTCGTCACCGACCAGACGTCGGCGCACGACCCGATGTGGGGCTACATCCCGCCGTCGAAGCCGGATGAAGACATCAACGAGTTGCGCGACAAGCTCCCCGACGAATACCTCAAGCGCACGCGCGATGCCATGGTGACGCATGTCGAGGCGATCCTCGAACTCCAGCGCCGCGGATCGATCGCGTTCGACTACGGCAACAATCTCCGCGCTCAGGCGCAGCTCGGCGGCCTCCAGACGGCGTTCGGGTATCCGGGCTTCGTCCCGGCGTTCATTCGTGACTCGTTCTGCGAGGGGCGGGGTCCGTTCCGCTGGGTGGCGCTGTCCGGCGACCCGGCCGACGTCGCCGCTACCGACAAGGCACTCCTGCAGCTCTTTCCCGATGACGCCCGGCTGCAACGCTGGCTCGGCTGGGCCGGCGATCGCATTGCGTTCCAGGGCCTCCCCGCGCGCATCTGCTGGCTCGCCTACGGTCAGCGCGACAAGGCGGGACTGCTCTTCAATCGTATGGTTCGCGACGGCACGCTCAAGGCGCCGATCGTCATCGGTCGCGATCATCTCGACGCCGGGTCGGTCGCGTCACCCTATCGCGAGACCGAGGCGATGAAGGACGGATCGGACGCGGTGAGCGACTGGGCGTTGCTCAACTTCGCGATCGGTATCGCCAGTGGTGCCGGGTGGATGAGCTTTCATCATGGCGGCGGCGTGGGAATGGGATACTCGCAGCACGCCGGGCTGGTGGCGGTCGCCGATGGATCGGACGAGGCCGATCGGCGCCTCGCGCTCTGCCTTACCAACGATCCCGCGATGGGTGTGATTCGACACGCGGATGCGGGATATGAGAAAGCGATCGCGGTG
>JANYLJ010000009.1 GCA_025357945.1 Gemmatimonadota bacterium
GACCATCGCGCGCTCGCACTGGTGGTGGCGGGCACGCGAAATCGCGATCATGCGCGAAGTGCGGCGACTGCGCCAGGGAATGCCGCGAGGCCGTATCCTCGATGTGGGCTGTGGCGATGGTGTGCACTTTGGCGCACTGGCCGGGTTTGGCGACGTGGCAGGAATCGAGGCTGACGCAGCAACGCTCGACCCGGCGGGCCGGTGGCGGCAGCAGATCCACGTGGCGCCGTTTCAGGCGCCATTGCCGATCCGCGGCCCCTTCGACCTGATCCTCTTCCTCGACGTGATCGAACACCTCGATGATCCGGTCGCCGCACTGGTACTCGCCCGGTCGGCGCTGGCGCCGCAGGGTGCGGTGCTGGTCACCGTCCCGGCACTGCCGTGGCTCTGGACGTCACACGACGACCTGAATCATCACCGCCGCCGGTATACCCGCTCGACACTCGCAGCCGACTTCGCCGCGGCCGGGCTCGAGCTGGAACGGATGCGCTATCTCTTTCACTCGCTGGTGCCGGCAAAACTGGCGGTCCGCGTTATCGAGCGAGTCCGTCGATCCCGCCCCGCGCTACCGCGTGTCCCGCCAGCGCCGTTCAACGCCATCGCCGGCATGATCGCCACAGGCGAGATGTTCCTCCTCGCGCCGCTTTCGCGGGTGCTGCCCGGGACATCGCTGCTCGCGGTCGCCCGGTCACCCTGACGCCTGCCGTGCATCACAAGCCCCGAGCGCACCGCACCGAAGGGTGATCATCGGGCCGAATCCGCTGCCACCCGAAATCGCCCCACCCGCGCCTGCTCGGCGCGAAACTCTTCCTGGCCCAGCGCCACACCGTCACTCGCCGTTTGCCCGGCCTTACCCCACTCGTGCGCCACGATCAGGCACTCGACCAGCTTCGCCCGCAGCGATGACGCGCTCGGATCTTCCCGCAACCCGGCAGTGAACACCGGAATCGCCGCGTCACAGTGGCCGTCTTGTCGGTAGATCTGCCCCAATCGCTCTGCCACACCATGGTCGTGCGGCCACAGTTCCTGCGCGCGTTGCAGCTCGGCAATCGCGCGCGGGTGATCATGCGCATCGTCCCAGTACTTGGCGGCGACCAGCCAGCCACGGTACGCCATCGGGGCGTCGACGACCATGTCGGTGTAGAACCGCTCCTGTGTGCTCCAGGTCGGTACCCGCATGGCGCTGCGAACCGTCAGGAGCACGCCCCATCCGACGGCAACTGCGGCAAGGACGGCGCCACCGCTCCGTCTCGTGGCCGCGGCCGGGAGAATCGCCGCCATCGCGATGGCGAGACCGATCGTCGGAGCGAAGAGCACCCGCTCCGCCATGACGATGCCGGTCGGCGTGAGCAGGTTGCTCACTGGTGCCACGGCAATCGCGGCCCACAGAAGTCCGAACGCCGCGACCGGCGTACCTCGTCGGTGGTGGACAAAGAGCACGACGAACGCGGTCAGCAGCGCGAAGCCAAGCCAGTGACGCAGCATCATCACGCTGCCGATCGGGATGCCTGGTGGTCCGTAGTCGGCCTGAAGGTGAATCGGCCACACGACCAGGCGCGCCCACTCGGGAATCACGCCGAGAAATGTGACGAAACGCCCGGCCGGCCCGAGCCCGTGCAATGCGACCGCGGGCGTTTCGCCAATGCTGCTGTTGAGCAGTATGCCACGCACCACGAAGAGCAGTCCGGTGAGCGCCGTGACCGGGACGAGCAAGCGGATTCGCGCCCGCACCGGCTGCCGGCCCTGGCCGAGCAACAGCCATTCGGCGGCGCCAAGTAGCAGCGGTGCGACGAATCCCTGTTCCTTCGACATGATGCCGACGGTGACGACGAAGAGGAGTACCGGGAGCCATCGCCGCTCCGTTCCGGTCTGGCGCGCACGCAGGTAGACCAGGGTCGCGGTAACGAGCGCGAGCGTGGTCCAGAGTTCCGCTTGCCCCACGCTGTTCGCGACGACTTCGACGTGCACCGGGTGCAATAGGAAGAGAAGTACGGCGCCGCCCGCGATGTTCTGGTCGACGCCCAGTCGCTGGAGCAGCCGGAACAGGATTACCGCGACGGCGAAGTATGCCAGGAGCGACGTGAAATGAAACAGCCAGGGCGACCCCTGTCCCACGAGCCACTGCGCGGCGAACAACGCGACCGTGAACGGCCGCCAGAGCGTGCCGAGCCAATACGGCGACCGGAGGACGGTGTGCCACTGGGCGTGATCGGTCACCCGTGGATTGTTCACGATGGCTGCGACGTCATCGTAGACGAAGCCGTTGCGGAGGCTCAACCCCATCGCGAGCGCGATGCCGATCGCGAACAGCGCGTGCCACGCGCCGCGTGTCAACTTCACGGTCGTGGGGTCGGCACGGTGTCGATCGGCGGTGGAAGCTTGACGGTGCCGATCGGTGCATGCACTCGCAACGCGCTGTCGGCGATCCACTTGTAGATGCCGAACGTGCCGGTCTGAATACCATATCCGGCGCCCACTCGCGCCTCCCTTGATGCCTTCGCGTAGTCACCAGTATACACGAGACACGCCACTTCGGATGCCCGTGGTCCGGACTGCTGCGGCGTGAGCTCCAGAACCTTCGTGTAGTACAACAGTGCCGCATCGCATCGGCCACGCTCACGCAGCTTGTCGGCGTACTCGAGCAGTAGCGGCCATGCATTCGGATACAGTACGATCGCCTTCTGGTAGTGCTTCTCCGCGCTCCCTTCCATCCCCACCTGAAATAGCACCGACCCGTACGCCTGCTGGGCACGGTAACTCTCCGGCGCGTCGACGATCGTCTGGTACCAGAGTGTGGCGAGATCATGCCAGACGAGTTGGCGCGACGCGCTTCGAGTGGCGCCCATCCCGAGCAGGATTGCGAGAGCGGTGACTGCGGCGATCCGCCCCGTCGGTCCCTGAGCGTACACCCACCGCCCCGCCGGCCAGAGCAGGTCCGCGCCGACGATCACCACGCCGATCGTGGCCAAGAAGAGCGTGCGTTCCGCCAGCACGATCCCGGTTGCCACGAGCACGTTGCTCACCAGCGCCAGCCCCACGGCAGTCCACAGGACTCCGAACGTGACCGCCCGATGCTTCCGCCGGCAGGCCCAGGCCAGCAGTGCGGCGGCGACCAGTAGTGCCGCGCCGAGTGACTGTGCCGCACCCCAATGGGTCGCGGTGACGATCTCCTGCGGCGAGTAGTCGGCCCGCAGGTGCGCCGGCCACACAAAGAGCCGGGCCCATTCCGGCACCACACCGAGCATCGTGAGCGCCCGCCCGCCTGGCCCGAGGCCGGTCAGCGCTTCCGCAGTAAAACTGCCCTTGGTGTCGCCGCCGAGTGCCGCGTCCCGGATCGCGAGGTACGAGACTGCCGCGAGCAGCAGCACGAGGAAGAACGGTCGCAGCGCCACGGCGCGTTCGCGCCACGGCCGCGGATCGGCAATCACCGTGAGCTCGGCCACCACCATCAGTGCCGGAAGGAGGACCGCGTGCTCCTTGAACAACATCGCGGCGAAGTAGCCGATCGCCACGCCCAACATCCAGCGTGGTGGGAGCGGTCCCGCCGCGCGTCGGCGATCGATATAGGCGGTGACCAGCAGGGCCAGAAGTGCCCCGACGACCAGCTCGGCCTGGTTGATCGCCACCGCCACGGCTTCGACATGGACCGGGTGCACCGCAAAGAGTGCTGCGGCCAGCCACGCCGCGCCGGGATTAATGAGCCGGCGCGCCAGCCGGTACACCGCCAGAACGGCACCGATATAGATAAGGATGGAGACGATGCGGAACAGAACCGGTCGCCCCCCACCGGCGACCCATTCCAGCGCCAGCATGCTCGACGTCAGCGGCCGGTACAGTTCGCGCGGG
>JANYLJ010000010.1 GCA_025357945.1 Gemmatimonadota bacterium
GACCATCGCGCGCTCGCACTGGTGGTGGCGGGCACGCGAAATCGCGATCATGCGCGAAGTGCGGCGACTGCGCCAGGGAATGCCGCGAGGCCGTATCCTCGATGTGGGCTGTGGCGATGGTGTGCACTTTGGCGCACTGGCAGAGTTCGGTGACGTGGAGGGGATCGAGGCCGACGCATCGACGCTCGACCCCGCCGGGCCTTGGCGAAGCCGGATTCACGTAACACCATTTCAGGCGCCGTTGCCGATCGCCGGTCGCTACGACGTGATCCTCTTCCTCGACGTGATCGAGCATCTCGACGACCCGGTCGCGGCACTCGCGCTCGCCCGATCACTGCTCGCTCCTGGCGGCGCGGTGCTCGTCACCGTCCCGGCGCTGCCGTGGCTCTGGACGTCACACGACGACCTGAATCATCATCGTCGCCGCTACACCCGATCACACCTCGCGGCCGATCTCGCCGCCGCCGGACTCGCCGTCGACCGGATGCGCTATCTCTTTCATTCGCTCGTTCCCGCCAAGTTGGCGGTCCGCCTGATCGAACGTGTCCGCCGGTCGCGGCCGGCCCCGCCACGCATTCCGCCAGCGCCGCTTAACGCGCTCGCCAATCTGGTGGCGCGCGCCGAGATGGTCGCCCTCGCTCCGGTGGCGGGCCTGTTGCCCGGGACGTCGCTGTTCGCGGTTGCTCGTTCGCGACGCTAGTGGCCCGGCGGGCTCGAACGGCCTGTCGAATCCGCTGCCCGAATTCGCCGGACCCGCGCTTGCTCGGCCCTGAATTCCTCTTCTCCCAATGCCACGCCGTCGCTCGCCGTTTGCTCGGCGGCGCTCCAGTTCCGCGCAACGATCAGGCACTCGAGCAATTTCGCCCGCAGCGATGCCGTCGTCGGATCTTCTCGCAGCCCGGCCGTGAACACCGGGATCGCCGCGTCGCAGTGCCCGTCCTGGCGCAGGATCTGGCCGAGCCGCTCGAATACTTCGGGGTCGTGCGGCCAGAGATCGATGGCGTGGTTCAGGTCGGCGATCGCGCGGGGACGGTCGTGCGCGTCATCCCAATACGACGCGGCCACCTTCCAGCCACGGTACGCCTGCGCGCCGTCGATCGTCATGTCGGTGAAGAAGCGCTCCTGGGTGCTCCACGTCGGCACGCGCGTCGCACTGCGTACGGTCAGCACGATCCCCCACGCAACGATCACCGCGAGAACAACGTTCCGCGTCATGCTCCGTTCGCGGCGGCGCAGAAGTGCGGCCGCGGTGATCGCAAACCCGATCGTCGGCACGAAAAGCACACGCTCGGCCATGACGATCCCGGTCGGCGTGAGCAGGTTGCTCACCGGTGCCAGAGCGATTGCCGCCCACAACAGTCCGAAGGCCGCGACCGGCTCGCGCCGCCGGTAGCGGACGAAGAGCACGAGCCATCCGGCCAGCACTGCGAGGCCGAGCCAGTGACGCGCTGTCAGCGGGCCGCCGATCGGAATCCCGGGCGGTCCGTAATCTGCTTGCAGATGAAGCGGCCACACGACCAGGCGCGCCCACTCGGGGACCACACCGAGAAAGGTGATCGCGCGCCCCACCGGTGTGAGCGAGCGCAGCGCAACCGCCGGCGTTTCACCCACCGCGCTGTTGAGCAGGGTGCCGCGGATGACAAAGAGGAGCACTGCCACCGCCGTCACCAGCAGGACCACCCGGATTCGCGCGCGCAAGGGCTCCTGCCTCTCTCCGAGCAACAACCATTCGGCGCCGCCGAGCAGGAGTGGTGCGACGAATCCCTGTTCCTTCGACATGATGCCAAGGGCCACGATCACGAGGAGTGCCGGGAGGGATCGGCGTTCGGTGCCGTTCTGTCGGGCTCGCACGTACACCAGCGTCGCGGCGACCAGTGCCAGCGCCACCCAGATTTCCGCTTGGCCGACAACATTCGCGACGACTTCAACGTGAACCGGATGCACCAGGAAGAGCAGCGTCGCTGCCGCCGCACCGAAGTCATCGGCGCCGAGTCGCTGGAGCAATCGGTACAGCACCACCGCAACGGCGAGGTAGCCAAACAGTGATGTGAGATGGAAGAGCCAGGGCGCGCCATTTCCCGCCAGCCACTGTGCGGCGTACAGCGCGACCGTCAGTGGTCGCCAGAGCGTACCGAGCCAGTACGGCGATCGCGGGATGGTATGCCACTGGGCCGGATCGGTGACGCGAGCATTGTGCACGATCGCCAAGATGTCGTCGTAAACGAAGCCGTTGCGCAGGCTCAGTCCCATCGCCACGGCGATCGCCAGCACGAACGCGACGTACACGGTACTGCGCGGGAATCTCACGGTCGCGGTGTCGGCAGCGTGTCGATCGGAGGCGGTAGCACGATGCTGCCGGGGGGCGCGTGCACTCGCAGCGCGCTGTCGGCGATCTGCCGGTATACGCCGAAGGTGCCGGTCTGGACGCCATAGCCGCCGCCGATCCTGGCCTCCGAGGCGGCCAGGGCATACTTGCCCGTATACGCCAGGCAAGCCACCTCGGACGCTCGTACCCCCGACTGCTGGGGCGTGATTGCGAGGACGCGCTTGTAATACACCAAGGCGGCGTCGCAGTGACCGCGCCGGCGGAGCAGGTCGGCGTAGTCTAGCATCGGAGGCCACGCATCGGGGTAGAGCGCGATCGCCCGCTGATAGTGGCGTTCGCCACTGCGCTCCATGCCGACCTCGAACAAGACGGCTCCATACGCTTGCTGCGCCCGATAACTCAGCGGCGCATCGATCACGGTCTGATACCAGAGACTCGACAGATCACGCCAGACGAGTTGGCGCGAGGCGCTCCGGGTGGCTCCCATCGCCAGCAAGGCCACGAGAGACGCAACCGCGGCAATCCGGCCCACCGATCCCTGAGCGTACACCCACCGGCCGGCGATCCAGAGCAGGTCGGCAGCAGCGATGACGACGCCAATCGTAGCCAGAAAGAGGGTGCGTTCTGCCAGCACGATGCCCGTCACCACGAGCACATTGCTCACCAATGCCAGTCCCACGCCGATCCACAACACGCCGAACGTCACGGCCGGCCGTTTTCGCCGACAGGCCCACGCGAGCAAGACCGCCGCGATGAGCAGCAACGTCCCGAGCGACTGCGCGACACCCCAATGCGTCGCGGCGACGATCTCCTGCGGCGAATAGTCGGCCTGGAGGTGGGCCGGCCAGACAAAGAGCCGGACCCATTCCGGAACCACCCGCAACATTGTGAGCGCCCGTCCGCCGATACTCAGACCCGTAAGCGCTTCCGCGGAAAAACTGCCCTTCGTGTCGCCGCCGAGTGCCGCGTCCCGGATCGCGAGGTACGAGACTGCCGCGAGCAGCAGCGTGAGGAAAAGCGGACGCAGCGCGGCAATCCGCTGGCGCCATGGTCGCGGGTCAGCTATGATCGTGATCTCGGCAGCGACGAACAGGACGGGAAGGAGGACGGCGTGCTCCTTGAACATCATCGCGGCGAAATAGGCAAGCGCCATCGCCACCATCCAGCGCGGCGTGAGCGGCTGGGACGAACGCCGGCGGTCGATGTAGGCGGTGACCAGCAGGGCCATGAGGGCCCCGACCACCAGTTCAGCCTGGTTCACGGCCACCGCCACCGCCTCGACGTGGACCGGGTGTATTGCAAAAAGCGCAGCCGCGAGCCATGCCGCGCCGGGGTCGACCAGCCGACGCGCCAGCCGGTACACCGCCAGAACGGCACCGATATAGATAAGGATGGAGACGATGCGGAACAGAACCGGTCGCCCCCCACCGGCGACCCATTCCAGCGCCAGCATGCTCGACGTCAGCGGCCGGTACAGTTCGCGCGGG
>JANYLJ010000037.1 GCA_025357945.1 Gemmatimonadota bacterium
GACGCCAGCGATGCTGCGGTGCGACAACGGACCGGAATTCATTGCGGCGGCGCTGGCCGCCTGGTGCGACGAACACGGCGTGCGACTCCATCACATCCAGCCGGGGAAACCGAACCAGAACGCCTTTATCGAGCGCTTCAACCGGACGTACCGCACGGAAGTGCTCGACGCCTGGGTCTTCACCTCGCTGGCGCAGGTGCGGGACGTGACGGAGCAATGGCTGGAGATGTACAACACGGAGCGACCGCATGGCAGCCTCGGTGGCGTGCCGCCTCGCACCTATTTGCCGAGGCTCATCGCGGCATGAGAGTCTACTTACGAACTGTGTCCTTGACGGGGAAGCTTACGGCAACACTTCATGACCCGGCAGAGTGGCGGGCCGTGGCGGCTGCAAGCCCTTGTTGGGCGGCGTTCGCGCTCGCGTCGTCCCACGCAGCGAGAGGATGAGCCACCAAGCGCGCGTGCCCAATACAGTGCACAGCGGCTGATCAGGGTAGTTAGCGGCTCGCAACAACAACGTTCCAAACGGTGCTTGGCTGCGGGCGCTCAATGCTCACACGTGAGAAGCCCGCCCTCGTGATTGCGGTCGTCACGTCCTCGGTCGCACGCGGTGTGAATATATCTGGCGGCATCTGCATGCGATCCATATGCTGCTTCGGCAGAAAGCCAACGACAACGCGCCCGCCGGGCGCGAGTACCCGATGGATCTCCGCAAAGCCTGCGTCGAGCGAATGCCAGAAATAAACGGTGTTAACGGTACACACCTTACCGAAGGCGGCTCCTTCGAAGGGTAGCGCTTCAACTGTTCCTTCCCGAAAGGCGGCCTGCCCGGAGGCAACATTGCAGGCGAACCGCGCTCTTGCCGCCTCCACCATGTCGCGTGAGCGGTCCACGCCGCCGACGAATCCGGCGCGCGCGAGCAGCGCCGGCAGCGCCGCGCCACCTCCAAATCCGATATCGAGCACGCGATCCGTAGCGGTCAACTCGAGCTGCTCAACGACGAACGCGTTCATCTTCGCGTTGTGTTTGTTCATGAGGTAGCCGACGACACGTCCTAGCAGCCCCTTGGGATGCGACAACTGTTGCGCAATGAAACGAGGAGGCATGATCATTGATCCCATGAATGTGTATCCGGCCACGCGATTGCTCTTGTCTCGTCCGCCCAACTCTCAATTATACCTCCCCACTTCGCCCGGCACGCCTCGCAGCCGAATCGGGAAACACCGCGGCGGATCGGGGCAACAGGTCCAGCGGATGCTGCACGCCCAGCCCCCCCCGATTCAGCACCGGCCTGTGCAACATCGCCGCCGTGACGCCCCGGTGTCCCAGCAACTCCTGAATCGTGCGAATGTCCTGCCCCCGCTCGAGCAGGTGCGTCGCAAAACTGTGCCGAAGGGTGTGACACCCCGCTCGCCTTCCGATCCCCGCCCGGATTACCACCGCATGCAGCAGCCGCAGCAGTAGGGGCGGATCAGGCGACGACGAGTGCGTGGTCACCCATCATGTTGCACCGCTCAGGACGAGGGTTTTTCTCGTCTCTCGCCTCTCGTTACATCAACGACACCGGATCCCGGTCGACACTGATGCGCACACCGCCTCTGGGCATCGCGAGTCGCGGTGCCACCGCACGCACCCATCGCCCGATCGCCTGGGTCGGCCCCTTGAGGATCAGGTGCATCCGCCAGCGATCCTTGATCCGTTCGATCGGGCACGGCGCCGGGCCGAGCAGGAGCAACGGTAGTCCGTTGCGCGCAATGCTGCGCTCGCACCAGTCTGCGAGCGCGACCGCGCGTGCGGTCACGGTGGCGTGGTCCTCACCGCTGAGCACGACGTGCACCAGCGACGTGTGGGGTGGATACGCCGGCGAGCGGCGCAACTCGCTCTCGGCGGCAAGGAACCCGACGGCGTCGTGATGGGACGCGAACACCACGGCGGGATGATCGGGTTGGCGGGTCTGCACCAGCACGCGACCACCCTTGGGACCGCGCCCGGCGCGCCCGGCGACCTGGGCGATGAGCTGGAAGGTGCGCTCCGCCGAGCGAAAGTCCGGCAGGTGTAACGATGTGTCGGCATCCACGACGCCCACGAGTGTCACGTTCGGGAAGTCGATCCCCTTGGCGATCATCTGCGTCCCGAGCAGGACATCCACCTCGCCCCGCTCGACGCGGCCAAGAATGCGGTGGTGCGACCATTTGCTGCCAGTGGTATCCAGGTCCATCCGCGCCACCCGTGCCTCGGGAAATCGCTCCGCCACCAACCGCTCGAGCTGCTGCGTCCCTGCCCCGACCGCGCGCGACGTGGCACCGCCGCACGCGGCGCACCGCTCCGGCATCGCGGCCTGGTGGTCGCAGTAGTGACAGCGCAACCGGTCGGGATGGCGGTGGACCGTGAGCGAGATGCTGCAGTTGGGGCACTCCACCACCGTGCCGCACTCGGTGCATTGCACGAACGCCGCCCAGCCCCGCCGATTGAGCAGCAGCAATGCTTGATTGCCAGCGGCGAGCGTTCCGATCATCGCGTCATCGATCCGGGTCGTCCATGGCAAGCCAGCCACTCCGGCGACTTGCGGTTCGCGGCGCAGGTCCACGACCTCGACCGCTGGCATCGGCCGCGCGCCGACACGGTTCGGCAGGGGCACGACCCGTTCCGCGCGGACCGCACGGGTCCACGTTTCCAGGGAAGGCGTTGCGGTGCCGAAGATCACGGTGGCGTGTTCGTTGCGCCCGCGCATCGCGGCAACATCGCGGGCATGGTAGCGTGGCGTCTCGCTGTTCTTGTAACTGGCTTCGTGTTCTTCGTCGATCACGATGACGCCGAGATCCCGCACCGGGGCGAACACGGCGGAACGCGGACCAACGGCGATACGTCGTTCCCCGCGGCGGAGTGCCCGCCAGGCGTCGGCGCGTTCGCCATCGGACAGCGCGCTGTGCAGCACGGCGACCTGGTCGGGGAACATCGCGCGCACCCGCCCGACCGTTTGCGGTGTCAGCGAAATCTCGGGTACCAGCACGATGGCGCCGCGACCCGCTTCGAGCGCCAGCTTGATGCGCTCGAGATAGACCTGTGTCTTTCCTGAACCGGTCACGCCGAAGAGGAGGGCGGCGCCGCCCGCGGGAACGACCGCCAATGCGTCGAGCGCAGCGACCTGATCGGTCGTCAATGCGAGACGTTGCGCCGGTGCGACCGGGTCCGCAAAGGGGTCGCGCGGCGCCGCCAGCTCCGCGATCGCGACGAGGCCGGCTGCTTGCAACGCCCGCAAGGGCCCAGGTCCCCGACCGGTGGCGGCCAGCAGCTCAGGCACGGGGTAGCGACCGCCGCGCTCTTCCAGGGCCTGATACAACGTGCGCTGCGCCGGCGAGCGGCTGAATCGTTTGTCCCGCTCCATGAGGGAGAGCGGCGACCCCGCGATCTCCGCTACGTGGACCGTCGCCGTGCCAGCTCCGGTGTCCGGTGCGATCACCTCGACGTCGAGTGCCCCAACCCGCTGCAGTCGATCGACGACATCCCAGACCGGGCGTTTGAATGCCCTGGCCGCGGCCACCGCGGTGGCACGCCCGCCGCGACCGTGCAGCCATTCCAGCAGCTTCTCCGCCGTGCCACCCACTCGCATCCGGCCGATGGGCACCACGTTCAGCACGATCGTCGAGTGACCCCAGAGCGCGGCGGGGAGCATGACGCGCAGGACGAGTCCGATCGGTGCGCCGTAGTACCGCGCCAGCTGCTGCGCCAGGTCGAGCAGTTCCTGGGGCAGTGCGGCGTCGGGGTCCGGCGTCGCGAGGATATCGCGCGCGGCCATCGCCGGCGCGGGCACATCGACCGCCGTCACGATCCCGATCCATTCCTGCCGCCGCACCGGAACGACGACGCGCGCCCCGGGGAGCGCGCGATCGGCGAGGGAATCAGGAATCCGGTACGTGTAGGTATCAGGGAGCGGCAACGGCAGCGCGACCTGCGCGAACCGCTCGGTCATCGTCGCACGACGCCCAGGCCCGGCGCGTCGGGGAGCGTGACCTGCCCGCCGGCGATCGCCGCACCAGTGAACGGATCATCGCGCAACAGCGCGGCACCGTCGAGATCGACGATATCGACCAGCGGCGTGAAATGCGCCGCGGCTGTGATACCGAGCGATGATTCAATCATGCAGCCAACCATGACCGTCAGCTGGTGGGCGCGGGCGATCGCGATCATCCGAAGCGCCTCACGCAACGAACCGCACTTGGCAAGCTTGATGTTGATGCCGTCGACGCGCCCCACCAGGCGCGGGATATCGGCCGCGGTCACGCAACTTTCGTCGGCAATGATCGGGATGCGCGCCCGCCGATGCACCTGCCGCAGACCGTCGAGGTCGTCTGGTGCCACCGGCTGTTCGAGCACCGTCACGCCGAACTCTTCGAGTACCGGCAGCATGCGAACGGCATGCGCGGCCGTCCAGCCACAATTGGCATCGACCCGGAGTTCGCGATCGGTCGCATCGCGCATGGTGCGGAGGATGCCGATATCGTCGTCGCTGCCGAGCTTGACCTTGAGAATCGGGTACTCGGCCGCCTCGGCCACCTTCTGCCGGATCATCTCCGGTGTGTCGATCCCGATCGTGAACGTCGACCGCGGCGCCTTGACGCGATCGAGGCCCCAATACTTCCACAGCGGCAGGCCGAGACGCTTGCCGACCAGGTCGTGCAACGCCGTCGAGATCGCCACCCGCGCCGCCGCGTTCCGCTGCAACGCTGTTTCGAGCCGCGACTCGATCGCCTCCAGCTGAAACGGATCGTCCCCGAGCAACGGCGCGTAGGTGGCCAGGGCCGCCTCGACCGTTTCGCGAGTCTCGCCGTAGAACCGGGTTGCGGCGGCTTCGCCCCATCCTTCGATGCCGTCCGCGTCGGTGATCTTCACCATCAGCGTGCGGTATTCACTCTGGCCGCCCCGGGCGATGATGAACGGGTGCCGAGTGTGGAGCGTGAGGAGTTCGGTGGTGAGGCGCAGGGGCATGGACTAAAGCTAGCTCCAAGAAGTGTCATCCTGAGCGGAGCGCCCGAAGGGCGCGAAGTCGAAGGACCCCGGCACCGGGCGAACTGATCAGATCGATCGCGCGGAACCGAGGTCCTTCGACTGCGGCGGCTTCGCCGCCTTCGCGCAGGATGACAGGCTTCAGGCTTCCATCGCTTGCACAGTCGCCACAACCCCCGCCGCCAGCCGCGCCGGAGCATAGCCCCCTTCCATCACGGCGACGATGGGCACATCCGCGAAGCGTTCGCGGAGCCGGTGGACCCACGTGGCATAGTCGGTCGGCTCGAGTGTGAAGCCGCCCAGCGGGTCGCCGAGCATGGCGTCGTATCCCGCAGAGATCAGGATGACGTCCGGCTGCCAGGCATCGGTCGCTCGCTCGATCCCGCGCCACAGCGTTTTGACGTAGGTGGGCGCCGGCAGGCCGGGCGACATCGGCAGGTTGAAGCAGTTGCCGATGCCGCGTTCAGCCGCCGCGCCAGTACCCGGGTACCACGGCCACTGGTGCAGTGAGACAAAGCGGATCGCCGCATCGTGCTCGACCATCGCCTGGGTACCGTTGCCGTGGTGGACATCCCAATCGATGATCAACACGCGCTGGCGTTCTCGCCGCACCGCCTCGCGCGCGAGCACGGCCACATGGTTCACGATGCAGAAGCCCATCGCGCGATGATGCAGCGCATGATGACCGGGCGGACGGATTGCCGCGAACGCGTGACCGCCAGTGGCGAGCGCGTAGTCCAGGGCGGCCAGCGCGGCACCGGTCGCCCCGAGTGCGGCCGTCCAGCTATCAGCGTTGAGTGTGGTATCGGTACCCAGTTCGCCACCGCCGGCGGCGCTCATCGCTCTGGCACGGTCGAGATAGCTGCGCTCGTGGCACGCCAGGATTGCGTCCAGTGGCGCGGGCGTCGCCGCCACGACGTCGATCCCCGGGGCTGAGCGCAGCGACTCGAGCACAGTGGCCAGCCGGGCCGGTTGATCCGGGTGACCGGGTCCCGGGTTGTGCGCGAGGCAGGATCGACCGGTGAAGGCGCGCATCCCGCGTCAACTCACCGGCACTCGTCGGCGCCGCATCACGATGAGCGCGCCGTCGCTGGGCACCCGCTCGTCTGCCAGTGATCGCGATTCATCCCGCACCGCGGCGCCACGAAACTTGACCAGGAACCCGGCCGGATCGGCCGGGATATGGGCGGCCTCGAGCGCCCACCGCTTCACGTCGGCGATCGGCGTCAGGGCCGGTAACCGCATCACGACATCGTCCCACGCGTCGAGGACGCGGACGCGCACTGCCACCTCGGTCGTCACGCGACACGCTCCCCGGACGGCAACGTCGAGAGGAAGCGCTCGACTGCCTGGTCAAAGAGGAGGGTGGATCCGCGGACATGCGTCGCCCCGCCTTTGGGGTACACCGCCAACGCAACTTCCTCGCCGCCCTGCCCGCGCAACACCAGGTATCCCGGGCCCTCGCGCTCGGGGAACGCGGCGCTGTGCGGCACCCGCTCGGCAAAGAAGCGCTTCGCACGCGCGAAGACTTCGGCGGCGGAGAGCGTGGTGGTCGTGTCGAAGACCATGGTCAACCCAGCCTTTCCATCAGCCAACCTTTTACCTGATCCAGTCCCACCCGATCCTGCGCCATCGAATCGCGATGACGAATCGTCACACTGCGCTGCGACGCGGTGTCGTGGTCGATTGTGATACACCAGGGCGTGCCGATCTCATCCTGGCGACGATAGCGGCGGCCGATCGCGCCGCCATCGTCGTAGAACGCCGGTAGCTTCGCCCGCAGGTCATGGTACAGTTCGAGCGCGAGCTCCGGTTGGCCGTCCTTCTTCATCAACGGCAACACCGCCGCCTTGATCGGCGCCACGTGTGGGGCAAAGCCCATCACGACGCGAAGTTCATCTGCCACCGTTTCCTCGCGGTAGGCGTCGGCCATGACCGCGAGCATGACCCGATCCGCGCCGGCCGATGTCTCGACGACGTACGGCAGGTAACGCTCGTTGCTCGCCGGTTCAAAGTACTCGAGCTTCTTGCCGGAGTGCTCCTGGTGACGGGAGAGGTCAAAATCGGTGCGGTTGTGGACGCCTTCGATCTCCTGCCAGCCGAACGGAAACTCGTATTCGATGTCGTAGGCCGCCTTGGCATAGTGTGCCAATTCGCCGGCCGCGTGCTGGTGCCACCGGAGCCTGGCCCGGTCGAGCCCGAGCCCCTGATGCCACGCCATACGGATGACACGCCACTGCTCGAACCACTCGTCGTCAGTTCCCGGCTTGACGAAGAACTGCATCTCCATCTGCTCGAACTCGCGGGTCCGGAAGATGAAGTTGCCCGGGGTGATTTCGTTGCGAAACGCCTTGCCGATCTGGGCGATCCCGAAGGGAATCTTCTGGCGCGACGAATTCAAGACGTTCAAATAGTTGACATAGATCCCCTGGGCAGTCTCCGGCCGCAGGTAGACCACCGAGGCGGTCTCCTCCATCGGGCCCATGAAGGTCTTGAACATCAGGTTGAACTGGCGCGGCGCAGTCAGGTCGCATGTGGTGTGCTCGCCCGGCACCTTGCTCGGCTTTTGTGGACAGCGCGCATCAGTCAACTTATCGGCCCGAAACCGGGCCTTGCAGGCCCGACAATCGACCATCGGGTCGGCGAACCCCGCGACGTGCCCGGAAGCCTCCCAGACCCTGGGGTGCATCAGGATGGCCGCGTCGAGGCCCTCGATATCGTCCCGCGCCTGGACCAGGGAGTGCCACCACCGATCCTTGATATTGCGCTTGAGCGCCACGCCGAGGGGGCCGTAGTCCCAAACTGAACCAAGGCCCCCGTAAACCTCGGAGGACTGAAAGACGAAACCCCGGCGCTTGGCCAGGGAGACCAGTTTGTCCATTACAGAAGGGTCTGGCATTGGGCGATACTGGTCCGGGTGGAAGAGGGTCGCGCAGGGCCTAAAACGTAATGAGACGGCAGGCTTCTTGCCGGTTGGGTTGACCTTATGGTAATGCCGCTTCCTCCCGCCCCCCGCCTTTCGCGCGGCCGCACGGCCTCGGGAACGCTTGGCGTGACCCTGCTCGAAATGCTGCTCGTGATCGTGATGATCGGCATCCTATCGGCGATTGCGATGACTCGGCTGGACTGGACCCGGTACCGGGCTGATGCCGCTGGTCGCGGCACCATGGCCGAGCTGGCAACGGCCCAGCGGCTGGCACTGTCGCTCCAGTCGAACATGCGGATCACCTTCCCCGACAGCACCAGGATGATGGTCCTCGAGGACGCTAACAACGACGGCGCGGCGAACGGCGGCGAGCGGGTGCGCTACGTGGTCCTCGACAACAACTTCAGTTTTGGCAAGGCCAGCGCACCCGACGTCCCATCGCCCGAAGACCCGACGACGATTGCCAATGTCACGTTCCACCGCGATGGATCGGCTGACAAGAGCGGTACGCTGTATCTGCACGGGCCTGGGTCCGATCCTGGTTGCAAGCACTGTCGTGCCGTGTCCATCGCGCGGGCAACCGGCCGCGTCGTGTGGTACTCCTACGCCTCCGGCAGCTGGAAGCGAGCCAACTGATGCCTCACCGTCGTGGTTTCACGATCATCGAGATCCTGATCGCCATCGTCATCCTGGGGTTGCTCGCGACCGGCGTCGCCCGGTTCTCCGCCGGGTTCGCCAAGTCGCTGAGCAACTCCTCGGTGCGGGTGGTCGCGGCCGGCGTCGCCGCCGACCGCCTGCAGCTGCTGCGTGCCGATCCGCAGTACACGTCGCTGGTCGCCCGATACAACTCGGGGGCCGGCGCCGACACCACAGGGTTCCCGGACTATCCCGGCATGCATCGACTCACCTACGTGGTCCGCGACCAGGCCGGCACCCCAGCGCGCGACCGCACGACGGTCACCGTGAAGGTGATCGATCCGGGCATGCCCGACACCGTTGCCGTCACCTCCGTCATCGCGAGTCCCTGATGCGCACCCCAACGTTTCGCCAGGCCGACCGGACCGGTTTTACGCTGGTCGAAATGCTGATCGGCATCACCATGACCGCCGCGGTGATGGGCGCCGGGTTTTCGCTGTTCCGGTCGCAAAGCCGCTTCTTCGACACGAACCAGCAGCGCTACGACATGATGCAGAACGCCCGCGGGGCGCTGGAAGAGGCGCAACGCGTGATCCGCACCATGGGTGCCGGCGTGCCGAACACGCAGCCGGTGCTCGTGTACGCCGACAACAGCGTGCTGGCCTTCAACACCGACTACATCGAACAGGACACGGTCAGTACTCGCTGGGCAGCGTACTTCAACGCCGAAGCGCCAGTCGCCGAAACGATTTCATGGGACGTCGCCAGTTCGTCTGTCATTCCGGGCACGAGCTACACCTACCCTCCGGCCAACTTCCTGCTCGGGAATGGTGCTCCATCGCCGGCGGAAACGTACATTTTTTATTTCGCGGCCGATGCGTCGACCTCGCGCACCGACGACTACATCCTCTGGCAGCGGGTGAACAATGGCACGCCGGTGTTGGTGGCGCGAAACATCCTTGCCCACCCGAGCGGCAAGCCGTTTTTCGAATACTTCGCGCGGCGTACGCTCAGCACCGGGGACACCCTGATCACTGAGCCGTCGGGCAACCTGCCCTTGACGCGCACCATCGTGACGTCGACGACGGTCGACACCGCGGCGGCCACGCGGCCCGACTCGGTCCGCGCCGTCCGCATCAACATCCGGTTCACCAACGGGCAGACCGGCACTGCCGAGCGGTTCCGCGACGTGCAGACCATGGTGCAGGTGCCGAACAACGGTATTCCGATGCCGACGGCCTGCGGCCGCAATCCGCTGGCGCCAACAGCGTTCGTTGCCGTCGATACGGCGTTGGGGAGCGGCAAGCTGTGGCTGACCTGGGCGAAGTCGGTCGATCAGGATGCCGGCGAGCAGGACGTGCTGCAATACATCCTCTATCGGAAGCTGCAGGCCGCCACGACCTGGGCTGACCCGCTCGTGATAGTTCGGCGCGTCGCCGGTCAAGCCAGCTACACGCAGATGATTGCCGGCAACACACCGGGAGTCCCCTACACGTTCGGCGTGTCCGCGCAGGATTGCACGCCAAGCGAATCGTCGATCACGACCCTGAACGTCACTCCGAGTCCTTGAGCCGGAAGAGAACCCCATGGCGCACCCATCATTGATCCAAAACCGCCGCGGTGCGGCGCTGTTCATGACGCTGCTGGTCTCGATCGCCGTGGCCGGCATCGCGCTGGGCGGCGTCCTGCTGGCGTCCGGCGCCCAACTCTCGACGCGGTACAACGCGAAAGAAGCGTCGCTGCAAGCCTCGGCGGACGGGGGCCTGGAAGTGATCCGCGATTCGATCAATCGCGGCATCTTCGATTCGTTGCTCCCGGCGACCGGCTACACCACGCTGGCGGCGAGCGTCGCCGTCAAGGACGCGCTCGGCAGCACGCTGCCGCGCATCAACCTGTCGCTCTATGTCGGCCGTACCGGCGGCCGCACCGGTGGTGCGGCGACCGCCGGGCAGTACGGCAGCAATTTCGCCAGCGCACTCTCAGTGATCAGCGACGCCCGTGGTGCGGTCGCCGTGCGGCGCTTGCTGCTGACCCAAGAATCCTGGTCGAAGTTCGCCGTCGCGATCAACAACTGGAGCGGCAGCGCGATGTACGGCTGCGGCGAGTCGGTCAACGGGCCATTCTTCTCCAACAGTGGTTTGAACGTCCAGAGCGGCTGCGGTGGCGGCAGCGGCACGCTGTTCGCCTCCACCGTCAGCGTCGTCGGCTCGATCACCGGAGGTCCGGCGCGGTACACGCTCGGCTACAAGACGGGTGTGCCACCAATCCCGTGGCCCACGCCGGCGCGCATCGCACTGATGCAGCAATACGCCCAGAACGCGGACGCGGCCGGCGGCGACTACGACCTGACCTCGCTGACCAACGGCTCGACCAAGCCGGGGCTGCGGATCGAGTTCGTCACCATCGACGTCAACGGCAACGGCGTGATCGACTGGGACGAAGGCTTCATGCGCGTCTGGGTACCGGCAAATACCAGCGATTCCGCCCTCGCCTATGCCACCGGCCGTCGCTGGCCGTCCGTGCCGGCCGGCGTGACGAAGGCGAACGACCCCAACACGATTTCACGGAATTGCGGCGCCGCGACGCGGATCAACGGCACCGGTACGCTTCAGTTCTACAACGCCGACAGTGTGTACCAGGGCACCACTGGCGGTGCCGCGGCGCAGCTCACTGCGGTACGCACGCTGCTGAGCACCAATAATACCCGACGCTGCTACCTCGGCGCCGACCCACACCTCTTCCCCTGGGTCACCGGCGACACGTTGACGCCGGACTCGCTGAGCACCAACACACCGATGGCGAGCAATAATTTCGGCTGGTGGAAAAAGCGTCGCTCCGGCGCACTGGCATCGCTCGCCACGGTGCGGTCAGGCGACAAGTCCTACCTGATCCCGCTCGGCGCGAACCCGAGCTTCAAGGGCGTGATCTACGTCAACGGTGACGTGGCACTCAGCGGGCGCCTGCGCGGCCGCGTCTCGGTGTTCGCGACCGGCAACATCGTCATGGCCGGCGACCTCCTCTACCAGAACCCGCCGGGAACCAACTGCTCCTCGACCGGCGACATCTTCGGTGCCATCGCCACCAAGGACGTGGTCATCGAAGACAACAACCTGCAGACACCATTTTATGTCAACAGCAAGGTGTACGGTGGGTTCGACGCCACCAATGACGCGAACTACAACATGTTCTTCCTCGCCGCCGGCGACGGTGGTACCACCACGGGCAACTGGTACGGCGAAGGCGTGACATCGCCGTGGAACTACTACACGATTTTCAGCAGCGTGGAACCCGCGTCGGCCAACGCGTCGTGGGACGCCTCGGCGATCGCCCAGGCGTGCGGTACCGCCGTGAACGGCTGCGTCCGGATCACAGGCGGGCTCGCCCAGGGCCGCGTCGACGATGCCACGTACTACGGTCCCGGATACTATGGCTGGGCCGAAGCGCACACGTATGACAAGTGCGGTGCGGTCAATCCGCCGCCGTACTTCCCGACCACCGGGCGCTTCATCGCCAGTCGGTACTACGAGATCGATCCGGTGTGGCTGAACAGCATCGGGATCGCGAGCTACTTCACCCGGTTGCAAGCGCAGTAAGAACGAGAGACGAGAGGCGAGAGACGAGAGAGACCAGCCTGAGTGGGAAGATCGTTCCTCACGGGCTGGTCTCGCGCGTCTCTCGTCGCTCCCGTCACACTTCGATGATCTGATCCCGCCTGGTCCCCACGCTGACAAAACGAATCGGCTGCCCGGCCAGGTCTTCGAGCCGGTCGAGATAGGCCCGCGCCGCCGGTGGCAAGTCGGCGAGACGACGCGCGGTTGCGGTCGTGCGCTGCCACCCCGGTAACACCTCGTAGACCGGTTCCACCCGATCGAGCGCCTCGACATCACTCGGCACCTCGGCGCACTCGCTCCCATCGAGGCGGTAGCCGACACAGACGGGGATCTCCTCGAAGGTGTCGAGCACATCGAGCTTGGTCACGGCGAGCCCGGTCAGCCCGTTCACCCGCACCGAGTACCGGACAACGGTGGCATCGAACCACCCGCAACGCCGCGGCCGGCCGGTGGTGGCGCCGAATTCCCCGCCGAGGTCACGCAGCTGCGCTTGCAGATCGCCGGCGACCTCGGTCGGCAGCGGACCGTTGCCGACGCGCGTCGTGTAGGCCTTGACGACGCCCAACACGCCATCGATTTCCGTGGGGCCGATGCCGGCGCCGACCGCCGCGCCGCCGGCGGTCGTGTTGGACGACGTCACGAACGGGTAGGTGCCGTGATCGACATCGAGCAGCGCACCCTGGGCGCCCTCCAGGAGTACCCGCTGCCCCGATCGCAGCGCCCGGTGCACCAGCAGCCCGGTGTCGGTGGCGAGCGGCCGGAGCTTGGCGCCAAGCCGGCCGAACAACTCCACATGTTCATCGAGGTCTGCCGTGGCCGGTGAGCCCATCAGGCGGAGCATCCCGTTGGCGCGTTCGACCCGCGGCTCGAGGAACTCCCGTGCCCCGCGGCCGCGGCACAGATCGGTCACCCGGACACCGCGCCGCCCGATCTTGTCCTCGTAGGCCGGACCAATGCCGCGGCCCGTCGTGCCGATCTGCTGCTGCATCTCACTCGCCTGATCCAGCAACTTGTGATAGGGAAGCACCACGTGGGCCCGATCGGACACGAACAGCCGCCCGGCGATCTCGATTCCCTGCGCGGTCAATTCCTTGATCTCCCCGAAGAACGTCTCCGGATCGAGCACCACGCCATTCCCTACCACGCACCGTACTCGCGGGTGCAGGATGCCGGAAGGGATCTGGTGCAACACGACCTGCCGCTCGCCGACCACGACGGTGTGACCGGCGTTGGCCCCGCCCTGATAGCGGACGACAACGTCGGCCTGTTCTGCCAACACGTCGACCAGCTTCCCCTTCCCCTCGTCGCCCCACTGGGCGCCGACGACCACGATGCAGTTGTGCTTGCGATCAAACATCACGATGCCTCGGATGCGCTGTCGCGTCCCGCGGGAAAGAGTTTCGCCTTGCCTTCCTTCGCGGCCCGGTCGAACGCCTTGCGCAGCCCGCTCGCGTCGGCGCCCGACGCGATGGCATCCTGGATCGCCGGCGTCGACTCCACCCACTCCACCACCACGTGCCGGACGCCACTCTTCCCCTTCGTCACGAGCCGCTGGGCGATCACCCCGCGCAGCGCGCTGGCGAGCCGGACCCGACCCACCTCTCGCTCCTCGGGCAGCATCGTGGCGATCAGCTGAACAAGGCAGCCGGCAGCGTCGTGGGCCGTGAGCGCGGCGAGCACCAGGCAGCTCGACTCGGCGGCACGGATGGCGCGATCGATCGCCACCGGGTCACGCAGGTCGCTGATAACGATCACGTTGGGATCCTGCCGACGAGCGGCCTGCAACCCGCTCGCCGCATCGTCGGTGTCGGTACCGATCTCGCGCTGGGAAATCGAGCCGGTCAGGTCGCGATGGAGGTATTCGATCGGATCCTCCAGCGTCACCACGTGGCGTGGCTGGGTGCGATTGATGTGGTGCACCATGGCCGCGATGGTCGACGTCTTCCCGGACCCACCGGGCCCCGACACCAGCACCAGCCCATCGGGCGATTCGGCGAACTCGGCCACCGCAGCGGGGAGGCCCAGCCCTTCTGGCGTTGGCACCGAGAACGGAATCACGCGCAGGATGATCATGAACGACGAACGCTGACGGAGCACGTTGATCCGGAAGCGGCCGACGCCGGCGACACCCCACGAACAATTCAGGTCGCGAAGGGTATCGAGCCGCGCATCCTGCGGAGCCATGCCGGCGAACATCGCCGCGAGTGCCCGCGTCTGCTGGGGCGTCAGGCGCTGCTTGGTGAGTGGCACGAGTTCGCCATCGATGCGGGCGCGGAAGACATCGCCGGCCTTCGCGTGGACGTCCGACGCACCGCGAAGGACTGCCGCCTTCAACACTCGCGCCAGCATCGGCGAGTTGGCACTGATCATTGCGCCTCCGCGAGAAATCCCATGCGTGTGGTGACCTCAACCATCGTGTCTGCCGCGCGACGGCGTGCCGTCGCCGCGCCGTCGCCGAGGATCTCGGCTACCTGTTCCGGGCGGGCCGCCAGCTCGAGGGATCGTTGCCGCAGCGGCGCGAGCATCGCGATCATGTTGTCGGCGAGCACCCGCTTGCAGTCGATACAGCCCCATCCCGCCGTGCGACACTCGAGCGCCACCTCTGCGACAGTGGCCGGCGGCGAAAAATGCCGGTGCAACGCGTACAGGTTGCAGATCTCCGGCGTCCCGGGGTCCTTCCTGGTCCTGCGGGCCGGATCGGTCATCGCCCCACGGAGCTTGTCCCAGATCTGTTCGGGAGTCTCGGTCATCGCGATCGTGTTGCCGAGGCTCTTCGACATCTTCGTCTGGCCATCGAGGCCGACGATGCGTGGTGCCGTGGAGAGGATCGGCTCCGGCTCGGGGAAAAATGCCGTCCCTGCGCCGAAGTGGTTGTTCCAGCGCCGGGCGATTTCCCGCGTCAATTCGAGGTGCTGCGTCTGGTCGTCGCCGACCGGCACCTGTTCGGCGCGGTAGAGCAGGATGTCGGCCGCCATCAGGATCGGATAGCAGAGGAGTCCCGCCGGCACCGATTCAAGGCGCTGCGCCTTATCCTTGTACTGCGTCATCCGTTCGAGTTCGCCGAGCGGCGCGATGGTCGTCAACAGCCATGCAAGCGTCGCATGGGCCGGGACGTGGCTCTGCACAAAGAGCACCGCGCGATCCGGGTCGACGCCGGCGGCGAGGAGCCCGATCGCCGCCTGCAGGGTGCGCTCGGCGAGCGACGTCACCTCGTACTGGCCGGTGATGGCGTGTTGATCGACGACGCAATAGAGGCAATCGTGCTGATCCTGCAGCGCCACCCAATTGCGGATGGCGCCGAGCCAGTTACCGATGTGCAGTTCACCTGAGGGCTGAATGCCAGAGAAAACTCGCGCCATTGCTGGCAAACTACCCGGCCGTCTGGGGCGCGGCAATACGCGCTCCGATGCCGCGAGGTTGGCTCGACTGGCCGAACGAGCCGCCGCGCGTGCCGCCGGCTACTTGCTGAACGTCGCCCGTCCCGATCCGTCGCAGTGGACCGTGAAGGGGCACCACGATTTCGTCACGGACGTCGATCGCACGGCGGAGCGTCGCATCCGTGATGACCTGCTGTCGGCCGAGGCGGATGGCCGCGTGCTGGGCGAGGAATTGACCCCCGAAGGCGGCTCGCTCGACGGACTGGTGTGGATCGTCGATCCGCTCGACGGCACCACCAACTTCCTGCACGGCTATCCGTGGTGGTCGGTGTCCATTGCGGCCGTGGTCGACGGCGACATTATCGCCGGGACGGTATTTCAGGTGCCCACCCATCGCCGCTATACCGCCTGGCGCGACGGTGGTAGCTGGTGTGGCCCCGCTCGCATCGCGGTGTCGAGCGTGACCGACCCCGGCCAGGCATTGATCGGCACCGGTTTTCCGTTCAAGACGCCGGACGACCTACCGGCGTATCTCGAGCAGTGCGCCCGGATCCTCCCGGCGACCGCCGGCGTGCGCCGAGCCGGCTCGGCGGCGATTGACCTCGCCACGGTCGCGGCCGGGCAGTTCGACGCGTTCTGGGAGCTGACGCTGGCACCGTGGGATACCGCGGCCGGCATCATCCTGATCCGGGAAGCGGGTGGCGTCGTAACGGACCTCGATGGCGCGCCAGCGCGAGCGCAGCACGGCGGCGTCGTGGCAGGAAACCCGGTGATGCACGAGTGGCTGATGCAACAGATCCTACATCGTTAGTATCCGCGGCCCCGTCTCCGTCACGACAATCGTGTGCTCGAAGTGCGCTGATAGCGATCCATCCTGCGTCACCACCGTCCACTTGTCCTTGAGCGTGCGGGTCGCCGGGTTGCCCATGGTGATCATCGGCTCGATCGCGAGGGTCATCCCCGGCTTGAGCTGCGGCCCGCGGCGTGGCGTGCCGAAGTTGGGAATTTGTGGTTCCTCGTGGAACCGCGTCCCGATGCCGTGTCCCACCAGCTCGCGCACCACGCCGAACCCGGCGGCCTCCGCGACCCGCTGCACCGCGTGGCCGATGTCGCCGACGTGATTTCCGGCGCGTGCCGTGGCAATGCCGGCGTGGAGTGACCGTTCCGTCACGTCCAGCAAACGCCGCACATCCGCCGCGATCGCCCCGACCGGGATCGTCGTGGCGGAATCGGCATGCAGGCCGTCGACGCAGACGCCAACATCCACCGAGACGATCGAGCCCTCGCGTAGCAGGCGCTTCGTGGTCGGGATGCCGTGGACGATCTCCTCGTCGATCGACGTGCACAGGGTCTTCGGGAAGTCGTACAATCCCTTGAACGACGGTGTCGCACCCCGGTGCGAACGAATGAATGCCTCGGCCTGGCGGTCGAGATCTTCGGTGGTGATCCCCGGACGAACCACGGTCCGCATCAGGGCGAGGGTGTCGAACACGATGCGCCCGGCACGGGCCATCGTGTCGATCTCGCGCGCTGACTTGATGGTGATCACGCCCGCGCCAGCGCCCGCATCGCGCGATCCGACACCTCCGCGACGGTGCCGACCGCGTCGATGCGCGTGAGCCCGCCGTGGGCTGCGTACCAGGCGATCACCGGAGCGGTCTGTTCGCGATATGCCTTGAGGCGAGTCACCACCGCCGCCGGGTCATCGTCGGCGCGGCTCTCGACGTCGCGTCGCGCCGCGAGGCGGCGCAGCAGGTGCTCGTCGGACACGTCGAAGAAGAGCACCGTATCGATCTGCCGGCCCATCGCCTGCAGCACCTCGGCCACGCCTTCGGCCTGCGGAATCGTGCGCACCACGCCATCGAAAATCACGCCATGGGCGGACACCGGCTTGGCGAGCTCGTCGCGGATCACGCCGAGGATGATCTCGTCGCTGACCAGGTGGCCGGCTTCCATCACGGCGCGCGCCTCGACACCGAGCGGTGTGCCCTGTTTGACGGCGTCGCGCAGCAGGTCGCCGGTGGAAAACTTGGGGCTTCCCAGGGCCTGGGAGAGCAGGGCGCCCTGGGTGCCCTTGCCGGCGCCTGGCGGGCCCAACAGCAGAATGTCCATAGTTACGGTCCCCTTGTGTCACGCTAGGCGAAGCGGCGGCGGAGCCGCTGCGAAGTCGAAGGACCCCGGACCCACGCGAAGCAACCTAACATTCGCGAGTGGTGCCGAGGTCCTTCGACTGCGTGAGCGCCATGCGCTCACTCCGCTCAGGATGACAGCCCTGAGATTACATCCCGAATCTACTCTGCCGCCCGCGGAACTTGATCCGGCCCGACTTCATGAAGCCATCGTACTTCCGGAGCTGGCGATGCTGTTCGATCTGCGCGATGGTGTCGAGGAGCACACCAACCACGATGAGCAGCGATGTGCCGCCGAAAGCAAACTGCGTGATCCCGACCGCCTTGGCCATGCTGATCGGCACGATCGCGACCACGGCGAGGAACAGGGATCCCGGCAGCGTGATCCGCCCGAGCACGCCGTCGATGTAGTCGGCGGTGGCCGCACCCGGCTTCACGCCAGGGATGAAGGCGCCCTGCTTCTTGAGGTTCTCGGACAGGTCCACCGAGTTGAACACGATCGACGTGTAGAAGTAACTGAACACCACGATCATCACGGCGAACAGCAGGTTGTACTGCCAGCCGCCCGGTGTGAGGAAGCTCGTGATCGATTGCAGCGTTTCATTCTGGGTGAACTGCGCCACGGTGGAGGGCACGATGATGACGGTCTGCGCGAAGATGATCGGCATGACGCCCGCGGTGATCAGCCGGACCGGGATGTACGTCTTCTGCCCTTCGCGGATGCGCCCGCGGCCCATGACCTTGCGCGGAATCTGGATCGGGATGCGCCGCGCCGCGAGGGTCATCGCCACGACCGCGGCGACCATTGCCAGCAGCACCACTGCCAGCAGCACCAGGCCGGTGGGCGCGACGACGCCTTCCTTGACGTAACCGATCCCCTGAATGACCGCCGGCCAGACCCGCTCGAGGATCGACACCGTGATCAGCATGCTCATGCCGTTGCCGATCCCGCGCTCGGTGATCTGTTCGCCCAGCCACATGACGAAGATCGCGCCGACCGTCAGCGTTGCTACCATGATCAGGCGGCTCAGGAAGCCGGGATACGGAATCGCGTTCGGGATGCTCTCGACGAAGAGCGTGAAGGTGTACGCCTGCGAAAAGGAGATCGCCACCGTGAGGTAGCGGGTCCATTGCGTCAGCGTCTTCCGGCCTTCCTCGTCCTTCTGCATCTTGCCGATGGTGGGAATGACGCCGCCACCGAGCTGGAACACGATCGACGCCGAAATGTACGGCATGATCCCCAGCGCGAAAATGGTCGAGCGGGAGAGGCCGCCACCGAGGGCGTCGTACATCGAGAAGAGCGTCGCCGTGCCGGTGCCGGCGTTGTTCTTGATGAAGTCCGAGAGCGCCGTGACGTCAACCGTCGGTGCCGTGATGTGCGCACCGATGCGGTAGATCAGGATGGCGAGAGCGGTAAAAAGGAGCTTGTCCCGCAGTTCCGGATCAATCGAGGGAATGCGCGGTGCCGTCATCAGGCCTCGACCCGGCCGCCCGCAGCCTCGATCTTCGCCTTGGCCGACGCCGAGATGCGCATGCCCGCCTTGACGACAAGGGCGCGACCGATCTCACCGTGACCAAGCAGCTTGACCGGCTCGCTCACCTTGTGCAGGATGCCTGCGGCGAAGAGGCTCTCGGGCGACACCTCGTCGCCGGTCACTCGCTCGAGGTCGCTGAGATTGACCGCGAGGTAGGTGATCTTGAACGGATTGGTGAAGCCGCGTTTCGGCAGCCGCCGGTACATCGGCATCTGGCCGCCTTCGAAGCCGGGATTGGTGGCACCACCGCTGCGCGCCTTCGATCCTTTGTGGCCCTTGCCCGACGTCTTGCCGGTGCCCGACCCCGGGCCACGCCCGATGCGCTTGCGGTTGCGGTGCGATCCCGGCACCGGACGCAGCGTCGACAGCGTGATCCGCTCGACGGAATCTTTCTGGTCTGCCATGTCAGCTTCCCTTCACCGGCGTCACGTCAACCAGGTGACGCACCTTGAACAACATGCCACGCGACGTGGCAGTGTTATCGATCTCGATCACCTGCTGGTAGTGCCGGAGACCGAGCGACTTGAGCGTGCGATTCATCGACTCCGAATGCCCGATGCCGGAGCGGCGTTGCTTCACCGTCAGCCGCTTCGCCTCGGCCTCGGCCGGGATCACCGCCGCGTGATGCGCGGGGCCCTGGCGTCCCACGACTGGATTGCGTCCCATCTCAAACCTCCTGGCGCGCGCGGTAGCCGAGCTGATCGACTTCGATGCCGCGCTCGCGGGCGATCTGCTTGGCGGAGACCAGCGATTGCAGGCCGGCCATCGTTGCGCGCACCATGTTATGCGGGTTGTTGGACCCGAGGCTCTTGGTCAGAATATCAGAAATTCCGGCGCATTCGAGCACGGCACGCACCGGTCCACCGGCGATGACGCCGGTCCCGCTGGCGGCAGGTTTAAGGAGCACCCGCCCCGCCCCGTGTTCGCCGATGACCTCGTGCGGAATCGTCGTCCCGGTGCGGGGAATCTCGACCATGGCCCGCTTGGCAGCCTCGACCGCCTTGCGCACGGCTTCAGCGACTTCGTTCGCCTTGCCGCTCGCCATGCCGACCTTCCCCTTGCCGTCGCCGACTGCCACGAGCGCGTTAAAGGAGAACCGGCGACCGCCCTTGACCACCTTGGCTACCCGGTTGATCGACACGACGTTCTCGACGTAGTCGGCGGCACCGTCGCCGCGTTCGTCGCGGCGATTGCCGCCACGACCGCCGCCCGGACCGCCGCGACCGCGACCGCCGCCACCCTGGCCACCGCGGCCACCCTGGCCACCACGACCGCGGCCACCCTGCCCGCCGTGGGTTCCGACGCCGCCACCGCTGCCCGTCATGCCGGTGCGTTCACGCTCGGGGCGCGGCGCTTCGGCCGCCGGTGCATCCACGGTTGACTTGGCTTCCCCTGTTTCATCGGCCATTAGAACTCCAATCCGCCCTCGCGGGCGCCCTCGGCGACGGCCTTCACACGGCCGTGATACTGATATCCCGCGCGATCGAAGACGACCTTGGTAATGCCGGCTGCCTTGGCTTTCGCCGCGAGCAGCTGGCCGACCGCCTTGGCCTTCGCCACCTTGCCGCCTTCACCCGCCGCCGCGATCCCCTCGCTGGTGTCGGTGACTCCCAGCAACGCGGTACCGAGTTGATCGTTGACCAACTGGGCGTAGATGTGCTTGAGCGAGCGATATACCACGAGGCGCGGACGCTCGGCATCCCCGGCCACGCGCAACCGCACTCGCAGGTGACGGCGATAGCGGCGCTCCTGGCGCAGTTTCGGTCTGTGAATCGGACGCATTACTTCGCTCCCGTCTTGCCGGCCTTGCGGCGGACGAATTCACCCACGTAGCGGATGCCCTTGCCCTTGTAGGGCTCGGGCGGCCGGACGTTGCGGATTTCGGCCGCCACCTGACCAACGAGTTCCTTGTTGATGCCTTCGACGCGCACCATGGTCGGGGTCTCGACAACGAGCTTGATCCCCTCCGGTGCCTTGATCTCGACCGGGTGCGAATACCCCACGACCAGGTTGATGCCGTACGGCTTCGACTCGGCTTTGTAGCCGACGCCCTGGATCTCGAGGGACTTCTTGAATCCGGTCGCGACCCCTTCAACCATGTTGGCCACGAGCGTGCGCGAGAGGCCGTGCAATGCCTTGTGCCGTGTCTCGTCGCTGGGGCGACCGACCGACAGCGTATTGCCGTCGAGCGCTGGGCGCATATCGGAATGCAGGGTACGCGTGAGCGTGCCCTTGGGCCCCTTGACGGTGACCTGGCTCCCGTTGACGGTGGCGGTGACGCCTGCCGGCAGCGCGATCGGTTTCTTGCCGATGCGTGACATGTGGCCGCCTACCAGACCACGGCGAGCAACTCGCCGCCGAGATTCGCGGTGCGCGCCTCGCGATCGGTCATCAGCCCCTTGGGGGTCGAGACGATCGCCATGCCAAGCCCGTTCTTGACGCGCGGAATGTCGCGACACTTGACGTAACGTCGCAATCCCGGCGAGGACACCCGCTGCAGCTCGCGAATCACCGGCAACTCGTTGTGATACTTGAGGTAGAGCCGGATCGTTCCCGCCTGGCCCTCCGCCAGCATCTTGTAGTCGGCGATGTAGTGGTTGTCCCGCAACAGCTTCGCCAACTCGTGCTTGAGCTTCGACGCGGGAATGTCCACGCGCCTGTGCCCTGCCGAACAGGCGTTGCGAATGCGGGTCAGCATATCCGCGACCGGATCTGTCATGCTCATGCGTTGCCATCCCTCGTGATGCCGTGCGTCATGATGTCCTGTCTCCCTCAGGCCACACGCAAAGCGTGCGGCGTCTCACCCTTGAATGGCCAGCCGAATTCCCGCAGCAGCGCCATGGCCAGATCGTCGCGGCCGGCGTTGGTCACCAGCGTGATGTCCATGCCGTGCAGCTGCTCGACCTTGTCGAAGTCGATCTCCGGGAACATGGTCTGTTCCTTGATCCCGAACGTGTAATTGCCCCGCCCGTCGAAGCTCTTGTTCGGCAGCCCACGGAAGTCGCGAATACGCGGCACCGTGAGGTGAATGAACCGATCCAGGAACTCATACATCCGGACGCCGCGCAGCGTCACCGCGCAGCCGACCGGCAACCCCGCCCGCAGCCCGAAGTTTGCGATCGCCTTCTTGGCGCGGGTGATCACGGCCTTCTGGCCCGTGATGATCGCCAGTTCCTCAGCCGCCGATTCGACCAGGCGCGGCGTCTTCGCCGCCTCGCCCATGCCGACGTTGAGGACGATCTTGGTAATCCGCGGCACCTGGTGCGGGTTCTGGAACCCGAACTGCTTCGCCAGTCTGCCCCGGACGCTGTCCTCGTAGAACCGTTGCATGCGCGGCTTGCCGACGCTCGCCTTGGGCGTCGCGTCGGTGGCCATGACTGCCGTCGCGCCGCTCTTGGCCTTCTTCGGCGTCGCTTCCCGCTTCGGCGCCGCGGGCTTCTTTTCGGCCTTCTCGCCGGCGGCTTCGTCCGTGTTCTTCGCCATCGTTACCTGACCCTCGGAATTGCCACGCCCGACTTGACCGCGATCCGTTCGATCGTGCCGTCAGCGTTCTTTTGCCGGCGAATGCGCGTCGGCTCGCCCGACTTCGGGTCGATCAGCATCACCTTCGACGCCGGAATCGGAGCGGCGAACGTGACGATACCGGACTCGGTATTCTGGGTCGCGCGACGGTGCCGCTTCGCCAGCGCCACGCCGTCGACCGCCACCCGGCCGGTCTTCGGGAACACGCGCAGCACAACGCCGCGCTTGCGCTTGTCGTCGCCCGAAATCACCTGCACCGTGTCGCCCTTGGTGATGTGGAGCTTCTCGCGCTCCACGCGCCCACCCTGACGCGGCCGCTTGGCCTTCTTGTGGACCAGTGGCTTCATGTCAGAGCACCTCGGGCGCGAGCGAGACGATCTTCATGTACTTCTTCTCGCGCAGTTCGCGGGCGACGGGACCGAAGATGCGGGTCGCCCGCGGTTCGCCCTGATCGTTGATGAGCACGGCTGCGTTCTCGTCGAACCGGATATAGGAGCCGTCCTTGCGACGGACCTCCTTGCGCGTCCGCACGATGACGGCCTTGGCCACTTCGCCCTTCTTCACCTGGCCGGTCGGGATGGCGTCCTTGATCGCGACGACGACGCGGTCGCCCAGCGACGCGTAGCGACGTCGCGAGCCGCCGAGGACGCGGATGACCAGTGCCTTACGGGCGCCGGAATTGTCCGCGATCTTGAGTATGGTTTCCTGTTGCACCATCGTGAACTCTCCCGGACCTTAGCGAGCCCGCAGGATGACTTCGAGCGTGCGCCAGTGCACGGTCTTCGCCACCGGGCGCGTTTCCATGATGCGCACCGTGTCGCCGGCCTTGGCGTCATGGTCGTTGCGCGCTTTCACCTTCTTGCTGCGCGTCACCTGCTTGCCGTACTTCGGGTGCGCCAGACGACGCTCCAGCAGGACGGTGACGGTCTTCTGCATCTTGTCGCTCACCACGACGCCGGTGCGCGTCTTGCGCGCGAGGCGGTCCGCAGCGGCAACAGTCGTTTCTTCAGCCATGGCCATCTCCCTTATGCCTTGCGGCGCTTCTCGCCCAGGATGGTCAACACCCGGGCGGTGTCCCGGCGCAGGGCGCGGAACTGCATCGGATTCTCGATCGACTCGGTCGCGGAACGGAAGCGCAGCTTGAAGCGCTCCTCCCGCAGCTCGGCGAGCTTGGTGTCGAGCTGCTCGACGGTCAGCTCACGCAGATCGCTGGATGTCAGCATGCTCAGATCTCCTCGCGCCGGATGATGCGCGTCTTCACCGGCAACTTGGCTTCGGCGAGCGCGAGCGCCTTGCGGGCGAGCGGCTCCTCGATGCCATCCACCTCGAACAGCACCCGGCCCGGCTTGACGACGCAGACCCAGCCCTCGGGATTGCCCTTGCCCTTGCCCATGCGGGTTTCGGCCGGCTTTTTGGTGATCGGCTTGTCCGGAAAGATCCGGATCCACACCTTGCCGCCACGCTTCATCTCTCGCGTCATCGCCACGCGCGCCGCTTCGATCTGGCGTGCGGTGACCCAACCCGGCTCCAGCGAGACCACGCCCCATTCGCCGAACGCGACGGTGTTGCCGCGCGTGGCGATGCCGTTGGTCTTGCCCTTGAACGTCTTGCGGAACTTGACCCGCTTCGGTGCCATCATGGTGGTCAGGCTCCGGTGCTGTAGGTACGGCCGCTCAGATCGTCGACGATCTCACCCTTGAAGACCCAGACCTTGACGCCGATCGTGCCGTAGGTGGTCTTGGCGGTGCCCGTCGCATAATCGATGTCCGCCCGCAAGGTGTGCAGCGGCACGCGTCCCTCGCGATAGCCTTCCACGCGCGCGATCTCGGCGCCGCCGAGGCGGCCCGCCGCGCGGACACGGATGCCCTGCGCGCCCATCCGCATCGCACTCTGCACCGCGCGCTTCATGGCGCGGCGGAACGAGATGCGCTGCTCCAGCTGGGCGGCGATGTTGTCGGCGACCAGCTTGGCCGACAGCTCGGGACGCTTGATCTCCTCGACATTCACGGCGACTTCGCGCGTCAGATGCATCTGGCGCTCGAGCACTACGGCCAGCTCCTCGCGGAGCTTGTCGACCTCGGCACCGCGCTTGCCGATGACCACGCCAGGCCGGCCGGTGTGAATCGTCACGGTGACCTTGCCCGGCTTGCGCTCGATGTGCACCTCGGCGATCGCCGCGTGCCCGAGGCGCTTCTGGATGTAATCGCGGATCAGGCGATCTTCGGCCAGCAACGTCGGCATGTCCTTCGCCGACGCGTACCAGCGCGACAGCGATTGCTTGGTGATGCCAAGCCGGAATCCGACCGGATGCGTCTTCTGACCCATTACTTCGCTCCCTTCGTCGCCACGGCGATATGGACGTGGCTGGTCCGCTTGCGGATCGGCGTGGCGCGCCCCTGCGCCGCCGCCGTAAACCGCTTCAGCGGCGATCCCATCTGCACCTGGGCGTCCACCACGATCAGCTGGTCGACGTCCAGCGACTCGTTCGCGCGCTCGGCGTGCTGCTGGGCGTTGGACACGGCCGACTTGAGCGTCTTGGCGATCTGCTTCGCCGCCAGCTTCTTGTTGAACTGCAGGATCGCGTACGCCTCGTTCACGTTCTTGCCGCGGATCAGGTCCATGACCAGCCGCATCTTGCGTGACGATTGCCGCACCGACCGCTGAATTGCGCGTCCTTCCATATCAGACCGCCTTCGCCTTCTTGTCCGCCACCAGCTTGCCGCTGTGGCCGCGGAACAGGCGCGTCGGGGCAAATTCCCCGAGCTTGTGACCGACCATGTTCTCCGACACATACACCGGCACGAACTTGTTGCCGTTGTGCACCGCGAAGGTGTGGCCGACGAATTCGGGCAGGATGGTGCTCGCCCGGCTCCAGGTCTTGATGACCTTCTTCTCGTTCTTCGAATTCATGCCGGCGACCTTGTCCATCAGGGACTGCAGGACGAAGGGGCCTTTTCGGATGCTCCGCGCCATTACTGGGTCGCCTTCCCGCGCTTACGGCCGCGCACGATGAGTCGGTTGGAAGCCTTCTTCCGCTTCCGGGTCTTGGTGCCTTCGGGCTTGCCCCACGGTGACACCGGCGGCCGGCCGCCCGACGTCTTCCCTTCACCGCCGCCGAGCGGGTGGTCGACCGGGTTCATCGCCACGCCGCGCACGTGCGGGCTCCGCCCCAGCCAGCGGCTCTTGCCCGCCTTGCCGATCGACAACAGCTCGTGCTCCGCGTTGCCCACTTCGCCCACGGTCGCCAGGCAGCGGTTGTGGATCAACCGCATCTCCGAGGACTTCAGGCGCAGCGTCACGTACTCGCCCTCACGCGCGACGACCTGGGCGCCCTGCCCGGCCGAGCGCGCCATGACGCCGCCCTTGCCGATCTTGAGCTCGATGTTATGCACCATGGTACCGAGCGGCATCTCGCCGAGCGGCAGCGTGTTGCCGGTGCGGACATCGCTCCCCGGCCCGCTCACGACTGTGTCGCCCTGCTTCAGGCCGGCCGGGTGAAGGATGTAGCGCTTGTCGCCGTCGGCATAGACCAGCAGTGCGATGCGGGCGTTGCGGTTCGGGTCGTACTCGATCTCCGATACCTTGGCCGGAACGCCGAACTTGTTGCGCTTGAAGTCGATCTTCCGGTACATCCGCTTGTGGCCACCGCCGATGTAGCGCGACGTGATGTGGCCCTGATTGTTGCGTCCGCCCGAGCCCTTGATCGGCTCGAGCAACGCCTTCTCCGGGGTGCCTCGCGTGATCTCGTCGAAACCCGAGACGGAGCGGAAGCGCGTGCCGGCGGTCATCGGACGGAATTGACGAATGGTCATGGTCAGCTCTCGAAGACGGCGAGGGAGTCGCCTTGGCGGAGGGTGACGACGGCCTTCTTCCAGCGCGCCGAGACGCCGCGGGCCTGGCCGCGGACCATCGCGTTGCGCCGCATCTGCATGGTGCGCACGCTGATGACGGTCACGCCGAACAGCTGCTTCAGCGCCTCACGGATCTGTCCCTTGGTCGCCTCCGGATGCACCTCGAAGACGTACTCCTTGCGATCCTGCCACATCGCGGAGCTCTTCTCGGTGATCAACGGACGCACCAGCACATGATGCAGGTTGGCCATTACTTGCTCCCCTTCTTCTTCGCCGGCTTCTTCGCCGGAGCCTTCTTCGCAGCCTTCGGCTTGGCGGCCTTCGCCGGCTTCCTGGCCTTCGCCGCGGCCTTCTTCACCGCACTCTTCTTTGCGGCCGGCTTGGCGGCGTGGGCACGCGGCTTCGGTGCCGCGTCCCCGGCATCACCTGCTACAGCGATCCCGTCGCCGAGGGCCGCGCTCTCAATCACCAGCGCGTCCGCGTGCAGGATGTCGTATGCCGTCGCGTCGGTGAACGGCAGCACCTCGATGTGCGGCACGTTGCGACCACTCAAGTACACCGGCGGCTTCGAGCCCGCCGTGAGAATCAGCGTCTTCGTCTCGCTCAGCGAAAGCTTGGCGAGCAGCGCCATCAACGCGCTGGTCTTCGGCGCGTCCATCGTGAACGGGTCGACGACATGGACCATGCCCTCGCGGGCCCGGGCATTGAGCGCCGAGCGACGGGCGAGCTGGCGCACCTTCTTGTTGGTGTCCGCCCGGTAGTCGCGCGGAATCGGACCGAACACGGTGCCACCGCCAACCCAGACCGGGGAGCGGCTGGACCCAGCGCGGGCGCGACCGGTGCCCTTCTGCTTCCACGGCTTCTGGTTGCCGCCCGAAACGAAGCTGCGCGTCTTGGTCTTCGCAGTCCCCTGCCGCTGGTTCGCCAGGAAGTCCTTGACGGCCTGGTGCAGCACGTTTTCGTTGACCACGCCATCGAACGTGTCGCCCGGCAGCGCAAAGGCCTGGGCGTGCTTGGCACCACGCGCGGAATAATGCGGTGCGTTAATCATGGCGGCTCTTCCCCCCCTGCTTCGCGACGGTGACGATGCCGTTCTTCGAGCCCGGAATCGCGCCGCGCACGAACAGCAGGTTCCGCTCGGCGTCGACCCTGATGATGGTCAAGCCCAACTCGGTGTGCCGCACGTCACCCATGTGACCCGGCATCTTCTTGCCCTTGATCACGCGCGACGGGTCGGTGCCCGGGCCAATCGACCCCGGCTTGCGGTGACGCGTGTTGCCGTGCGACCCCGGACCACCGTGGAAGCCGTAGCGGTGCACCACGCCCTGAAAGCCGCGGCCCTTGGTGGTTCCGGTGACCTTGACCCGCTCACCCGCGGCGAAGATCTCCACCGTCACCGTGGACCCCAGCGCCAGTTCGGCCCCATCCAGCGGGAACGAGCGCACCACCTGCGGCGCGAAGTCGAGTCCCGCGGCCTTCGCATGCCCCAGCGCAGCGCGCGACGAACGGATCGGCGTCTTCCTGCCCCAGCCGAGCTGCGCCTGCGTTTCACGCACTTGCAGCACGTGGCAGGGACCGGCCTCGATGACGGTCACCGGGACGGCGGTGCCGTCCTCAGCGAACACGCGAGTCATGCCGAGCTTGCGGCCAATGAGTCCGGTGGCCATGGCTACTCGACCTTGATCTCGACGTCCACGCCAGCCGGAAGATCCAGCTTGGTCAGCGCGTCCATCGTCTGGGGACGTGAGTCGTGAATGTCGAGCAGGCGCTTGTGCGTGCGCAGCTCGAACTGCTCGCGACTCTTCTTGTCGACGTGCGGTGAGCGCAACACGGTCCACCGCTCCATCTTCACCGGAAGCGGGATCGGACCGGATACCTGCGCCCCGGTCTTTTCCGCCGTGCGCACGATGTCCGCCGCGGCCTGGTCCAGCACCACGTGGTCGAACGCCTTCAGGCGGATCCGGATTTTACCAGCCATCTGTACTCCTCACGTATCGTGTATGGGCGCAGCATGCTGCGTCCCTACGTTGCTCATCATGGCGCGGGATCGTCCCGTGCCACTGCCGCGTTGCTTACTTCAGAATCTTCGTGACCACACCGGCACCCACCGTGCGGCCGCCTTCGCGGATCGCGAAGCGCAGACCCGCATCCATCGCGACCGGCGAACCGAGCTCGATCGTCATCTGGATGTTGTCGCCCGGCATCACCATCTCGACACCCGCTGGCAATTCCACTGCACCGGTCACGTCCGTGGTGCGGAAGTAGAACTGCGGGCGGTAGCCCTTGAAGAACGGCGTGTGACGGCCGCCCTCGTCCTTGCCCAGCACGTATACTTCGGCTTCAAACGTGGTATGCGGCGGAATGCTGCCCGGCTTCGCCAGCACCATGCCGCGCTCGATTTCGTTCTTTTCAATACCACGGAGCAACAGACCGACATTGTCGCCGGCGGTGCCTTCGTCGAGCAGCTTGCGGAACATTTCGACGCCCGTGACAACGACCTTCTTGTCGGCGCCGAAACCCACCAGTTGAACTTCCTCGCCCACCTTGACGCGCCCACGCTCGATACGACCCGTCGCCACCGTGCCACGACCGGTGATCGAGAAGACATCCTCGACCGGCATCAGGAACGGCTTGTCAGTCTCACGCACCGGCTCCGGGATGTAGTTGTCGAGTGCATCGAACAACTCCTGGAGCTTGGCGATGTAGCCGGCGTCGCCTTCGATCGCCTTGATCGCGCTGCCGCGAATCACCGGCGCATCGTCACCCGGATACTTGTACTGGCTGAGCAACTCACGCACTTCAAGCTCGACCAGGTCGAGCAGTTCGGTGTCATCAACCAGGTCGCACTTGTTGAGGAACACCACGACGGTCGGCACGTTGACCTGGCGCGCCAGCAGAATGTGCTCGCGCGTCTGCGGCATCGGCCCGTCCACCGCGCTCACCACCAGGATGGCGCCGTCCATCTGCGCCGCACCGGTGATCATGTTCTTGACGTAGTCGGCGTGGCCCGGGCAATCGACGTGCGCATAATGGCGCTTCGCCGTCTCGTATTCGACGTGGCTGGTCGCGATCGTCAGGATCTTGGTCGGGTCGCGGCGGCCCTGCGACTCGGAGGCCTTGGCCACCGCGTCGTACGGGATGTACTTCGTACCGAAGCCCTTGTCGGCCGAGATCTTGGTCAGCGCGGCCGTCAGCGTGGTCTTGCCATGATCGACGTGGCCAATGGTGCCAACGTTGACGTGCGGCTTGGTTCGATCGAATTTCGCCTTTGCCATTTTCCCAATCTCCGGTGAATCCGTTGGGGCGCATCCCATGCACCCGTTTCCCATCGTTTGGGCGCATCCCATGCGCCCGTTTCCCATTCGATTCGATTCTCGGGCGCGCGGGGCGCGCCCCTGCTACTTCGCTGCTGCGTTCTTCGTGATGATCTGTTCCGCGACTGACTTCGGAACTTCTTCGTAATGATCGAATTCCATCGTGTAGGCGGCCCGGCCCTGTGTCGCACTGCGCAGCGACGTCGAGTAGCCGAACATTTCCGCCAGCGGAACTTCAGCCGCCACAACCTGCGACTCGCCCCGCTGCGTCATGCCGCCAATCTTGCCGCGACGGCTGGACAGGTCGCCGATGACCGATCCGAGGAAGTCCTCGGGGCAGACGACTTCGACCTTCATGACCGGCTCTAGAATGATCGGGCCAGCCTGCCGTGCTGCTTCCTTGATCGCCATCGAGCCGGCGATCTTGAACGCCATTTCGCTCGAGTCGACGTCGTGGTACGAGCCGAACACCAGCTCCGCCTTCACATCGACCATCGGATAGCCAGCGAGGATGCCGTTCTCCAACGCCTCGCGCATGCCTGCTTCCGACGGCTTGATGAACTCGCGCGGGACCGTACCGCCGACGATCTTGTCGACGAACTGGAATCCCTTGCCGACTTCGCCCGGCATGATGTTGATGACGACGTGACCGTACTGGCCCTTGCCGCCTGACTGGCGAATGAACTTCCCCTCGACATCATCGACACGCTTGGTGATCGTCTCACGGAAGGCGACCTGCGGCCGGCCGACATTGGCCTCGACCTTGAACTCGCGCTTCATCCGCTC
>JANYLJ010000036.1 GCA_025357945.1 Gemmatimonadota bacterium
GCTTCTGGAGGCTGGAGTCCCCGAGCGCCCCCGCCGACGCCTGCCGCAGCGCGTCAGGGGACGCCCCGAAGCTGACCGCGCGCCCGCTCTTGCGCTGGTCGCGGCTCATGTGAGCGGGATGCTGATGATGATGAGGTTGCCGGCTGCGATGGCTCCGACCAGCGTGAAGTTCTCGACTAGCGCCTCAAGGACCAGCGTGGTCGCGGTCGGAAGCGCGGTCGATGGTGTGACGGTGATGGTCGCCGTTGACCCCGTGAGGCCGAACGCATAGTTCGGCCCGACGGTCTTGCGGAACAACATGACCGCGGCCCCCACGCCGACGGAGCCGCTGAACGCGACCGATTGCACGGTCAGGTCCAGTTCGGCGCGCGAGAACGAACTGCCGACCGTCTTGGTGTGTGCGCGCTTGGTCAGCGTGCCGTCCTGAACGTGATCGTTCGTGACCGCGCGATTCGCGCTCGTCACCGCGTCCTTGCGGAGCACGCGCGAGGTCACGGCGTCGGTCAGGAGCCGGTCCTCGGGCACCTGGTTCGTGGTCGAGAGCTTGGTGCCGTCGATGCCCGCGTCGGTCGCGATGTCGGCGTTTCCGATGCCCACGCTCGCGGTCGCTGAGAACTTGTCGCGGACCGATTGCAGGTTCGCGTTGTAGTCCGCCGCCAGAGCGTCGTTGTCGGCCGTGGCGTTGGTGAGTGTGATAGGCATTACGAATACCCCCGGTTGGGCCGAAGCACCATGTCGATGACGAATCCTCGCGCCTCGAAGGCGCTGGTCAGGTTTGCGGTCGCCTTGAGCACATAGTCGCGCCCCCACGTCCCCTCGGGCAAGCCGGAAAACGGATTCGCGTAGCCGCTCGCGCCCCACTTGTCCGAATAGCCCGCCGCGATGCTTCCGGCCGAGAGCGGCCCCCAGCGAAGCGTCTTGTTGGCCGTGGCCGCCGCGCCCCAGCGCGAGTTGTTCCGCAGCAGCGACAGGCTCACCGAGCCGCTGCGCTTGCCAGAGTCGCACGAGATCGTGATGCCCAGCGTGCCCGCGCCGAGCCGGTGCTGGAACTCGACGCGCTGGTACTCCTTCTCCATGTCCGGAGTGAAGTCGTCGATGGGCGGCGTCTCGATGTAGACCGGGATGGCGGTGCCGGACGAGTTGTCCGCCGCCCGCGCGTCGAGCAGTCCGTCGAGCGCGGCGTAGACGTTCTTGCTGGATTCGTCGGCGAACAGCAGCGTGGCGTTCGAGAACGCGGCGTCCTTCTGCACGAGGAAGTCGCGGCCCGCCCACTGCGTCCAGTGCGTCCAGTTGTTCATGCGAAGGTCGTAGACCGCGATCTCGTTGTTGACCGTGCTCGCTGCCGCCGGGAACGCGAAGATGACGTACTCGTTCTCCACCACGCGCACCACGGCGCGCGAGGCGGCCGCAAGGTTCACCGTCTCGAAGTAGTGGCCCATGCGGCTGTAGGAGAACCGCGTGTCGAGTCCGCTCTTGGTCAGGCGCTCCCAGCCGCGACGCGACTGGAAGTAGATGGCGCCGCCGAGCGCCGCGGCCGCACGCGGGCCGATGGCCCCGGTGCCGTCGAGGAACGGGCGCAGGAAGAAGTTGTTCGGGTTATCGCCCTCAAGGATGAACATGCTGTGCGTTTTGATGACGAACACGGTGTCCTGCGACTTCACGCAGCACTGGATGGGGTCGCCGTCGTCGGTGTAGGCGGGATAGATGAGGTCGCCGTCGAAGTTGAAGATGCCCGTTTCCTCGGCGTCGCCGACCACCTGTGAGACGTAGATGGCGCGGGCGTCCCAGCCGATCAAGCGGTTGTTCCAGCCGAGCACGCCATCGAAGTGTGAGGGTTCGGCGTGGATGCCGTCGTCGGCCTCGACGTTGAGCGCCGCGTCGGGCAGGAGGTCGTCGAACGATGCGGTCGCGGCGGGAACGTCCGCGACGACATACCAGCGCCCGGCCGCCGTCGCGCCGAGCTTGGTGCGCTCGATGCGGCAGCCGATGTAGTCGGCCCTCGGAACGCCCGGATGAATGACGGTGCAGCGCACGGTCAGGTTGCCAGCGGCCGGAGTCACGGCGGCGCTCGCCGGCCCCGCGAGCGAGGATGCGTTCTTGTAGACCCAGCGCATCCGGTAATAGTGGTTTCCGGCGTCCACCGCGCCGCCCGCGACCAGCGCGGTCGTGGGCGCGACGCCCGGCTTGGGACTCACGCTGGAGAGCCAGACGGTGCCGTTGTAGAAGATGGGCTTGTCCGTGCCGCCGCGCTGCGCCATGACCAATAGGCCGTTGATGTTGGCGTGCTGATAGATTTCGCTCGTGGGCGAGGTCGGTAGGCTCTGGAGCGTGCCGCTCGTGCCATCGACCAGGTACATCTTGTTGTTCGCGCCGTCGCTGTAGAAGCCCATGAGCTTGCTCGCGGAGCCTGCCGGATCGTACCACTTGGCGAGCGTGTTGCAGCGATACGCGCTGCCCGGCCCGGCCCATGTGGTCAGGTTGCGCGAACCCGGCCGCGACGAGATGCCGCCCAGCGGGCGGAAGATGACGTTGTTCGCGTACTTGAGCCAGTTCGGCCGCTTCATGCGGTCGCTGATCTGACCGATGATGCCGCCTGAGAAGTTGAATATCTCGCTCTTGGTGGAGTACTGCGCGAGCGGGTTCACCACGCGGCGCCGCGCACCGCCGCCGTAGTTGGTCATCACCAGCTCCGCGAGGCGAGGTGCGAACTCGAAGGCCGCATCTTGGGCCGCGCGTCGTCGGTGCGGTCCTCAAGGCGTTCGCGAATCTCGGCGGCGTGCTCCATCCAGTCGGTGTTGTTGGCCTGCGCCTCCTGGTACTCGTTGAGGCGCTTGTGCGCGTAGTACACCATGCGCTGCGCCACGTAGTCGCGCGCGAAGATGGGAAGCGGGAAGTCGGTCAGCGTCGCGCTCGTCGCCTTATCGGGAATCGTCGCGTAGTGGATGATGCCGCCGCCCGCGATGTCGGCGGTGGGCCGCGGGAACAGCCAGAAGCGGTTCGCGCCCTCGGGCGAGTAGTAGTCCGGCACCGCTTGATCCATGTATCGCTGCTGCGTGCTCTGGCGGAAGCGTTCCTCGTTCATCTCGCCGAGCCAGCGGAACGAGGTGTCGTCGGAAGGCGTGTCGCTCACTTGGATGCCCGTACACTGCACCATGAGGTCCGGCCACGGCATCTCGCCCTGCATGGCCGAGAGGTCGAAGTCGTCGATGACCGTGTAGACCGGGTGGCGCGAACACACGTCGCGCATGGCGCGGTTGTAGATTTGCAACCAGATGTCGTTGCCGATGCGCGAGCGCCCCGCGTCGGTCAGTTCCCCGGCGGCGTCGTCGAACAGTTCGATGATGCGGACGCCCATCATGCCCTCCGGCGATAAGAGACGGCCGGCGGCTCACGCCGGCGGTAGTCCACGTTCAAGTCCCATGTGTACGCGGGCGCGACATCCCCGCTCGGCACGGCGCCCCACACGGGCGCATAGCCCAGCGGCGCGAGCCACTGGAGTTGCAGCGGCAGGTACGCCGACTCGCCGTTCGTGAGTAGCGGCGGCGCGCCCACCGTCGCCGTGAGCGTCGGCGTGAGCGTCTGCGAACCGTTCTCGGTGAACGGGTATTCGATGAGCAGGCCCCAGGTCGAGCCGTTGGCGAAGATTGTGCAATCGCGGATGGCGGCCTGCATGTTCGTGAGCGCGTCGTTGCCGTTGAACAGGATGATCTGCTGCGAGCGCCCCGAGTTCGGGAAGCCGCCCGCGCCGTCGTTTCCGATCACTTGCGGGTCGCCGTCGAGGATGCTCGTGAAGTCGCCCGCGCCGCCGTCGTAGGTGACGGTCGCCGTGTGCCACGCGCCGTCGCTGGCGATTCGCCCCGGCGCGGTGAGCAGGTTCGTTCCGCCCGGCGTCGTGAGCGCGAGCGCCCCCGATGGCGTGATTCCGAGTGCGAAATAGATGGCGGGTGCCGGACCCCAATCGGCGAAGCAGAACAGCTTGTGGTTCTCGCTCGCGCTCGCGCTCTGTGTGGGCGCCGCGAGGACGCGGAACTCCAGCACGACCTGCGCGACGCCGAAGGGCAGCGACGCGGCAGATAGCGTGCTCTGCGTGACCGCCGCGAAGTACGGCGGCCCGAGCGTGCGAACGGACAGCGACTGGCTCATTGCTTGGGGCTGCGCGCGGTCAGCGGTTCGAGGTGCCAAAGCACCAGCAGCGTCGGTCCGGTCAGGCCAGACGCGTCGCCACTGCTGTCGCAGGTCAGTTGGATGGTCGGTGCCGCATCCGCGACCGGGGTGGGCGGGACGACGCCCGACGCCGAGACTTGCCACAGCGGCATACCGTTGGGGAACTGGATCTCGATGGTGTCGGCCGTGGCGGCCGCATAGCTCGACTTCGCCAGCATGACGACATTGAATCCGCCGCCGCCGTCGTTGGCGAGAAGAAACACGTTCACGTTGTCTGCCGCTGCGCCGGTCGTGAAGGTGGCTTGGATTTGATCGACGACCATGACCGAGCCGGAACCAATCACGCCGAGGGTAGCGGTTCCCGGCGAGCCGAGCGTCGCGTTGAACGTCGTGGACTTCTGGCGAGACTGCGCGATGAGCGTCATGCGCTACCTCCGAACGAACGGGTGGATGGTGCGCCACAGCCAGCTATGACGCTTGACGATTGTGATGGATGCGACGCGGACCGTCACGCAGTTTCCCGGGCCGGCGAAGTTCGTGCCGTCGTAGCCGCGCATCGACAGGAACAGCGTGTTGGGGAACGTGTAGCCGATGCCGGTGACGTTCACCGATGTCGCCTGCACGACGCCGGGCGGCGTGTTCAGGGATGGCACGAGGTAGAAGTTGCCCACACTGGCGTTCAATGTGATGCCCGCGCAGTTGGTCTGCGCGGACTTTTGCCCGAGCGAGTCGGCGATGAACAGCGCGCTCTGTGGACAGTTGCCCGTGAGCGAGTCGTTGCCGGGACTCGTCCACTGGATGAACACCTTACCGCCCACGAGCGTCGCGGTGAGGTCGAGCGTCTTGGCCGGGCGGATGTTGTCGGGCGAGAACGGCACGGCGCCGATGTCGGGGGCCGTGTGGTAGGTCAGCACGCCCGCAGTGTCGGAGTTGACCCCGGCGATGCGGACCCCGGCGCGACCCGCCGCCGAACCGGCGCTGATCGTGGCCGCCGTGCTGTCGGCGAAGCTCGCGTGGGCACGCACGCCGTTCTTCTCCCACCCGTAGCGATTCTGGATGTCCGGGAAGGACGAGGGCTGCGTCGCCGAGAAGTCCGTCTTGGTCCATATCGCCACGCGCGCGGTGGCCGTGGTGTCGATCAAGTCGTAGTTGAAGTCGTTCGTGAAGGCGCCCGTCGAGTCCGGGAACCCCGTGGTCACGGTCGCCGGGTTGACGCCGTTGATGACGGCATCGGTCGCGCCCGAGACGAGGATGTTGTTGCGGAAGTGCTTGTTCTGCCACGACCCTCCCGGTGAGTTCACCGCGAGGAACCGTGCGTTCGAGTACGCCGAGTTGTTGGCGATGAGCGCATAGCCAGTGCTGCCGCGGACGCCGCCGCCTTCGCCGAGCTTGAACGCGCCTTCCTCCGAGTTGCGGATGCGGTTGTAGAACACGTACTCGGGGCCGCTCCAGATGGGTGCCATCGAGACGCCGTTGTTGCAGCGCGTGATGACGTTGTACGTGACCGCCGTGTTGATGCAGTGCGCCAGTTCAAGCTCCACCGCGTCGTCGGTGCATTGGGTGATGGTGTTGCTGCGGATGTCGCACTCGGAGTTACACGAGGAATCCGCCTGCGACGCAGCGCCATTGATGGCGTTGGTGGCGTTGGTGATGGTGTTATTGTTCACGTCCCAGAGCGCGCCGCCGATGGTGATGCAAGAGGTTTCCTCGTCCGTTCCCTTGGTCGCGGCATAGCCGAGCGCCTTGGTGCCCGCAGCGAAGCTAGAGACATCCACGATCACGGAATCCGACCCCGGCGTGCCGACGATGCAATCGCGCGAGGGGTACTGGAACAGGCATTTGTCGATGGTGGTGGCGTTGCCGTTCTGGTACGCGCCAGCGGTCCGAACGCCGCCCGCTCCGACGCGGACGCAATAGCCCTGGTTCGATGCGAAGCTGCCGCCCGCCTTGGTGAATGTGACGCCGTAGAGACGCCAGTAGGGCACCTGTAGCCACACGAGGTTGGGCAGGTAGCCGAAGTCGAATGCAGCGGGGACCGCAACGGTGCCGTCGTTGACGTAGAGCGTGTCCTTGGCGGCGGTGAGCATGTAGACCGGGATGGCGCTCCATGATCCGCCCACCGTCGTGCCCGCGCGCTGATTGAGTTCCGTGTACGTGGTGACGCGGTGGTACCTATTCGTGCCGTTGAACGCGCCCGCGATGGAGTCGCTGTGTGTCCATGTGGCCGCGTAGACCGTGGTGGCGCCCACGCGCGAGAACGAGGGCTGCGGGATGCCGCCCGTGATGCCGCTGCCCGTGATGATTCCGGGGTTTCCGGTCGTCGCCGATTCGATGCTATAGGGCAGGTCCGGCGCCGCTTGGCCCTGATACTGCATGAGCACCTTGCCGTAATAGGTGCCCGGCGCGAGCATCACGGTCCCGCCTGCGCCCGAGACGCCCATGCCGATGAGCTTATCGACGCCGCCTTGCACGGTCAGGAGCGCGTGCGCCGCGGTCGAATCGGCGCCCGTGTGCGAGTCGTTGCCATTGGGGTTGACCCAGACGAGCGGCCCCGCGCCGCGCACGGGCTTCTTTCTCGTGGTCGACTGCTGCACCGGGGTGAGCGTCTTGACGCCGCCATCGGTGATCTCGACGTAGAGTTGGTAGGTGCATCCCTCGCGCAGGAACATGAGCTTGCCCGCGTGCGTCGTGGTGCCGACGCGCCGCGTCATGACCATGCCGGAGTCGTAGGCCGCCGTGGTCCCGAATCGGCGATAGAACAGGCGACAGACCGCGGTGGAGTCGTCGTCGCCCGTGATGAACACGCGCACGCCGATGCTGGTGCGGTTGGCCCACACCTGCGTCGCCGCCGACACCACTTCGCTGTGGCCCGAGATGACCGTGACGCCGAGCGCGCCCGCGAAGCCGTCCTGCAAGGAGCCGCCCGTGGCGTAGCTGCCGCCGAGCAGCACCGTGTTGAGCGACGCGAAGGTGGAGTCCGTGAACCTGGGGCTGCCCCAGAGCGCCTTGCCAGCGGTGCCGTAGCCGCCGCCCGAACCGGGGATGCCCGTGACGCCGCCCACCTTGAAGCCGAATGCCGCCGAGCCGCCGGGATTGAACACGACGCCGGCGGAATCCAGCGCCATGCCCGAGGGCATGATGGTGTTCTCGGAGCCTGCGCCATTGGCTGCCGTGCCGTAGTAGATGTTCGAGCAGAAGCGCGATCCGGTCACTGGCGTCGAGGGGCCGATGTCCACCACGGTCGCCGTGCTGGAATAGAACGTGTTGTGCCGCACGATGGTGTTCTGGAAGGCCGTCGATGAGTTGTACATGGCGACGTTGTGGATGCCGCCCGTCCCCGTCTTGACGACGTTGAACTCCACCGTGTCGCCGCGCGCACCGTTCTGCCAGTAGAACGCGCCGTTGGCTGGCGTCTGGATCGAGATGGTGTTGTAGCCGATGTAGTTGCCGCCGGTGGATGCCGACTGGCTGCCCGACTGCGACAGGCCGAGGTCGATGGAGCCGGAGCCGTTGACGTTCACGACGTTGTTGAAGAAGCGGTGTCCGCTCGTGGTGCCGCCGAAGGTCGCCGTGTCGCGGTAGGCCCAGATGGCGTGCGTGCCAACAGGCGTCGCGTTCATGGTGATGTTCCAAGTGTTGTTTTGCAGCAGGTTGTTCGACTGGTGATAGAACTCGACCGGGAACCAGTAGTCGGTACACGAGTTCATCGTCAGGTTGAACG